>DASYAY010000043.1:0-16123 GCA_036501065.1 Chthoniobacter sp. | reverse complement strand
CGTGCCCAAACTCCGAGACTGTGTGAAAAGTCGGCGGTGCTTATGCAAGTCATTGATGAACTTTTGTAAGTCATCGAAAGTTCGTCGGCGAAACTCGATTTTTCGGGCTTTTCACACAAACTCTCCATTTGGGCACGCCATAGGGAGCGAGATTCCTTCTCGCAGGCGGGGTGTCCGCGGGCGAGCAAAGTCGGTCCACCCGAGACACACCCTCCGCGCGGGATGAAATCTCGCTCCCAGGCGCGTGCCCAAGTGGGACAGCTTTCGCGGTGGAGGCGTTTAATCCGTGAAATCCGCGCAATCCGTGGTCCAATTTCCTCCTTTCGGATGTGCGCAGTGACCACATCGGGTCCTCTTTCCTAAAAATTTGACCTAATTTTCTGGCTATCTCGATTGGCATTTGCCGCGAGCAGTGGCAAATTCGCATCATGAAGACCCTCCAGATGATTGCCTGCTTGGTTTCGCTTTCGGCGGTGGCTTTGGCGGCTCCGCCGAATTCGTTTTCACCTTTCTCCACGCCGTCGGCCTCACCGACCCCGCCCCCGCCGGAACTGGTGGAATACATTAATGAAGGAAAGGCCGCTTATACCCGCGGTGATTACCAGGCGGCGCAGCAGGCATTTGAGATGGCCTATCAACTCGACTCCCGCAACATCGTGGCCATCGGTTACTTGAAACGCCTCAAGGCCGACGCAGCGCTGGGGAAAACCAGGAGCGTGCCGATGGATCGTCAGCTCGCGGCGGTGATGATTCCCCAGATTCAGTTCCATGATGCCACCCTTGGCTCTGCGGTCGACTATTTGAAGAGCACGGTGAAGCGGCAGACGAAAAATCAGGTGTCGGTGAATATCGTGGTGGAGCTTCCGGCGGAAGAAATGGCTACGAAAACGGTCACGCTGAATCTCTCGAATGTGCCCTTCACCGAGGCGCTGAAGTATCTCGGGTCGGTGGCCAATCTCGACATCCAGTACGACAAGTACGCCATCATCATGAAGCCGAACGCCCAATACACGAAGGCGGCGGCTCCGGCGCCGGCTCCTGGCGAGCCCGTCACGCAGAAGTTGCCCGGTCAATAAAGCACCCGGGTGAGATAAAGCCCTTCGGCGGGCGCCGCGAAGCTGGTCTTGCGTGAACCTTTTCCCGCGAGCAATTCGCGGATGAAGGAAAGCTCCGCGCGCTTTTGCGCACAGCGGATGAGCGTGCCCGTGAGCAGGCGAACCATCTTGTAAAGAAAGCCGTCGCCCTCGAAGCGCAGCGTGAGGAGATCGCCGCGAGGGACGAAGGTGATCCGCTGCAGCGTTCGCACCGTATCCTCGGCGGCAAAACCAGGCGCGCGATTCGCGGCAAAGCCGGCGAAATCGTGTTTGCCCTCGAGCAGAGGCAACCCGGCCCGGAGAATATCGAGATCGAGCTCCGCGGGCATGTGCCAGACCCGTCCGATTTCCAAAGGATGCAGGTAGGGAGAGTTCCAAATCCGGTAGGTGTAGATTTTGCCCCGGGCATGAAAGCGGGCATGGAAATCCGGGGTGGCGCGAGTCACGCGCAGCACGCGGATTTCCGGGGGCAGGAAATTGTTCAGCGCGCCCAGCCATGCGGCGACTTCGAGCCGTGCGGCCGGGACATCGGCATGGGCCACCTGGGCGAGAGCGTGGACGCCGGCGTCGGTCCGTCCGCTCCCTTGCACGCTCACCTTTTCGCCGATGGTGTGGGCAAAGGCCGCCTCGAGATGATCCTGCACCGCGTCCTTGGTTGCCTGGCTCTGCCACCCGCGAAACGGCCGGCCATCGTAGGCGATGACCATGCGCAGGCGGAGGGTTTCGGACATTCGCGGATGATTACCCCAGCATGGCCTGGGAATCCAGCCAGCCCTGGAGAATGAGCTGGGCGGCAACTTGATCGATCACTTTGCGGCTGTCCTTCACGTTCCGCCCCGCTTCATGCAGCGACCGCTGCGCCGCCACGGAAGTCAGCCGTTCATCCCATAGCTTCACCTCGCATCCGCAAGCGGTGCGGAGCTTTTCGGCGAAGGCCCGCACCTTTTCCGCGGCGGGGCCGTAACTGCCATCCATATTCCGCGGGAGGCCAAGGATGATGATACCGATCTTGTCGCGCGTCACGATGGCAGCAAGGTGCGCCACCGGATCGGCGATTTCCTTGGTGTGAATCGTTTCCAGCGGATGGGCGAGCATGCCCAATTCGTCTGCGATAGCCACGCCGATGCGGGCGTCGCCGTGATCAATGCCGAGAGCGCGTTTCATGGAGGGGTGAGGGATTGCAGAGGGTTGGTGCAGATTGAGCCCAGCGGCGATGCTCAATGAGAGAATCGCACCGCATACCGCAGGCGGCTATCAACTATCAACCCTCAACTATCAACTTCCTTCATTGCAGTTCCGGTGGCACCAGGGCCACGAGTTGCTTGATCTTCTCCGCTTCGTGCCGGTTGCAGACCAGGATGGCGTCCGCCGTTTGCACGACGATGAGGTCGCTCACCCCAAGCAGCGCCACCGTGCGCGGCTCGCTGGTGAAGACGATGTTGTTCGCCGCTTCGATGGTTTTTACCTGGCAATTGCCGTGATTGCCGGATTCGTCGCAGGCCAGGTATTTGGCCACGGCTGCCCAGCCGCCGACGTCGTCCCAGTCGAAGGCCGCTTCGACGACGAGCACCCGCGCCGCTTTTTCCATGATCGCATAGTCGATGGAGATTTTCGGCAGGGCAGGGAAGGCGTTGCGGAGAACGGCGGCGAGATCATCCTCGGAGTGGAGACGCGCGATGAATTCGCCAAGCTCCGGGGCGTGACGATTGAAGGCGCCCACGATGGACGGCACCGACCAGATGAACATCCCGGCGTTCCAGCGGAAATGGCCCTGCGCGAGAAAACTTTCCGCCAGCTCGGCATTGGGTTTTTCGCGAAACCGAACGACATCGAAAACGGGTGGCTCCGCGGGGACATCCATCAGCGAAATTTGTTCGCCTTGCTCGATGTAGCCAAAACCCGGGCAGGCCCACGTGGGCTTGATGCCGATCGTCACGAGCTCGCCGGTTTGTTCCGCAGCCGTGGCCGCGACCCGGAGCGTGCGCTGGAATCCTGCGGTATCGTTGATCAGATGATCCGCTGGCAGGACGATCATCGTGGCATTCGGGGCGCGCTTGGAAATCCACCCGGCGCCGAGCGCGATCGCCGCCGCGGTGTCGCGCTTGGCCGGCTCGGCGATGATGTTCTCCTGCGGGAGCGCCGGGCAGAGCGCGCGTACGCCACTTTCCTGGTCGGCGTTGGTGAGAATGAGAATTTGCGAAGGCGGGACGAGCCCGTCCAACCGGCGCAGGGTGGCTTCCAGCAGGGTTTCCTGGGAAAAGAGCGACAGCAGTTGCTTGGGCTTGGATTTGCGACTGAGCGGCCAGAAGCGTTCGCCGCTGCCGCCCGCCAGAATGAGCACGTAAAGAAGTTTGGCCATGTGAGTTTCAGGTTTCCTTTTGGCACGCTCGCTGCATATTTTGCGAGCATCATGTCGAAGTCATCTGGTGTCATGCAAACGAGTCTGCTGGCGGTTACCCAAACGGCCGTGGGATGCGGCATCGGTTTGCTCCTCGCCGGAAAGCTCGGCCGCCCGGCTCAAAAAACAACCGCCACGACGATGATTTCCATTGGCGCACTGCTCTCCTTGCCGGTCGTCGTCATCGCGGTGATTCGCGCCGTGAACCGCCCGGATTCCGCTCGCGGCATGCGTCGCCGGCTCGATTCGATCCGCCGCGATTCCGGATATCCGGACGAAGCCGAGATTCTCTGAGGGAGGTGCTGAACCGCAGGGGTTCGGCGAGCTGCACAAATTCTCTGCTGGGGGGAAAGAGGGACCACGGATTACACGGATTTCACGGATTAAAGACTCCACTGCGAAATCAATCCGTGAAATCCGTGTAATCCGTGGTCCAAATTTTCCGATAATCTGGGTGGTTCGCGTCCTTTTGGATGTGCGTGGACAAAACACCCTCGAACTTCGTCCCGGGGGCATGGGCGATGCTCTATAGAAATTATGAAGCTCCCACACTTCCATCGCCCCAGATTGGATCTTCATTCCATTGCCGTGCAAACTACCATCGAACTTGCCGCCGCAGGAATTGTGATTCTCCTCCTCCTGCGATGGATTGAAAATTCCTAAGCCACGCCGAATCTACCCGGCGTGGCCGAAATGCAGAAGCTCGAGGATATCCCCGCGCAACTGCAAGAATTCCCGGCTGCTGCGCTCCCGCGGGCGCGGCAGCGTGACTTCAATGACTCGCTCGATGCGTCCGGGCCGCGGCGACATGATGACGATCCGGCTGCTCATGTAGATGGCTTCGTCGATGTCGTGCGTGACGAAGAGCATCGTCGTCCCGCGCCCTTCCCACAACCGCAGCACTTCGTCCTGCATTCGCATCCGGGTGAAGGCATCGAGAGCGCCGAGCGGTTCATCGAGCAACAGCACCTTCGGATGATTGATGAGCGCGCGCGCCAGGGCCACGCGCTGGGCCATGCCGCCGGAGAGATGATGCGGGAAGGCGTCGGCGAAGGAGTCCAGTCCGACGAGGTTGATGAATTCATCCACCTCGTGGCGTTTCTCCCGCAACACCCCGCGGGCGACCAGGCCGGCTTCGATGTTCCGGCGCACCGTGCACCAGGGAAAAAGATTCGGGTCCTGAAAAACCAGCCCGCGCTCGGCGCTGGGCGCGGTGATCGGCGTCGATCCCACCCACAATTCGCCAGTGGTCGGCGCCTCCAGGCCGGCGATCATCCGCAGCAGGGTGGATTTGCCGCAGCCGCTCGGGCCGACGATCGAAACCAAATCCCCCGCCGCTACCTCCAGCGAAATGCCGTCCAGGGCGAGCGTGCGGACGTTCGTATCGAGCGGGGAAGGGTATTCCTTGCGGACCGCATCCACCCGCAGCGCGGAACCCTCGACCGAAATCGCGCGTTCTTCAGCGGCTACCATCGGATCGTTCCTTTCTGCCAGACGAGCACGCGGTCGCGAATCTTGAAGACCACCGTCATGATCGTGGAAAAGAACACCGCCATGATGATCAGCGCGGCGTAGACTTTGCCGTATTCCGCCCAGCCCTGCGCCCAACCCACGTACCAGCCAAGGCCGGATTTCACACCCACGGTTTCGGCGACCACGAGGGTCAGGAAAGACGTTCCCAAGCCCATGAATAGACCGATGAAGATATTCGGCATGGCCGCGGGAATGGCCACGCGGAAGATCAGATAGCCGCGGCTGGCGCCAAGGGTCCGGGCGACATCGAGATACGAGGCGCGCGTATTCGCGATGCCCGAGGCGGTCAGCATCGTCACCGGAAACCACACCGCCAGGGCGATGAGCACCACGGCGGAAAACGTCGCCGAGGGTGACACCACCATGGCCAGCGGAATCCAGGCCGTCGCCGGAATCGGCCCGACAAATTTCAGCACCGGCATCCCCCAATAGCGGGCCCCAGGAAACCAGCCGATGCAAATTCCCGTGACCAGGCCCACGACGACTCCCAGCAGATAGCCCTGGCTGAGTAGGAGCAGGGAGTGCCAGGTGCTGTCGAAGATGATCCCGCGATCGTTGATCATGCTCGCGAGCACACCGGCCGGTCCCGGAAAATAAGGCATCGGAAGCAATTGAAATCCCGCCGTGACCACTTCCCAAACGCCGAGGGCCACGACCCCCGCCGCGATGATCGGGCACAGATCTTTCATCCACCTTTGCAGGCCCGTCCAAAACGGCTGCAGAATCGCCAGCAGGATCGATGCACCGCCAATGATCCCCAGGAAGATGAAATAGGACTGCGTCTCCGATGCGGCTTCGCTCTTCCCCGCCCACGCATGGACCGCCAGGGCGAGCAGGATCGCCATCGGCACCATGAGGGCATGACGCCACGGCTGGCCGGATTTGGTCACAGCCGGGGCGATCGCGACCGCAGGGGACTGTTCCCCGGAAGAGATGGGAATTTTCAGTTCTGGCAAGGCGTTCATTTTTTCGCCGGGCCGCAGCAGGTGGCAACTCTCAATCGATCATTCATCGTCGCGATCTCCGCGGTCAGTCGTTGGGGTTCGTCGGGAGGCACCTGGCCTTCGGCCACCTTTTCGATCTTCAACGTCTTCAGCCATTCGTCGGAAACACCTTCCTGATGCACGAAAGCTTTGTTCGCCAGCGCTGTCAGATCCGTGCTCGGCGAAAGCATGCCGGCGAGTTGCATCGCCTTGGCCGCCGAATGCACCGCCGCCTCGGCCCCGGAGACGCTGGGAATATAGCGGAGGTGGGCGATCGCGGTGGTGTTCAGTTCCGGGTTGGAGGCCAGATAATGCTTCTCCACGGAAATCCGCGCGGCGAGACGGGGGTTGGCGTCGACAAATTTGGCGCCCTTGAGCAGCGCCCGCGTGGCGGCAGCCGCTTTCTTCGGGTTTTTCGCCAGAAACTTCCCGTTGATGATCACCGCGCAGCAATACTCATCTCGATACGGGGGATCCTGGCCCTGGTCGGCCAGGTTGCGGACGAGGCCCTGTGCCTCGAGCAGAGTCCCGATGGGCTCGGAATCGGCGATCGCGTCCACTTCCCCTTTCTCCAGCGCCAGGCCCAATTCACCGGCCGGGAAGACGCGCCACTCCACGTCCTTGCTCGCGTCGATGCCCGCGGCGTTCAGGACGCGATTGCAGAAAATGAACGGCGGCGTGCCCATGCCCGGAACGCCGATCCGCTTGCCGCGCAGGTCGGCGGCGGTGTGGATCGCCCCCTTGGGCGAAACTTGGACACGCAGGCAGCCCATATGAATTCCTCCCGAGATTTTGACGTCGAGCCCCTGCTCGATCGGCTTGAGAAAATACATGATGAGGTGATGCGTGATGTCGAAGCCCCCGAGGGCGAGCACGTCCTTGTATTGCGACCACTCGCACTTCACCATTTCGACATCGAGGCCCTCGTCCTTGAAATAGCCATTCTCCACGGCGCAAAAAATGGGTGCCTCGCAGGTGATCCCAATATAGCCCACGCGAATTTTGTTCGAGTTGTCTGCGGCGGAGTCCTTCTTGCAGCCGGCAAAGAGCAAAGCGCCGACCGTCAGGAGTGTGGGGAAAAGCTTTTTGGCAATGGACATGATTTTGGAAAAAGCGGGCACGGCGCTGCGGATCATTACCGGCAAGTGGGCTTGTAATGGAAATAGAACTTCGCGATTACTGTGATACTTGGGCGTTATCAGTGGTCTTTGACCGTTTCACCCATTTTTCCAATGGATCTCCGACATCTCCGTTATTTCCAGGCCGTGGCCGAGGAGTTGAGCTATTCGCGGGCGGCGGAGCGCTTGCGGATCGCCCAGCCGGCGCTCAGCCGCGCCGTGCAGGAGATCGAATCCGAGCTGGGCGCGTCGCTCCTCGATCGCAATCGTCGCCGGGTGAGCCTGACCCCGGCGGGCCAGGTCCTGTTGCGCGAGACGGCCATTATTTTCGAGCGTTGGGAGGAAGCCATGCGCCGTGTGCGCCGCACTGCCGCGGGCGAAGAGGGCGAACTGCGCCTCGGCTACATCGGGCCGCCTACGCAACCGTTCCTCGGGCGTCTGCTCGCGGAGTACCGGCGGCGTTACCCTCGGGTGGCCGTGCATCTCGAAGAGCGAACACCCGAGCGCGTGTGGGAGATGCTCGCCAAGGGCCGGCTTTCCGCAGCCTTCACCCGCCCCGTTTCGGCCACACCGGCCTCCGGTCTGCGCACCCTGCTGCTGCGCCAGGAACGCTTCGGCGCCGCCGTCCCTCCCAGCCATCCGCTGGCCTCGCGCCGGAGCATCCCTTGGAAGCTGCTCGCCCGCGAACCATTGATCGTGCTCGCCCGCCGGGAGGGCGTCGGGTCGCACGATGGCATCCTCGCGGCCTGCCGGGCGGCCGGATTCGCCCCGCGCCTGGCCTACACCCCGAGCCTCATCGGCACGGTGTTGAGCTACGTCGAAGCCGGCGCCGGCGTCGGCATCGTCCCCGAATCGGTCTTCGCCCCCGAGGTGCCGCTGCGCTTTGTCCCGCTGCACCCCGCCATCACCATTCCGCTCGTCCTCGTCTGGAATGAGAACGAAGACACGCCCGCCGTGCAGCGCTTCCGTGACCTCATCGTCGAGTG
This sequence comes from Chthoniobacter sp., assembly GCA_036501065.1. Classification (GTDB taxonomy): domain Bacteria; phylum Verrucomicrobiota; class Verrucomicrobiia; order Chthoniobacterales; family Chthoniobacteraceae; genus Chthoniobacter. The sequence goes on along the minus strand of DASYAY010000043.1, from coordinate 8,011 downwards.
GCAGAAGGAGCGGAAGCTCTGGAAAGGGTAGGGGATGCAGGCGGCCATTGGATGTTGGATGTTGGATGTTCGGCGAAGCCGTCCCCTCTCGTTCCCAAGTTGCACTTGGAAACGCACTAAGGAGCGAAGTTCCACTTCGCACGGCGGGGGTGTCTGCGGGCGGCAAATCCCGGCCCATAAGAGACCCTCAACCGTAGCCCCCAAACAGCGTCCCCAGATTTTCCCATTTGCGCCCACCGCCCCCCGCCGCTAGACCTCCCCGCGCATGTTGCACCAATTCTTTAGTACCTGGCTCGGATGGGTCGAAAACTGGGGTTACCCAGGTGTCATCATCCTCATGGCGATGGAAAGCTCCATCGTTCCGGTACCCAGCGAGATTGTCATTCCTCCCGCGGCGATTTTGGCGGCTTCGACAGGGAAAATGTCCCTGGTCGGGGTCGTGCTTGCCGGCACACTCGGATCGTGGATCGGCTCGGCGATCTCCTACTGGGTCTCTCTCCTCGTAGGGCGACCGGTGGTGGAAAAGTGGGGCAAGTACTTCTTCATTCCACCGGAGAAGCTGGCTCGAGCCGAGCGCTTCATGCACCGCTACGAATCCGGCGGAATCTTCTTCGCACGGTTACTTCCCGTCATTCGCCATCTCATCTCCATCCCGGCGGGGATCATTCGGATGGGCTTCGCCAAGTTCAGCTTGCTCACCGTCGTCGGTGCCGCCGTCTGGTGCGCGGTTCTCGCCTGGCTCGGGGGAAGTGTCGGAGCGGAGATTCGGCTTCAGGGCGGCGACCCCCTTCACGACCCCGATTCCCTCTACGAGGCTGTCTTGCACAAGTCCCACCTTGTCGCCGTGGTTGTGCTGCTGGTTTGCGTCCTCTACTTCGTCGCCATGAAACTCACCGCGAATAAGGGCGATCAAAAGCCGGGTTGAGCCAGCTTCGCCGGAAAAGAAGATTGCCGAAGTCACGGTTCGACATCGCCGCAGCCAAAAATTGGATGTTGGATGTTGGGTGTTGAATGTTGGATGTTTACGGCGAAGCCGGTTCGACGTTCCGGCGAAGCCGCCCTATTTCGATCCCAGTCCCCAATTCTCCATGTCCCGCACCCTCACCCTCGGTCACTCTCCTGATCCTGACGACGCCTTCATGTTTTACGCTCTCGCCGAGGGCAAAATCGAGACGCACGGGTGGAAGTTCGAGCACATTCTCCAGGACATCCAGACGCTGAACGAACGGGCCACCCGCGGTGAACTCCACATCTCCGCCATCTCCATCCACGCCTATTCTTACGTGATGGACAAATATGCGCTGCTCCCTTGCGGCGCGAGCATGGGCGACGGCTACGGACCGATGCTCGTGGCGCCGAATCACGATGGCCTCAGCGATCGGCCACGTTTGGGCGAAGTGCGCGACTGGCTGCGCAAAAAGCGGATCGCCGTGCCCGGCACCATGACCAGCGCCTATCTCGCACTGCGCATGGCCATGCGCGACGACGCCCATCCCTCCGGCGATTGCGAGATCGTGGTCGTGCCCTTCGACGAAATCTTCCAGGCGGTGAAGAGTGGCCGCGCCGATGTGGGACTGATCATTCACGAGGGCCAGCTCACTTATGAGCACGAGAATCTGGAACTCATCCTCGACCTCGGCGTGTGGTGGAAGATCAAGACCAGCCTGCCGCTACCCCTCGGCGGCAACATCATCCGCAAGGACATTCCGCCCGCGGACCGCCGCACCATCAACGCCATCCTCCGGGAAAGCATCCGTTACGGCCTCGAACATCGCGCCGCCGGCGTGGCCCACGCCATGCCCTTGGCCCGCGGCCTGGACACCCAGCTCGCCGACCGTTTCATCGGCATGTACGTCAACGATTTCACCATGGACTACGGTGACGTCGGACGGCGGGCGATCTGCGAATTCCTCGGCAAAGCCAGTGCGGCCAGCCTCATCCCCGCTCCCGTGCAATTGGAATTCGTGGAGTAAACGGGCGCCCCGTTTGCCCCCCTTTCAAGGCCAGCGTTTCTTCAGACCTCGCCGAGTCAGGAGCTCAGCGCTTTTCGGGCTGTGCCTGAGAGTCATCTCCGCTTCCACATTGTCGAAGAACGAATTGATGTCGATCTCGGTCGGGATCAGGGCCAAAAGGTATTTCACCACTTCCGCTTCATCGCTGCTCGCCGCGGCCGAGAGGACCGATTCGCCGCGCGAACTCACGTACCCAAAGCTGGCCCCGAGGGAAACCAGGAGCTGGCACATCTCCAGTCGCCCCATTCCGGCCACTTCCATCAATGGGGTCTGCTTGAATTTGTTTTGAGTGTCCACTTCGGAACCGTTTTCGATCAACCAGACGACCTCGCCGGGAAAACCTTCGACCGCGAAAAAATGCATGGCGGTCTCGCCCAGTTCATTGCGCAACCGGAGAACCACGGCATCTTGAGCCAGCATTTCCGCCGCCGCTTCCAGGTTGGCGGCAACCGCGTCGCGAAAAGCGTGAAAGCGTGGATCGACGGTCGGTTTTGGCATGGATTGGAAAAAAGGAAAATTCCGTGTCTACCCTTGGAAGCGAGGCCGGAGATCCAGATCACAGGGATCTGGCAGAGCCGCTCTCGCGCTGGGAGTAGGACGGAATGGAATACGCATCGAATCCAGCCCCTGATAGCAAAGTCTATTCCACCGAGTCGGCGTTTCCATCGTTCCCCGCACTACTGCTACTGCTGCTAGTGTGGTGTCAGACAAGTCTCTTAAATAACTCCGAGGCTTGCGGCTGCCTCCAGTCCCGAAGGGACTTCCCGAAAATAGCCCAGCGCTTTAGCGCTGGGGTTCTCAACCAAAACCAATCAGTCCCGCAGGGACGGCAGAACCTATACTAAGTTCCCTTCGTTCGGAGCTGCCGTTTCAGCACCCCGTAAAGTCCAGCCATGAGGAGAAGCGAGGAGCCGACCAGGATCGCCGTGCTGTAGGTGACGACGCTGATTCGAATCACTCGGTAATGGCCGAAGAAATGGATATTGTAACGCTTCTCCGGGCTGAAGAAGACATTGATCGCACTGGTGCGCCGGTAGTCGTTCTGCTCCGTCTCGGCCTTGGCCACGAGATCCGCGACCTTTTGATTGCAGTAGAGGCGTTCCGCGGTCACTCCGGGCCGGCTCTTCAGCGTCCCAGGGTCGAGCGCTTTCCCTCCGATCACTTCATCGACCCGTTTCAGACGTCGATTGATCTCATGGATATTGACCGCTTCCAACCCGCTCAACAGCGCCAGCGTGTCCTTGAGGTCTTCGAGACGATTCGCATCCTGCGGCGTCCGATCCTTCTTCGACACCAGCGCGTCGATGAGCTTTTGGAGTTCATCCTGGCGGATGGTCAGCGGGTTTAATTTCGCCTGCGCAACGATCAACGCCTCGTAACTATAATGCGTGGCCACAAAGCGGCTGATGAACGGCACCCGGAGCGCGGCGTCGTCGCGGCTCGCCGGGTTCTCTTCGGGATGACGGTTCAGCCAGCGCTTGAACCCGTAGATCAAGTCGAGGTTCCGGTTCATCTCCTCGTACTTGATCAACGCGCCGCCGAAGATGAGCTGTGGAATCAGGACCAGGGGCACGAAGTTCGCCGCCGTCTTCGCATCGGCCACCATCGAAGAAATGAGAAGGCCGAGGCTCGTGCCGCTCGCCGCGGTGATGAACATGAAGAAGAAGTATTCCCAGAACATCCCGCGAATCAGGAGAATCTTGTTCCCGACGAGCACGAAGAGCATGCATTGCACCGCCGAAAAAAGCGCCAGCGTGCTGAACTTCGCGAAGATGTAGTAGGGCAGCCGCACGTCGAGATTGCGCTCGCGGTGCAGCACCACCCGGTCACGGATGATGTCATCGACACTGTTCATCAGCGCCAGGAACATGGCCACCAGCAGGCTGATGAAAATGTACGTGGGAATGTGGAAGGCGCTGGCGAAATCGTAGACGCCCGATTCATCGTCCGTGAAGTAGAGCGCCCAACCGATGATCGCCGCGAGCGCCGGCGCCACCAGGAGCGTAATGACGAGGTTGCCGCGGTTGCGCACTTTCGACATGAAAGCGCGGCGCAGCAGCGTGCGGAATTGTGTCCACTCGTCGTGCCAGCGAATCGGCTGGCGCTTGCGCAACGGCGGCGTCGCCGGCAATGGCGTCGGCGGCTGCTTGCGCAGGTTCACCTGCTTCATGTCCTGGAGCAGGCGGAAGCTTTCGTACTTGTCGCGCCAGTAGTCCGGCGAGAAACGCCGCGCCGGGACGAGCTGCCCCTGCGAATTCTCCTCGTAAATGATGTCGCCGCTCAAGTCGCGCAGCGGTGTCTCCAGCACGTCGAAAATGAATTCCGGTCGCGTCGTGCCGCACGCCGGGCAGCCGCCCAGTTCGGTGCCGAAGTGCTGCTCGTGCTCGGCCGCCGCGAAATAGGCGAGCATCTCGCTCGGCGTCCCGTAGAAAACCATCCGCCCGCCCTTGTCCAGGAGGAGCGCCTTGGAAAACATCTGGAAGAGTTTGGACGTAGGCTGGTGCAGCGTCACCAGGACGATCTTGTTGTGCGCCATCGAGCGGATGATCTCGATGACGTGTTCGCTGTCCTTGGAACTGAGGCCGCTCGTCGGCTCGTCGAAAAGGTAGACATCCGCGCTGGAAACCATGTCCAGTCCGATGTTCAGGCGCTTGCGTTCCCCGCCGGAGAGCGTCTTTTTCACCGCGCTCCCCACGATGTTATCCCGGCGTTCGCTCAGCCCGAGCTCGGTCAGCTTGCCCTCGATCCTCCGCGCCCGGTCGCGCCCCGAGAGATGCGGAGAGCGGATGGCCGCCGCAAAGCTCATGTTTTCCTCGATCGTGAGGTGATCGTCAAAGGCATCGTCCTGCGGGACGTAGCTGACGAACCGCTTGAGATGCTCGACGTCGGCATAGAGCGACTGGCCGTTGAGCAGGACGTCGCCCTGGCTCGGCTGGAGTTGCCCGGAGAGCGCCCGCAAGAGCGTCGATTTGCCAGACCCGCTCGCCCCCATGACGCACACCATTTCGCCGCGGTTCACGCTGAAAGAAATGCCGTCGAGGCCGGTCTCCTGGCGGCGGAAACGATGCGTCACGTCACGCACTTCGAGGCTGGAGATGATGTTCCGCTCCTCCTCGATGATCCGCTCGGAAAAGTTGCAGCGCAGCACCTGGCCGGTGTCGATCCGAATGGTGTCCCCGTCCTTCAGGTCAGCGGTCTGTTTCACCGGCGTTTCGCCGACCAGGATCGGTCGGTCGGCGTGGATGACCTCCAGTTTGCCGATCCGGTTTTCGTAATCGCAAAGGATCTTCAGCAGGACGTCACCGCTCGTCCCCGGCGAGAGGAGGATGTCGTCGACGTCGAGGAGCGAAGGGTTGTTTGAAACGAGATAGCCGGTCTTGTACGCCTTGAGCTGGAAACGTCCACCGAGAGCGCGCGCCCGCCGCCGGAGTTCGCTCAGCGGCAGCTCGGAGTCGTTGTGAAAAACGATTTTGTCGTCGAGCGTCGCTTCGATGGCGGTGCCGTAACGCAAGGCGATGCCATTGAGCAGCGCATCCACGTCCTTCAAGGCTCGGACCTGCACTTTCAGGCCGAAACGGACCTCCAGGCACGATTCCCGCGAACGCTCCTTTTCCAACTGCACTTCGTCGTTGTGATCGATCGACAGGTAGATTTGCGCCAGCGCGACGTTCTTCTTCGCGTTGAAATAGTAGGCGAGGTCCTGATACGTCAGCACTTGTTCGCCGAGGACGATCCGCTGCCCGGAATAAACCCGGCAAAAGGCCCCCGGTCCCAGCGGACGCCCGCGCACCACGATCCCTTTCGAGCTCTGGTTCTTGAGCAGGATCAGGTCGTGATACCGAAAGGCGACCAGCCGCTCGCTCTCCGACAGCCCTTTCAGCCGCACATCGGATTGCCCATTCGTCCCGAAGGTCAGCGACTCCAGCGGCGATTGGCCCTGTTGATAGATGTTCTTGTCCGTCTCCTCCGCGGCATTGAGCTGGTAGACGATGTCGATGGCCTGCGCCGCCATCCCCAGCTGCGTCATGAACGAATAGAAAGTGACGACCTGCTGCTGCTCCATCCCCGCCTTGGAAATGAGGTCGTAAAGCTGCACCCCGAGCATGACCTTCCGCTCGGTCGTCAATTCCACGGCCAGCTTCTTCGCCATCACTCCGAGGTCCTGGTTCTCGTTCAGCGCCTGCCGAAAGAGCTTCCGCAGCTCCGAATAAACCGCCTCCGGGTAATCGTAACGGAGAAAACCGAGCGACGAATCGATTTCCTCCTCCAGCACTTCGCCGTTGGCCTTGGAAAACGCCGCCAGCACCTGGATGAGCAGCGGCAGCAGGTTCGGGCTCTCTGTGACCGTGCGCGGTTTGCGCAGCACCCGCCGGCTCACCGTATCCGCCAGGCGCCGCACCTTTCGGAAGAGCGTGGCGCGGGGATGTTCACTGAGTTTTTTTGCGTAGCCGTGATCTGTTGTGCTCAAGGTTGAAAATAATACTCTCGGTTGACCAAATGTCGATAAGCCCTAGGTTCTTGCGCCGCATCCGAAGGCGTTGCGCCCGCTGGCATGTTCAGTTACGATGCACCGTTTAGTCCGGCAACCCGACAATCAATTATGGCCCAACCCGACCCACGCTCACCCAAAGGCAACCGCCAGCAGAACGGCGGCGGCCCCGCCGAACCCGGCTTCAATTGGAAGGGGCTCGTCCTCGTCTCCATCGCCATCGGCCTCTTCATCCTCGCTTACGTCTTCAAGGGCGGCACGATGGAGAACAGCGTCGCCTACCCACAGTTCAAGAAGGCCCTGGAAGATGGGCAAATCCTCAACGAACCGGGTAAATCCATCGAATTGGTCTCCGAGCCCGGCACCGGCACCGATTACCTCAAGTTTTACAAGAAGCCCTCCCAGCCCGGCGCCCAGCCGGAGCAGTACAAGACCCAGGTCAACCTCCAGTACAATAAGGACCTGATGTGGATGCTGGAGGACAAATATCACCTCTCGGTCACCCCGAAGACGGAAAGCAATGTCCTTCTCAATGCCTTCCTCGGCATGACCCCGATCCTCGCTTTCCTCCTCATCCTCTATTTCTTCTTCCGCCAGCAGATCCGCATGGCCGGCAAGGGCGCCCTCAATTTCGGCAAGTCCAAGGCCCGCATGCTCTCCCGCGACAAGAACAAGATCACCTTCAAGGACGTAGCCGGCGTCGAGGAAGCCAAGGAAGAAGTCACCGAGATCGTCGAATTCCTCCGCGACCCGAAGAAATTCCAGAAGCTCGGCGGACGCATCCCCAAGGGCGTCCTCATGGTCGGTTCGCCCGGCACCGGCAAGACCCTCCTCGCGCGCGCCATCGCCGGCGAGGCCGATGTGCCCTTCTTTTCCATCAGCGGTTCGGACTTCGTGGAAATGTTCGTCGGCGTCGGCGCGAGCCGCGTCCGCGACATGTTCGAACAGGGAAAAAAATCCGCGCCCTGCCTCATCTTCATCGATGAAATTGACGCCGTCGGCCGCCATCGCGGACACGGCATGGGCGGCGGCCACGACGAACGCGAGCAGACGCTCAATCAGATTCTCAGCGAGATGGACGGCTTTAGCCCGAACGAGTCGGTCATCGTGCTGGCGGCCACCAACCGCCCCGACGTGCTCGATCCGGCCCTGCTCCGGCCCGGCCGCTTCGACCGGCACGTCACGGTCGACCGGCCGAACCTCAAAGGCCGCGAAGCTATTTTCAAAGTTCACTGCCGCAATGTGCCGCTGGCCGACGACCTCGACTTGCACCAGCTCGCCAGCGGCACCGTCGGGCTGACCGGCGCCGATATCCGCAACCTGGTGAACGAGGCCGCCCTGTGGGCCACGCGGCAAGGCAAGGACAAAGTCCAAATGGCCGACTTCGAGATTGCCCGCGACAAAATCCTCATGGGCCCCAAGCGCGAGGAAGTGCTCAACGAAAAAGAGAAGCACATGACCGCCTATCACGAGGCGGGACACGCCCTGTTGGCCTGGGTGCTGCCGGGAG
>DASYAY010000042.1:0-98212 GCA_036501065.1 Chthoniobacter sp. | reverse complement strand
CGCCACGGACTCCTCCCTGCGGCCACAGCCGCGAGGCTTCAGCGAATCTCGATGATTAAAAAGCGCCACCTTAGTTGCAGCAATTGGAACCCATCCTCTGGCCCGAATGTGTAACCCATCCTGTGGCGCAGTTCCGGACGAGTGCGCTCCCCGGAGGCGCTACGCGCGACCTGATTCTTGGCTACAATTTTACTTAAACTGCTCTAAGCGCCATTCTTGACTGCTCCTCGCGTTTTCAGGCCAGGGTGTCCAGAAGCGCGCGGGCCGCGGTGAGGTCCGGGGTGGTGAAGCCCTCGGTGTAGGAATTGTAAATGCCGGCCAAAATCTCGCGAGCTTGCGGGATACGGCCCTGGCGCTGCCAGAGGCGGGCGAGGCTGGTCGCGGCGCGCAAATGCCAGGCCTTGCTGTGTTGTTCTCGAGCAGTCGCGATGGCCTTTTGAAAGTAGTCCTCGGCGGCCGCGTCGTTGCCGGTGGATTCGGCGAGGAGGAGTTCGCCTTTCAATCGGTAGAGTTCGGCTTGCTGGCAGCGTTCGTCGTTCTTTTCCACGAGCGCAAGGCCTTCATCCAGGACCTCGTGGGCGTCGCGGAAGCGGCTGAACTGGGTGCAGGCGCGGCCGACGACGGCGAGCAGGCAGGTGAGTGAAAGTTCCGCGCCGCTGCGGCGAAAGGCGGCCAGTCCCTGCAAGAGCAAAGAGAGACCTTTGGCGCGGTCGCCCTGGAGGAGCGTGCCTTCGCCCTGGTAGAAGGTGCCGGTGGCCATCCAGAGGGCAAAGCCCTGGGCGGTGGCGATGGCGATCTGTTCGTCGGCTGCGGCTTCGGTCTCCGGGCCGAGCCGCAAATACTGAAAGAGCCAGGAAGTGTGGTGGAGGGCGTAGGCGAGGCTGAAGGGATGCCCAATCTCTCGCGCCAACTGGCACATCTCCCGGTTGATTTGCCACGCCTGATCCGGAAAGCCGAGATGCCACAGGGCGACCGCGAGATTACTGCGATGGGTGATGCCGGCATCGTGTCCGGTGAAGTCGGCCCACTGTCGGGTGCGCTCGCGATCGTCGTAATTCTCCAGGGCGCTCGAAAACCACTCGCGCGCCGTGGCGAAATCGCCGCGATAGAGCATGGTTTCTCCGACCATGAAGGATGCTTCCATCACCATGCCAGGGTCGTTCAGGCGGGTGGCAAACTCGACACCTTCCTCCGCCAAAGCGAGGCACAACCGCAGGTCGCCGCGGACGGTGTGCCATTCCCAAATGCCGAGAAGCATGGCGAGCCATTGGCGGGGTTCGCCGACGTGTTCGCACAAGGCGCGCGCTCGCTGAAAGATTGGGCCGACTTCCGGCGCCGCGTAACCGCGGGCGGCAATGTAGGCGGTGCCCAAGGGGCCGAGCAGTTCCAATTCGAGGGCGTCACGCTCGGCTGATTCCGGGAGCAGGGGAATGAGCGCCAGGCCGCGCGTGAGATGGCCGATGGCCTCGACCTCCGCGGATCGCTCGCGCGAACGCAAACCCGCCTGCAGCCAGTAGCGGACGGCTTTTTCCGGAAGACCGGCTTCGGTGAAATGGTGGGCGAGCAACTCGGGGCGCGTTTCCGCGAGGAGAAGGCCAAATTCCGCCTCCAGCACTTCGGCGATGCGCCGATGAAATTGCTGGCGCGTGGATTTGACCATCGAGTTGTACAAGGCGTCCTCGAGGAGGGCGTGCTTGAAGGTGTAGACGCAATTCGGTGGCCGGCCACGTTGGTGAATGATGTCGGCCCGCACGAGTTGGCGCATTTCGGCGGAGAGAGCAGATTCCTCGAGGCGAGCCACCGCGGTCAGCAAATCGTGATTGAATTCGTGACCGAGTACGGCGGCGAGTTGCGCCATCTCGCGGTCGCCTTCGATCCGGTCGACGCGGGCCATGATGAGGTCCTGGATGGTGGCGGGAATCTCGCGCGATGCGCCGGCGCTCTTTGCCGGTGCTTCGACCGGCGCCGAGTCCGAGGGCTGGAGAAGCTTGGTGAACTCCTCGATGAAGAGCGGAACACCGCCAGCCCGTTGATAGACCTGATCGACTACGGAGTCGGTCAGGGCGCTTCCCGATTTCATCAGAATCATGTCCCCGGCCTGTGCGCGCGTGAGGGGCGGCAAAGCGAGTGCGGTCTGGTGCGCCGTGACCGGCCACGGTGGACGGAATTCCGTCCGCGCGGTGAGGACGGTGAGAATGGGATCGGTCGGGGCTTCGCCGACGAGCCGGCCGACGAACTCCAGGGTGGAAGCATCCGCCCAATGCAGATCTTCGCAGATGAAGAGAATCGGCCGGCGGGTGGCCAGCGCGCTGAGCCAGCGTTCCAGGGCGCGGAAAGTTTCTTCCCGCTCGCGGACCGGGGACAAACCCAGCGGAGGAAAGCGATGGTCGAGCGGAAGCGAGAGGAGCTTCGCGAATAAAGGGACGATCTCCGGACGATCGAGCCCGTAGGCTTCCAGATGGCGGATAAGTTGATCGAGACGGGCGGCAGGTGCTTCGTCGCGGGTGAAGCCGAGCAGGCATTCGAAGAAAGAGCCGACGGGATAGAGGCTGGTGTTGGCAAAATGCGGGGAGCAGCGCCACTCGACGATCGATAGGATGTGAGGATGGCTGTCGGAAGCGGGCGCGGCGGATTCTTTCGCGAGGTGTTCCTTGAGGGCATGGACGAGGCGCGATTTGCCGAGTCCCGGCTCGGCCATGAGCAGGACCGATCGACCTTCGCCAGCGCGGACTTGCGACCAGCGATCCTGCAACAAGCTCATCTCGTGGTCGCGTCCGACGAGCGGAGCGAGCATCGCCAATTCCGTGGAATCGAGCAGGGCGTCCGCGGACTTCGTTCCTTCGAGGCGAAAGAGTTCGACCTCCTGCGCCACGCCTTTCAATTTTTTCCGACCGACGCTGCGGCAATGGAAGCAGCTTTCGATGAGGCGCCGGGTGGCGTCGGTGCAAATGATTTCGCCGGGAGTGGCGACGTCCTCCAAACGAAGGGCGACATTGCGCGCTTCGCCGACCAGCGAGATGGCCGTCTCGCTACTTTCCGCGACCGCGGATCCGGTGTGAATGCCGATCCAGACATTCAGATCCAGCCCATGTTCCTGGCGAAGTTGCTGGCCGAGTGCTTTTGCATTTTGGAGGAGAGTCAGTCCGGCTTGGGCGGCGCGGTAGCTGGCGTCTTCGAAGGCAACGGGATAGCCGAAGCAGGCGAGCAGGCCGTGTTCGTCGCACTGGACGACCGTGCCCTCGCAACTCCCGACGGCCTGTTCACAGGACCGCTGAAATGAACGCAGGACCGTGGACTGGTCCTCAGCATCGATTTCTTCGAGGTATTTTGCGGAGGCGAAGAGATCGCACCCGCAGACAAGGAGCGTGACTTGCCGGCGCTCGGCGGAGTGGGAGCGTCGTCGCGAAGATGGGCGCGTGGTGGCGGATCCGCGAGGGGTTTTCGGAGCGGTCGTAGACGCCGGGAGCGGCGAGATTTCCGCGAGCGTTCGCCGGGTCGTCGGCATTTCAGAAGCCGCGGTGAGGACGAGGCGCAGGTCCTCGGCAAAATCCAGGGCGGTCGAATAGCGGTCGTGCTGTTGCTTGGCGAGAGCCTTGAGGCAGGCGAGTTCCAGCTCGGGTGGAAGATCGGGGGCAAGCTGGCGGGGAGGTTGCGGTTCGTCCTCGCGCAACTGGCGGATGATCTCTTCGAAATCGCGACCGCGGAAGGGCAGATGGCCGGTGAGCATTTCGTAAAGCACGACGCCGAGGCCGTAAATGTCGGTCCGGCCGTCGATGCGGTGGGCCAGCCCGCCGGCCTGTTCCGGAGACATATAAGAGGGTGTGCCGGACAAGATTCCCAGCTCGGATGCGCCGGACCGCGCTTCATCGATGGCGAGCCCGAAATCGACGAGAACGGGTTCACGCTGCGCATTGAGAATGATGTTCGACGGCTTGACGTCCCGGTGGACGATCAAACGGCTATGGGCGTGCGCGAGGGATTCAGCCAGCGAGGCGGCGATCCGCGTCGACTCGATCCAGGTCGGCCGGTTTTCCTTGAGCCAGTGGCCGAGGTCCAAACCCTCGAGAAAGGCTGAAACGACGAAGAGGTGGCTGTCCTGAAGGCCCACGTCGTAGACGGTGACGATTCCCGGATGGCTGAGTCGGGCGAGACGGCGAGCCTCTTCCATGAGTCGCTCAACTTCACCCTCGGCGGAAGTGGATCCGGGGCGACTGACTTTGACGGCGACCTGCCGGTTCAAGTCCGCGTCTTCGCAGAGATAAACCGTTCCGAATCCGCCCGCGCCCAACGGCCGAATCACTTTGTATCGTCCGAACGCCGCTGGAAGCGATGCGGGAGAGGACGGCGGCGACGCCAGCCCAGACGGTGGAGGTGTTGCGCCGCGCTGCCCCGGTGGCATGGCGCGACCGGTGCGCAGGACGGTCGGTTGGTCGTCCGGATTTATCTCTGCCATGGCTCGGTGTGGTGCACGCAGAAGAAGCGGTGAAGAACGGACTCTATTGAATTCGAGACGCGATCCAACACCTATTGGAAATCCGGGGCCGCCGGCACATCCTTCCCGTTCCTCCAGAGTAAACGGCCGGGAGCTCCGAAAAAAGTCATCATTTCTCACCATCCTCCCGACGAGCCAATTTGGGCAGCGCGACCCGAGTCATTCCATCGCGCGCGTCCACCCTGTCCTTGGCAAGTGGACAAATTTGCCGTTTTTGGGATTCCTTGGCTGAATGCTTATGTCCTGCCCGGGGGCCCTGAAGAGAAAAGAATCCGAATCAGAAAAATTGGTTCCCATGTGCCGCCATTCCCGGCTCTATTGACCCTCCTATGAGTGCCGCTTTCGATGTCCGCTATACTGCGCAACTGGCCCGCCTGAACTTGAGCGAGGAAGAGATTGCCAAGTTCCAGGCCCAGCTTTCCCAGGTGCTCGCGTATGTCGAAAAACTGGAAAAGGTCGACGTCACGGGAGTCGAACCGACCGCGCATGCCAACGCGGTCTACAACGTCTTCCGCGAAGACAAGAGCCGTGATTGGTTCACCTCGGACGAGGCCCTGGCCAATGCGCCTCGGGCGGCCAACCATCTCTTTGTGGTCCCAAAGGTCATCGAATAGCGCAATGTCTCTTACCTCCCTTTCCGTTTCCGATCTGCAGGCCAAACTGCGCGCGAAAGAGGTGTCGCCATCCGAGGTGATGCGTGCCCTCGAGTCGCGCATCGCCGCCGTCGATCCGCAAATTCATGGTTACCTGTCGCGTGACATCGGGCTGGCTTCGAAGCTCGCCGAAAGCGCAGACGTCTCGCTGCCGCTCGGCGGAGTGCCGATCGCCATCAAGGACGTGATCAATGTCACCGGCGAACCGTGTACTGCCGGCTCGAAAATCCTCGTGGGCTACAAGTCGAATTACGACGCCACGGTCATCCGCAAGCTGCGCGCCGCGGGCGCGATTCCTTTTGGCCGGACCAACCTCGACGAATTTGCCATGGGCAGCTCGACCGAGAACTCCGCCTTCGGGCACACGCGGAACCCGTGGGACACCTCGCGCGTGCCGGGTGGCTCGAGCGGCGGTTCGGCAGCGGTCGTCGCGGCGGATGAAGCTTTCGCGGCGCTGGGGTCGGATACGGGTGGCTCCATTCGGCAACCGGCGGCGTTCTGTGGCTGCGTCGGTCTCAAGCCGACCTATGGCCGGGTTTCGCGTTTTGGATTGGTGGCCTTTGCTTCGTCTCTCGACCAAATCGGTCCCTTCACCAAAACCGTTCGGGATGCCGCGCTCCTGCTGACGGCGATCTCCGGTCGCGACCCGCAGGATTCCACGAGTCTCGATGAGCCGGTGCCGGATTACACAGCGACGCTCGGACGGGATATCAAAGGGATGCGCATCGGTTTGCCGCGCGAGTATTTCATCGAGGGCGTCGATCCGCAGGTGGATGCCGCCGTCCGGGCCGCCATCCGGCATTACGAATCGCTCGGCGCCGAGATCGTCGAGGTTTCGCTGCCGCACACCGAGCATGCCGTGGGCGTCTACTACATCATCGCGACGGCCGAGGCCTCGGCCAATCTGGCGCGCTTCGACGGGGTTCGTTACGGCCACCGCACTGCGGAAGCAAGTAGCCTCGTGGATCAGTATGGCCGCACTCGCGAAGAAGGCTTCGGCCCCGAGGTGAAACGCCGGATCATCCTCGGCACCTACGTGCTGAGCAGTGGTTATTACGATGCCTATTACCTGCGGGCGCAAAAGGTGCGGACGCTCATCCGCGACGATTTCACCAAAGCCTTCGAAAAGTGCGACGCCATCATTGCACCGACTTCGCCGGAGGCCGCCTTCAAAGCCGGCGACCGGAGCGATGATCCGTTGAAAATGTATCTCGCCGATATCTTCACCATCGCCGCCAACCTCGCCGGTATCTGTGGCATTTCCATCCCATGCGGCTTCGCACAAATCGACGGCCAACAATTGCCCGTCGGCCTGCAAATTCTCGGCAAGTCCTTCGATGAGTCTCGCCTTCTCCAGATCGCCCACGCTTACGAGCAATCCACCAACTGGCACAAGGCGCGGCCGAAGGGAAATTTCGAATGACGAATGGGGAATGCCGAAGGAATGGCGGAGAAACGAATGGCCAAAATGCGTTAGCCATGTTGGATGAATTTCTCAGTGCCCTCGAAAAAGCCGATGCTGAAGATTACATCGGCTTTACGCGCCATCTGTGCGAACTGTATTTGCGCGACCATCCGGACCACGGACCGACGCTGCTGCGCTACGCGAGTCAATTGATTTCATTGTCGCAATATTCCGCTGCTCGGGAGGCGCTCGATCGTGCCGAGGCGGTGTTGCCTCAAAAACGACTGAACTGGGTTTTTCTCCGGCGCGGCTGGCTCCTGAAAGCAGAGGGCGATTTTACCGGCGCGGAGGCAATGTTTCTGCGGGCCCACGAACTCGACCCGGTGGATGCGACGCACCTGATCTACGCCGGCATGGCCGCATTCGATCGTGGCGATATCGATCGAGCGATCGTGTTTGCCCGCCGGGCGGTCGCATGTTCCGAAGGCTGTATCGACGAGGCCTGGTTCAATCTCGGCGGTTATCTGCTTTCCAAAAAAGAGTTTCACGAGGCGATGGAATGCTATCGCCGGGCGCTCGCCATCGACCCGGATTACAAACTCGCCAAGGAACGCCTCGCCGATGTGCAAAAGATTCTCGAGCACCAACGCGACTACATCATGCGGGAAATTTCCGCTGAACTCCACGCCCAAAAGCCTGAAGAAAGTCGTTGAGCGAACTCTCGCCGGGGCTGGCTGTTTGATGTCAGGGCTTTCTTCCGGCCTGTCATCGAAGCTCGCTAAACCGAACCGCGGATCGTAGACTGGTCGCAGATGAATGGCTGAAGAGCTTTCCAATGAGACAATCGTCACCGCTCTCAGTCGTTTGAACGACGAGTTGAGAAAGGAGGATGTTCATGGCGAAATCTGTTTATTTGGGGGCGCCGTGATGGTTCTGGCTTTCCATGCCCGGCCGGCAACGCGGGATGTCGATGCGGTTTTTCAGCCCACGGGTAGCTTTCGCCGAGCGGCATTGGCCGTGCGGGAAGAATTGAATTTACCCGAGAGCTGGCTCAATGACGGGGTGAAAGGATTCGTGTCGCCACTTGGCGAAACTACCGCTCTTGGTTTGCCGCAGTTTTCACATTTGCACGTCACGCGCCCCACCTCCGCTTATCTCCTTGCCATGAAATCGCTGGCGGCAAGGTCGCCGGGACCAGAGGGGAAGGGGGATCGGGATGATATCGTCACGCTGATCCGGCAACTTGACTTGCGCGATCCGCAGGCCGTATTTGCCATCGTCGAACGATTCTATCCCAACCAACATATTCTGCCGAAAACCGAATATCTGATCCGAGAAATCTTTGATGAACTCCAGGCCCAAAAGTCTCAAGGAAGTCGCTGAGCGAACTCTCGCCGGCGCCTCGGCTGACTTCGCGCTGCGAAATTTCCTCGATGAATTCTATCTCGAGCCGCGGATCGAGATGCTCATGGAGGAGCCTCCTTTAACGGGTGCGCCGATTACCGACTGCTATCTTGCTGCGGCGGCAGACGAATTGGGCACGATCCATTTCGGTCGTGTCCCGCGCTGGGCGTCCAACGCGAATCGTCACCTCGAGGTTCCGCACTTTGGATTCTCCACGCCCCTTGGCCGCGCCTATGCGCTCATTGCCACCCCGGGCCCATTCCGTCAGCGCAATCTTTTCATTGGCGAAGACGCCTTGAAGCGCGCGTAAATTGATCGCTGCCGCCATGAGTGACTACTCAGTCACTCGTCATCCTTTCAGGCCGCCTTGGCGTTCGCCCTGTGGCCGAGCTGGCGGAGAGTCTGGTTCAGATCCTCGACCTTCAGCGGCTTCTTCAGCACCGTCACCGGGCCGAGCTTGAGAATGTTGTCGAGCATCTGGCTGTCCGGGTAGCCGGTAATGATGACGATCGGCAGATCGGCATCGATCTCCTTGGCGCGCTGATAGATGATGTCGCCGGTAATGTCCGGCAATTGCAGATCCAGGAAGCAAAAGTCGAATTTCTGCTTTTCCAAGGCCGCCAATGCTTCCTTGCCAGAGCCCACGACGAGCCGGCTGAAATTGGCCTTCTTCAGGAAAAGCTTGAACATGCTCTGAAGGGCGTCGTCATCGTCGACCACCAGCACCGTGGGCTGGCCCTGCTCTTCGGCACGCAGCACATCCCGATCCAAAGCGTCCTTCTTCACCCGCCAGCGTCCACCGATCTGGATCGCCGGGAGCTGACCGCGTTGCACGAGATAATAGACCGTCGGGAGGGGAATCCGCAGGTATTCCGCGGTTTCCTTCACAGTCATCAGATTGTGGGTCGCTTGTGACATGGGATATGTTTTTTGTAATTACCACGTTTTTATCACCTTTCCAAGTTCGATGTCCACCCCTATTTACGCTCTTTTTGGATAATCTTTAAAAAATCTGGAACAATTGCCCCCTTTGCTGGACAAGTCGGGATTCGGCGCGGATAGTCGCCCTCCTATTTTTCTGGCATCCCAACCCGAATGAGCGCCCTCTTTCTCAAACGTTTCCTCAAACGGCCTTTCCAGATCTCCTCGATCGTCCCCAGTTCCCGCACCCTGGTTCGCCGGGTGGCGGGCAAAATGGACCTCAGCCAGCCTCGCGTCATCGCCGAATACGGACCGGGTGAGGGTTGTCACACTCGCGAGATTGCCCGTCGCATGCACCCCGGGTCGACCTTGATTCTCTTCGAGCTCGATCCGGTTCTGGCCAATCACCTCGAACACCAGTTCCGCGACGATCGGCGCATCGTCGTCCTGAATACCGACGCCGCCCTCCTTTGCCAGGAACTGGCCAAACGCGGCCACAGCCATTGCGACTATATTGTTTCGGGCATCCCCTTCAGCATTCTGCAACCGGACAAAAAGCGCGAACTGCTGCAGCATACCTACGACTCCCTCGCGCCGCACGATCACTCGGCGTTCATCATCTATCAGGTCACGAACGAGTTGATCGGTCATTGCCGGCATTTCCCGCGGGTCGAGTCCGAATACTGCCTGCGAAATCTGCCGCCGATGTTCGTCACCAAATATTACAAGACGGCGAATGGGCACGGGCGCCATCGGCTGAATGGCTATGCGGTGAACGGGAACGGCCACCACTAAGCGCGGCCAGTTTCGATCCTTGCCGGGCTTCGGCTCGAGATGCCCACGCGAAATTCAGCGGAATTTTTTGCGTGAATTATTTCGTCCATCGGTCCGCGGCTGAGTGATACGATTTGCATCTGCGACCGACGCCCCTTCCATGAGCCTACCTGCAGTCACCATCATTGAAGCCGACCTTGCGCGATCCGATCACGCCGCCGCCGTTTTGGCATTGCTCAATGCCTATTCCATGGAGCCGATGGCCGATGGCAAACCGCTCGCCGAGAGCACGCGACGGGAACTTATCCCGGCCTTGCAGCGCCATCCGACGACCTTGATTTTTCTCGCCTGGCGGGAAGCGGAACCGATCGGGCTGGCCATTTGTTTTCTCGGCTTTTCGACATTTGCCGCGCGACCTCTCGTCAACATCCACGATTTCTTCGTGAGCCCGGCATTTCGTGGCACCGGAGTCGCGCGCCTCCTCCTCGCCACGGTGGAAAATCGCGCGAGGGAAATGGGCTGCTGCAAGCTCACGCTCGAAGTGCTGGAGAACAATCAGCGGGCCAAGGCGGTTTACGCGGCCGCAGGGTTCGCGCAGTTGATGTATTCGCCCGAAGCCGGTGGCGCGCTCTTCTACGCGAAGGCGCTGCAGGAGTGACCGGCCGCAGTTGATAGTTGATCGCCATCGCCGGTAATTCGTAACCTCGCTCCGACGTCAGGCGCACGAGCTTGAATCCGCAATTCGAGATTCACCCCCGCATACCCTGCGCGGCTCTCAACTCTCAACCCTCAACCATCAACTTTCCCCAATGTCCACCCGCACTGAAAAAGATTCCATGGGCACGATGGAAGTGCCTTCCGAAGCCCTCTACGGCGCATCCACACAACGTGCTGTCCTCAATTTTCCCGTTTCCGGCCGCGGCTTTGGCCGTGAATTCATTCGCGCTTTGGGCATGGTCAAATCCGCCTGCGCCCAAGCCAACTTGGAACTCGGCCGTCTCTCCCGGGAGCGCGTGGACCTCATTGCCCGCGCTGCCCAGGAAGTGATCGACGGCCAGCTCGACGTCCATTTTCCGGTCGACATCTACCAGACCGGTAGCGGCACCTCGACGAACATGAACGTGAACGAGGTCATCGCCAACCGTTGCTCGCAACTCGCCGGCAAACCCATTGGCTCGAAAGATCCGGTCCATCCCAATGATCACGTGAACATGGGACAGTCGAGCAATGATATCATTCCCACGACCATTCACGTGTCCGTCGGCGTGCTACTCCAAAAATCCCTTTTGCCCGCGCTCACGGAATTGCACGACGCCCTGCAAAAGAAATCCAGCGAGTTCTGGGAAGTGATCAAGATCGGCCGCACCCATCTCATGGACGCCACTCCCGTGCGACTGGGCCAGGAATTCAGCGGTTACGCCACGCAGATCGAGTACGCGCGCCTGCGCGCCGGCAACGCCATCGCGGCGATTGAAGAGTTGCCGCTCGGCGGCACCGCCGTCGGCACCGGCCTCAATTGTCATCCGGATTTCCCCGGGATCGTCATGCGCCATTTGTTGAGCCACACCGGGATCGCCTTCCGCGAAGCGCGCGATCACTTCGAGGCCCAAGCCGCGAAGGACGGCCTCGTTCAAGCCAGCGGCCAGCTCAAGACCATCGCCGTCTCGCTCTTCAAGATCGCCAATGACCTCCGTTGGCTGAGCAGCGGTCCGCGTTGTGGCATCGGCGAAATCCTGCTCCCCGAAACGCAGCCCGGCAGTTCCATCATGCCCGGCAAAGTGAACCCCGTGATTTGCGAAAGCGTCATGCAGGTTTGCGCGCGAGTCATTGGAAACGACGCCACCGTCACCTGGGCGGCGGCCAATGGAAACTTCGAGCTCAACGTCATGATGCCGGTCCTCGCCGACGCCATCCTCGAATCCATTCGGCTCCTCGCCAACGTCTGCAACGTCTTCCGCGAGAAATGCATCACCGGTATTCGCGCGAACGTCGCCCGCTGCAACGAACTCGTCGAATACAGCATGGCCATGGTCACCAGCCTTGCGCCGATCATCGGTTACGACAAAGCCGCGGAGATCGCCAAGGAAAGTGCGAAGACCGGCAAGACCGTCCGGCAAATCTGCCGCGAACGCCAAATCCTCCCCGAAGCCGAACTCAACAAAGCCCTCGATCCCGTCGAAATGACCAAGCCGGGCGGGGAAGGTGCGGCGGGAGGGTAGAGAAGGAATGTTCGAAATTTAACAGGATCTCAGAGTGCGCTCTGAATTTCTTAAAAAGAATCGCAGTGCGGCGATCACGGTCGCCCGATCGATTTTCATTTCGTCGGGAATTCTTGTCCTGTGGGTGGGAGCGTGCGCTGCTGCGGATTATTGGGCTGGCCTTTCGTGGGATGCTCCAAACGGAAACACGTTGTTGCTAACCCTGCTCACGTTCGCATTCTTTTTGGTCGCCGCTTTCGTCCCGCGGGATGAGCCTCACCCGTTTTTGAGGACGGCGATTCTATCCGTTCTCTGCCTTTCCGGACTGATTTTTATTCCACTTACAGTTGTGACGCCATTTTACCTCCACGGTTGCAAGGCGGCGGTCCGTAAATTGAATTTCAACGGAGTGAAGCGTTGGGCGGAAACCCAACCTTTGTCGCCAGATCCTGGCCAGGACATGCCGGACGACGTTCGGCGGGTAATTTCCGTAAAAGGCAAAGCCCCCGCCATCCGTTTTTTCCGCCCTCTCGAAGGCGATGGCTATTACCTGAAACTCACATGGGCTCAGGGAGGCTTTCTTCCAGCCTATGGCATTGTTCTCAGCAACATGGATGAGCAGACGTTAGAGGAGCGTCTCTTCCCGCGATGGACTGAGCCCGTCTCCCCGGGAGTGTGGGTGTGCATCAACTAAGCTAAGCCGTCTCAACCGACGGACTCACGGCTAAGTCCTCCGCAAATCGGAAGCCTGTATCGGTCCGACGGCGCAAAGCGGCTCGATTTAAATCCGTTTGGGTTGGGATGCCCAAGTGGCGGAACAAAACCGTTTCGGCTTGCTGAATTTGGCCATGCGCCTGGTCGCCCGACAGACACGCCGGCCCGTTTTGAACTTTTACGGCAACGCCGAATCCGCCCCTTTTTGATCCGTGGTCTTCGTCTCCTCGACCTCGTCGAAGATACCGGTGAGTTTGTCGTCCACGCGCATGTCGATCAAGCGCCAGGAGTTTTCGGGTTTGTAGAAATAGAAACGCCAGCGCAGTGGGAAGATCTTGCCTTGCGAAACGTAAGTGGCGCGCACCAACCGCTGGCCGATGGAGCGCGACTCGACGAAATCGAATCCCGAAATGTTCCCGAACACTTCGATCGCTTCGCGCGTTTTCGCCTTGAGCGTTTTCAGCTCCTCCGGTTTTTCGGCGATCTTGGAATCCTTGGTCAGGGAGGCATAACCTTCGTCGATTTTGCCGTCGTGCAAGGCCGCAAAAAAATCCGCCACGATCTTCGACGGACCATCGAGCAACGGGTTTCCTTCCGGCACGCGCTGGATCACGCCACTTTGCTGATTCGCTGAATTCGCCACGCCGTCGGGCAGCTTCGCACTGGGTTTGAAGATCAGGACCTTTGGACTTTCGGCGGATTTTTCGGGCTTGGGCGTCGCGGGCTTGTCTTGGGCGTGCAGGGCTCCGATGGCGAAAACGGAAATGAAGATGGGGAGTCGGAGGTTCATTGCGGATGTCCTGAATCTAAAAGCTGCAGGAGACGCTGCCGGGCGTGGGAGACGATGGGCAGACCGTGCGCGAATGTCAGGAGTTCAAAAGGAAACCGCAACAGTTTTCCGAGCGAGCCCCTCAATTCCCGCGGGTCGGCGCAATATTTGTCGGGCAGGATGGCGAAGCCGGGCGGTGGAACGTGAACGAGGGCATCACCAAAGTGGATGGCACCGGCGCGATAGAGGGCGATCTCTCCGGCAGCAGCGCCGGGCAAGGTGACGACGCTAAATTCATCGAGGATCGCTTCGTCGTCGGCGATGAGACGGTCAACGGCGAAGGGAAATTCCTGGGTCGCCGAGGATTCCGCGCAGATGGGAATGGAAAAGCGGGCGCGGAATTTCTCGGCGGCCCGCGCGTGATTGCCGCTGGTCAGGATCACGGCCCTCGGCGGTGCGATGGCGAGCAATTCCTCCTCAGCGGCTTTATGCAGGGGAATCGGATCGATGAAGACGAGGCCGGCGGCGGTTCGACAGGCAACGCAGGAGAGGTCGGCCTTCACCGCGGGATCGTAGGCCTGCCAGTAGAAGAGATCGGAGCGGATGGTTTGGAATTCTTTGGCAGGGGGCATAGGAAATGACGAATGACTAATGACGAATGTCGAGGGAATGCCCCTAAAAGAAAAGCGCGCGCGCCCAAGTTCTCGAGCGCGCGCGCTGCTAAATGCTAATTCCTAAATGTTAGATGGCTTAGCTTGCGCCGGCCGGTTCTTCTTTGACTGGCGATTGCGGCTTGAAGGTCAGTTTGCCGTTTTCGGCGCTGACCAAGGCCGTATCGCGGGCCTTGATGTTGCCGCGGAGGATTTCTTCGGCCATCGGGTCTTCGAGGTAGCGCTCGACGGCGCGCCGCATCGGGCGTGCGCCATAAGCGGGATCGTAGCCCTTTTCGATGAGCAGGTCTTTCGCCTTTTCGTCGAGGACCAGGTGGATTTCCTTGTTCTTGATCCGCGCCGCGACCTTCTTGATTTCGAGATCGATGATCTCCAGCAACTCGATTCTGCCCAGAGTGCGGAAAACGATGAGGTCGTCGAGGCGGTTGATGAACTCCGGCTTGAGCACGCGTTTGGCCTCTTCGAGGATCTTGTCCTTCATCACTTCGTAGGCCTGCTCGTCCTTGTCGGAACGAACCCCGAAGCCCATCACGCTCGACTTCTTGATCAGCTCAGCGCCGATATTCGAAGTCATGATGATGATGGTGTTGCGGAAGTCGATCTTGCGGCCGAGCGAGTCGGTGACCTTGCCTTCTTCCAGGATTTGGAGCAGCAGGTGCATCACGTCGGGGTGGGCCTTCTCGATCTCGTCGAAGAGCACCACGGAATACGGCCGGCGGCGGACCGCCTCGGAAAGCTGGCCGCCCTCTTCGTAACCGACATAGCCCGGAGGCGAGCCGATGAGGCGCGAGGCGGTGAACTTCTCCATGTACTCCGACATGTCGATCTGGATGAGCGCGTCGCGGTCGCCGAACATGAATTCGGCGAGCGTTTGCGCGAGGAAGGTTTTGCCGACGCCCGTCGGTCCCAGGAAGATGAACGAGCCGATTGGGCGGCGCGGATCCTTGAGGTCGGCACGGGAGCGGCGCAGAGCCTTGCTGATCGCGATGACCGCTTCGTCCTGGCCCACGACCTTGCCGCGCAGTTCGCCTTCCATGGCGAGCAGCTTTTGCGTTTCGGCCTGTTCCATGCGGCTGAGCGGCACGCCGGTCCATTTCGAGACCACATGCATGATGTCGTCCTCGGTGACGAAGACTTCGCGCTCTTCGCGTTGTTCGCGCCATTCGGTGAGGATGCGCTCGAGCTTCTCCTTCGCCTTCTTTTCGTCGTCGCGCAGGGCGGCGGCTTTCTCGAAGTCCTGCGCCTTGATCGCGCCTTCCTTCCGGCCGCGGATATCCTCGATTTCTTTCTCGATCTCCTTCACGTCCGGCGGCCGGGTCATGGCGCCGATGCGGGCGCGAGCACCGGCTTCGTCCATGACGTCGATCGCCTTGTCGGGCAGGAAACGTCCGGTGAGATAGCGGTCGCTGAGCTTGGCGGCCTGCTCGAGAGCTTCGTCGGTAAACTTGGCCTTGTGGTGCGCCTCGTATTTGGAGCGCAGGCCCTTGAGAATGAGGATGGTTTCCTCAACGCTCGGAGCATCGACTTTCACCTGTTGGAAGCGGCGCTCCAGCGCGGCGTCCTTCTCGATGTATTTCCGATATTCGTTCAGCGTGGTGGCGCCGACGCACTGCATCTCGCCACGGCTGAGCGCAGGCTTGATGATGTTGCTGGCGTCCATCGCACCTTCCGCCGAACCGGCCCCGACGATGGTGTGCAGTTCGTCGATGAAGAGGATGACGTTTCGCGTGCGGCGGATTTCGTCCATCACCGCTTTGATGCGCTCTTCGAACTGGCCGCGATATTTGGTGCCCGCAACCATCAAGGCGAGGTCGAGGGTGATCACTTTCTTGTCGCGGAGCAGTTCCGGTACATTGCCGCTGGCGATTTCCTGAGCCAGACCTTCGACGATCGCGGTCTTGCCCACGCCGGCTTCGCCGATGAGCACCGGATTATTCTTGGTCCGGCGGCAGAGTACCTGGATGACGCGCTCGATTTCATTGGCCCGGCCGATCACCGGATCGATCTCGCCTTTCTTCGCCAGCTCCGTGAGGTCGCGGCCAAAGGCGCGCAGCGCAGGGGTCTTGACTTCCTTGCCGCCGCGGGCTTGCGGCTCCTGTTGCTGCTCCTGCTCGGCTTCCGGCGGAGTGAAATTCGGATCGAGCTCCTTGAGGATCTCGTTGCGGGTCCGCTCGATGTCGACTTCGAGGTTTTTCAAAACGCGGGCGGCGACTCCTTCGCCTTCGCGGAGGAGGCCGAGCAGAATGTGCTCGGTGCCCACGTAAGAATGATTGAGCGATTTGGCTTCCTTGCCCGCGAGCGCAAGCACTTTCTTGACTCGAGGGGTGTAGGGGATGTTGCCGACCATCTTGGTCTCCGGACCGCTGCCGACCTGCTTTTCCACTTCCATGCGGACGGTTTCGAGGTCGAGTCCCATTTTCTGAAGGACGTTGACCGCGACACCTTGCCCGAGCTTGATGAGGCCGAGCAAAAGATGCTCGGTGCCCACGTAGTTGTGGTTGAACCGGTCGGCCTCCTTGCGAGCAAGTGCGAGGACCTGTTGGGCGCGCGGTGTGAAGTTGTTCATCATTTTTGACACAGCGTTCTCCGTGCCCGCCACCGTCCTCGCACATCGCGCAGGTTGCAGCGGTCTTTGGGAACACCTCCAATCTGAGACGGAAGCAGGCAGTGTGCAAGGTAGGAGAAAGGTAATTGATGAAAATTTTCGCGGGTGATCCCAGAGGGAAACCAAGAACCTGCAACTAGAAGGCGCGAGACGTTGGTGGAATTGCGTCCGCATACTTCCGAAAAAGAAAGCGGCGCACTCGCGTCAGCAGATTGGCGAGCAGGATGCCCTCAATGGAACTCAAGCGCACGATCTGTCGCAGTTTTGCCACGACTGAGACATCCCGGCGCGGACAATTTGGCACTGTAAAGTGGGCCCACACGTTTCTTGCGCGGGGCTTGGCATAGGGGCTGCGGGCATTCAGGTCATGCATCCTATGCGCTTTTGGCCTCGCCATGCAACCGGGCGGTCGCAATCCGTTCCATTGTTCAAATTCGCCGCCGCCCGCGCGGTGCGATTGCTGGCGACTGGGTTTGTCGTCGCCCAAATCGCCATGGCTGCCGAGCCGCCGGGCGATACCGGCGGACAAACGGCGGGTCCCCAGGACGGGGCGGTGAATGGGCTCTGGGTGGCTCCCGAACTTGCCAATGCATCCAACGCGAGTTTCATCGCGCAACTGCAAAAGAACGCTGCGGCGGGAAACCCAAATGCCCAGGCTGCCCTTGGATTGTGCTACCAGAGCGGACATGGCATGCCACGCGATTTTGCGGCGGCAGCGCATTGGTACGAGTTGGCAGCCAGGGCCGGTCATGCGGGGGCACAAACGAATCTCGGAGCGCTCTACGAAGCCGGCACCGGTGTGCCGAAGGACCTCGCCAAGGCGGTCGAGTCGTACCTCGCGGCTGCGCAGCAGGGTTTTGCCGAGGCGGAATACCAGATGGGGTGGCACTATTCCCACGGCAGCGGCGTGTCGCCGGACCCGGCGCAGGCTCGAGCTTGGTACGAAAAAGCGGCGGCACAGGGGAATCTCCGGGCCATGACCAACTTGGGAAACAGCTACTTCACGGGCCGTGGCGTACCCATCAATGTCGAACGGGCTCGGAGCTATTATCAGAAGCCTGCCGAATCCGGAATTCTCGAGGCTCAGTTCGGCCTCGCCATGGCCTATCTGACGCAAGAAAATTATGCGGAGGGCCTGCCCTGGCTGCGCCGTGCGGCCGAAGCAGGAAATGGCGGCGCGGCCTACAGCCTTGCGGTCTGCTTTCGTTATGGCCGGGGCGGGCCGCGCGATCCGGCCCAGGCGTTGATCTGGGCAAGGAAAGCGGTGCAAAACGTCGCCCAGATGAACCCCAAGGGAGCGGCGGATGCGCACGCCTTGCTCGCGCGAATTCTCCTCGACCAGCCCAGTGAGATGCACGACACCGAGGCCTTTCGCGAAGCTTGCCTGGCGGCCCAGGCCGGCAATGCGGAAGGCGAATATGTGCTGGGAAGTTGCTACGTGAAGGGCGCCGGCGTGGCCAAGGACCTGGCCACGGGCGTAAAATGGTACCTGGATGCGGCCCAGAAAAATGACCCTACCGCAGCCGGGACGATCGGAGCTTATTACGAGAAGGGAATTGGTCTGCCACAGAACTTCAGCGAAGCGCTCAAATGGAACAAGGTCAGCGCCGAAGCGGGCAATACGCGGGCCGAGTACAACCTGGGCCGCGCGTATCGTGACGGCCTCGGAACGGCGATCAATTTGGATGCGGCGTTGAAATGGTTGCGCGCCGCGGCCAAGGGAGATCCCAACGATCAGGAATACGCGAGCGCATTGACCGAACTCCAGGGACGGGCGCGGTCCATGGATCCGGAAGCCGCCTACAAAGAGGGGATCGCGCTCGTCCAGGCGGCGAAGCGCGACGGGGGCTCGATGGATGAGGCGTTGAAAGCGTTGACCTCGGCGTCGGACCAAGGCCATGTGCTGGCGACGATTGCGCTCTCGGCTTTGTATCGGCGTGGGGACCATGTGCCGAAGAATGATGAACTGGCCGATACGCTGATTGCCAAGGTCCAAACCAGTCCGAACCCTGCGATTCAGTTCCAGATTGGGCTCAGCTATATGCCGGCCGCCAACCAAATGCCCGCGGAGAAGAATATCGATTGCGCGCTTGGGCACCTGCAGCGCGCGGTGGGCCAAGGCTACGGCCCGGCCTCGGGGCCGCTGGGCTTTTGCTACATGACCGCCTCCCCTGCGCACCAGGATTTCGTCTCGGCCTTCGAATGGCTTTCCGTCGCGGCCGGGCGGGGCGACCAGAACGCCGGGATGTTTCTCGAACGGCTCCGCCCGCGACTCACCAATGCGCAAACCCAGGAGGCAATGGCGCGGCTCAATGAGATCCGTGCGCAAAGCAAGACCTCGGCTCCCATCGGCCCGGGCAGCGCGGCGCCGCGACCGTGGGTCGAATGACTGCGCGCCACGACGACTTTTGAACTTGGATATCGCCCCGCGATAGAGAGGATGCGCTCATCTTCTCGATGGTCCCCCGACGAAAGTCCGTTGTCCTGGTAATCCTGACGCTTTTCGGCGCATGGGTGGTGGCGACGCTGGTGCTGGTCGCAGCCGGCTTTCACGATCAGATCGCGCATGCCGATGTGGCCTTGGTTCTCGGCAGCAAGGTGAACGCCGATGGCACGCCCTCCGCCCGCTTGCGCGCCCGCCTGGATCGTACCCTCGAACTGTATCAAGCCGGCTATTTCCCGACGATCATCGTCAGCGGAGGCTTCAAAGGCGCCGACGAAGCCGCCGTCATGGGCGACTATCTCCGCGCACATGGAGTTCCGCCGAATCGCCTCATCGAAGATAAATCCGGCGTGAACACCTTCGCCAGCGCCCACGACACAGTGATCATCATGCGCCGCCTGAAATTCCGCAGCGTTTTCGTGATTTCACAGTACTTCCATCTCCCGCGAGCGCGCCTCGCCCTGGAGCGATTTGGGATATCTCCGGTCTACTCCGCACACGCCCACTATTTCGAATTGCGCGACCTTTACTCCAGTCCGCGCGAACTTGCCGCCTATCTCCAATACTATTTCCGCTCTTACGATTCCCGAAGTCCGGGAGTTGAAGCGAGACCAAACTGAGGGCTCAACCTCAGCGGTAGCCGGTGCATGCCGGCGCCAGCGTCCCCTCGATCAGGCGCCGCCGGCTGCGGTCACTGGAGCGATCACGGTGGCGGGGCGAACGACTGGATGCGAGACCGTCGTTGGATGATTCTGCGGATGATTTTGCACGGTGGTGCCCGTTGAACCTGTCGGCCGGTGGTCCAGCCCCGTCGTGGTGGAAGTCGGGTGATTGGTCGAACCGATCTCCGGCCGGGAATTGGTCTCCAGCGGATTGTGGTAGGGCCCCCGTTCCAATGGATTGTGATGTTCTTCCAGCGGGTTATGGTTCGCTTCAAGCGGGTTATGATTCGTCTCGAGCGGATTGTGATGTTCGTCGAGCGGGTTGTGGTGCTCTTCCAGCGGGTTGTGATGCACTTCGAGCGGATTCCGATGCTCTTCGATCGGGTAACGATGTTCCCATTCGTTGACCCTGGCAAAAACATAGCCCGACCCCAGATGCTCTCCGTAACGCGGCCGGAATTCGTCGCCGCGAATGACCTCGAGGTATTCGTGACCGCGGTGATATTCCACGTAGCGCTCGCGGAAGCGTGCCTCGTGCGCCGCGAAGGTCGCCCAATCGCGGTCAAAAGAAGCCGACAGTTCCTTGCTCCGGTTCAGCCACTCCTGGCGGATTCGCTCCTTGAAGAATTCGTCACTAAAGCTCCCCGCGGGGCTCTCCATGCGTTCGCGGAAATGCTCCCGCTCGTGCATCACCACCAGCAGCCGGTCGACCATCCCGATCGCTTCCGAGGCTTCTTCCCGCTCGCGCTCGCGCAGAAACCATTCCCGAAGGCGCAGGATCGGCTCCTCGGAAAGCTTGCCCCGGTCGACTTCCAATGGGGCAAACGTCGCCTGCACATGTGGATTCAAGAGCTCCACGTAAGTCGGGCCCGAGTTGGTTTGGGCGGTCGTCTGAACGGTATTGGCCTGCGGAGCTGCCGTTTGCACCGTTTGCACCCTCGGTACTGAATACCCCGGCGACGGAGCTTGGTAAGTCGGCAAAATCGTTTGGATGCGGGAGACCAGCGGCGCGAATTGATTCGGGTTCGATTGATACGCCGTGTATCCCGCGAAGGTCGTGCCAACGGTGAGTAGGCTGACGATGATAGATTTCATGTCTCGTTTCCTGCATCGCGCCACGGATTGCTCCACCGGGCCGCACAAGCGCGATGAGTGCGCGGACCGGAATTGGTGATGGGGGATTTATGCTGACGGGGCATTCCTGAAAAATGCACCGCGACGGAGGTCGAGATTCCACGAGACGAAGCTACAATCCTGCCGGCGAACCGCATTTTCGGGGTGCCTCGTGTGCATCTCATACGTCCTTTACGTCAACTTTGTGCGGAATTTGATCAGATTGATGCCCTGATTGTAAAGCCTTTTCCGAGTGAGATTCGGAAAAAATTGGGACCGGGAGGGAGGATGGGGTGCGGGGTTGGGGCAGGGGAACGGCGGCTACCCCTTCCGACACCAATCCCCAATCAACGTCGGTAGTAGGACATCCGCAGAACCACGCAGAACCCGAAACCCCGTCGGCCCGGTCGTTGCATCCAGATCGACCAGGACCTTTTCCGCCGCGTCGTGTGCGTGTTCCACGAGCCCGGCGGCCGGAAACACGGTTAGCGACGTGCCCACCACCAGCACCCGGCCGGCATTCCAGAAGTGTTCCCGGGCCTCTTCCAGGTGCATCACCGCCTCACCAAACCTTTCCGGCTGGAGCATCCGTCGATTAGCGCCCGAACGGCAATGAGCGAGCCCTATATCCTTGCCCGCTCATTTTCCGGGTTGAGGATAAACGTTCGTAGGCTGGATGCCTTCATGGTCCACCCGAAAATCGGCGGTCCGCTTCGTCCCGTCGGTGTGAATCGTGACCACGAAGAGGGAGTCGAAGTCTCCACGCGGCCAATCGGGAACCACCGCCTGGCTGCCGAGATCTGCGACCAATTTCTTCACCAGGTCGTCCAGCAGGTTATGCTCCCAGGAGACATAGATCATGGCGCTCTTGTACTGATCCTTCAGGAGCTCCGCTTCGAGTTCCTGGATGTGGCGGAAACCGAAGTCCGTATTGACCGGCAGTCCTGCGCGAATCGCCGTCGGCTCGATCGTGACCAGTGGACGAAGGTAGTCGTACTCCTGTTTGGTCGTCCGGTTGGTGATTTTGTCGGTCGTGCCCGGCGCAAAAATGAACTGCGGGTTCTGGTAGTGGCTGAGCAGGACGTCGGGCAAGGCCAGCGCACGATTGAGCCCGGCGACGTTGAGTTGGCCGATTTCGTTCGCCGGTTTCTCTCCATGCCGCAGAAAGACAATCGTCTCGACGTCGTCCGCGAGCACGCGCCCCCTCACCGCGCCGAGAACCAGAAGCAGGCAGGACAGATGGAGGAGAGTCTTCATGGGCGCAGAATGGAATCGCCCGTCGAAAACTGCGAGTGGGAATTCTGCCACCGCGAGCCGCGGCCTCAGCGATGGAGGCAACCCTTCAGCGCGCGCCGCAGGCTTCCTTTCCCAAAGAGCCGGTTTCCTCGGTCATTCGTGAAAACAATGTCGGCGATAAACCAGCGGCCATTGCCATGGTGAAGCATGAGGCGATCCACCCAGGCATCTCCGGTTTCCGCATCCGCGAGATGAATCGGCTGAATTAATCTCCCGATGACGGCCTGGGGAAATCCGATCGCGTAGGTGTCCGCCCACCCGCTGGAATTGGAAGTAAACAGATCGCCTCCGCAGCCCGGTTTGTTCGGACGCGCCGGGTGGGGTTCCAGCGATCCTCGGCATCGATCCGCCTTGGCCAGGAGTGCCTGCAATTCGAGCGTGAAGAATGGTGCCAGCGCCCGCCGCTGTCGTTCATTCGGGACGCCGCGCACGCGCAATTCGCCATAAGCGTGATAGAAGCGGTTGGCAAACTCCGCCGGAGTTTCCTCGGAGAGCGCTCCATGGGCGGGTCGCAGCGCCAGGAAGGCGAACCACGCGACGACGACAGCAACTTTTACCATGTGGCGATGAGCATTTCGGAGTGGGCCACGGATCGAGCCGCAACTCAAGACTCGGCCAGAACAGCGACCAGAGCGAAAGCCAGTGATCGCTGATCGTCGACATCCCGGAGGAAAGGCGGCTGGCGCAACCCACTTTCGGACCGGTGGTGAAAAACAGTACCTTCGCGGGCTGTTGGTATCACCGTGACAATTAATTAATTTGATTGGAGGCAGTGATTCACGGTCCTTCGGCTATCCTGTTGCATCTTCCGCCACTCGCCTCGACTTTAATTCTATGCCCATTTGCCTTGTCCGACGAATCCTCTGCAACGCCTTCCCTGAGACCCGCTTCTGCTAGTGCGGCCAGCCTGCCATCCCAATCGTCGGACCTTTGTCTAAACGAGAAGCAATCCGGGGCGATAGCCGGCGAATTCCGCGGCTGCCTGTCTTGAATATCACGATGCCTGTCCTCGGGCTCAACATCGTGCGGCGAACTCCGCCGCCAGCGAAAGGCTCCGAGGCGTGAATGGCCGCCCCTCGCTCGCGGAAAAATTTCGTGCCTTCGCCCGCCGGCATCCGTTACTCGTGGACTCGCTGCTCTGGGCGGTGCCCGCACTGATCTTCGGAGGTCTGCTGCGCATTCTGCTCACCAGCTATCTGCCGTATGCATTCTGGGGGGCGGACTCCCGCTCGTTTTATACCTTCGCCCATAAGTTCTTGAATCACGGTGCGCTCAGCTTGGGGGACAAGCGGCGCTATCTTTATCCGCTGCTCATGTTGCCGGTGTCGTACCTTCCGGGTGGTCCGTTGCGCTGGCTGCCCTTTTTCCAGCACGCCTTTGGCTGGATCACTCTCGCCCCGTTGGCCTACGTTGTGCGCAAGACGCTGGTTCTTTGGCGGCTGTGGATCGTGCCGGTCACGGTCATTTACGCGGGTCTCCCGGTCATCGTGTGGCGCGAACACGAGCTCGACGGCGATACTCTTTTCTTCGCCCTTCTCGTGTGGACGTTTGCCGGTTGGATGGCTTGGGTGACACAATCGGACTCCGGACGGGCGCGCCGTCTTTTCTGGTGGTTTCTGGTTCCCTTCGCGCTGTTCATCGCCACCAAGCCTTCGGGGCGATTCGTCTGGCCGGGTTTGCTTTTGGCACTTCTCTTCGTGAAATCGTGGCGCGTGTTTCGCTGGCCGCAGTGGGTCGCTCTGTTCGCAGTCCTCGCAATCACACCCACGGTCGGATCGAAGAAACAGGGCGCATGGCTCTTTTACGATGCCACCTTCCCTTTGACCTCTCTCGATACGCCCCTCCATGCCGATTACAAAGCGGAGATTCGCGACCTCGTGTTGCGCTATCGGCAGGGCTTGGATGTTTACCACGCCACCCAGCGAAAAGAGCCCTTCTTCTTCCTCCGTGATCCCGGCGATCAGGATCAGCGCCCGCTCTGGAAAGCGCTCGGCAAGGATGAGCGCCTGAAGAACAAAATCTACCTGGATCTGGCGCTCGAAGCCGTGAAAACGCGGCCCGATCTCTTCCTCTATCTCGGTTTGCAGCGGGTCGCTTTCGACGCCAACGTTTCCGCTTACGAGACTTTCCGCTTTGACGACGGCAGCTTCATTGAAAGCTCCACGCAGTTTTATCAGGAAGCCCAGGAGAGCGAAGAAAGCCCCCTGCGGATTGCCTACGATCTGCCGCGAAAAGGTCCCGTGCCCGATTACGCCACGTTTCAAAAGAAACTGGAGCCGGCGCCCAACTCCTGGGCTGCACGAGCGGTGCGGGCTTGCGAAAACGCTTACGGCAAAAAGCTCGATTTCCTGCGCTACCCTCCGGGACCGGAGAGCCTCTATCGCCTGTCACACGTGCGCCTGACTTTTCTCGGCGGCTGGCTCTGCCTGGCGTTGCTTCTGGTCTGGCTGCCGCGGTATTCGCGGACCTTGGGGGTGTGGGCGATCATCACCCTCGGCTACGTCTTTGGAGTCTACCTCATCTCCGTGGAGAATGTGCGTTACATCGCCCCGATCTGGCCGGTGTGCTTCGTCCTTCTCGCCGTCCCTGCGGACTTCTTTCTCGCCATGATCTTCGCCCGCCGGGAGGGGGCGAAATCATCGCTCGCGTGATGGCGACGTCTCCGAGCACCCCCGCTCCCGTGGCGACCGGTCCAAGGAAGGCTGTTCCTCATTTCGTGCGCTGGCTGTGCCTCAGCTTTCTGGTGCTGATCTATCTGGTTTTAAACGTCCTGATCTTGCGCCACACGGTCGCCGATCCACATCTTGCCGAAAAGATGGGGGCGAAGGATTCCCGGCAGTACGTCGAGATCGCCCGCGATTTTGCCCGTGGGGATTTCAGCATGTCGTACGTGCAGAACATGCCTCATCGCCAGCCGCTCTACCCGCTTCTGCTCGCGCCGGCGGTGAAGGTCTGGGGCGGCGATCTGTTTCATCTCGGGTGCGTGAATCTGGTCGTCGGCCTGACGCTCTTGGTCTGCCTTTTTTGGGGATTGCTCAGGCTCTCGCTCGGCCTGCCGGCGGCCGTCATTACCTGTCTGGCCTTTATCGCCAATCCCTTCATCGTCGATAAGATTTCCTGTCGTCTCATGACCGAGCCCGTGCACGCCTTGTGCGTGGTCGTGCTCATCCTGTTTTTCCTCGCCTATGCAGTTCGCGGAAACCCGCTTTGCCTCCTCGGCGCCGCTGCCGCGGGAGGCGTGGATTATCTCGCGCGGACGAATGGATTGTTCACCATCGCGGCGACCTTGGGGATTTTGGCGTTGTGGGATCTCCGCCGGTTGCTTTGGCCGAAAGGAGAGCAGACCACCTCGAACCGCCGGCGATGGGCCGTAGTGCTGGTCAGCTATCTCGGCGCCGTCCTCCTTGCGGCCTTCGTCACGATTCCCGTTTGGCTTCCCCGGTATCACTATTTCAGAGACCCATTTCACGTCGGCTACCTCTCGAATTTCATGTGGGTCGACAGCTACGAAGAAGGCCACACCGGCCGGGTAGTGGGGGAGTTCACGTGGAAAGATTACGAGAAGACTCACGATCTCCGCGAATTTGTCGACCGCTGGGAGCAGGGATTCTACCGCGTCTATTACGATATTCCCCGCCACGCCGAGCATGTCCGCATCCTTTATTTTCTCGCGGTGATCGGAGTGATCTTCGCCTTCGTCAAACGACGCCCCGAGTACTGTTTGCTCGCCGTATTTTTGTTTATCCAATTGCTGCCGGTCGTCTGGACGAGCATCAACACGCCGGGTCCCCGCGTAGCTTACGGCACACTCTTTCCGTTCGAACTCTTCTTCTGCGCCTGGGCGCTCGGATGTTTTCTACCCCTCATCGCAAAACGCCTCCCCTGGCGGCCAGTCGACCGCCTGCCTTCGAAGATGGAGGGCACTGTCTCCTCGTAAGTCCCCATTTATTAATGAATCAAAATCCTGTTGCCATCATCGGAGCCGGTCCCGCCGGATTGACCGCGGCCTATCTCCTCTCCAAGGCGGGCGTGCCGGTGGTCGTCTTCGAGGCCGATCCCAAGTATGTCGGCGGCATTTCGAAAACGGCGACCTTCAAAGGCTATCATTTCGACATCGGTGGCCACCGTTTCTTTTCCAAGTCGCAGGAAGTCGAGGATCTCTGGAGCGAGATTCTGCCCAACGACATGCTCGTTCGCCCGCGCTCCTCGCGCATCCTCTATCGCGGACAGTTCTTTTCCTATCCGCTCAAGGCCTCCGAAGCTCTCCTCAAGCTCGGGATCGTCGAGTCGTTGCGTTGCGGTCTTTCCTACTTCTGGTCGCGGCTCTTCCCGGTGCGCCCGGCGAAAAGCTTTGAAGATTGGGTCAGCAACCAGTTCGGCCATCGTCTCTTCAATATCTTCTTCAAGACCTACACCGAAAAAGTGTGGGGCATGAGCTGCCAGGAAATCTCTGCCGACTGGGCCGCTCAGCGCATCAAGGGACTTTCGCTCACCACAGCCGTTCTCAATGCCCTTTTTCCCCCGAAGAAAACCCCGCGCGCCGGCGGAAAAGTCGTCAAGACTCTCATCGAATCCTTTCGCTATCCGCGGCTCGGCCCGGGGATGATGTGGGAAGCATGCGCGGCCAAGGTCCAGTCCATGGGGAGCCGCGTGCTCATGGGCCGCCGCGTGAACAGCTGCCACTACGACCAGGAGAGAGCGGAATGGACGGTGATGACAACCGATGAAGAAGGACGCGAGCACACGCTTCGGGCGGCCCATGTCATTTCCACGGCGCCCGTTCGCGAACTTTGCTCGATGGTCTCGCCGCATCTCTCCGTCGCTTCGCTCGAAGCAGCCGGCCAGCTCAAGTACCGGGATTTCATCACCGTCGTTCTCATTCTGAAAGAGCGCAGCGCCTTTCCGGATAACTGGATTTATATCCACGACCCCTCGGTGCAGGTCGGCCGCGTGCAGAACTTCAAATCCTGGTCGCCGGAGATGGTCCCCGATCCGGCGATGACCTGTTACGGGCTGGAGTATTTCTGTTTTGAGGATGGGAACGGACTGTGGTCGCAATCGAATGCGCAGCTCCAAGAACTCGCGCGGCGCGAAATCCTCCAGCTCGGCCTGGCCAACGCCGAGGACATCGTCGACGCCCACGTTGTCCGGCAGCGCAAAGCCTACCCGGTCTACGACGATGCTTACGCCAGCCATCTGGCGGTCATCCGGGAGGAACTCGATCGCACCTTTCCGACCCTGCATCTTGTCGGCCGCAACGGCATGCACAAATACAACAATCAGGATCACTCCATGATGACCGCCATGCTCTGCGTGAAGAACATCATCGCCGGCCAGCGAATTTTCGATCTCTGGGGAGTGAACGAGGACGCCGAGTACCACGAATCCGGCGACCACGGCGCGTCGGTACCAAGTTCTTCCGTTTCCGGCCAACGGCAGGTCCCTCGAAAGATCAGTCCTCCCGCGGCCACCAAGGCCTAGCTGGCTATCTTCTGCGAACCGATATGGACGCTGCCACCTTCTCATTCCGCAGCTTGGTTCTTTCGGCCGTAGCTTGCCTCTTGTTCGCTGGGCCGCCCGCGGTCGTCGCCGGCCAAAATCTGCCGCTCGATCCGAAAGCCAGTTCGCTGACTTTCGTCGGCGATTCCTTCCTGCACGACTTTCACGGCGAGGCCCGCGACTTTTCCGGCAGCGCCCTCCTCGACCCGGCCGCGACGCCTCCCGTGCAAAAGGCGACCCTGCATTTCAAGACGGCATCGCTCACCACTTTCAACAAAGGGCGCGATCAGAAAATGCGCGATTGGTTGAAGATCGATGCCCATCCCGACGCCACCTTCAGCCTGGAAAGCGTGAAACTTGTCGAGGGCGATGTCCAGCACGCCGGCGCTTCTCATCCCGCCAAATTCCAAGTCAGCGGCGAGTTGACCTTGAATGGAACGAAACAACCGATTTCCGGAAGTGCCCTCGGCTGGCGGGAAAAGGATCGGCTGGTCGTCACTGGCCAAACGGTCATCGACACTTTGAAATACGGTTTGCCCCAGATTCGCGAAGCTTTCATGACCGTCGGCACGAATGTGAAGACGAGCTATCGATTCACTTTTATCCTTCCTCCGGAATACGTCGTGAAATAGTTGCGGCGCTTGCCGTGAGCAAGCGCGGCGACGGAAATCCGTTTCCGCCACGCGACCTTGCTCATTCCTCCTCGGCTCGGTCCCTGGCCGCTGCCGCCAACCTCCGGGAAATCGGCCGGAGTGAAACCAGAAATCCACAGACGCCGGCAAAGCCGAGCGCGCTCATGAATGCCGCCAGCTTGACGAACGCCCCAGCCGCCTGCCGGTACGGAAGATCGTCCGCATGAGACATGCAATGCGCCGCCACGAGGCAGGCCATCAACGTAATTCCCGTCCCGATGAGCGACACCGCCGCGGTGGTAATCATCAGATCTCGGGACTTCTTGAGAACGTCGTGAAAGTTTTGGGACTCGGATGGCGCAGTCATGGGTGGATTCAAGCAAACCAACGGAAGGATATGCTACCAAACGTCTTCCGGAAAGCATAAGCGCCAACTTAAGCTGGGAGACATCAAACAGTATGTGCTCAATCCCTGCGCGCCAGCGTTTTGGAGTGCGCCAGTGCTCTGGCGCTTTGGGATTGTCTGCGGGTTTGCGCCAGCATTCCGCCACCCTCGTCCACTTCCGAAAGCGAGAGAGACCTACGCCAGTCCGGTCCGGCCCGCACCCGCAAACGCTGGCGCGTTTCGATTTAGCGGATTCTGTTGAGAGCTCATATCCGCTTAGGTTAGCGCATCCACCCCGGCAGGGGTGGCGGAACTTCCCGCCAACCGCAATTTCACGAGTCTCAACGAAAAAGAATGCGCCGCCTTTTCAGGCGGCGCATCCCGGACTGTCTTTTAAGCTTCGCGAGCTATTGGTTAGCTGACTTTCAAGCTCACGTAGAGACTGGCCTCGTGACGCTTGATGAGGAGCAGGGCTGAATCCTTATTACTGGCCAGCGCGCTCTTCAGTTCTTTGACGTTATCGACCGGCTTCCGGTTCGCTTCGACAATGATGTCGCCGGGTTGAAGTTCGGCCGTGGCCGCCGGGCTGCCCGGTTCAACCCCGTCGATGACCACACCGTGATCCGCCTTCGTGCCCAGTTGCTGCGCCAGGTCGGGCGTCAGCGGCTGCACATTCATCCCGAAGTGATGGGCACTCCCCGGTTCGGCATTCTCGTTCGAGGAATTCGCCGCGACTTCCTTCGTGGGCATCTTACCCACCGTCACGTCGAGCTTCACTTCCTTGCCATCGCGCATCACCGTCAGCGGAATCTTGGTCGCTGGCGTGGTATCCGCCACCAGTTGCCGCAACGTGCGAGTATTGTCGATCGCTTTGCCATCATAGCGGACGATGACGTCACCGGACTTCAGGCCGGCCTTGGCGGCGGGCGTGTCGTTATTGACCTGCGAGACGAGCGCGCCATTCGTGCCATTGGTCTTGAACTGCGCGGCCAGGGAGTCGCTCAGGTCCTGGATGCCAACACCAAGGAAACCGCGGGTAATCGTGCCGCCCTTGGCCAGCGTCGGGACAAAGCCCTTGATCATGTCGCTCGGGATGGCGAAGCCGACTCCGGCGAATTGGCCCATGCCCGTGGCGATGGCCGTATTCATGCCGATCACCTGGCCGTCCATGTTCACGAGCGGACCGCCGGAGTTACCGGGATTGATCGCAGCATCTGTCTGGAGGAAATCCTCGTAGTCTTCGATGCCCACGTCGTTGCGTCCCGTCGCGCTGATGATACCAGCGGTCACGGTTTGCGTCAGGCCGAAGGGAGCGCCGATGGCCATCACCCAATCGCCGACTTTCAAGTCTTTCGAGTCACCCAGCTTCACCGTGGGCAAGTTATCCGGCACTTTGTCTTTGATCTGGATGATCGCGACGTCGCTCTTCGGATCGGTGCCGACGACTTTGGCGTCGAACTGCCGGTTATCGGCCAGCTTCACTTTCAAGGTATCCACATCCTTGACCACATGATAGTTGGTCAGGATATGACCTTCCTTGTCGAGGATCATGCCCGAGCCCATGCCATGCTCAGGAACTTTGTGTTGATGATGAGCCGGCTCCTGCCCGTGTTCGCCCTGCTCGTTCCGGCCAAAGAATTGCCGAAAAAGATCGTTCGGATTGCCGTTGCCATTGCCGAACGGCAGGTTGAATTCGCCCTCGTTGTCCTTGACCATTCTCTCGGAGTAAACGCTGACGACCGCCGGCCGGACCTGTGCCGCCACAGCTTCAAAAGCCTGGCTTAAGGAACGCACGGGGGCGGTAATGGCGGGGTTGAGCGGAGGGGGCGCGGCCTTGTCGTTTTCGATCCCGATGGCCCGGCCGGATAGAAACAGCCCGCTGATGCCGATCGCCGCGCCTGCGACTAATAGCCCGGCTCTATTCCATTTCTTATTTGAGGTGATATTCATGCTTTCGTAGTTAGTAGTTAGTTGTTATATCTGTGATCACAGCGCCGGACTTGAAAGTGTCTTGCCTGGCGAATGAGGTTCTTCCTTGCTAATTGTTGGTTGAGGTTGCGTGCGGTTCAGGGAGTGATTCGATGAAGCTTTTGAAGCCTTCGAGACGTTTGCGGATGCGGGTGAGAAGTGCGGCGGAGTTACTCCAGCCGGCATCGGGCGAATACTTCATTTTAAAAGAGACAATGGTTTTGTTTCCGGGCAGGGGATCGAAGCCCACGACACCGGAACTTTCAGCTCCGGAGACGGTTCGCCAGGCGACCCGTCGCTCGGGGATGCGCAGCACGACTTCCAAAACGGATTCGTACTCGCGGCCCCCGCGTTCCACCCGCCAGAAGAAGCGATTCCCTTCGATGCGCCGCACTTCGCGCACGGCATTCATGAATTTCGGAAATTCTTCGACACGCGTCCAATGCTCATAAACTTGATGGACGGGCGCATTCACAAGGATGGATGCGCCGACAGAAATAAGGGCGTGGAAATGGTCAAGATTCACTTCTCGTGGGGCTTTCTCCCGAAGTTCGGGAGAGGGGTTTTGTTTCACACCACACCGCCGCGCGCTGCCGAATGGTGAGTTACTAACTTAGACGCCCGCTTTGCCAACTCGTTCAAAAAACGAAAAGAAAATGGCGTGTGATAAGTGGAAACAAAATAGAAACAAAAACCGGGGCGCCGCCGGATTTCAGGCGATGATCGCCATTTGCTTTCTTCGACCTTTAGCGATCGAGCGCTGCTGCCGCCGTGAGAAAAGAAACGGAAGTCGCGCTCACGTGTATCATACTGCCCAGGCTTTCGTGACTCTCCCATTTGTTGCCGCCGTCCCAGTCACCAGGATAGAAGCCCGCGCCGGAGGGGCCATAGAGCGGTCTGTAGTCAGCCCCGGTGCGGCGCTGGGCGATGACTTGAGCGGTGCGACGAAGGTTTTCGAAGGCAGGTTCACTCCCCGGAAAGCCGTTGAGGCGTTGCGCCCACGCGCCGATAAAGAAACCATTCGTGAAAGCATCGCGATCGTTAATGAAACATCCGGTGCCGTCGCAGAGACGCTCGTGAATGGCTGCCGTCGTGCGGAGTGCGGCCTCGCGCCAGGAGTCCTGCCCGGTAAGTTCGTAGAGCCGTGCCTGGCAGGCGGCCATGCCGAGATTGCCGCCAAGGTAACTCACACTGCCGGCCGTATGAATGCTGTTCGGACGCTCGGCGCCCACCGGGCCTGCGTGATGTTCCGGGTTGGCCGGCGGCCCCGCGCTATAGTCACACCAGTAGAGGTGATCCGCCCGGAGCAGATGCGTCTCGATCCATTGATATTCCGCGAGCGCGAGATCGAGGTAATGGGAATCGCCCGTTGCCCCGTAGACGCCGAGCGCTCCGTAGATGTAAGCCACGGCGTAGAGCGATTTCACCTGGCGCCGATCGTTGTACCAAAGTCCGCCGCCGAGTTGTTCGTCAAACCAGCGAGTGTGGATGTTCTCGAGCAGACCCTTGGCCGCGGCGAGCGCATCCCCGTCTCCGCTTTGTTCAAAGGCGATGACGTAATACATCACCTGCCAGGCGGCGTCATCGCACCACGGTGCACCACTCCCAGGACCGCAGGCTTGTAACTCCTTCATCGTGTATTGCGACTTATCGAAATGCCATTGGGCGCAGATGCGTTCGCGTGCTTTTGCGTCGCCCGCTGAGGCCAGCGGTTCCAGGGCGCAAATCACCGTGGTCCGTTCCCAGATGACCCCGCGCCCTTTTCCGACGGCGCATCCGCCATGCGTGGGCTGCAGATGGCCGGTGGAAGCATCGCCGATCCACCAGTGATCCAGGAGATCCTGGACCGCGAGTGCCGCCGCATCTCTCATTGCGAGAGGATGCGAATCGCCGGGCGACGGAGATTTGCCGGCCGGCGGTTCGTCCGCGGCATGCAGAACGAAAACGGGCGCGATGAGCGCAAAGAGGACACGTGGAATTCTGGCCACAGTAGCGGCGTTTAAGGCCGCATTTCGGTCCGCGCAAGAGGGAAAATCGGTCGGGTGAATTTACGTAGTGTTTTGCGGTAGGTCATTGTAATACTCGGCGCTCGATGTCCAGTTTCTCCCCAGACCGGTCTTCTCCGCAGTTCCGTGCTTTTGACACACGTTTCTGCGCGCGATGCCATTGCGAACGTCAATTCAGCAAGCCGACCGCCGCCCATCTTTGGCACTTCGGCCTCACCATCGCCACGTTTGGACTTTGGGGCCTCGCCTGGCTGGCGGTTTCCCTCATCGAATCACAGCGGCCCTGGCGATGTTCGGAGTGCGACGCACGCTTTACCGCCGAAGCGGAGCATTAGGAATCAAGGGGCATTCGTCGGTTTCGCGGGCGACACCCCCGGGGCCGGGACCGATCGTTTGCACGTCGAAACCCTGACTCGTGAAGTCGCGCACATCCTGCATCGTGAATGCCCCGGCGGCGTGGGTGATTCGCACTTGGGTCAATGTGAGATGGCCGATCGGACTTTCCGGCAGCCCGACGATTTCGCCGGCCTTGCGCGTGGCTCCATCGCAAACGATGTCCGTGAACGAGATATCGGCGATCTGCGGCGTTCGCTCGCTGACCGGCTTTTCCTCGGGTTTCAGCGCGGACTGGCGATCGTCGTAAAAGAGCGAGACTGTGATCGCCACCTCCACGTCTTTCATCGTGATGTCCTGATACCGGATGGCGCTCACTTTTCCGCCGCGCGTCCGGCTGGATTTGATTCGCAAGGCAGTGCCCGTGTTTTCAAACGTGCAGTGCCGTACCTCCACGTTGTGCACCCCGGCCTCCGTTTCGCTCCCGATCGAAACCCCGTGGCCATGCAGGAATTTGCAGTCATGGATGAAGACTTTCTCTGTCGGTTCGCCACCCACCCCGCCGCCTTTGATCGCGATATTGTCGTCGCCCGTGTCGATCGTGCAGCGCTGAATCACGATGTTGGATGAATTCGCAGGATCGATCCCATCGGTGTTGGGAGAATTGGCCGGAGCCACAATGGTCACGTCTTCGATCAGCACGTGATGGCAGTGATGCGGCACGAGATGGAACATCGGCGAATTGCGCAACGTCACTCCCTGGACGTGGACGCGTTCGCAATTGCGCAGGACGATGAGGTGCGGTCGTGGAACATAGAGCGGCTTTTCCGGCGGCGCCGAGGGGTTGGCGGGATTTGCCACCGGGACGGACCGCATCGAAACCACGTCGGATTTGGCCCACCACGGAGCGCCCGCGCCGTCGATCACGCCTTCGCCGAGGATGGCGATGTCTTTCAAATCGGTGCCGGCGATGAATGGCGGGATTTTCTTACGGTAGGCATTGATCTCGTCCTGCGTGGCGGGCAGGGGATCGGGCAGTCCGAAATCGGAAAACTTGCCCGTCGCCTGTAGGACTGCGCCTTTTTGCAGAACGAGCGCCATGTGGCTGGCGAGTTCAAATGGGCCGGAGAGAAACGTCCCGGCGGGAATCGTCACGCGTCCTCCCCCGGCCTTCGCACACGCGGCGATCGCGGCGCGAATGGCGTCGGTGTTCATCGTCATCCCGTCCCCCTTGGCCCCGAAATCGACGATCGAAAACTCGCGATTGGGAATGACCGGTGCCGGCAATTCGATGCGCAACGGACCTTCTCCATCCGCCAGGCTTGGGCTCGCCGGCAGGAGGAAGAAAACCGCGAAGGCCAGGGCGAGGAGTGGTAGGTCTTGCAGGCGGCGGATCTTCATATTTCGAGGGGTGGCGCGATCATGGCAGGGAGCCGATCCGCCTCAAGCCACCAAAGTTTTTCGTCCTCCGGAGATTTGTTCACTCGCCACCTTCGGAAGATTCCCGGATAAGCAAAGCCCTCCAGAATCCGCCCGACTTCCTCCCTCGATCCTTCCAATTTCGCTCATGAAAACCTCCGCTTCTGTTCTCCTGCTTTGCACTGCGCTGGGCCTCTCTGCCTTTGCCCAAACTCCGGCCGCACCGAAACGCCCCAAAGGCACGCCCGATCCGGACGCCGGCAAGGCGATCAATGAGAACAAAGCGACGCCTCCCGAGCGGATCAAGGTCATGCGGGACTTCAAGATCGAGTTGCTCTACTCCGTGCCGATCGAGCAGCAGGGCTCGTGGGTGGCGCTTTGCACAGACGACAAAAATCGGCTCATCGCCAGCGACCAATACGGCTACCTTTATCGTTTTGCCGCCCCGCCTCTCGGCCAACCGCTCGATCCCGCATCGGTGAAACGCATCGCCGCGCCCATCAAAGGGGCAAACGGTTTGTTGTGGGCCTTCAACGCCCTCTGGGTCGCGGTGAACGATTACGAGAATCCAGAGAACGACGGCCTCTATCGCGTGACCTCCTCTCACGGCGACGACGAACTCGATCACGTGGAAAAGCTGCGCGCCATGGAAGGGCGGGGCGACCACTCCATTCATGCGATCCTGCCCGGGCCCGACGGCAAATCCGTCTTCCTCATCACCGGCGACGGCACCACTCCGGCGGAGGTGAATCGTTCCCGCGTGCCGCTCCACTGGGGTGAGGATCAGCTCCTGCCGCGCATGCCCGATGGTCGCGGCTTCATGCGCAGTGTACTCGCGCCGGGGGGGATCGTTTACAAGATTTCGGCCGACGGCAAAGACTGGGAACTCTGGTGCAGCGGCTTCCGGAATATCTACGACGGCGCTTTCAACAAAGCCGGCGAACTCATCACGTACGACGCCGACATGGAATATGACTTCAATACGCCATGGTACCGGCCGACCCGGATTTGCCACTGCGTGAGCGGGGCGGAGTTTGGCTGGCGCAATGGCGCAGGCAAATTTCCCGAGTGGTATCCCGACAATCTTCCGCCGATCCTCAACGTCGGCCCGGGTTCGCCCACCGGCATGATCTTCGGCTATGGCGCGAAGTTCCCGGCCAAATATCAAAACGCCCTCTTCTGTCTCGACTGGAGCTGGGGCCGGCTCTACGCCGTGCATCTCCGGCCGCAGGGCGCCACCTACAGCGCCACCAAGGAGGATTTCCTCGTCGGATCACCGTTGCCGATGACCGATGTCGTCATCAATCCCGGTGACGGCGCCATGTACTTCACCATCGGCGGGCGCAAGGTCCAGAGCGGCCTCTATCGCGTCACTTACACCGGCCACGAGAGCACCGCACCCGCCGGCGCGCCCTCGACCGGTGGCGCCGCTTTCGCCGAGCGCCACAAGCTCGAGGAATATCATCGCCCCGATCCCGGCGCGCTCGCCGTCGCCTGGCCGAAACTCGGCGACCCCGACCGTTTCATCCGCTGGGCGGCGCGCACCGCCGTCGAGCATCAGCCCATCGACACGTGGGAAGACAAAGCCTTGAGCGAAACCGATCCGGCCAGGCAGCTCGAAGCCCTGCTCGCTCTCGCCCGCTGCGGCGGCATCGATCCGTTTCACCGCAAGCCCACCGATCCGCCCGTCGATACCGCGCTCCGCGGACGCCTCCTCGGCGCGCTCGAGAAATTCGATTGGGCCACGCTGACGAATGAGCAGCGCGTGACGCTCGTCCGCACGCTCGAGATCGTCCTCAACCGCTTCGGTCGCCCCGACGATACCGACGTCAAGGCGCTCCTCGCGAAATTCGATCCGACCTTCCCGGCGCCGACCTACGAACTCAACTGGTTGCTCTGCGACACCCTCGTCTACCTTCAGTCGCCCACCGTCGCTTCCAAGGCCGTCCCGATGATCGAGAAGGCCACTACACAGGAGGAGCAAATGGAATACGCGCGCTCCCTGCGCATGCTCAAGACCGGCTGGACCAAGCCCCTGCACACCGCCTA
Source organism: Chthoniobacter sp. (assembly GCA_036501065.1). Classification (GTDB taxonomy): domain Bacteria; phylum Verrucomicrobiota; class Verrucomicrobiia; order Chthoniobacterales; family Chthoniobacteraceae; genus Chthoniobacter. Next base: position 61,801 of record DASYAY010000042.1, on the reverse strand, counting down.
TTTCGAGTGGTTCCTCAAGGCCGCCAACTATCGCGGCGGCGCCAGCTTCGCCAAATTCATCGAGTTCATTCGCAATGACGCCGTGGCCAGTCTGAGCGACACCGAAAAGACCGAACTCGCCGACGTGCTCGCCAAACAGCCGGAGAAAAAATCCGCGCTCGAAGCCGCTGCGTCGGTGCTCGCCGGACACACGCAGATCACGCCCTGGACGGTTGACCAGCTCGCGCCGCCCGGCTTGTCCTTGCAAGGTCGCGACTATGCGACGGGCCGCAAAATGTTTGCCGCCGTCGGCTGTTTCACCTGCCACCGTTTCGGCAACGAAGGCGGCATGACTGGCCCGGATTTGACCCAGGCCGGCGGCCGTTACACCGCGCACGACTTGCTCGATAACATCATCAACCCGAGCAAGGAGATCAACGAACAGTTCGTCCCCACAGTCATTACCGAGACCGACGGCACCCAGGTCATCGGCATGATCGTCAATCTCAACTCCGACCGCGTGAGCGTGAACACCGACCCGACCGATCCCAATCAGCAGGTCAGTATCGACCGCAAGAAAGTCACCAAGATGGAACCGTCGAAGGTCTCTCTCATGCCGCCCGGCTTGCTGAACATCCTCAACAAGGACGAAATCTACGACCTTCTCGCCTATGTCCTCAGCGGCGGCGATTCGAAGAATCCGATGTTCAAGCAGCCGTAGGTAGAGCTGGGAGAGCCGAACCTTCAATCCGCCAGCGGGACCTGCGCCTTCCGCAGCACGGCGTTCAGCGATTCCGCAGAACCCCCGATCGGGACGCTGCCGAGGTCGGTGTTGTCCAGATAGTAATCCATCCGGCCGCATTCGAAGCAGATGACGAAGTCGCAGGAATGCTGGCCGTCCGTCACCCGAATCCCGTGACGCGGGTTGAAACAGACCGCCGGGTCGAGAGCGGTCAGAACCGCGTGGCGCACCGCGTCGACGACGCGCCCTTGTTCCGGCACGGCCGTCACCGGAACTTCCCCGAGGATTCGGTAGCCATGAAAAACGCTCGCGCCTTTGACAAAATCCGCCGGTTCCTCCGGGTGAATGGAATAGAGCACCATCTGCTTGGGCTCACGTAGGCAATGCCATGCCGCCGGGGGCACGCCGCCCAGGCGATACAGCCGGTAGACGAGGGTCGCGGTGGCTGCGGTGACCGCCACGACGAGAAGCGAAATCAAAAGTTTCCACTTCAGAGGCATCGCCTCTCCTAACACTACTTCGCGGCGCCGTCGATAATCCGATGACCGGCAAATCCGCCCGGCCCGCAAAGAACGTCAGCCCTTTTTAATTCGCGGTTCCTGGATCGCGCGCACCGCGCGTAGCAGCAGAAAATCCACGCCGAGGCAGAGGGCCGCTGGCACCGTCAGAACCAGGCCGAAGAGGATGCATCCGCTGAATAAGGCCGTCGAACAGATTGCCGCCAGCATGAGGAAGAGCACGCCGATGGCAAAAATCGCTCCGGCGGCGGCGCGCCGGGTTCGAAGATTCGAGTCGTCCAGATTCTGCGGGTTCCGTGAAATGGGCTTGGGGGAAATGAGAATGTCTCCCACGAATGGCGATCAGGCTGCGCGTTCGAGTCCCACCGATTTCGAGAACTCGGCCACCAGTCCCAGGTTGCCAAGTTCGCGGAAAGAAACCTGCCAGCGGTTCTGCGAGGCAAAGTTTTCGACGCGGCTGGCCCGCTCTTCAGCCGAGAGATTCGGCCAGCAGGCGAGCAGACTTTCAGGATAGATGCGGCAGACGATTCCCTTTTGGAGCGATTGCCGGATGGCCGATTGCAAGTGCGGAAGTGAGGAGTACATAACCGGGGGTGGATTGGTTTCATCTTCCGGCACGGCAGCACTGATTTCAGCGATGTCGTGTCGTGGTTTCCGCCATAATAACGCTCCGCTTTTATCTGGCAATCGGAAATTACGTAAATCTACGTGTGTTCCGGAGTCGCCCTTCTCTTTCTCCATCCACGGACGAAAGCATTTCACCCCCGGCCGAGCGCCCGCGGCAAATCGCCATAGCCATAGCGCAAGCCGACGACGATCCGTTCCTCTTCCCGCGTTGCCCGGCGAGGCTGGAAGCGGTCATTGGTTCCGCGCAGGAGAAATGGCACCCGTTCGAAGATCCATGGCGGCAGTGCCGGATCCTCGAGCAGTTCGGCGAAGATGTAATCGAACCGGCTCCCCGATTCACCCCGGAAACGTCCCGCCGGATGGAAAAACTTCGTCGGCCCCGGCGGTCTCCCGCGGAAACGCGTCACTTTCCGTGCGTGTTCCACTTCCAGCTTCGAGGCCGCCTTCGATTCCGTTCGCGGCGTCGGTTTGCCGATCCCATCGCCGTTCCCCGACGCCTCCGGCGTGCCGGTCTTACGGTCATCCGGAATGCGCGGAGACATTTCGTCTGGCATGCCACTATTCTAAACCTGAAACGTCCGACCGGAAACCGGAAAGCTGTCGTTAAAAACCTGACGTGGAATTGCTGAAGATTCACCCGTGATCGCTCCCTTTCCCATTGCCTTCCTCGACCGTTTCGCTCACGAAGTTGTCCCGGCTTCGTCCTCGCGTGAAAATCCCGGAATTTCCTTCTTGTCTGCTGCGGCGCTCCTCTTCTCCGGCCTTTTGGATGCGACTGATCCGTGCCCTTTGCCTCTGCTCGATCTTCGGCGTCGTCTGGCCTGCGCAGGCCGTGCCGCCTTTGGTCACCGATGATGCCGTCTCGGCGGAATATCAGACCTTCGAAATCTTCAGCGGCTTCGACTACGAGCGCGACAATCACACCCTCGGGGACCGCGCCGTCCCGTACACCGAATTCAATTACGGCATCTTTCCGCGCGCTGAAATCACCATCGCCATCCCCTACCTCTCGCTCGACGGGCACGACGGCTTCGGCGACGTCGTTCTCGGCTCCCGCTATGAGTTCGTCAAGGAGTCGGAGAAAATGCCGTGCATCTCCATGAGCTTCGAATGGAAACTGCACAACGGCGATGTCGCCCGCGGTCTCGGCACCGGCAAATTCGACTACAACGTCATGCTCTCCACGCAGAAGACCTGGGGCTGGTTCACCGCGTTTCTCGAGACCAATTTCGATTTCACCGGCAATCCGCAGATCGATGGTGTCACCGAGCGCAGCTACAACATCTGGTTCGCCGGTTTCGCCCAGCAATACCAGGTCAGCAAGACCTTTGATTTCCTCACCGAGATTTATTGTCAGCGCGGCGCCGCGCCGGGCCAGCCCAACCAGATCGCGGCCGGCGCCGGCTTCGAATGGGAATTCGTCCATGGCCTCGCCTTGCAAGCCGAGATCGGCAAAAGCATTCGCGAATCCAGCCGGGGCGGCCCCGACATCCGCGGCTACGTCGGCCTCCACTGGACCTTCGACGCCCCATGGAAAAAGGAATCGAAAGACAAGGATAAGTAAATGGACCTGCGTGGCGGCTCAACGAAAGCAACCAACTCCGCGCCACCGAATTCATCGTCGACCCGTAAACCTCAACCGTGCTATCCTTCTCACAATGAGCACTGTCGCAGAAATCGAGTCCGCCATTGCCCGCCTTTCCCGCGTTGAAGCGGAGGAGGTGAGGGAGTGGCTGGAGCAATGGCTCGAAGATCAGCAACCAATGTCCCCGGAATTCGTTGCCTCCATCGAGCGAGGTAAAGCCGACCTCGCCGCCGGCCGGGTACGCGAAGAGAGACCGTGACTCGTGGCTGGTTGGGCGACGCAGGTCTTCTCCCGCGAATTTGATTCGATGCTGCAGCGATTGCCTGGCGGAGTTCGCGCTACGGTTCTGGAAAAAATCACAGAAATGGGCCGGCGATTGGAATCATTTCCGCATTATCGCATGACGGGTCATGACGAGTTCCGACTTCGCGTAGGTGATTACCGTGTCATTTACGATTTTGATTTGGAGAAGGGAGAGATCCGGTTCATCACCCTCGGCCATCGACGGGAAGTCTATCGCAAACGACGGCGCACATGGCCTCGAATCGCGATTTTTCTCCAGGCTAAAGTCATTTGGCTATCGGGTGTTCGCTCGTAGCGCCCCCTCTTTCTCCCTTGAGCCGTGCGCCTTGGAACGCTACATCGTCCCGCTCCCATTATGGCTTTTCTCAACGACAACTATTTCAAGCTCAAGGCTGGCTACCTCTTCCCCGAGATCGCCCGGCGCGTGAAGGCCTTTGGCGAAGCGAATCCGGAAGCCGCCAAGCGCATTATCCGCTGCGGCATCGGTGACGTTACCGAACCGCTTCCGCCCGCCGCCACGGCTGCCATGCATCAGGCCGTCGACCAAATGGCGACCCGCGAGGGCTTTCACGGCTACGGCCCTGAGCAGGGCTACGAATGGCTGCGACGTGCCATCGCCGAGCACGACTATCGCTCCAAGGGAATCGAAGTCGCGGATGACGAGGTTTTCGTCAGCGATGGTTCGAAGTGCGACTGCGGCAACATCCTCGATATTCTCGGCGACCGGAACAAGGTGGCCATCACCGACCCGGTTTATCCCGTTTACGTCGACACCAACGTCATGGCCGGACACACCGGCGAAGCCGACGAGAGTGGCGCCTATGCCGGACTCCTTTATTTGAAGTGCACGGCGGAGAATGGCTTCGTCGCCGCGCCGCCGGCGGAGCACGCTGATGTCATTTACCTCTGCTTTCCGAATAATCCCACCGGCGCCGTCGCCACACGCGCGCAACTCGAGGCCTGGGTCGCCTACGCCCGCGAACATCAGTCGGTCATTCTTTACGATGCCGCCTACGAGGCCTACATCAGCGATCCGTCGATCCCGCACTCGATCTACGAGATTCCCGGTGCGCGCGATGTCGCCATCGAGTTCCGAAGCTTCTCCAAGAACGGCGGCTTCACCGGCACGCGTTGCGCGTTCATCGTCGTGCCGAAGACGCTCCTCGCCTCCACCGCCAGCGGCGAACGCAAGCCCTTGCACCCGCTTTGGCTGCGCCGCCACACCACCAAATTCAATGGCGTCTCCTACGTCATTCAGCGCGGCGCCGAGGCCCTGTATTCGTCCGAAGGCCAGGAACAAGTCGCCGCACTTCTCGCTCACTACATGGGCAACGCGAAGATCCTCCGCGAGGCCGCGGCCGCCGTCGGCTGGCGCGTTTATGGCGGCGTGAACGCCCCCTACATTTGGGTGAGCACACCCGCCGGCACGACGAGCTGGCAGATGTTCGACCGCATGCTCGGCGAAGCCAACGTCGTCATCACTCCGGGCAGCGGATTCGGCGCCATGGGCGAAGGTTATTTCCGGATCAGCGCCTTCAACTCCCGCGCCAACGCCGAAGAAGTCGCCCGCCGCATCAAGACGATCCAGTGGTAAGCGTCAAAAATCCTTCATCCGATCGCTCACGCCCTTTTGCGCTTCCTCCGAGTGCTGGTCGACGAAGTGTTGCCACCAGATCGTTTTGATCTCCAGCCAATGTCCCGTCTTGTAGTCGTCCACGGCGATGGCTTCCCCGGAATTCAGGTTCCATCTTTTGAATGAGCCGTTGTCTTCCTTGAGGCTCCATTTGCCCCCGCGGCGGTTGACCTCCATCAAGTGTTGCAAGTCGTCGGTGGCGATTGCCTCGCCATTTTCGTTGGCAAAGCATTCGTCCTGACTCTTCTCATCGAGGTAGTGCACCACGATGGTCAGTCCGCCGTGTTTGTAAGTGCATTGGAAATCCCGGGCGCTCACGCCGTTTTCCACTTTCACCGGCACGCCGTAGCGCGCTTCGATCCGCTCCGCTGTTTCCCCGAGCCTGGCTTGCGTCGGCATCGGGAACCAAAGCAGCGAGCCGAAAATCGTCGCGAGCAAAGCCTGCCGCGTGGGCGGAGGTAGGACCGATACATCCGACAATTCGGGGCCGCCTTCGTTTTGCGGAGCGATCAGTTGAGACCGCAGGCGCTTTCCCGAATCGGTCAGAAAACAACCGAACAACCCATTTTGCAGTCGATGTTCCACATGGCCTTTCGCGTCGAGCCGGGCAAGAGCTTCGAGGAAAGTGGTGATCTCACGATGACTCCCTTCCGGAAAAGGGATGCGACCGGCGTCGTCCGCGGAGCGGAGGAGTTGAATCTCGGCCGTCGTCTCGCCGGGGGACGACGTCTGACGTTCGGGGACTAGGGGCATAGGGTCTGTTGGGCTCTGTCTCCGACCGTACCGCGAATTCAGGTGGGATGCGGCGCCGGGGCGGGGGAACGAAGGGGCTGCGTCAGAGCAGTCGCAGCGATTGCAGCAAGGACTCGTCGATCCGTTCGGTGACCGGAAGATGATGACTGGTCTGATAGCGGCCGATGGCGCTTCGACTCATCGGTCCGAGATGGCCGTCCACGGCGCCATGATAGTAACCCGCCATGGCCAGGCTCTGTTGTACTTCCCGGGCGAGTGAGTTCGTCGCCAACCCGGGATTGGGCTGCGGATAGTACGTCCCATCGTCCCCGCCGTAATCGGGTGAATCGTAGCCGCCGTAGCCGTAGCCGTAGCCCCAGTCGCCATAGTATCCCGGCCAGCCATACCAACCACCCCAGCCACCGTATCCGTACCCTCGAAAACGGCCCCCATGGAATCCGTGACCGAAATGGCCACCCGAGAAATGACCGCCACCACTGAAATGTCCGCCCCCACCAAAGTGACCTCCTCCCCCTCCGCCGCCACCTCCATGGCCAAATGCACTGGCGTGGAAAGCAAAGAGCGAGCCCACTGCGAGAGTGGTCGCCAAGAGTGTGGCTTTCATGGCCCAACTCTCCGGCAACGGACTGCTGCGGTCAACTGCCGAGCGGGCAAATTAATGCCCCACTCATCGTTCCCTCATTTTGCCGATTTGGGCGCGAACCCTTCGCGAATCTCCCCATCCAAGCCGATCAGCGGCCGCGGATTTTCCACCCGACCCAAGGGCCGAACACCCGGCCCGATCCCGTTCAAGCCGAGATCGTCTTTCATCGCATCCGCCAATGCATGGAGGCGGGCCACTTCGCTCGGGTTCTCGGCGGCAACGTTCTTCGATTCGCCAATGTCCGATTCCAAATTATAGAGCTGGTCTCCGGGCGGCGTTCCGTCCGTCGCCACTTTTTTTGCGGGCTGATTGGCCACCGCGAGGCGCAGCTTCCACGGACCCGACCGCACCCCTTCGAGGACCAGTCCGCGGTAGTAGTAAAAAACTTCGTGCGGAGATTTCGCGCCTGGCTGGGCCGCCAGCACCGGCCAGATGTCCTCGCCGTCGAGCTTGCGATCCGTCGGCACGTTGCCACCCGCCAGATGCACCAGCGTCGGCAGCACGTCGAACATCGCCGTAATGGCATCGGTCTGCGTGCCCGCCGGAATTTTTCCCGGCCACCAGGCAATCGTCGGCTCCCTCATTCCGCCCTCCCATGTGGTCGTTTTGAAGCCGCGCAAGGGCGCATTCACGGCCCGCTGCGTCCCGCCATTGTCGGAAGTGAAAAGAACGAAAGTGTGCGAGTCGAGATGGAGCTCGCGCACCGCATCCAGCACCTGCCCCACGCTCCAATCCACCTCCTCGACCCAATCGCTATAGTGCCCATTCGGCGACCGGCCCGCCCACGCCTTGCCCGGATAAATGGGGAAGTGTACCGCGTTGTGCGCCAGATAAAGGAAGAACGGCTTGTCCGGGTGCTCCTTGATGAATTTCACGGCCGCCTTCGTGTAGCGTTCCACCAGTCCCTGCTGCTCGTCCTGGCGCACCCGCGCGATCACCGTTTCGTTTTCGACCAGCGGCAGCGGCGGTTGATGATCGGTGATGCCGATCTCAGCGACCTTCGCCCCAGGCTGCGGGGCGGGCGTTGGCTTGGGCAGCGGTTGGTCGAGACTGCTCTTCGTGCCATCCTCGCCGGGCCCCATGTCGTTCGAATAAGGCAGGCCCAGATAGTAATCGAACCCCCGGTGCGGCGGCAGAAATTCCGGCTGATCGCCGAGGTGCCATTTGCCGATGCAGGCGGTGGTATAGCCCGCCTCCTTGAGCAACTCCGCCACGGTGCGCTCCTTCGGGTTCAGCCCCACCGCCGCGCCCGGAAAGAGCACCGATGGAATCGGCAGGACTCGTTTCGGATAGCAGCCCGTCATCAGCGCCGAGCGCGAGGGCGAGCACACCGGCGCGGCGTAAAAGCAGGTCAGCTTGCGCCCTTCTTTCGCCATGCGATCGAGATTCGGCGTGCGATTCAACTTCGAGCCGAAGGGCCCGATGTCCGCATAACCCATGTCGTCGATATTGATGACGATGAAATTGGGTTTGTCCGCGGCGACCGCCGTGGCCGCAAAGACGCAGAGCGAAGAAAGGAGGAGGGGAAGATGCTTCATGAGGAGGTTACGTTCCTATCCTCCCATTTACTCTCCGGATCTTTGACAGAAAAAGAAAAGAATCGCCGCGGAGGCGAAATTACTTCGCGCCCGATTGCCCGAAGGTCGCGAGCCGCTTGATCGAGAGCTGCTCCCACTCGGGATGCATTTGCACGTAAATGTCGTGGTCGACGAAGTGGTCGTAGAGCCATTCGGCATCCCGCTGGCGGCCTTCATGCAGAAAACCCAGTCGCTGCGCCACCGCCCGGCTGCGCGTGTTCCCCGGGGCGCAGGCGATCACCAGCCGATGCAGATTCAAGGACGAGAAGGCGTGGTCCACCAGCACCTGGCAGCTCGCCGTCACGAGCCCGTGCCCTTGATACTTTTCGGCCAGCCAATAGCCGATGCAGGTCGCGCGATTCTGCCAGTCGATCCGATGATAGCTGGCCACGCCGGCGATTTGCCCGTCGAAGAGAATCGCGGTCTGGATATTCTGGTTGGAATCCGCCTGCTGGACGACTTCCTCGAGGAAGCGCTCGGAATCTTCCACCGTGTGTGTCCGGTCAAGCCACGGCAGCCAGCGGCGCAGATACGCCCGGTTGGCTTCGACGGTCGCAAACATCTCCCCGGCATCACTCATCGCGAGCTGCCGAAGACTATGCCGGTCGTTGAGACGGTGGAAAAACATCAGACATCCCCGGAGGGTGGATACCCACGCAACATGACTGCGGCGTGCGAAACAAAAAGCAAATGCTTATGAAAACGCTGTTTTTGACTTTGCTCGCCGCAGGCTTCGTGGCGCTGGCTTCGGGCTGCGCTTCCCATACCACCATCGGCACGACGCATCACCACGTCACCCTCGGTGGAGACATTCACTAGGACCAGTTCACGCATTCGTAAGAATCGTGCAGGGACGCTTGCGTTCTTGGAGTGCGGTGCCGCTGCACCGCTTTCGGAATGTTTGCGGGTAGGACGACCCAGCCGCCCATTCGCCGTATAGGTCCCATTGGCCCTATCGGTCCTATCTTCGTATCTACCCCAGAGCCTCCCGGGTCAGTTTCCCATTCACCAGACGCATGATCCCGCGCGGATTGCCGTCCGCCAATTCCGGAGGCAGAACATTTGCCGGAAACGACTGATAGCAAAGCGGCCGGGCAAATCTCCGAATCGCCGCCGTGCCCACGCTCGTGAATCGCTCGTCGGTCGTTGCCGGATAAGGCCCCCCGTGGTTCATCGCCGGCGAAACTTCCACGCCCGTCGGGAAACCATTGATCAGCAGTCGCCCGGCTTTGCGCTCGAGAATGGCGAGAAGGTCCGTGGCGTTCGCCAAATCTTCCGGCGTGCCGTGAATCGTGGCCGTGAGCTGGCCCTCCAGCCGGTGCGCGACCCGCAATAAATCGGTGTAGGTGCGCGCATCCACCAGCAAAGTGTAGGGCCCGAAGACCTCTTCATGCAGTTCGGGATGCCGCAGGAAATTCTCCGCGTCGGTGCCGAAGACAGTCGGCTCCCCGTGGGTCAATTCCGGCTGCGGCTCGACGTCGCTCGCGGCCAGCGCCACCACTCCCGGAACTTTGTGCATGGCCGCAAGTCCATCGTGGAAAGAGCGGCAGATGCCAGGATGCAGCATCGTCGCCGGCCGGGCATTGCGGATCGCCTCGGCGAAAGTCTCGGCGAAAGTTTCAAATTCCGTTCCCCCGAGTCCGAAGATCAGTCCGGGTTTGGTACAGAATTGCCCCACGCCCAGCGTGACGGAATTCTTCAAGCCCTCGGCGATTTGCGCACCGCGTTCACGCAACGCGCCGGGGAGGATGAACAGGGGATTCAGGCTGCTCATCTCCGCGAAGACCGGAATGGGATCGGGCCGCGCCGCCGCCGCATTGAAAAGCGCCCGTCCCGCGACCCGCGAACCGGTAAAGCCCGCCGCCCGCGTGTACGGGTGCTTCACCAGCGCGATGCCAATCTCCGAGCCGGCGCCGTGGAGGAGGGTGAAAACACCGTGCGGCAGTCCGCACTTTTCCGCCGCGCGCACGATCGCGCCGGCGACCATTTCACTCGTCCCCGGATGCGCCCGGTGCGCCTTCACGATCACCGGATTGCCGGCCGCCAGGGCGCTCGCCGTATCCCCGCCGGCCACAGAAAAGGCCAGGGGAAAATTGCTCGAGCCAAAGACCACGACCGGACCCAGCGGGAGCAGCATGCGGCGCAGGTCGGGGCGGGGAAGGGGCTTGCGATCCGGCAACGCTGGGTCAATGCGGGCGTCGACCCAGGATCCTTCGCGAATGACCTCCGCAAAAAGGCGGAGCTGGCCGACCGTGCGCGCGCGTTCTCCCGCGAGGCGGTCGAGCGGCAGACCCGTCTCCAGGTTGGCCCGCTCCGGCAATGCTTCACCGAGGGCAAGAATTTCTTCGGCGATGCGCTCCAGAAAAGCGGCCCGCGCCTCGGCGCCGACGTGGCGATAGGTGGCAAACGCCTCTTCCGCGAGCGTCAGCGCGCGGTTCACATCCTCGAGCGGGCTCTCGTGAAAGGTCGGTTCGAGTTCGCTGCTATCGAGAGGGCTGATGGCGCGAAAGCCGCGCCCGCTGGTTTCGACCGGCTTCCCGGCGATGATGCTTTTTCCGTGTAAGAACATTTCCATAAAGGGAGGGCAGTATACGCTACGCGACGATGTTTTCCAAAGTACCCAATCCGGTCACGCTGATCCGGATCACATCCCCCGCCAGCAAGGTGAATTCCCCCGGCGGAATGATCCCGGTCCCGGTCAGCATGTAACTACCATGGGGAAAGGCATTGTCGCGATAAAGATAGCCGGCCAGTTCCTCAAATTGCCGCTTCATCTGCGTCAGCGAAGTCGACCCCGTGAAAGCCGGCGCCCCATTGCGCGTGATGCTGATATCGATCGCCGTCTCGCGCGGCAACGGCTCGCGCACCACGAGCCCCGGACCGAGCCCGCAACAGGCGTCGTAGACTTTGGCCTGCGGCAAATAGAGCGGATTCTCGCCCTCGATATCGCGCGAACTCATGTCGTTGCCAATGGTGTAGCCGAAGATCAGCCCGTCGCGCGTGATGGCCAGGGCCACTTCCGGTTCAGGCACATTCCAGCGCGAGTCGCTGCGAATCCGCACCTTCGCCCCCGTGCCCACCACCCGATGCGGTGTGGCTTTGAAAAAAATCTCCGGCCGCGGCGCATCATACACGCGGTCGTAAAAAGTGCCGCCTCCCGCATCCTTCGATTCGTCAATCCGCGCATCGCGGCTGCGCAAATAGGTCACCCCAGCCGCCCACACTTCCTGGTTTCCAATCGGCGCCAGCAAGTCTGCCGGGCACAGGACCGGTTCGGCGCGGCTGAGCTGTTCCTGCAGCCAGTGCGCCGGATCTTGCTGGGTGAAAAGAGTATCGAGCTGTTGCTCGGCAAGGCGAAAGCAATCCTCGCCTCGCTGAGCAAAAAGCCCATCGGGCGAACGATACAAAGTGACTGGCGGAAGAGGCATCGGCGGAGCATGCGGAGACGGCGCGCGCCCCGCAAGCTTGCAAGAAACCAGTAATCAGTAATCAGTGGTCAAGTAATCAGTGCCCGGAAGCAACACAGCGTGGCCGCGAGCACTGATTACTGGCCACTGATTACTGATCACTGGCCCGCCGTCCGCCGGTAGCCGCCTCTTTCCGCTTCAAAGAAAACTTTCCTTGCCCTACTCATCTCACCGCCTTTCTTGCCCATGATTATGAAGATGCTGCCTTTGACGCTCGTGACGATGGTCTTTGCCGCCGGGATGCTGGTTGCGCAAGACAAGCAGACGCCCCCCGGTGCTCCGCCGGACCCGGCTGCCCAACCGGATCAGCCCGTGGAGGTCAAACCTTACGTCCTCAGCGACGAAGAACGGGCTGCCGGATGGCGATTGATCTTCGACGGCAAGAACAACTACGGCCTCCGCGGCCTCACCTTCAACGATTTCATCAACCGCGGCTGGCGCATCGACCGCGGCTCGCTCTTCTGCGTGAAAGAAATCAAGGACATGGGCCTGATGACGGGTGGGCACCTCATTACCACCGAGCAGTACCTGGATTTCGAATTCGCCTTCGAGTGGAAGCTCTCGGTCTCCGGCAAATCGGGCATCATGTACTTCGCCGAGGGCACCCGCGAGAAGCCGGAAGGCTTCATCTATTCGATCATGGACGACGTCCACAATCCCGATGGCCTCAAGGGCGGCCCGATTCGCCGCACCGGCGCACTTTACAACATCCTCCCGCCTATCGACGGGAAAAAGCTGAATGAAGCCGACCATTGGAACGAAGGCCGGATCATCGTCCAGGGAAACCATGTCGAGCACTGGCTCAATGGTGAAAAAGTCGTCGATTACACCCTCGGCTCACCGGAGTTCCAACAGCAGCTCGCGGCCACCGGCATTCGTGGCGGCCCATTGTGGGGCAAGAAATTCAAGACCTCGCTCCTCATCATGGACGACGGCGAAGAAGTGGAATTCCGGAACTTGCGCATTCGCCCCATCTTCAATGTCGCGCCCGCCGCCCCGGCCACACCCGCGGCCGTGCGGCGCTGACGCCTGCGCCGCGCTCGCTCCCGGCTTCGCACGCCACGATTGACGCGCGCCCAGTTTTCGATTGCTCTCATTGCCCACCCGAACCCCTCCATGATCCTCTCACGCTTCCTCCCCGCCGTTGCCATCCTCTCGCTCGCTGCCGCCGTCGCGGTCGCCGCTGAGCCCAACACTCTCACCTCGGAAGAAAAGTCGGATGGTTGGAAATTGCTCTTCGACGGCAAGACCACGAACGGCTGGGTCGGAATCGGCAAGAGCACCTTCCCGGAGAAAGGCTGGTCGGTCGTCGACGGAACGCTCTACCATATGAAAGCCGGCGGTGGCGGTGACATCGTGACACCGGACAAATACGAGAATTTCGAGCTGACCTGGGATTGGAAGATCGGCTTCGCCTCCAACAGCGGCGTCAAATACAACCTCCCCGATGCCAACAAGAACATCGGCTTCGAGTATCAACTGCTCGACGACGAAAATGAGCCGGACGGCAAACGCGGCGGACGCCTCCACCAGACCGCCAGCCTCTACGACCTCATCGAGCCACCAGCCGACAAGGACATCAAGCCGATCGGCGAATGGAATTCGAGCAAGCTCGTCGTCAAAGGCAACCACGTCGAGGAATGGCTCAACGGCAAGAAGACCGTCGAGTTCGACATGGGCAGCGACGACATGAAGGAGCGCATCGCCAAAAGCAAATACAAGAAGGTCGAAAATTTTGGCGTGAAGACCGCTTCGCCGATCCTGCTTCAGGATCACGGTGGCGACATCTGGTTCCGCTCGATCAAGCTGAAGGTGCTCAACGCGAAATAATCGCGTCAGAGCGGCGTGACCCGCCCAAGCGCCTGACCTCAACGCCCGCTATCGCCATGTCCAGCGACGAGGAGCGGCTCCGCGACTGGATCGCCGCCGATTTGGCAGACATTGCCACGACGCACATGCCTTTCGGCAAATTCGGCCCGGCGCAATTCCCGCCGCGCGGCGTGCCGCTCTACGATCTGCCCGTCGAGTATCTCGCCTGGTTCGCCCGCCACGGAGGCTTCCCCCAAGGCCGCCTCGGCGAACTACTGCGCATCGTCCACCAGATGAAAGTCGACGGCCTCGACGAAGTCTTCGACGAGTTCCGCCGCAAAGCCGGCGGAAAAACACCCCTGCGAAATCCCAACCGCCAGGGAAACATTCATTTCGAGTGAAGTAATCGCAGGAGAATCTACCCCCCCCCAACGGCGTCATTCAGAGCGAAGCGAAGTATCTCTGCTCTCCCGCGGGCGGAGGTGGTGCGGAGCGAGCGCCGCCCCTCCGCCTCCGCCCGCGTAAATTCAGAGATCCTTCGGAAGCTCAGAATGACTGAGCATGTATCTCCACTCCGCGCCTATCCGCGCGTGCGCATCTTCCCGGAAACGTTACTCCCCCAAGTCTTCAAGCATCTTCTTGAGTTGCGCGTACTTCTCCGCCCAATCCTTCTCCCGCTGCCGATGCTCATCGAGCACCTTGGCCGGAACCTTCGCGCTGAAATTCGGATCGGCCAGCTTCGCCCGCACCTTCCCGAGTTCCTGATCGACCTTGGCAATCTCCTTCGCGAGACGCTCCTTTTCCGCCGCGACGTCAATCAACCCTTCGAGCGGCAGGAAAAGTTCGCCCAGCGGCGTGAGAACCGCCGGCGTACCTTTTGGCGCGGTGTATTCCGCCAGCACCTCCAGCGGCTCGGCATTGAGCAGAATCCGCAGCACTTCGATGTCATGCGGCGCAAGGGTCGCCGTTGATCGCAACACGAAACGCACGCGCTTGCTGGAGGCGATGTTGAAATCGCGGCGCAAACTGCGTCCAAGATTCACCACCTCGTACTTCGCCGCCGCAAACTGGTCTGCCGCCGCATCCAGCCCGAAATACTCCCGCTCCTCAGCGCCGAACGTCTTCGGCCAGGGCGCGGTCATGATCGTCTTCCCGCCTTGCTCCGCCGGCAGATCGCTGTCGAATCCCATCCCATGCCACAACTCCTCGGTGATGAACGGCAGGAACGGATGAAACAGCCGCAGCGTATGGCCGAGCACAAAATCCAGCACCGCCAGCGTGTTCGCCTTGAGCGCTTCGTTCGTCCCCTGCAACGCCGCTTTTGCTGCTTCCAGGTACCAATCACAAAGCTCGTTCCAGAAAAAACGATACAGCGCGCTCGCCGCGTCGCTGAACCGGTATTCCGTCAGCGTGACCGTCACTTCTTCGATCGCCCCATCGAGCCGCGCCAGAATCCACCGATCGTCGCTCGTCAGCAAATCCGGCCGGATTTCCCCTTCAGTCGCGCCGCCCTGCATCTGCCGAAAACGCGAGGCATTCCAGAGTTTCGTGCAAAAGTTCCGGCCGAGTTCGACATTCTTTTCGTCGTAAATCACATCGGCCCCCAGCGGCGCGCTCCGCATCACCCCGAAGCGCAACGCATCCGCACCGTATTGCGCAATGAGATCGAGCGGATCAGGCGAATTGCCCAGCGACTTCGACATCTTCCGCCCCTGCTTGTCCCGAATGATCCCCGTGAAATAAACATTCCGAAACGGCAGATCGCCCATGAATTCGTACCCCGCCATGATCATCCGCGCCACCCAGAAAAAGATAATGTCCGGCCCGGTCACAAGGTCCGTGGTCGGATAAAACTTCGCCAGCGTTTCCGTCTTCTCCGGCCAGCCCATCGTGGCAAAAGGCCAGAGCCAGGAGCTGAACCAAGTGTCGAGAACGTCGGGGTCTTGGGTGAAGCCCATTTCCGTGAAGTAACGACCGTATCGTTCCGAATCGAGCGCCACCTCGACTCGATAGAGATCATTTCCTCGCGGCAGAATTCGACCGTGTAAGTCTTCGGGGCAATCCCGTATTTCTAATTTGGTGGTAAATGACGTCGCGTCCTCGATGGAGTCAGCCTTGCGTACGCGGACTTTCTCAAGCACTAGATTCATCACTGACTGCAATTGAGGATGGTCTCGTGCAATTTCGTCGCCGGAAAGTTCAATGCTCCACACCGGCACCCGATGCCCCCACCAAAGCTGCCGCGAAATACACCAGTCCTGGATGTTCTCCATCCAGTGATCGTAAACCTTCGCCCAGCGCTCCGGGAAAAAGCGCATCCGGGCGGGTAGGGTGGGCGTCCCGCCTGCCGATTCGGGCATCTTGCCCGAATCATCGATCGTGGACCGGCTGTCCGAATCACCATGGGTCGTCTCGGCGGAAGAACCCGGCGGAACGCCCGGTTCGGCAGGCGGAACGCCCATCCCACCCGCAAGGCCCATCGTGCCTGAGACGCAGGCACGCGCTTCCGCGGTGCTCGGATATTTCAAAAACCACTGCTCGCTCAGCCGCGGTTCGATCGGCACATCGGCCCGCTCCGAGTAGCCGACTTTATTTTGATACGGCTCCTCCTTTTCCAACACACCCAATTCACCCAAATGCTCCGCAGCCAGCTTGCGCGCCTTGAAACGCTCCAGCCCCGCAAGAGACTCGCCGGCCAGCGTATTCATCGTGCCGTCCGGATTCATGATGTCCACCACCGGCAATTGGTGTCGCAACCCGATCTCGAAGTCCGCCTTGTCATGTGCCGGCGTCACTTTCAGCACACCCGTCCCAAATTCAAAATCCACATGATCATCGCCCACGATGGGAATCAGCTTTTGCTCATCTGGAATCTGCGCGGGCAGGGGACGCCGCACGTGTTTCCCGATGAGGTGTGCATAACGCCCATCCTTCGGATTCACCGCCACCGCAGTATCACCAGGAATCGTCTCCGGCCGCGTCGTGGCGATCGTCAGCCATGTGCCGGGCAGTTCCGCCACCTCCACCTTGAAATAGTAGAGGATGCCATTCTGTTCCTTCATGATCACCTCCTCGTCGCTCAACGCCGTCAGCGACGCCGGGCACCAATTCACCATCCGTTTCCCGCGATAAATCAGCCCCTTCTTGTAGAGCTCCACAAACACCCGCGACACACATTGCGAGTACGCCGGGTCCATCGTGAAACGCTCCCGCGACCAATCGCACGACGCCCCCAGCTTCTTCAGTTGCTGGATAATGATTCCCCCATATTTCTCCTTCCACTCCCAGATCTTCGCCACCAGCGCCTCGCGTCCGAGATCGTCGCGATGCTTCATCGCCCCTTCCTTGCGCAACGTTTTCTCCACCACATTCTGCGTAGCAATGCCCGCGTGATCCGTCCCCGGCAGCCAGAGCACTTCCTTGCCCAGCATCCGGGCGCGGCGCGCAAGAATATCCTGGATCGTGTTGTTCAACACATGCCCCAGCGTCAGCACGCCGGTCACATTCGGCGGCGGAATGACGATCGAAAATGCGGGCCGCTTGTCCGAGACACGCGCCGGATCTGCTCGGAAGCAGCCATTCTCCAGCCAAAAATCATACCACTTCGCCTCCACGGCGTTGGGCTCATAGGTCTTCGCGAGTTCGGACATAAAAAAGGGTGGGCAATCTGCCGCGCTGCGGCCCATTTGGCAACAGGGGAGACAATGGGAGCAGAGACAATCGGACAATCAGACAGTGAGACAATCAGCCACCGTGTCGGTCACTGATCTGATTGTCTCCCCATCTGACTGTCTGAAAGTCTTCGTCCGCTCCGGTGAACGCTCGGAATGCCCCTCATAGCCACCGTAAATTCACTTGCGATTCCGCCTTCGGTCGCTACGTTGCGCGCCTCATGCGAAGGGCCCTGTTCCTGGGGATTGCACTCCTACTGTGCGTCACCGCATCTACATACGCACAATGGACGCTGTATAAAATCAGCGGGCGCGATTATGTGCCTTTGGAAAATGTCGCCCAGTTCTATGGGCTCGGCCATCTCCAGCACAACGGCAACGAACTGGTCATGGAATTCGGCGCGCGCAGCCTCAAGGGCAGCATGGGCTCGGTCGAGTTCTACATCAACCGCCTGAAATTCAATCTCAGCTACCCGATCACCGAGTACGGCAACGTCCCGGTGCTCTCGCGCATGGACCTCACCAAGGTCATCGAACCGGTCTTGCGTCCGCAAAAAATCAAGAACGCCGAGTTGATCGACACCATCGTCCTCGATCCCGGCCACGGCGGTCACGACAACGGCGCAACCTCCGTCTACGGCTTCGAAAAAAACTTCACCCTGGACGTCGCCAACCGCGCCCGAATGCTTTTCATGCAGGCAGGCTACAAGGTCGTCATGACCCGGACCAACGACACCTTCATTTCCCTCTACGACCGGACGCGATACGCCAACCAGTTTCCCAACGCCCTCTTCATCAGCATCCATTTCAATTCCGGCGGCAATGGCACCGGCTTGGAGACCTACACCCTCGCCCCGCGGGGAGTGCCGTCCATGATGGCCGATGGCCCGCGAATTTCCGACTACGAGCAATGCGCCGGAAATATCAACGACTCCGAGAACATCGCCCTCGCCACCGCCACCCACGCCGCGCTCGTCATGCGCTCGCGCATGTATGATCGCGGCATCAAGCGCGCGCGCTTCGTCGTCATCCGCGACATCACCATCCCTGGCGTCCTCATCGAGGGCGGCTTCCTCAGCAACGATTTCGACGCCCGGCTCATCGCCTTGCCGGCCTACCGCCAGCAAATGGCGAGCTGCATTCTCATGGCCGTGCAGAATTACCGCCGCGCGGTCGTCCCCCAATCCACGGACAACGTCGCCCGCAACACCACCACCGAAACTCCGCGCGTGGAAACGAACAGCCCGATGCTCCGAGGAGGCGCGCCGGCATTGAACGAAAACGGGCCGACCGTGATTACCTCCGCCAACGCCGCGGGAAGTAACTAAACGCCACCCGAAATTGCTGACCGGAAAGGTTTCCGGAAGCTGCGTAGTGTGGTGCCAGACAAGTTTCTTAAATAACTCCAAGGCTTGCGGCTGCCTCTAGTCCCGAAGGGACTTTCCGAAAATAGCCCGGCGCTTTACCGCCCGTCCGGCCCGGACCGCTGGGGTTCTCACCCAAAACCAATCAGTCCCGAAGGGACGGCAGAATTGATATAAGGAGCTTATCAGACATCACACTGGAAACGGAGGTGAGGAAAAAGGGACCACGGATTACACGGATTTCACGGATTGCTTTCGCCGCCGAGGCTTTAATCCGTGAAATCCGTGTAATCCGTGGTTAAACCTCTTCCGCCCGCGGACGCAGCCGCACCAAGCTTGATACATTTCCCCGAATTCCTTTCGTCATGACAATCGCAACGTCAGAAACCCCGTCTTCGGCCCCAGTCTGCCCGGTCGGCGTTTACGACAGCGGTTACGGTGGCCTCACCGTCCTCCGGCAATTGCGACGCGTCTTGCCCGAACTGGACTACATCTATCTCGGCGATTCCGGCCGCGCCCCCTACGGCGGACGCGATGTGGATACCATCCTCGATTTTGCCGAGCAGTGCGTCGAACGCCTCTTTGCCGAAGGCTGCCGCGTCATCGTCGTCGCCTGCCACACCGTCTCCTGCGTGGCCTTGCGTCACCTCCAGCATCGCTACGGATCGCACGAACGCCGCATTCTCGGCGTGACCATTCCCGCCGCCGAAGCCGCCGTCGCCCAGACACGCGGGAACATCGGGCTTTTCGGGACCACTCGCACCGTCGCCTCCCACACTTTTCGCACGGAAGTCCATAAACTGAATGCCACTCTTCAGGTCACCGAAGTGCCCGCGCCCCTGCTCGCCCCGCTCGTCGAGGAAGGCTGGGAAGACACCGACATTGCCCATCGCGTCGTCGAGCGCTACCTCGCGTTGCTCGACGGAGTCGACACCCTCGTCCTCGGCTGCACCCACTATCCGTTGCTCGAGCGGGCCTTTCGCGAACTCACCCCGCCCGGCGTCACCATCCTCAATCCCGCCCAGGAAGTCGCGAATCGATTCCGCGAATGGCGCCAGCGCCACCCCGGCTTCGCCCCCGCGGGCGCAGGGCGATTGCGCATGCTCTCGAGTGGCGACGCCGCACGATTTTCCACCCACGGCGCGCGCTTCCTCGGCGAACCGTTGCCGCCGGTCGAACACGTTGCGGAACAAAACGGCCGCCTGGCGCCGGCCCCCGAAGGCAGCGAACCCGTTGGGCAGGTAGTGCGGGCCGGTGGCGAAATGACGGCAGGCCCGTCTTAATCTTAATCTTAATCTTAATCCCCGCCCTTCGGACTGAGAGTAAGAGTAAGATTAAGATTAGGATTAAGATTAAGAGCACGCCGCCTTTCCTCCGCGCGCCACACCCCATTGGCATAGAGCGTGCATTGAGACCCTCCTTGCCCATGTCCGCCGCCATCGTCAGTCCCGTCGGGGACTCCGCTCCACCGCGCCCGCGGATGCCGGAGTCGCGCCTCGTCGCCTACCTCGTCCTCGGTCTGGTCGTAGCGGTCATCTGTGCCTACGCCCTCGTCGTCCGCGCGGATTTTATCAATTACGACGACAACAGCCACGTCTTCGAAAATCCCTTGGTCAAGGCCGGCCTGTCGTGGCACGGCTTGCTCGACGCCTTCGGCTTCCACGCCAGTCTGTGGATTCCGCTCACCTGGATTTCCTTCATGGCCGATGTCAGCCTCTTCGGCCTCAATCCCGGCGCCATGCACGCCGTCAATCTCGCCTGGCATGTCGCCAGCACCGTCCTCCTCTTTTTCACCCTGCGCCGCATGACCGGCCAGCTTTGGGCGAGCGCCTTCGTCGCCGCCCTCTTCGGGTTGCATCCGTTGAACGTCGAGTCCGTCGCCTGGGTCGCCGAGCGCAAAAGCGTGCTCAACACCTTCTTCTGGTTTGCCGCCCTCGCCGCCTACGCTCGTTACACCGAAAGGCCGCGGCTGCTCCCGTACCTCGCGGCGCTCGCGGCCATGGCCCTCGCACTCATGGCCAAGCCCATGGCCGTGACCCTCCCGTGCACCCTGCTGCTGCTCGACGCCTGGCCGTTGAATCGTTTGCGCACCGTCGCTTGGCGGCAGCTCTTCGTGGAGAAGATCCCGTTCTTTTTGCTCACGCTGGGGTCCTGCTGGATCACCATGCACGCTCCGCGCAAGGAAGCGGTCGTCACCGCCGAAACCCTCTCCATCGCCTCCCGCGTCAGCAACGCCCTCGTTTCCTACGTCGTCTACCTGCGCATGCTCGCGCTGCCCGTGAACCTCGGCGTTTTCTATCCGCACCCCATCCAACCGCAACCGCTCCTCGCCGCCTCCTCGGCACTCCTCCTTCTCGCCATCAGCGCCTTCGCGGTGTGGTCGTGGAAAAAGCGCCCCTATCTGCTCGTCGGTTGGTGCTGGTTTCTCGGCGTCTTGGTGCCCGTCATCGGCCTCCTCCAGATCGGTTCCCAGGCCCGCGCCGATCGCTTTTGTTACGTGCCCGAAATCGGCATCTTTCTCGCCCTCACCTGGCTGGTGAAAGACCTCTGGCCGCAGCGCACCACCATTTTGCGCGCAGTCGCCGCCGCCATCCTCCTCGCCTTCGCCCTCCTCACCGCCCGTCAGGTCACCTACTGGCAGGACGGCGCCACCCTTTTCGAACACACCATCGCCGTCACAAAGAACAACGCCTGCGCCTATGCCAACGCCGGACTGCACCGCGCCCAGGCCGGCGATTCCCTCCGCGCGATCCAGCACTACGAAAATTCCCTCCGGATTCTGCCCGATCAATCCACGATCTGGCGCGAGCTGGGCGTCGAGTTGCTAAAAATCAACCGGCCGCAAGACGCGGTGAAGGCATTCCACATGGCCCTGCACTACGTGCCGACGGACATGGATGCCCACTACCGCCTCGCCATCGCTCTTCAAAAGGAGGGCGCGATGAAAGAGTCAGCGACCGAATGCCGCGAGCTCCTCCGCGATCTGCCAGCCTCCGCCGGTTTGCACTACTATCTCGCCCGCGCCTTGGAAAGCCAGGGCCAGCATGATGAAGCCCTCGCGCAACTCCGCGAAGCCGCCCACATCGCCCCCGACCACCCCGTCATCGCCCCGGCATTGCGCCAGGTGGAAGCAGGCGCCAGGGGAGTCGCTGCCTACCCGGATCTGTAGCTAAACAGGCCCCTCCCGCTCGGTGTCACTTACGAGATCAGTCCCCCGACAAGGCCCTCGGACAATTCAGCCGCCTGGATACGGCGCCAGTTAGAGCATCTCTCGAAAGTAATTTCCGGTTCGGCCGAAGCGCCTCCGCGAAGCGATCGAAGACAGCCTGTCATTCTGAGAGCGGAGCGGAGCGGAGCCGAAGAACCTCCAATATCTGCGGGGCGGCGGTGCGGAGCCGTAGGTCGTCCAAACGGAAATTACTTTCGATTGATGCCCTGAGAGGGGATTGAAGAGTCGTAGATCACCCCGCATTTTTTCCATTTCCTCACAGACAAAAACCATGGCCGGCTTCGCTTCCTCCTGCGAAACTGCAATGCCCGCCGCGTGGACCATCCATCCTCCTCCGAATCCTGGCAGACCTGGCTCCAAGCCAGCGGCCGGCGTTTTCTCCTTTTCTCCCGGGACCAGACCCGCAGCGAGGCCGACGCCCACGACGTGCTCCAGGAAGCCCTCGTCGAGAGCTGGCGACGCCACGGCCACGCGCCGCCTCCCGACGCGCTCGTCTTCGCCACGATCCGCCGCCGGGCGATCGACTTGGCCCGGCGCGAACAGCGCCGTGCCCAGCGCGAACTCGCCGCGCCGCAATGGTTCGCCACGAAACCGGAGGAGTTCGATGCCGAGCTCGGGCGCGCCGTCAAAGCCCTCGCCCCGCATCTCCGCGAGGTGGTCGTCCTCAAGACGTGGAGCGCACTCACTTTCCAGGAAATCGCCGACACCCTCGGCATTCCCCTCAACACCGCCGCTTCGCGCTATCGTTACGCCCTCGAACATCTCCGCGAATCGCTCAAGGAGTTGCGCCCATGAATGAGGACGATCTCGAGCGACGCCTCGCCGCCCTCCGCCCGGCGGCGCTCCCGCCGGAATTGCAGGCGTGCCTCGCGGAGCCGCCGGTTGGCCGCGGCAAGATTCGCTGGCTTTGGGCAATCGCCCCGCTCAGCGCCGCGGCTCTGCTCCTCCTCGCCCCGGCGATGAAGCATCCAGCTTCGCCCGCGCCGGCGCCGATCCACACCGCCAAAGTCGCCCCGGCGCGCACCCCACAAGCATCCGATTTTCACGTCTATCTCCCGGTCAAAGAAACCAGCACACTCGTTGGCGTCGAGGACGTCGCAGTGGTCAACACCGGGCCGAATCATCCGGTGCGCCTCGTGCGGGCGACGTGGATCGACGATGTCACTTACGCCGGCGACGACGGCCAGTCGACCATCCATCGCCGTCAACCCCGCGCCCAAATCATCCCCATCTCTCTCAGTACCTATTAATCCCGCTTCCTATGAAAACGTCCGTCCTTTTCGCGTGTCTCGCGCTCCTCAGCACGCTTGCTGTCGCCGCTGACCCTGTCACACCGCCGTCCAAGCCCGACTCGAATGGGACGCCGCCGCCCGCGCCGCCATTGCCACCGGCGCAATCTGCAAAACCGTCTCCGAGCCCAGCGGTAACCGTGAGTGGAAAGGCCACCGTGACGATCGATGTAAATGGACAAAAGGTGACCCGCGAGATCGATCTCTCCAATCCCCAGCAATTCAACGTTGGCGACGTGTTGAATGATGTCGCCGAAATCGTCAATCCCAAGATGGCCACCGAGGTTCGCACCTGGCTGGGAGTGGCCATGGCTACGGACGAGATTCCCGAGGAAGTTCGCGCTCAATTGCCAGTGGCCAATGGTGTCGGGCTTCTCGTGCGTGAGGTCATCGCCGATAGCCCGGCGGCCAGAGTCGGGTTGCAAAAGAACGATGTTCTCACCCGGCTCGACGACCAAATCCTCACCAACCCCAAGCAGCTTCGGACCCTCGTCGGGATGAAAAAAGAAGGCGACACAGTCCGGATCACGTACTTGCGGAAGGGGCAGGAGGCGTCCGTCGAAGTGAAGCTCCAGACCCACGCTGAGCAGACGACACCCACCGGCGATCTCACCACCGATCCTGTTCGCAAGCTCATCTCCAGGATCCTGGGAGAAACGGGCAACGTCAATGACCCGGCCTTTGTGTCGCGGATTTACCTGGAGCTGTTGGAGCGTGCACCGACCGGGGACGAAATCCGCGCTTTTCTCGCAGATCCATCTCCCGACAAGCGCACGGCGCTCGTGAAGCGATTGCTGGCGGCAAATTCGAATGACGCCGCTTCCCCCATCATCATCCAGCGCAACGCTGCTTTCGACAAAGACGGCAATGTTTTTTGGACCATCCAGGGGCAGCCTCGTGCGGGCAAGGATGGCGCGCCAGCGAAGGAGCAATGGCATCTCTATATCAACGGCACCCACGCGGATGTCACCGAGGCCATGAAGAAGTTGGAGAAATCATTGCACGACGCCGGGCTCAACGACGACGCCATCGCCAAAACGCGCCAGGCCATGGCCGAGGCCATCGGACAAATGCAGAAGGCCGTCAACGATGCCAACGGATCGAAGGATGAAATTCAGCGCCGCGCACAGAAGGCCATCGAGGAAGTGCGGCGCGCCATTGAAAACGCCTGGCGGCCGGAAGATGGCGAGGCCAGCAAACTTCCGGCGCTCGCGCAACCGGCGCCGCAGCCGAAGTGACGCTGCCTCCGCCGATGCCGGCGGCGAGGGCAGTTTAAAAAGTAGTGTGGCCGCGCGGCGCGACCGCGGTGGAGGGCGACGCTTCCTCGTCGCCCACTTTTCCGAGAAAGTTTGGGCGCTGACGAAGCAGCGCCCTCCGACGAGGACGCCGCCTACCGGCCACAGTTTTACTTAAAGTGCTCTAAACGCCGGCTGCTTCCACCGTAATCGTCGTCTTCACCGAGTTGGCGATGAAGCAGTCCTCGTGAGCGCGGTGGTGCAGCCGATCGAGTTCGGCCGCCGTTGGCGTTTTCAATCCCGTCCAAACAATCTTCGGTCGCAAGGTCACGGCGCTCACCCACATCGCGCCACGCTCGTTCTTCGCCAGCACTCCCACAGCTTCGTCCCGATAGCTCTCCGCCTGAAATCCCTCCTTCGCCGCGACCCACAAAAACGTCAGCATGTGGCAGCTCGCAATCGAGGCGACGAAAGCTTCCTCCGGATCGACGTCGGAAGGATTTGACCACGGCGCGGGCACCACTGCCGGCGATGGCGACGCGGCCACGGTCAGGCCGCCGTCGAAGGTCCAGGTGTGTTCTCGCGAGTAGCGGCCTTTGAGAAAATCAGGCCCGCCGTTTTTCCAATCGATGATCGCCTTGTGTTCGTGCATCCAGCATCGTAGGCGCTGGGAGTTTCTTTGACAATGGGCAGCTCCGATTCAGGAATTCCGTGGCCGTCATCCAAATCACGCCGCCTACTTCTTCAACTGCTGATCGAAGAAGTGGAGAATCAGCTCCTGCTGCGCCTCCGGTGAGGGGTCGGCCGCCGGGTCGCCCGCTTTGTCCGGACGCAAACCGTGACCGCCATTCTTCACCCGGATCAACTCGTGCGGGATTCCCGCTTTCTTCAAAGCAGCCGCCATTTCTTCCGCCTGTTGAATCGGCACCAGATGATCCTGCTCACCATGCAGGATGAGAAACGGCGGAGTATCGCTCGTCACGTGCAGCGCCGCGCTCGCTTGTTGCCAGGCCGCGGTCTTCGCATCGTACGTCCCCCCGAAAAGTTTGATCAGGCCGGGATGATCTTCTTTTGCCGTCCCGATCGTCGGCCGGCCTGCCGGCGTGAAATCGACCGGTCCGGATTCATCCACCACCGCTTGCACACGGCTGTTTTGGTCCGCGAATCCTCCCACGTCGAGACTGGTATCATTCCCCAGCGTGCCGAGGCAGGCGACCAGATGACCGCCGGCACTGTGCCCCATTACGCCGATGCGCTGGGGGTCGACGTGGTACTTCGCCGCATTGGCGCGCAGCCAGCGGATGGCCAGCTTGCAATCGTCGATTTGCGCCGGCCAGGGCGCTTCCCCGCTCAGCCGATATTCGACCGTGGCAATGAAGTAGCCGTGCGCCGCGAGGTTCATCGGAAGAAAGCCCTTGTGCGTCCCGCCCGCCCACCCGCCGCCATGAATCAGGAGCACCGCCGGTATCGGCTTCTCCGGCGTTTGTTTCGGGTAGGCGATGTCCACGTGCAGGTCCAGGCCGTCGGCGTTTCCATAAACGACGTCTTCTTCCACGGCCACTCCCTCCGGCGGATGATACGGATGCCGCGCTCCCACTTTCGGCGCCGGCCCCTTCAGTTTCTCGATGAGAAATTTCTCGATCGACGGGTGCTTCACGTCCGGTGCCCCCGGATAATTCAGTTCACACTCCACGCCGAGTCGATGCAGCTCCTGCTGCAACTTCACCCCGTAGTTCGCCGTGTGCGTCGGGTCTTTTTGTTCCTGCCCGAGCGCCGGCGGCGCGCCGTAAATCATGTAAATCGGCGGATCATCGGCGCTCGCATGTTCGATCGGCGAATACTCCTTGATCCACGGCAGGATCGAATCCCGCGCCTTCAGAAAGTCCGCGAAAAAATGGTCGCGCGATTTGATATCCTTCGGGTCCATGAATCCGAACGCATGCCCGCCGTAGCGGCTGTTCGGCGTCCACACCACGAGCTGCTTCGGATCGAGCGAAGTCTGCGCGCCCGCCACCGCCGCACACCACAGGCGGGTGGATTCGCGCGCCACCGGATCGCTGCTCTTCGGGTCGGCCATATCGTCATGCATCGCCAGCCAGATGCTGGAACACGCCCCCGCCGAACCACCCGACGCGCCAATCCGCGCCTTGTCGATATTCCACTCCGCCGCCTTGCTCCGCACGAATTGCAACGCCCGCGCCGCATCGTGCAGCGGCCATTCCACCGGCGGCTTCACTCCCGCAAGTTGCGCCTGCCAGGCGTAACGGTAGTTGATCGCAACCACGGAAATCCCCGCCGCCAGGTACGGCTTCACGCTCGGGCCGGCCGCCCCGTATTTGTCACCCGCCGTCCACCCGCCGCCATGGATGAAAAAGAGCAGGGGAGTCGGCTTGTCGGATTCCGCTTTGTAAAAATCGAGAACCTGCCGCTCATGATCGCCGTAGTGAACATTGGAAAGCGTCGGCACGGGCAGCGATGGTGCCGGCGTCGCTGCCGGTTTGGCCGGAGCGGGCGTTGCCGGCGCCGCCGCGGGAGCCGGATCAGCGGCCAATGAATGCCCGGCAATGGAGCCGGCCAGTGCCGCGACGAACAAACGAGAGAAACAAGAACGCATGGCAATGAAACCGCAGCGCGGCGCTTTTCTTGGGTTGGCAATGATTACCGATCACTGACAACTGATCACTGATTACTGACGACTGATTACTGATCACTGATCACTGCCCCCTCCGATCCCCCTTGGCATTTCCCAAAAAATCTGAAATCAGCTTTCCCCCAACGTGTTCGCCTTCATCATCCGCCGTTTCTCCCAGATGCTCGTGGTGCTCTTTTGCGTCATCACGCTCACCTTCGTCCTCATGAAGATGATGCCCGGAGGACCTTTCACCAAAGAGCGCAGCATTCCCCCGGCCATCCTCAAGCAGATCATGGCCAGCTACAATCTCGACGGCACCTTCTGGCAGGTCTATTCCAGCTACCTCGGCGTGCGGCGCAACAACCAGGGCCAATACAGCGGTCTTCTCCAGGGAAATCTCCAACCGTCCACCCAGTATCGTGATCGCTCGGTCAAGGAAATCCTCTCCCAGACCATGCCCATCTCGGCCACCCTTGGCTTGGCCGCCCTCCTTCTCGCCAGCACCGGCGGAATCTGGCTCGGCAGTCTCGCCGCCGTCCGCCAGCATTCGCCCACCGACACCGGGGCCATGCTCGCCGCGCTCTTCCTCATCAGCATTCCGAATTTTGTCGTCGGCCCGGTGCTCGTTCTTTTCTTCGCCATCCGCATTCGGCTTTTGCCCGTCGGCGGATGGCAGACCTGGGCCAGCCTCGTGCTCCCGGCAATCACCCTCGCCGGCCCCTACATTGCCTACGTCGCGCGGCTCATGCGGACGAGCATGCTCGAAACCCTTCATCAGGACTTCATCCGCACGGCCCGCGCCAAGGGCCTCAGCGAGACCCGCGTCATTTACACCCATGCCCTCAAAGTGGCGATCCTCCCCGTGGTCAGTTTTCTCGGCCCGCTCGCCGCCAATCTCCTCACCGGTTCGTTGATCGTCGAGACCATCTTCAACATCCCCGGCGCGGGCCGATTTTTCGTCGATTCCGTGGTCAATAACGACGTCTTCCTCACCGAAGGCGTCGTCATTATCTATTGCACCGTTCTCCTCTTCCTCAACCTCGTCGTCGATGTCGCCTACACCTGGCTCGACCGCCGCATCACCTTCAGCAGTTGAGCCTCTCGCATTTGGTCCACGTGCCGCTCGTCGTCGCATTTCCACAGCCCGGGAAAAAGCGCGCGACACCCTCGCATCGTCGCGCCGCCCGATGCCCGTGGCTCGTTGCTAATTCTTAAATGTCCACCACACCTCCTCCCCCTGGCGCCTGGACGCGGTTGAGGAAAAACTCCCGCGCCGTCGCCGCCATGGTGATCCTCGGCGTGATTTTGCTCGGCACACTTTTCGGCCCCATCCTCGTCCCGCGTCCCGCAAATCCAAAAACGCAACGCCCGATCTCATGGCTGCGCCATCTCGTGGAATTCGACGCCGCCCATGTCACCTCCCGCGACCAGTACCAGCCGCCCAGCTCCGCCCACTTTTTCGGAACCGACACCAATGGACGCGATGCCTTCGCCCGCGTCATCGAAGGCGCGCGAATCTCCTTGTTCGTCGGCATCTGCGGCGCCCTCGTCAATCTCATCGTCGGCACCGCCTACGGCCTCGTCGCCGGTTATTCCGGCGGCCGCACCGACGGGATCATGATGCGACTCGTCGAAATCCTCTACACCTTGCCCCGGTTGATCATCCTCATCATCGTCACCGCCGTCTTCGACAAGCATTTCAAGGTCTGGCTGAACGAACACGGTTACCTCGCCCTCGTCGGCTATTCCAAAATCATCATTTTGATTCTCACCCTCGGCTTGATCGAATGGCTCACCATGGCCCGCATCGTCCGCGGGCAGGTTCTCTCGCTGAAAAATCTCCAATTCATCACCGCCGCCCGCGCGCTCGGTCAGACCCACGCCCGTATCATCGCGCGTCATCTTCTCCCCAACGTCGTCGGCATCGTCATCGTCTATCTCACCCTCACCATTCCCGCCGTCATCCTCGACGAAAGTTCCCTCAGCTTCCTCGGCCTTGGCGTCCAGGCGCCGCAAGCCAGTTGGGGATCGCTTCTCAGCGAAGGCGCCCAGGTCATCAACCCGGTGAAAAGCTATTGGTGGCTTCTCCTCTTTCCCGCCTTGGTCATGTCCCTCAGCCTCCTCGCCCTCAACTTCCTCGGCGACGCCCTCCGCGACGCCCTCGACCCCCGCGCCCGCCGGTAGCGACGTTTGCCACGCTGCGTCTCGGCAAGATCGCCCTTGGTCCTATTGGCCCAATTGGCCCTATGAACCCCGCCCCTCTTTCCTTAGCGGCAACGACGCGCTTACAGCGGTCTCGAAAAGCCTCGTTACAAGACCACCAAAAACCCGCATCACCACGTAGCACGTGCAGGACCGCCCCCATCCCTCGTCTGCGGACAAAGTTGTAAGTAATTACAATACCGTAATTTAAGGAAAAAAGATCGTCTTCGTCTCAACCCGGGAAACCTCAAAAAAAAGATACATCCGGTCCTCCCCTATCTGCGATTACCGCTGCATGCCGGACCCGCCCAAAAAGCCGCCCACAAACATTCAAAACGAGATCGCCGAACTCGTCCGAAAAGAATTGCTTCACATCGGCGAACTCCAGGACGTCGAAGAGCGGCTCAAAGTCATTTCCGAAAAGGCCTCCAAGTTCACCCCACCGCCAGGAGAACAAGCCCCGCCCGAAAATCCCCCTGCATGAGCTTACGGGAACGCCCCACCCGATCATCCCAAGCCCCCGCAACCGCACCGTTCGATCGCGCGAAAAACCCCGAGCAAAGTCCCATTCCTCCCATTCTTCCCACCCCTCCCATTCTTCCCATCCCCACCGCCCCCTCCAAGATTCGCCCTCGCCCAAAACACCGCCTCGCTTAGTTCTTCGCCTCGCCCACCGTCGGCGTTTCCGCTTTCGCGTTCGGATTCACCCCGCGAACGATCACATTCTCGCCCAGCGTCGCGAAACCGTCTCGGTCGACAAAGCACTTCTCCCCGTCTACCCATCTCCAATCCGACTTCCGCAGCCCGCAAAGAAACGTCGGGTTTTGCGTCGCAAACGCCCGCAATCCCTTCGCCCCGACGATGATCGTCAGCGGATGCGCCGCCCAGAACGGCTGCGCCTCCTTCGCCAGCACCTTCACCGGCAGCCGCGTATAATAAATAATCCCGCGCACCAGAAATTTCCCGCTCACCAGCGGTTCATCGCCACGCCGTTCCGCGAGCAGCGCCCTCGCCACCGGCCGTGCCGAACTCTCCGCCTCGACTGCGGGCAGCGCCAGAGTGAGCGCACCGGCGAGCAAAGCGACACTCGCCGCGGCACTCGTCAGCAGCCAGACCCCCAGGCGTTTCTTCAACAGAAAAACGAGGCCCACCGCGAGACAGATCGCCACCAGAACGATCGGCACCGTGAAGGCTTTCGCTTCCTTCACCAACGCCAGCACCAGCACCGTAACGCATTGCAGAATCGCCACGCCGATGATCAGCCGGCGTTCTCCCGCGGAAGTGAATCCAAGTTCCAGCAGCCGGTCCAAAGACCGCCCCACGATCACCGCCAGCGGCACGAAAAGGTAGAAGGCGTAGGAAGGAAGTTTCGACTGGGCAATCGTCAGGAACACCAGGCTGGTCAACAGCCAGCACCATTGGAATAGCACCGCCGGATCGCCGCGGAACGAGGCAAAAGCCCGCCGCACCGCCAGCACCACCGCCGGCATCCACGGAATCGACCCGAGCAACAACAGCCCCACATAGTACCACACGTGATTGGCCCCGGGATGCTCGGCGTGGATTAGCCGCATGAAATTGTCCCGCACAAAAAACTCGTTCCAGAACGGCCCTGCGTGCCAGGCAAACATCAGCCCGTACCAAGGCCCCACGATCACCGCATACAGCGCCAGTCCCCACCACAGCCCCGGCCCGCGATAGAGCGACTTGCGCCGCGTCAGCCCGGCAAAGGCCAGCGTCGCAAACCAGGGCACCAGCGACCCAATCGGGCCTTTGGTCAGCACCGCCAGTCCATTGCAAGCAATCGAAAGCGCGATCCAGCGGTTACGCCGGTCTTCACTTTCTCCCGCTATCCAGTAACAAAAGAGCGCCCCGGCCAGGAAAAAGGCCAGCGGCACATCCGTCAGCATCAGCCGCGACATCACACAAAACTCCAGCCCGGTGGCCAGGACCAGCGCCGCCAGAAAACCCGTGCGCGCATTCCACACCCGGCTGGCAAAAGCCCACACCAGCAGCACCAGCGCCGTCGCAAAGAGCGCCGTCGGTGCCCGCCCCGTCCACTCCGATTCACCGAAGGCCTTGAACGATCCGGCCACCAGCCAGTAGTAGAAAATCGGCTTTTCAAACTGCGGATGGTCATAGATGTGCGGCGTCAGCCAATCCCCGGAATGCACCATCTCCCGGGCCGTCTGGGCATAAAACGGTTCATCCGGATCGATCAACCCCAGCACCCCCAGCCGCCACCAAAACGCAGCAAAGCACACCAGGAGTAGGACCAGCAGATCGAGACGACGGGATTGAAACACGCGGGAGATTCGG
This sequence comes from Chthoniobacter sp., assembly GCA_036501065.1. Lineage (GTDB taxonomy): Bacteria > Verrucomicrobiota > Verrucomicrobiia > Chthoniobacterales > Chthoniobacteraceae > Chthoniobacter. The sequence continues at coordinate 30,224 of DASYAY010000042.1, read as the reverse complement.
AGAGGGGCCCGGAAGGTGCCAGAAAAAATGCGCAACACCAGACCGAAGCCCAGTTGGAAGAATACGCTACCGCCCCTCGCTTGCGTTTTGGAGTGCGGTGCCGCTGCACCGCTTTCGGAATGTCCGTGGGCAGCACCAGCCCGCCACCATCTTTACTTCCCGCCACCCAGCCCTCGACCCCCAACCGCGCCCGCCATCCCCCAAAAGTCCCAAAATCCAGATGCGTCGCAAGTAGTTGATAGTCAATATACTACAAATCAAACGCCATCGCTGGATAAAATAAGTCTTGCTCTTCACAAGCAAAGTCCCAACGACGGATTTCATGAATCAGAGCGATTTAAAAAATAGTGTAGCCGCGCGGCGCGACCGCGGTGGAAGGCGACGCTTCGTCGTCGCCCACTTTTCCGAGGAAGTTTGGGCGCTGACGAAGCAGCGCCCTCCAACGAGGACGCCGCCTACCGGCCACAGTGTCACTTAAAGTGCTCCAACTCAGCCCGCCGCCTCAATGCTCCGTTCCCCAACAAAACCTCCGGTCCACGTCCACGAGCCGGCCGAACCCTGCTTCACTTTTCTCTCTCGCCAGCCCCGTAAAAACCCCTTTCGCCCGTCAACAATCGTCGAATCTTCCCAGAGAAACCAGCCAGCGATTCTCCAAAATAATCAACAATTATCAACCACCCAAAATCGTAAAAAGTCACCTAGCTCCAAGCAACGCGAAACCCGTCGAAAATCGCCGCGTCCACCTGCGCATCGAACCCCCGAGTTCCCCAGCCCACGATCACCCACTTCCACAGAATGAAACCGCCGCCCTTTGGCCATCCAATTCTTGGCAAGATTTTCGTCTTCACCCGGTTTACCATAGCATTCTCGATGAAGTTCCTCCCCTCGTTCCTCTGCGTCCTGGCCTCTGCCGCCATCGCGGCGGCCGCATCCACCGAGGGAAAACTCCCCCCACCGGCCACGCACCCGGTCGATTTCGAAAAGGAAATCAAACCCCTCTTCGAAGCCGCATGCATCAAGTGCCACGCCAAAGGCAAAGACAAGGGCGGCTTCTCCCTGGAGACCCGCGCTGCCTTCCTCAAAGGCGGCGATACCGGCCCCGCCGCCGAACTCGGCCATAGCGATAAAAGCAACATCGTCGAACTCGTCGCCGGCCTCGACCCCGACAGCGTCATGCCCAAGAAAGGCTCCCGCTGGACCGCCCAACAAATCGGCCTCCTCCGCGCCTGGATCGATCAAGGCGCGTCGTGGCCGAAAGGGATCACCTTCGCCAAGCCGCCGCCGCAGAATCTCCAGCCTCGCGACGTCGTTCTTTCCAATCGCCCCAGCGTCCACCCGGTCGACAATCTCCTCGCCGGCTACTTTGCCCAAAAGGGCGTGGCCTTTCCCGCGCCAGTCGAGGACCGCGTGTTTATCCGCCGCGTTTATCTCGACCTCGTCGGCTTGCTCCCCCCACCGGAACAGCTCGACGCCTTTCTCCGCGATTCCGCCCCCGACAAACGCGCCCAACTCGTCCGCCGTCTGCTCGACGACAAACGCGGTTACGCCGACCACTGGCTCACTTTCTGGAACGATCTGCTCCGCAACGACTACAAAGGCACCGGTTTCATCGACGGCGGACGCAAGCAGATCAGCGGCTGGCTCTATCGCGCGCTCCTCGACAATCTGCCCTACAACCGCTTCGTCGCCGAACTCATCAACCCCGACGCCGCCAGCGAAGGCTTCTCCCGCGGCATCATCTGGCGCGGCACGGTCAACGCCTCGATGCTCCCTCCCATGCAGGCCGCGCAGAATGTTTCCCAAGTCTTCCTCGGGGTGAATCTCAAGTGCGCCAGTTGCCACGACAGCTTCGTCAACGATTGGTCGCTGGCCGATGCCTACGGCATGGCTGCCGTCTATACCGACGAAAAACTCGAGCTCGTCCACTGCGACAAACCCACCGGCAAAACCGCCGCGCCCCGTTTCCTCTATCCGGAAATCGGCGGACTGAATCCGGCGCTCCCGCGCGCCGACCGCCTCAAGCGGCTCGCCGAGATCATCACCAGCCCGAAGGATGGCCGGCTCCCGCGCACCCTCGTCAACCGCCTCTGGGCGCGCCTCTTTGGCCGTGGCCTGGTCGAGCCGCTCGACGACATGGAAAAGCCCGCCTGGAATCGCGATCTGCTCGACTGGCTGGCTGAGGATTTCGTCGCCCACGGTTACGACCTCAAACACACCCTCGAAGTCATCACCACCTCGCGCGCTTACCAGGCGCCGACCGTCGAAGGTCCGAAGGAAAAGGAAGAATACATCTTCCGCGGCCCGCTTACTCGCCGCCTCGATGCCGAGCAGTTTGCCGACGCCGTCAGCACCATCGCCGATGACTGGCCGCGCCTGCCCTATTCGCTGGAATTCGACTTCACCGCCGGCGGCCTCGTCACCGGCCTCCAGGTCCCGCAATGGATTTGGACCGACGAACCGGTGCAACTCGGCCCGCAACGCCTCGCGATCAAGGCCGCTACTTCCGCGTTGGATGCCGCCAAAAAGGAAGCCGCCGCTGCGCACATCAAAGTGGAGCAAGCGGAATCGAATGGCGGAACCGTCTCCGATGAGCTGAAAGCCGAAGCCGATCACGCCGCCGCCGCCTTGACCGCAGCCCAGGCACAACTCGTCGCCGCGCAACAGCCGCACCCCGCCTCCACCGGTCCCATCCTCCCTGCGACCGACCGCCATCGCGTCGTCTTCCGCAAAGTCTTCCACCTCGCCGCGGTCCCCGCCGAAGCCTATGCCGCCGTCCTCGCCAGCCAAAGCTGGCAGGTGCAGGTCAATGGCCGCGAAGCCAAGCCCAAACAGCGCGACGGCTTTCGCAACAACCGCATCGCCCTCCTCGATATCCAACCGCTGCTCAAGACCGGGGACAACGTCATCGTCGTCGATGTTTCCAGCCATACCGAGAAGCAGATGAACGACATCGAGCGCGGGAAGTATCCCGCGTCGCTCACCCACTTGAATCCGCTCAGCGGCATCGCCTTCTACGCGCGGCTCGTCCCCGCCGGCGGCGGTGCGCCGCAACAAATCACCACCGACGCCACCTGGCGCGTCCGCCGCGCGCCCGTCGGCCGCTGGGGCGCGCCGGAATATCAGGATACCGATTGGGCCTTGGCGAAGCCTTTGCCCGAGGGCGTCACGCCGATTGACGAAGGCCCGTCGCTCGAGCCGGTGCACCGCCAGGATTTTGCCAATCGTCCCGTCATCCTCGGCCCGCAGCTCATCCCCATCATCAGTACCGTGGCCCAGCCCGGGCGCATCCGCGCCGCGCTTCTCGCCGCCGACCCCTTGCAGGTCGCCCTCGACCGCCCGAATCGCGAAGTCGTCATCCCCGAGCGCTCGACCACCGCGACAACCCTCCAAGCCCTCGAACTCACCAACGGCGCCACCCTCGACACGCGCCTGGAAAAAGCCGCCGCGAAACTCGCTCCCGCAGCCGCGCGCGACCCGAACGCCTGGCTCGACCACATCTACCAACTCACCCTCAGCCGCCTCCCCACCGCCCCCGAGCGCGCCATCGCCACCGAAATGCTCGGCCAACCCGCCACCCCCCACGGCGTCGCCGATTTCCTCTGGGCCCTCGTCAATTTCCCCGAGTTTCAATTGATCAACTAAGACATGCGAGTGGTTCTGGACACAAATGTCCTCGTGGCGGGGCTGCGTTCACCGCTGGGTGCTTCGGCGCGATTGCTGGGACAATTACCGTCCCCACGATGGACGCCAGTCCTCTCGGTCCCGCTCTATTGCGAATATCGGGATGTGCTTCTCCGAGTTGGCATGGTGCCGAACGTGCTGACAACGCAGGACATTCTGGCCTTTTGCCGCTTTATCGCTTCCGTGTCGCAAGAACAGCCCATCTATTTTCTCTGGCGTCCATTTCTTCCCGACCCAAAGGACGATCACCTGCTCGAACTGGCCGTCGCCGCCGGTGCCTCGCATGTCATTACCCACAACGTGAAAGACCTTCGCAAAAGTAAGGAACTCGGGGTAGAATCCATTACCCCCATTGATTTCCTTCGCCTCCTTCGAAAATGACGCAACTGACGATACAACTTCCCGAATCGTGGCACGGACAACTCCGCGAGCTCGCACAACGCGAAGGGATGACTGTCGAACAGTTCGTCGCGAGCGCGGCTGCCGAAAAGCTTTCGGCGGTAATGTCCGAAGGCTTCCTCCGGCGTGAAGCGGCCCTCGGCTCGCGGGCCGACTTTGACCGAATCATGGCCAAGCTTCCGCCAGCTCCGCCCGAGCCTGGCGACGAATTGCCGGACGACCTGCGGTGAAGCTCATGAGCACCACCAAACTGAACCAACGAATCACCCCCCCAGCCCCTTCAAGAAACCAGGCAGCGCGAAATACCGATCACTAACCACTGATTACTGATTACTAAGCACTAAGCACTAAGCACTAAGCACTGCCATGCCCCCCACCCACACCCGTCGCGACTTCCTCAAGACCGCCTCCGCCGCCACCCTCGGCGCGCTTGCCGCCGGCGCCCCGCGCCTTTTCGCCGAGCCGGAGGAGAAGATCATCCCAACCGCCGATTGCGTGATCGTCCTTTGGATGGCCGGCGGCATGGCCCACACCGAGACCTTCGATCCGAAACGCTACGCGCCTTTCGAAAAGGGCATGGACTCGAAGGGCGTGCTCTCCACCTTCCCGAGCATCCCCACCGCCGTCGACGGCGTGCAATTCTCCGAAGGTCTCGAACAAATGGCCTCGGTCATGGATCGCGGCACGCTCATCCGCACCGCCATTGCCGAGGACCTCGGCTTCATCCTGCACTCGCGCCACCAGTTCAACTGGCACACCGGCTACGTCCCGCCGCAGACCGTGGCCGCGCCGCACCTCGGGGCATTCATCGCCAAAGCCCTCGGTCCGCGCGATCCGGCGGTGCCGCCCTTCATCAATATCGGCCAGCGGTTCGATCTCGGCGAAGGCGAGGAACTCAAGTCCTTCACCACCGCGGGCTTCCTCGGCAGCGAGTCCGGCCCGTTCAACATTCCCTATCCCCACGAAGCCGCCCGGGCCGTCCAGCCGCCCGCCGGGATGACCCCCGGTCGTTTTGAAAATCGCGACCGCTTTTATCGCCGGCTGCTCGACGCCAGCCCCATCGGACAGGTCGGCAGCGAATACCAGCGCGAGTCGTTCCTGCGCTCGATGGACAACGCTCACCGCCTGCTCAGCTCGCCCGCGGCCAAGGCCTTCGACCTCACCCTCGAACCGCCCAAGAGCCTGGCCAAATACGTTCCCGCCGGTTTCGATGCGTCGAAGATCGACTCCGCCAAGCAGGACCGTGATGGCGATTACGAGGCCGGCACCATCGGCCGCTTCGGGCTCGGATGTCTCCTCGCCCGGCGGCTCGTGGAAGCCGGCGCACGTTTCATCGAAGTGACCACCGAGTACATTCCCTTCCTCAATTGGGACACGCATGAAAATGGCCACACCCGCCTCGTCAACATGAAGAAGATGATCGATGCGCCCATCGCTCAACTCATCCGCGACCTCGAAGAGCGCGGCCTGCTCGACCGCACGCTCATCGTCCTGGCCAGCGAATTCTCCCGCGACATGTTGATCGAAGGCAAGGAAGGCGCCCAAGTTCGGACCCAGGCCCGCGTCCCGGATCGCATCGACGAACTCAAATACTACGGGATGCACCGCCACTTCACCGAGGCTGGTTCGGTCCTGCTCTGGGGCGGGGGAATGAAGCGCGGCTACGTCCACGGCGCCACCGCCGACGAGCGTCCGTGCAAGGCAGTGCGCGACAAGGTGAGTATCTCCGATTTGCACGCCTCGATCTTCCGCGCCGTCGGCATGTCGCCCAAGCTCAGTTATACCATCGAAGAACGGCCGTTCTATGTCACCAAGGACGGCAAAGGCCAGCCGGTCATGCCCCTCTTCGCCAAAGCTTGAGAGCTGAATCAGCGGATTTTTCGTGCATCCATGCAAACCGCGAGATGCGACTTGACATTGCAGGTGCGCTTCTTTCAACGATGCGCACACCCATGAATTACCTTAATACCTTATGAAGGCTCCATTGCTCGTCTTTGGTTGCTTTGTCATCGGTGCCGCGGCGTGCACCGCTCCACACGGACAGAAACTGGGCGCCAACAGTGCCCTGCCTGCCCCGGTGGCAGCCGGTCCGGAAACCGATGCCTCCAATCTCACCGAAAGCCAGAACGGCGAGGTCGTCGCCATACCGCGCGCCGGTCAGGTCACACTGACTCTCGGCGCGGCTGATCAGGATGGTTACACCTGGCGCCTGGCCGAGATTCCCGATGACTCCGTCCTCAAGCTCGTCTCCCAGGAATACATTCCACCAGCCGATAACGTCGGCCGTGGCCAGGAGAAGTGGGTTTTCCAGGCGACCGGTCCGGGCGAAGTGCCGGTGAAAATGTGGTATGGTAATACCCGCGTCGGCTCCCTGAGCGGCAATCCGACGTTTGATTTCACCGCCTCCGTTTCCGACCAGGCTCAACCGAAGCATCCGAAGAAATCCAAGACCACGACGAAGAAGACCGTGGCCGAGCTGTAACTCGAGCCTCTTCGAGCGCCCGCGCCCTGCGTCTTCATAGCGGAAAGAACCCCCGGGAAATCTGCCCGGGCTTCATCGGTTGATATCACTTTCGCCCTTTGCGAGTGGCAACTCGCAACTCGCAAAGCGCTGTGGCGTGGCCGCAATGGAAAGTCGCGCGGCCAATCCCCGGCACCGTTCCTGCCAGCCAGGAAGGCTGCCGATTGACCTGGCAATACCCAGAAGCACGCAGAGGACGAAAAATCGCTTTTTTTCGCTGTCGTTTCAATATTGACAATTTAGCGGCAATTAGGTAAAGGGGTTGAAAATGAAGGCGATTGGTTCGGTATTCCTGTCCGGCAGCGATATTGACTCGGTCTGCCTTCGTCGGGTCATAACGCCTCAGGCATAAGTCTGGCGAACGGATAAAACAATTCCCCCCCCGGCAAACACGAGCCTTCGTCCAAGACTTGCTGACTTTCTACTGACATCAGGAAATTCTCATTTTCCCGTGAAAATCGTTATCCCACTTCTAGTGGTTCTTGCATCGATTATGTTTCTCACCCGAAATCTTCGTGTGGAGGTTTGCGGGAACATGCTCGAGGCGCCGAAATGGTCATTCAGCCGGATGCTCGATACGCCCGCTGAGACTCCCGCGCCAGCTCCAGTCGTGGTGCAACAGGCTTGGGCCAATCCTTTGGAAGAACCTGCGCGCCCGGCGCGAACCTATTACCGCACCATACCGGTGGTCCCATCGACTTCGATTGGGCCATCGACGTCATTTCAAAACAATAAGCCAACCCAGTAGGCAACGCAGCCACGCCGGCACGGGATGGCGGTCGGCTCGGTGCCCCAGTGACGCGGCAATCAGACGCCCAGATTATGCTCGCCAGTGGAGCATCGATGGTGAGAGAAGAATCCGCATGCGCGGTGTTTGTCTTTTCGCTGGATGCTCTGGCGCCATTCGGTGCCTGGGTGCGTGCCGGTGCCGTCCCGCGCAGCCAAACGTCTGTCACGTTCCCATCCCATGAAACTGCCCTCACTCATCATCGTCTTGCTTGCTGTTGTCCTGGTCCTGGCCGGCCCCTCGCTCGAAGCCAAGGATCCGCCGCCTTTCCCCGGCCAGCCGCGCATCAACACCGCGCTCCGGCATCTCAATGCCGCCAAGGACAAGGTCGGCACGGATGCGACCGCCGCGCTCACCGAACTGGAGGCCGCGCGGACCGCCCTTTCCCACGCCATTCACAACAAAGGCACCTACCAGCCGATTGCCCGCCAGCTCACCGAACAGGCCCTGCAATATCTCCAGGGTGGGGATAAGGAAAAGGCGGCGCATAAGATCGACGAGGCGATCGAAACGGTAACCAAAGCTGGGGATACCGGGGACCACTAAGCTCGACGCCGGGCCGCCACGCATCTCGCCGCCAGCCAGAGCAGCCAGACGGCGCAGGCCAACAGGATACCGGACCGCAAATAGGCAGCGGCGGCCATGGAAACGCCGACGCCGCTGATGATCGCGACATAAGCCGCGATGCACATCGGGCACTTTGGCATGAGGAACAGCGTGGCAATCGGAACGATCCAGCCGGCGGAATCTCCGCTCCGGCGAAGCCGCGTGAACGTGGCGTTCACGCGGTTCGAATTTGGATCCGCCGCACGGCAGCAGTGGGCGGCGTTCACGAGTGGACCTCCCTGGTCGAGCAGCAGCCACTTTCCGCCGCAGCCGTAGCTTCAGTGCTGTAGCGATCATGATGCCGCACCCAGGCCATCGGGAAGTCCAATGCATCTTCGTCCCGTCCCCTGGCCACCCGGTCGAGAATGAAGTAAGACATGAGAAGCGGTTCGAGACCGCGGGCGTAAGTGGAGTAAGTGTGGAAGATATCGCCGGCGGAGTTGCGATAGAAGGTGCTCATCCCAGGATTTTCATCGGAGTAAGGCGCCCTCGTTCCGAAGTTATAAAGCTTTTGGCCGCTCTCGAGTTCCTCCGGCGTGAAGGTGACGGCGAAGTCGTGGTTGAATTCGCTTCCCAAGGAAGAGACCCACGGAACCCGCCAGCCCATCCGCGCTTTGAACGCCTGGAGTTTTGGCAGCGGCGCCCCCGAGACGGCAACCAGCGTGACATCGCGCGCCGCCAGGTGCACGGGCAGGCCGTTCAAATGGTCGATCACGAACGAGCAACTCTTGCAACCCTCCTCCCACTCCGGCCCGAACATGAAATGGTAAATGACTAGCTGGCTGCGCCCGTGGAAGAGGTCGGCGAGCCGCACCCGGCCTTGCGGAGAATCGAAGAGGTAATCTTTCTCCACTTTCACCCAAGGCAACTGGCGGCGTTCGGCGGCGAGGGCATCCCCGGCGCGGGTCTGCTCCTTTTCTTTGGCGAGGAGGGCTTGCCGGGCGGCGAGCCATGCATCGCGACTGACCACCTTGTGCGTGAGATTGCCGGCGGTTTGATCGGAATCTGCGGTTGGCGTTTTCATGGTAATGAGGATTTCGATTGGCGAACGGCGAACAGGTGCTTCGTCGTTCATTGGGTTCATAGAGACGACGAACGGACGGCGGCGTTTGGGACAGGGAATTCAAAAACATTTCGGCGACTCGGAAGTCGCCGCTCCCCGATTGATTCACCGCGGGCCTTGCTTCATAAGAGAGTGGTCATGCGTATCGGCGTTCTCAGCAAAGTTTTCTCCCGCCCTTCTTTGGAGGCGGTGTTCAATGCCGTGGCCACGGCTGGGTTGGAGTGCATCCAGCTCAACCTGGAGAGCGCGGGTCTGCCTCCGATGCCCGACGAAATTCCCGCCGGCCTGGCGGAACGGGTGCACGATGCGGCGGCGGCACGTGGACTCGGAATCGCTTCGGTGCAAGGCACCTTCAATATGAGTCATCCGGATCCGGAGTTTCGCCGCGCCGGCTTGCGGCGATTGCAACGAATCGCGGATGCGTGTGCCCCACTGGGCACGGCGGTCATCGCCATCTGCATCGGGACACGCAATTCCGAAAACATGTGGGGACATCATCCGGACAATGGAACACCCGGGGCCTGGCGCGACATGAGCGGCTGTGTGGGTGAGGCCATTCGCATCGCGGGGGGAGCAAATGTCACTCTCGCGCTCGAACCCGAAGTGACGAACATTGTCGACTCCGCGGAAAAGGCGCGCCAGTTATTGGATGAGATCGGTTCCCCGTATTTGAAAATAACCATGGACGGCGCGAACCTCTTTCACGCCGGCGATTTGCCGCGAATGAAAGAAGTGCTGGAAGACGCCTTCGCGCTCGTGGGGCGGGATATCATCGTCGCTCATGCCAAGGATTTGAGCCGCGATGGCGAAGCCGGCCACGAAGCGGCCGGGCATGGGTTGCTCGATTACGACCGCTATCTCGGGCTGTTACGACAATATCATTTCGATGGTCCGCTGTTACTGCATGGCTTGAGCGAGACGCTGGTGCCGGGATGTGTGCAATTTCTCCGGGAGAAACTGGCGACAACGGCTTCGCTGTGACCTCCGAAACTCGGCAGGGAAAACACCATCCAATCTGACGTCCGATGAAAGCTACCTCCACACTGATCGACTCTCCGCGATTCCCGGTCGAACGCTCGGGCGGAAACAAAGCGAATCCGCCTCCTGGAAAGCACGTGGCGCAGGCACTGCTCGATGATTTGCTGGCCACCGGGCGCGCCGTCGCTTCGCGCAAAAAGCTGGAGAACAAAGACTATAACCATGCCTCCTGGTATTTTGATTTCGATTTTGAGAACGACAAATTCCAGATATTTCTCGAGGGAAATGTCGACGTTCGGAAAGCCACGCTCTGGCGCGTGTGCATGACGCGGGTGGACGGTATCATGGGTGCTCTTCACGGGAATCGCGAAGCGCTTTTCGAGGTGCCGGACGATTGCCTGAAGTTACTTCAGGAATCCATCTGTCGTGTCTTCGGGGTGAGTGAGGTGCGATGGTTGGACGAAGAAGAAGCGGCGGCGGAGTTTCGGAGATAGTTTGCTCGTAATGCCACTTGCCCGGCTCAGGCGTCGACGAGGTCCCGGACCGCGCTGGCCTTTCTCAAATCGGGAGAGGGTGTGGACGCTGAAACCAGTAGCTACGCGCTCTCTGCAGCTGTGGCCAACGACCTGTTGTAGATTCAGAGGCGAAAAACCGGTTGAGCGCGAGGGGGCGCAAGGCGGCGAAGCCGTAACCCAAGGCGACAGGCACGGAAAAACGCAGAGGTGCAGAGGTTCGAGAGAGGGCCGCAGAGGAAAAATTCGTCAAAGGGTGTCCACGAACGCGAAAGAAATCCTCACAGGCAGGCGAAATAGCAGTGCAAAGAAAATCGGGTCTGGTGTCGGGCTGCTGACCTGCATAGCATCGCTTCCGTCGCGCCCCTTCTTCTCCATGGAATATCCCAATGGCTCTGTTGACGGTCTTTGTTCCGCTTCGGCGACGGCGTTTGCCCTGTGCGTGGCGTTCCTGGCGGCCTGGGGATTCCAAGGACAGGGCCACTGGCGGGGAATCGATCTGCTGGTGGTCGTGCCGCTTTCCGTCGCGTCGCTGGGTTTTGGAGTGACTCCACTTCTGGCTACGAAACCGGCGAAAGAATCGGGGCTGGGCGCGGCGCGAAGCCTTTACGGCGTGAGCGTGGTCTTGGTGATGATCTCGGTGATCTGTGCGCTGATCATCGAGTTCGCGAAGTAACTTCAGCCCGAAACTCGGAGGATTAAGATTAAGAGTAGGATTAAGATTAAGACGCCGCCGCTCCGTTGGTGGCGCCCACCAGTTCTTCCACCTCCATCGCGACGAGGCAGACATCGTCATTGAACTCTTTCCGGGCGGAGAATTGCTGGATCTCGTCGATCAAGCCGCTGCAGAGTTCGGCAGTGGGAAGTCGGCTGCGTTCGCCGATGGCCCGCTGGAGTTGATGATAGTCGTAGATTTCGCCCTGCGGACCTTCGACTTCGAAGAGGCCGTCGGTGAAGAGCAGGAGCACGTCGCGCGGAGCGAGGCGTTGGCTGGAATTCAGATATTGCGCCTGGTCGAAGAGGCCGAGGACGGGGCCGGGCTTGTGGCCATTGAGTTTCGAAGGCGTGGTGCTGGCGAGGGCGTCGCCGGCGACGAGCAACGGACAGGGATGGCCGGCGTTGGCGTAGCGCAGTTCGCCGGCGTGGAGATCCACGACGACGTAGAACGCCGTGGCGAACATCGGCACGAACGAACTCTTCAAGGTATCGCGCAAGGCGCGGTTCAAGTGGGTGAGCAAGGCGGCGGGATCCTGGAGTTGCGCGCCGGCTTCGCCGAGCAGGGTGTGCATCATGGCTGCGACGAGAGCGGCGCGCACGCCGTGCCCCATGACATCGCAGATGAAGATGCCGGCCTGGGTGTCGGAAATCTTGCACACGTTGAAGAAGTCACCGCTCACGGACATGGACGGCGTGAAGTAATGGTGGAAGCGCACCTGGCCGCCGCCTTCGCCGGCGCCCGCGGCGAAGCTGGGATAGCGCTGCGGCAACATGGCACTCTGGAGTTCGCGCGCCATCTTGAGGTCCTCCTCGAGCATGGCGTTGCGGGTGCGAAGTTCCTGGGCCACGCGGGCCAGTTCGGCCTCGGCTTCCTTGCGCTTGGTAATATCGCGGGAGAGACCGAAGGTGCCGATGATGTTACCCTCGGAATCGCGCAGGGGCATCTTCGTGCTGGAAACCCACGTGACGTGTCCATCGCCCCAGACGTTCTTTTCCTCCTTGTCGACGATCGACTTTCCCGTGGTCATCATCTTGAGCTCGTCGGCCATGGCTTGGCGGGCGCGATCTTCGCGAAAGAAATCGAGGTCGGTCTTCCCGAGAATATCGTGGATTTCCTGCAAGCCGTGTTGTTCGAGCTTGGATTTATTGGCAAAAATGAAGCGGCTCTCAATGTCCTTGAAGTAAATCTTGTCGGGCAGATGCTCCATCAAGGCATCGAGCAGAGAACGTTTGCGTTCGAGGTCGGCTTCCGTATGGCGCCGCTCGGTGACGTCCCAAGTCACACCGACCATGCGTGTGGGGTTGCCATCTGCGTCGCAAGTGACTTGGGCGCGCGTTCGCAGGATGTGTTGCGAGTAATCGGAAGGCCAGGTGACGTGGAACTCCCCGTCGAACTCCGCACAACGGTCCAGGGCGGTGACGAGTTCGCTGGCCACGCGGGCGCGGTCCGCGGCATGGAGAAGATCGAGAAAGTCGACGTCGCGCCCGCCAAAGGTGCCGGGTTCGAGCCCGAAGAGCAGGTGCATCTGGCGGTCCCAAGTCCACTTTTCGGAGACGATTTCCCAATCCCAAGTACCCATGCGCGCGGCCGCCAGGGCGAGCTCGAGCTGCAACTGTTCATGGCGCGGCGGGGCGTCGGCTGCCGGACTCGGTTGGGGGGCGCAGGCGGGGGGAGCGTTTTCGGAACTCATGGACGAAAGCGGGCGGAAAGTGGGGGGACCGTACCTTCGTTGATTCCCGGCGGTTGGGCAAGGCTGGGTTCAACGGATCAGCGCGGGAGGGGAGTGCTGTGGAGGGCATCCCAACCACCGGCGAGCGAGCATCTCTGGAGACCGCGAGTGCGACCTCGTTTCCCGCCTTGCAGAAACACCCTTACTCCTCAATCCGCCGAAGGATGGCTTCCTCGATCGCATTGGCGCGATCGGTGACAGAGCCATCGATTTCCCGGATCCGGCGAAACAGCGCGCGGTTATAGGCGACGGCTGTTTTCCGGGCTTCCTCGTCGGAGAGGGCGTTGTCGGCTTTCGCCTTCAATTCCTGCAAGCGTGGCTCCGCTTTGGCCTTTTCCATGGCAGTCTGAAAGCGCTGTTCGTCAGCTTCCTCGGTCTTGACGGCAGCGCTCAGGTCCGGCCCTGAGGCGGTCGTCGGGTTGATGTGATGGCGGGCATGGACGAGTCGCGCCCGGTGAACGTCGCGCGGAAGTCTCCGCAGACGAACTGAGCTGGCTTCCTGTGCATTCACCGACCCGCAGATCAGAACCAACGCCGACACGACGATGGACGCTTTCATATTCGAAGCATCGCTTTTCGACGTGTGGGTGGGCGTATTCCAGGTGGCAATGATGGATTGCGATTCACGAAGCGCTGCGCTAGCCTGCCAACAGTATGGAGCCGATTGTCCAGTTGACCATTCCGATGCCCGCCAAGCTGGCGAAATTGCGTTTTCCGAAGGCGTTGAACGATCGGTTGCACTTTCTCCTGGATGAGCAATCCCGCAAAGGCAAACTCTCGGCGGCGGAAAAGAGGGAGGCAGAGGCGCTGACGGAAATGGCCTCGATGCTGTCGATTTTGAAACTCGGCGCGCAGGTCAAAGCAGTGAAGTAACCGTTTGAGTATTTCCCGAGATCTTCGCCGACGAATCGTCGCGCGGGCCAAAAATCGTTGCGAATATTGCGGCCTATCGCAACTGGGACAGGCCGCTACATTTCATGTCGATCATGTAGTGCCCGAAATCGCGGGTGGGCCGACAGTATGGACAAACCTGGCGCTCGCCTGCATTCACTGCTCCCTTCGCAAAGGAGCTCGCGAGGCGGCGCCCGATCCAGAAACCGGCGCACCGACCCGTTTATACAATCCTCGCAAGCAGGTTTGGAATCAGCATTTTCGATGGATGGGATTACAAGTGGCTGGAATCACCGCGACCGGGCGAGCGACCATCGATGCGCTGGCGCTGAACAGTCCTGAGCACCAGATCATTCGATCATTTGAACGGAGACTCCGCAGGCATCCGCCGCCAGGACAAGTTTGAGCCATTCCGCAGCTTATTTGTGAAGCAAGTGCGTTGCCTCAATCAAGATGCAGTTTCATTTGCAAGCATCCTATTTCTTCTCCGCGGGATCGCTCACTGGCAGTCCCGATGCGTCCTGGTGAATATGGTAGCGTGTGACGATCATTTGCGCATCGCGGTCGCTCTTGGCGAGGGTGACGAGATCCACGATCACGGACTCGACCTTGACTTGCAGGCTGGTGGACTGTTCGACGAGCGGCTCGCGTTTGCTGCGGGCTTCGGTCACGCGAGTGAGATCTGATTTGCCGTCTTCATAAGTCTGATTGAGCCGGTCGAGTTCGGATTCCGCGGTGACCGTGGAGGCGGCAAGGCGCTTGCTTTCCGCTTCGCGCAGGGAGTAAGCGCGGACGAGTTGGGCCTGGCGGTCTTGCAAGACGGTCCTTTGCACGTCGAGGGCAAAGACCAGCGTGCTGGCCAGCAGGGCGAGACCGACGGCAACAGCGGCGAGCAGCCAGCCGAGGGGGGAGTTGGCGCGAGCGGCTGGGGGATTGATGGGCGGATTCATCGGCAGTGACTCGAGTTACTTGTAACCATGAGAGACGAGCAGGCTCTTCATCCTTTCATTGGTCATGGCGGACGCCGCCATATCCCGCAGCAGGCTGGGCCAGAGTTGCTGGCTGAGGGCATTGCCTTTGTCGATCTGGACTTGCTGCGCCTGGAGGACTTCCTGCTGGGTTCGGAGATCTTTGCGAAGGGCAAAGATGTCTTTCTCCTGCGCCTCCTTTTTATCCGCGAGCGTCTGGAGGGTTTGCTTTTGCTCTTCGATTTTTTCTTCAATCGTCAGCAGTTCCGCCTGGCGTTTTTGCACGTCCGATTGCAGGTCGTGAATGGAAATGCCGATCAACAGCCCAATCGGGCTCAAGACAAGGAAGACGGCGGAAGCAGCGATGAAGATGACGTAGAGAGTTTTCAACTTTCGAGGGCGATTGCTGGAGGGGAAAGATGCGAGGCGGGGGCAAAGGCCGCAAATCGAATTTGCAAAGAGCGAGGGAAGGGGGCGATTCGCACGTGCATTCCTCGGCAGGATGCGCTAGGGGGGAAGGTGATGACCGTTTTGTGCCCCCTTGACGAAGAATTCGCGTGCGGTTTGATCGTTCGCAGAACCAGCATCCGATGGACCGGTGTGGATGGTGACGGGAGGTGTTCCTTTGCCGCCCGACGGTTTTCGTTGGTGACGGATGACCGGCGCAGCGAGGCGTTACGATGAAAGTTTTCTTTGCGATTTCGCTCGTGCTGCTCCTGACCTTGGTGGGAGTTCGGTTGTGGCTGGATCGGGAACAGGCTGCGGATAAAATCCGGTTTGAGAATGCCAGTGTGGCGTACAAGGCGCGCGAAGCCGACTTGTTGAAATCCCGTGCGAAAGCCTTGGAGGCGATTACCAAGATCGTCCCGGTGCACGGCGCCAAAGGGGCCGCTCCCGCGGCTTCGCCGACAGCGCGTTCGAAGGAAACGCCCGCGCCGGATAACGCCGCCGCGCCACCGAATTCCGGACCACCGGAGTAACTGCTCTCCGCTTAGGAATTACGGTGTGGCCGCAGCTTTGGCCTTGGCTTTCGGCGACGTGGAGGATGCAGGCTTTGGCCCAGGCGCTGGAACGCTGGTGGCAGCCGAAGTCGGCGCCGGTGCCTGCACCGGTGTCGATGCGGGCTTTATTTCGGGGTGCGCCGGTGGCGGCGTGGTCGTGTCCGTTTCGTCTTGGGCAAGTTCGAGTTGCACGGCTTCGTGGTAGTCGACGACATCCTTCTGGGTGCTCAGGCGCACGCCGCGTTCCACGGAACTCTGCAGGAGCCACATCCAGTATTCCGCACCGCCCGGGACGTCAGCAAAAGGATGCGCGATCTGGCGCTTGGTCAATTGTCGGCAGAGATCGTCGAGTTCCGGCGGTTCGAGTTCGGCGACTCCGGCTTCGTAAAGTCCCGCAATGGGATGGGTGAAATGGCGCGCCTTGAGAAGCGCGAGCAGCTTGTCGAGGGACGCTGCGACGCGATCGGTCGATTCGGAAAGCAAACGGGTTTCCAGAGCGGTAATCGCGGTGCCGAAACGGGACCGTTCCTCGAGGAGTTGCTTCTGCTTCTCGAAGAGTAACTTCCGCGGCGTGTAGTAACCCAGGTGGGCCAGCAGCGCAGCCGTATAACAAAGCGCCAGGGCGACGAACGCGAGGAGAAAGGCGGCCAATGCAGGAGACGAGCTCCCGCCGGATAACATTAGCCAGGAGAGACCAAGGACCACCGTGAAAACACTGACCGCCACACCAATGGAAAAATTCATCCGGTCGATGATTGCATCCCACGTAGACTGATAAGCGGTGTGCCAGAGGTGGACATTGTAGTCCACCTGTTTGCGAGTGGAGGGGAGTGATGCCGTCACAAGACTGCGGTACGCAGATTCGGGAAGGCGTCAAGGGGCGGACTGTTAAGTGGATGAAAATTTCATCCGCGGGAGCTGGGTGCCCCGGCCATGAGGATCGGTCCGTGACCGCGGCTGCTCGGAGCGTGGGCTCCATGTTCCCCATAAGTTTTCCACGGTCCATCCGGCACGTCCTGAGCTTCGACAAACTTCCAGTCAGTAACATCAACGTTAGATAACTCCAGGTAATCGCGGACGGCGGGAGATACTTGAAGTCCCGCGCCGCCATCGGGATTGGGGCGTGGCTTTTCGTTGCCGAAGACATATTGCCAATGGTCGGTCGTAAATGGGCCGCTATCGCTCCACTGGGCATAACACACGCGGCCCGCAGCGCTGCGAATTGCGAGCCAGCGATGCCGGCAGATGGTTTGGCCTTCGGTCCAGTTACCCTTTTCGGTGACCGCCTTGAACCAGGGAATGACGATCTTGGCCTCCGGTTTGGTCGCGCCTTCGGCCACATCATTGTAAGGCAGGGCGATATAGAATGGATTTTCCCGCGGGACGAAATCGGTGGAGATGAAGTTATGCCGCTTTGCCGGATTGGGGCTATCAATTCCTCCGTAATGGCTCAGCCATTGAGGGTCCCAGACGCTGGCTTTGTGCACGTGGCCTTTTTTGCCGTAGCCCACGGCAAACATCGTAGTGACGATCTGCGTTTTCCATGGATATCTCCCGCTCGCAGCCAGCGTCCGCGTCGTGGGGGCGGTGACTTTCGGTTCCATGTTCTCGATGGCATCTTCGCGCATTTTGCGAGCATGAGTCGCGAAATCCTGCGGGGTCCCGTCGGCGGCGCCAGGTGGAGAGGAATTCGTGGCAGGCGCCTCCGGCTTGGAGGAAACCGCCGATTTTGTATCTTCCGCCGGGGACGACGCGCCCGCGGTGGAAACGACGACGGCTTTCGAGGCTGGTATTGCCGAACTCGTGCCCTCAGTGATCGTGGGCGGCGGAGGATATTCCTGGGCGAGGCGCTCCGGGTCGGCGCTGGCCGCCTGCAAGTTACCCTTGTAGTAGACGCGCACGATGTAGCCGTAGTAGTCGTGAGCTTCGGAGGGCGGCGCGCCATTGGTGTTCGACTTGGGCAGGATATATTCCGCTTCGAGTTCCTCGACTTCCGATTGAATCCAATCCACTGGCGTCGTCGCCCAGCGAGTCTTCACTTCGGCATTGGTCTGGACGACCTTTTTGGCATCCACGATGTCGTAGAAGAGGACGTGAATGACGACATCCTTGACCTCGATCGGGCTCCCGCGTTTGGCTTTGATCGGAATGTGCAGGAGCAAATGTTTGGTGGCGTTTGCGTCGGCGATCTTGTCCACCTTGACGGGGAAAAGATCGAGCATCGGCGAGCCGGCGTAGGCGCCGGGAGTAGGGGCGGGGGTGGTGCCTGGTGAGTTCGGCGGCTTGGGCGTGGAGATATTGAAGGATGACGGTTCGCTTGGCTCCTGGTCTTTGGGGGCCGCAGGAAGAATCGCCGGAGAAGGGTAGTTCTGGGCGAGTCGCTCGGGCGTGGCGGTGGTGTCCTGAAGATGATTCCGGTAGTAAACGCGGACGAGGTAACCGTAAAAGCGGTGATTACCCTCAGGAGGAGGATCGAGGTGAGGGTCCACTTTTGGCAGTCGATAGCTCACATCGAGCCGCTGGGTATCGGATTTCTCCCAATCGGGCGGCGGCGTCGCCCAGCGCGAGCTGACGTTGGCGGTGGTCGGGGCCACCCTCGTGCCGTCGACGAGGTCGTAGAAAAGCACATGAATGACGAGAGCTTTGGCGTCGATCTGCGCACCGGGCAGCGCCTTGATCGGAATGTGGAGGACGAAGCTGGTGGAAGAATTGTCGTCGGCAACGTCCTCGGAAGTGATCGGGCCCAGGGCGAGCGATTTCTCGGATGGCAGGGCGGGAGCGGAGGCCGTGAGTTCGACGGGGGGTAACTTCGAAGGCGCGGGCGTGGGGGTCGTCTGGGCGACGGCGTGTTTGGGATGAACCATCTGGCCACCGATGACCATCCATGCCACGAGTGCGATGAGAACGAGGGCGGCTCCAAGCCAAACGAGCGGATGAATCTGCGGACGCGATTTCAGCGGCGACGGAAGAGGAGATTCATTCATGGCAAAACCACTCGCATCCCGTGATGGCGAGCGTGTGGAATTTTGGCCCAGCACCGCGTGGGTTGAAAGGAGAATTCGATTGGGGGATCAGGACAGCCGCAACTTTGCAAAACAGGCCGACAGATTTACCGCAAAGGGGCTGAGGAAGTGTGAGAGGGGCCGCAGAGGGAATGTGATGCGTTGCACACGTCTCCGCTGGATCTCCGTCGATTTCACGCCACAAATCGACGGCGGAATTTTGCCCAAATGCACCATGCCTTTTCGATCATTCCCTCTGTGGCCCTTTCACACTTCCTCTGCGGTAAATCTGTCGTTTGCTTTGCAGGGTTGTGGCCAGTTCAGCCTGTGTGACTTAGTCGGCCTTCCGTCACGCGGCGGATGGCGGCGAGCAACTGGGGAAGGTCGATCGGTTTGACGAGGTGCTCGCTGAAGCCTGCTTCGCTGCGGCGTTGATCCTCCTCCATGCCGTAGCCGCTCATGGCGATCGCGGGACAATTGCATTTTTTTCGGATCGCGCGCATGACGTCGTAGCCGGTGCCGTCGGGCAGACCGAGATCGCTGACCAGCAAGTCGAATGATTCGTGATCGGCAGCCGCGCTGGCGCTGGCGATATCCGACGCGACGGTCACCGCAAAGCCGGCATGGCGCAGCAACCGGGCGAGGGTGCGCGCGGTGTCCTGGTTGTCCTCCACGAGCAGCAGACGGAGACCAGCCTTTTCTCCAGGCTCCTCGGGTGTGGCGGCAGTGACGGGGCGTTGGGTGA
This sequence comes from Chthoniobacter sp., assembly GCA_036501065.1. GTDB lineage: Bacteria > Verrucomicrobiota > Verrucomicrobiia > Chthoniobacterales > Chthoniobacteraceae > Chthoniobacter. The sequence continues at coordinate 10,623 of DASYAY010000042.1, read as the reverse complement.
CGGGTGCGGCCACGGGCAGTTCGATGGTGAAGGTTGCGCCCTGACCGACGCCGGGACTCTCGGCGCGGATGCTGCCGCGATGGAGATCGACCAGCGCCTTGCTGATGGCCAACCCCAGGCCGAGCCCGCCAAACTGCCGGGTAATGCGGGCATCGCCCTGCTCGAAGGCATCGAAAATCCGCGGCAGCACGTCGGGCGGAATGCCGATGCCCTGGTCGCGCACACGGATCGCAAAACGATCCTCATCGAGCCGCGCCGTCGCGACGTGCACGGTGCCCTGGCTGCTGGTGAATTTGATCGCGTTTTTGACCACGTTCCACAGGACCTGTTGGAGCCGTGCGGCATCCGCGGCGACCAATCCACCCTGAGCCTGCAGGTCGAGTTCGAGGCGGACCCGCTGTTCCGTGAGTTGGGTCTCGCAGATTTCGCAGACGTGGCGCACGACCTGGTCGAGATCGACGGGTTCGATGTGCAAGGGAAGCTTGCCGCTGGTGACGCGGCTGAGGTCGAGCAGGTCGTCGATCAATTTCGTTTCCAGCTCGATGTTGCGCTTCATCATCGCGAGATCCTCGCGAATCTCCGGGTCGAGAGTGAGGTCCTCCTCCAGGGCGCCGACCGCCATGAGCACCGGGGTGAGCGGCGTGCGTAGTTCGTGGCTGAGTACTGCGAGGAAACGGTCTTTGCTGCGATTGGCCGACTCCGCGGTGTCCTTGGCTTCGCGGAGGGCGCGGCTGGCGCGTTCGCGTTCCAGGGCGACGCTGGCTATGTGGGTGCCGAAAGCGATGAGACGGTGTTCCCACTCGTTGGGTTCGCGGGGCTCGTCGAGGCAGAGGACGACCGAGGCAAAGGCCAGGCCATCGGCATCCAGCACCGGCGCGGAACTGCACGCGCGAATGCCGTGTGCGAGGCACAATTCCCGCCACGCCAGCGCCCAGGCCCCGCTCCTGGCGATATCCGTGCAGGTGACGACCTGCCCGCTGAACACGGCCGCGCCGCAGGTGCCGATGGCGTTCTCACCAATGGGCGCGCCCTTGATCCCTTCGGAAAATTCGCCGGGGAGATCGGGCGCCACGGCGCGGACGAACGTCTTGCGCGCGGCATCGGCGAGGAGCACGCAGGCGCGGGTGCGGGGGTTGAGTTCCGAGACTGCCAAGCAGAGCGCGGTGAGACAATCGTCTAGGGCAAAGCCGGTGGCGATCATCTCGAGCAGGCGTTGCTGGCGGGCGAGAAGGGTCTCGGTTTGCTTGCGCTCGGTGATGTCGGTGTTGGTTTCGAGAATCGAAGAGGGGCGCCCTTCGGCATCGCGATCGAGAACCCAGCGGGTAATGTCGATGAGCAGGGAGCCGTCCTTGCGGGTATGCCGCAGTTCGCCGATCCACCGGCCGTCGCGGTAGAGCTCCGCGTAAATCTCATCCACGGGTTTCGGGAAAACGGTGTGGAGCAGTTCCTTGGCATTGCGGCCGAGCGCTTCGGCGAAAGTGTAGCCGTAGGAAATCTCCGCGCCCTTGCTCCAGTAGGTGACGCGTCCCTGCATGTCGCGCACGAAGATGGCGTCGAAACTCAGGTCGAGCAGGCGCGCCTGCTCGGCCAGGCGCAGTTCCGCGGCTTTGCGCTCGGTGATATCCACGATCGCGGCGACGAAGCCGCAGACCTCTCCCTCGGTGTTTCGTTCCGGGGCGTAGGCGCAACGAAAATGGCGCGGCCCGGCATCGCCGATCGCCAGGGTCACTTCGAAGTTGACCGGCTCGCCCCGGAGCACTTGCTCGATGTAGCGGCGAATCTCTTCGTAGGCGTCGCGGCCCACGACGTCCTCCACGCGCTGGCCGATGACCTCCGCCGGCCGGAAGCCATGGAGCGCGGCGTAGGGTTTGTTGACGAATTTAAAACGATGCTCCGCGTCGCAATGGGCGAGGTGCACCGGCGCGATATCGGCGATCAGCCGCAGTTGCTGGGCGGAACGCTGGAGGGCGATTTCGGCGCGTTTGCGATCGTCGATGTCGCGCCCTTCCGGGACGATGTAGACGACGTCGCCCTGCTCGTTGCGAATCGGCTCCAGCGAAATGTCGAACATCCGGACCTGGCCGTCCGGGGCGGCGAGTTCCATTTCAAAGCGCATCGATTCTCCGCCAGCGGCGCGCTGGACGGCGTCGCGGATTAGTTCTGGCGCGCCGGGGGTATTGGTGAACCAGATTGTCTTCCAAAAGGGCTGGCCGATGACGTCCTCGCGCCGGATGTCCGAGAAGGTGAGCGAAGCGTGGTTTGCCTCGAGCAACGTGCCGTCGGTCGTCATCAGACCGATGTACTCGTGGGTGCCGTCGTAAATCGCGCGGAGTCGCTGCTCGGAATCGCGCACTTTCTGGAGAATGCCGGCGCGCTCGGCCTGGAGCGCTGTCTCGCGCGAGAGAGCTTCGGGGCGGACGCGTGCGAGCGTCAGTGTGCCGTTGATGCGCGCGAGCAGTTCGCGAGCGTGGAAAGGTTTCGTAATGTAGTCGTCCGCTCCGGCGTCGAGACCTTCGACACGCGCTTCCTCCCCGGCCCGCGCGGAGAGTAGGATGATCGGCACGGCCTGGAGCGAGGGATCGGCGCGCATCTCCCGCAGCAGGGCGAACCCGTCGAGCCGTGGCATCATTGCATCGGTGAGGACGAGGTCGGGGCGCTGCCGGCGGGCGTGCGCCAAGGCTGTTTCGCCATCGGCTACGGTGATGACCTCGTAGCGCGGCGCGAGCAGGCGGATGAGATAATCGCGCATGTCCGCATTGTCGTCCGCGATGAGGATCGACGGACGGCCGGCGGGTGATGGAGGGCTGGGCTGATCGGCGCGGGGCGGTTGACGAGATTCATCCGCCACGCGGCGATGCGCCTCGTTCCCGCGGAGTTGAGAAGCAGGGCTGTCGGCGATGGGAGACTCCGGCCCAGCCTCTTCCGCGCGGGCCGTCGCCGCGGCGCTCTCCCGTGGCAACCAGCGAAGCGCTTCGGCGACGAAGGCTTCGGCGCGGATGGGCCCGTCATGCCGGCCATTGCGCGAGATTCTCGAGGGCTGCGATTCCGTGGCGGGCTGCGCCGCGCGCGGCAGGGTGACGATGAAGGCGCTGCCCGCTCCCACTTCGCTTTCCGCGCGCACCGTGCCGCCATGCAGCTTGACCAATTCCTGGACGAGCGCGAGGCCGATGCCGCTGCCTTCGTGGGTGCGACCCGGGGCGCCTTCCACCCGGTAAAACCGTTCGAAAAGGTGCGGCCGCGCTTCTTCGGGAATGCCGATGCCGGTGTCGCGCACGATCAATTCCACGGCGTTCTCCAGCGGGTGCACGGCCACGGTGATCGAGCCTTGCAAGGTGAACTTGAAGGCGTTCGACAGGAGGTTCAGGACGATCTTTTCCCACATCTCGCGGTCGACCGGAATGGGCTCGGCGAGTGGCGGACAATCGACGATCAGGTCCAGCCCGGCTTTATCCATGGCGGAACGAAAGAGGCTGGTGAGTTCGGCGGTATAGGCGCCGAGATCGGTGGCCTCGAACCACGCCCGCTCCCGGCCGGCTTCGAGCCGCGAGAAGTCCAGCAAGGCGTTGACCAGTTTGTGCAGGCGCAGACCATTTCGATGGGCGACTTCCACGAGTTGGCCATCCGCGGGCGCGAGTGCGCCGGTCTGCCGGCTGAGGATTTCCTCGAGTGGGCCGAGGAGCAGCGTGAGAGGCGTGCGGAATTCGTGGCTCACGTTGCTGAAAAAAGCGGTCTTGGCGCGATTGATCTCGGCCAGCGCTTCGGCGCGTTTCCGCTCCGCCTCGTAAGCGCGGGCGGCGCCCAGGCCGGCGGCGATCTGCCCGGCGAAGAGCTCCAGGAAATCCCCATACGACGGGCTCATCGGGCGGTAGGGGTTGAGGCCCGCGACGAGGAATCCGGCAGGCGTTTCCCGCGTTTGGTCGGCGATGGGCACGAGCACGGCCTGCCGGGGTGGGCGATCCCAGGGACCGTCGGGGAGATCGGGGAACGGCGCGGCAAAGTCTTCCACGGTGATGGATTTTCCCGTTTCGAAAAGCGCGGCGGCCGGCCAGACCGGCGCCGTCTCGCGCAGATGCAACGTTTCCGGGGCGAGTGGCGGGCCGGGCGGCGCTCCGTGGGTGCAAGCCAGCCGCAGCTCTTCATCGTCATCGGGCGCGAGCAGATAGAGCAGCGCGAAGGGAATGTCCTTGGGCGTGGCGGCGAGGCGTTTCCCCACGGCGCGAAAGAGTTCGTCCTCGGTGTAGATCGACGCGATGTCCGAACCGAGATCGCGGAGAAAAGCCATGCGGCGTTCGGCGATGACCCGGTCGGTTTCTTCCGTGACCACACAAAGCATGCCGCCGATGCTGCCGGCATCGTCCGGCAAGGGGCTGTAGGAAAAGGTGTGATAGGTCTCCTCGGCGTAGCCGCTGCGTTCGAGAAACAGCAAAAGGGATTCATCCCAGGTGGCGCGGCCCGTCTTCACGACTGATTCCGCACGCGGGCCGACGTCCTTCCAAATCTCCGCCCAGACCTCGGTTGCGGGTGTGCCCAGAGCGCGCCCGCGTTTGATGCCGAGGGTCGGGAGATAGGCGTCGTTGCAGAAAAAGATGAATTCGCGACCCCAGCCCATCCACATGGCGAACCGCGAGTGGAGCATGATGCGAATGGCGGTCTTGAGGCTCTGCGGCCATTGCGCCGGAGGGCCCAGAGAATGCCGCTCCCAATCGAAATCGCGAATGCGCCTGGCCATTTCCCCGGGGGCATCCAGAAAATCGATAGCAGACGTGACTGCTGCGTCGGGCGGCTTCATGCTCAACGCTGGCTAGGATGCCATGCGTTTATTGGCGCGACCACTGGCTTCCAGGAACGAATCCAGGGCGCGAGGCGTCAGAAGATCGTTAACGGAAAGGGGGGGCATCATTCTGAAAGACTACGTTTTACAGCTTGGGGAGGGAAAACTTTGCGGATTGTGGCGCAGAACTCTTTATCTCACCATGGGACAATTGCACCCTGATGTAAGAATAGGGGCGCGAGGGAGAGCTGCAACCGGGCAGATGGTCAAAGGGAAATGCGGGCCGGTAGCGTCGGACGTGATTTCCCCCTTGGCATCCCTTTCGAGCACGGCAATCTTTTGCCTCGGATGAATCGACCCAGTTTCCCCCGGCAGTTTGCCCCGCAAAGGTAAGAACCATGGCTTTCTTTGCGCCTACGCTGATCCTTTTCGACTGCCTCTCGGGGGCGAATCGTGTGGTGGACAAGACGCCGTTCAAGATCGGTAGCGGGCCGGATTGCGACTGGCGGATCGATGACCCGATGGTCTCGCCGGAGCACTGCGTGATCCAACGCAAGGGCCACGCATTTTATCTCCTGCCCTGCGAAGGCACCGGCTACCTGATGCTCGACGGCACCGATCTGCCGGGCGGCGAACTGGCGCTGGATACGGATCATACGCTGGCGGTGGGCGAACATCTTTTCGCCCTGCGCGCGGCGCGCGATTCGCAGAAATGGCTCGAAGGGATGAGCCATCTGGAGTGGTACATTTTCGACAAGGTGGCGCTGCAAAAGTACGGGCCATTTTCGTTCAAAGGGCTGGGCGGCGGGCTGAGACAATTTCCAAACCAGGATGACCTGATCGTCCTCTGCCGCGGGCTGACGACGATGGGCTTCTTCGCCAGCCAGGTGCTGCCGATGCTGCCGGCCGGCCCGCCGCCGACCCCGGGTGGAAACGCCGCCGGCTTGAATGGGGTGGTGGAAGCGCCGCCGATCGACACGGAGTACGGCGAGTTCACCTGTCCGGTGTGCTGGCTGAAGTTCGACCGCGGGGATGTGATGAACATCGCGGTGCATGCGTCCTTGCGCGGTGACCCGATTCTCGGCGAACAGCATCTCCAGCGCTTTCACGCCACGCGTTTCAACGACCGCGGCCAGGCGCTCGACGCGATGAGCATCCCGGCGCCGGAATTGGCCTGCCCGCATTGTCGGCGCAAGCTGCCGCAGGGTTTTCTCGACACGCCGCATCTCATTTTCTCGATCGTGGGGGCGCCGTCTTCCGGGAAGTCGTATTACCTCAGCGTGCTGATCAAGGTCCTGCCGGCGACGCTTTTCCAGCGGTATAACATCACCTTCCGCGACGCCGATCCGACCTCGAACGTCATCCTCAACCAGATGAAGACGCAGCTCTTTTCCGCGGCCACACCCCAGGAAGCCTTCCTGGCCAAGACCGAACTGGAAGGCGCAATGTACGAGACGCTGCCGCGGCTTGGCCGCAAGGTGCCTTTGCCGAAGCCCTTTATCTTCAATCTCTCGAACCCGCGCGACGAGTCGCAGGATTTCTCGGTCGTCTTTTACGACAACGCGGGCGAACATTTCGAGCCGACGCGGGACAGCGCGGAATCGCCCGGCGCCCAGCACATCGCTGCGGCCTCGGGGATCTTTTTCCTCTTCGATCCGTTGCACAACGCGGAGTTCAAGCGCCGCCTCACCGGCCTGCAGGATCCGCAGATCGAATCGCGGCGGATGGATCAGCAGGACATCATTCTCGCCGAGACGGAAGTGCGAATCAAAAGCCTGCTCGGCCTCGATGCGCGGCAGAAGATCGCCACGCCGTTTGCGGTCATCGTCGGGAAGAGCGACACCTGGCTGCATCTCCTCGGGGAGGACGCGATCGAGTCGCCGGTGCGTGACGGAAGAGTCGATGTCGAGGTGGTCGCGCGAAATTCGAAGCGGGTGCGCGAACTGTTGCTGGGCATTTGTCCCTCGATCGTGGCCAATGCCGAGGCCATCTCCTCCGATGTGATGTATTTCGCGGCGAGTCCGCTAGGCTGTTCGCCGGTGGAGTTTGAAGACGCGCGCGGCGTGAAGCTGATCGGCCCCGATCCTCAACTGCTCAATCCGCGTTTTGTCGAAGACGCCACGCTGTGGGTGCTTTCGCGGGTGGCGCCGGGAATGGTGGGGGGCGGCTTCGCCGGAACGTCCGACCGAGGAGAAACATCCAACACCCAACATCCAACATCCAACATCCAATGAGGGACGTTTCGACGGTGGATTTCGAAGTCGGGCGTTCTTGGTTTCGTTGGGGAAGAGGAGGGAACATCCAACATCCAACATCCAACATCCAACACCCAATGGGGTCCGCTTCGAGGATCGAATCCGATTGTGGGAGTCGCTGGTTTCGTTGGTTGGGATGGCCGACAGCCAGGCGATGCGAGGGAGTTACCTTGGGGATTTGCGTTCTTGAACCCTCAGTTCGGGAGCGAGAAGTAGGGAAGAGTCTGCGCCGCGGTTTGCGTACCCAAGAAAGAGCGCGCGAACGAACCGGCAGTCATTGGATGTTGGATGTTGGATGTTGGATGTTGGATGTTTCTCCCCCCTTGGATGTTTCTCCTCTGCTAGGCGATCCAACGCAGTCACCCCTTTCCGCATGGCCTGGCAACTGATCTATACCAGCGCCCCGCGGTCGCTCGAAGCCGGACGCTCCGGGTTCGGGACGGTGGCTCGGCATCGGGCGATCAGTCCGTTGCTGGTTTCGACGATTGAGCGGTCCAGTCAGTTTTCGCGGCTCCCGGGCGTTGATACGGAGCGGGTGATTTTCAGCTATCGGATCATCAACATCGCCGGTGGACGGTTTCACGTGCTGAGTTCGATCCGCGACTCGGGTGCGGATTACACGGGACGCACCAACCATATCGCCCATCATCTGGTGGCGGAGACGCGCGAAATCGCCCAGATCGGTGCCCATGGTCCGTCGCCGGCGGATGTGTTGCTGGGCATGCACTGGGCAACTTCGTGGCAGGAAACCCCGCGGTATTTCGAGGCGGTGGATGAAATCCCGCTGGCGAATTTTCAACGGGTGGTCAGTGGCTCGGCATGGGAGCGGACGACGGGCAACTCCAGCCAGGCGTGGTTGCTGGCTACGGGCGAAGGGAGCCGCGGTGCCTACGTGATCCGGCCCGGCGAACTCGATCTGCGGCAGGTTTTCGGTGAATCCTTGCGGCTCATTCCGGAGCGTTTGTGGCAAATCTCTTTCACCACCTCGCTGCAGCCGAGCGATGAGCCGGCGGATTTTCGCTGGATCGGCATCGAAGCCAGTTCGCCGCTGCGGGTGCAGACGGAGACTTCCGGCCGGCCGGTTTTCAATCTCACGGAACCCGCCACGCTGCCGACGATCGATATCCCGCAACCGGCGGCCGCTGCCGCGCCGGTGGCCGTGGCAGCAGTGACCGGAGGAGGAGCCGGGCCGGCGGAATTACCCGCGTGGTCCGCACAAGGACTGCCGCCACCCTCGGCCGTGCGCACGCCCGCGCCGGCTTCGGAAGTCCCGATCATTCGTCCGGCTGCGCAGATGCCGCGCGATCGCACGAGTTACCCACTGCCTCCGCCAAGACCCGTGGATCGCCGCAAGCTCTGGATCGCGAGCGGCTCGGTCGCGGCCCTGGCGGTGCTGGCGGTGCTCATCTTCCAGGTCGTGGTGCCGTGGTATCAGGATCTCCAGGCGCGGAAGGAGCAGCGGCAATCCATCCGAACGATTGTCGATGGCTCCGGCTATTTCACCGGGACGCGGACGACTCCGAATATCGACACCGAGCTCAAGCCGCTGAGCCTGGTCGAACTGCAAAAGCTCCGGAACTTTGCCGAACTGACCGAAGGGATGCTCGAGGCTATGCGCGCGGCCGATTTTCCCAAAATGGCCGCGGCACGCCAAGCCTACGAGAGTTATCGGCGGGAGAATCCGGTGAACGGTCTCGACCTTCTCCCGAAATTCAATGCCGTGGCGGATAAAGTGCAAACGGCGCTCCGGCTCGATTCGGAGTTATCGAGCGTCACGGTCGGCCCGGAGGGTTATGACGTCTTCGAACAGCTTCAGCAAAAAGCGGCGTCCATCGAGGGCACTCTCGGCGACTACATTCCCGACGGCGTGAAGATGAAGGCCCGGCTCGATGCCGTGGCCAATGACAAGCAGGCCTCGGCACTCATGGCGCTTCTGCGTGGCTCGTCGCGACCGGCGCAGGGTACGGCGTGGTTCGAATCGGCGCTGGAGAAAATCCAGCCGGGACCGGAGGAAACGGAAACGCGGAAGGTGATCGAGATGATCCAGCGGATCATCGTGGACTGGAAGTTTGTCGAGGCCCAGCAACCGAATAAATCTACCGCGCAACTCGAAGCGCGGCTGAAAGAGCAATCGCGCGACCCGATCTGGCCGACCTGGCTGCGCGGTCTTGCCGAGGCCAAAATCAAGACGGCGCGTCCGGCGGTGTCATCCGAGCCGAGAACCTCCCGTTCCGATCAAGCGCCGCTCAGCCATCTGCCGGACGCCGCGAATGCGCTTCCTTCCACGCTCTCGCTGCAATTCTTCAGCGACGAACAGCATTTTCCCATCGAGTTGCCCGCGCGCAGTTCCGGGATCAGCTACTACCTCCGCGTGGAAGGCAAGTCGGACGAACTGCTCCAGCCTTTCGCGGGAGATGTCAGCCGCGGACTGGGACCATTTGGCGAGTATTTCAAAATCCGGGACGGCAAACTCCAGGCCGGCGCGAAGCCGCCGCGGATGCCTTATATCTTCGTCGGCAAACGCGATAACTCTGACATGTTCCGGATCTATGTCGGGATGGGCCGCGACGATAAGTCCATCTTCGGCACGACGGAAACGGGTCTCACTCGCGATGGTGATGCCTTGGTGGTCGATCTATCCAAGCTGCCGGGGAGCGTTTCGCAACCGCTCTGGTTGCGTCTGCCACCGGACTTTGGCGTGAAAGGGAGCAAGTACCGCGTCGTGGAGGTCCAGGCGGGACGGGCCGATATCAGCGCCGTCGTGCAGGAAATGAAAGACGAACTGGCCCGGGTTTCGAGCGGTGGAGGCGGGGACGACATCACTTCGCCCAACAGCGAGATCAACGCCATTCGCACCGAGATTCGGAAATTGAGCGCGAAGCCGAAGGCCAAGGCGCAGCCGGAAAAGAAACCTGCGCCGGGCGGGAAACCATTGGCGGGCAACGCCGGCGACGTTCCGGCGGACATCGGGTTGACTCGCCCGGCGGAAATGCTGGCGGTGTTATTCGAGAATTTCTGGGATGAGCAGGTGGGCAGCCATCCGAATCCCGCGGAGAAAATTCGCGCGGAACTGGCGAAGAAACCGGATCAGGCGAACTGGGGCGCGCTGCTCACGGAACTGCACCAGGATTTCCAGTACGGCACCGCGGATTGGATCGGGAAATCGGAATTCGACAAGCGGCTCGCGTGGGCGCAGCAAGCGGAGAAACTGGCCGAGCGAGTGTGTAACTACGAGTATCGGAAGCAAGTTGCGGACAAGGATGCCGCGGCGGTAGCGGCGCGCGCCGCCAAGGCGGCGGAGGAAGCGAAACGGCTCGGCGCGAATGCATTGATGAACGGAAAGGTGCCACCGGGATTTTATACGCTCCTCGTGGGGGATGGGGACCGGAAGTTACCTGTGCTGGATTACAAGGCGCCGTGAGTGAGTGGCGGTCGAACCGGCGGTCTTAATCTTAATCTTATACCATCTTTCTAAATTAAGATGACACGTGCATTTTGGGCGAAGTGTTTAGTTGAAGCTGTAACCAGGGCCGACCGATGAGGCTGAGGACCAGCGGTGGGTGATCCCAAAACCGGTGCAAGGTGGCCTTCATGGCG
>DASYAY010000041.1:0-21697 GCA_036501065.1 Chthoniobacter sp. | reverse complement strand
GCGTTCTCCGGCCCAACATAATCTTCCAAACTTTCCGGCAACAGCATCGCTTGCTTTCGGTCGGTTCCCTGAATGTAGGACATCTTGCTCTTCTTCAACCCGCCAACCCTCGGGAGCCAAGGGCTTTTCACACAGTCTCTCCATTTGGGCACGCACCTAGGAGCGAGATTCCATCTCGCACGGAGGGTGTGTCTTCGGGCGGGGACTGATGATGCGCACCCGCAGACACCCTCGCCTGTGAGATGGAATCTCGCTCCCAATTGCGTGCCCAAATGAAGTTTGGGCACGAGGTGCAGAAGTTGAGAGTTGAGAGCCGCGCGGAGTCCTACGAACGTCGCGCGCAGTTGCACTTCGTCCGATTCAGCCGGATGAGTATGCATGCTCCCGGTTTATTTGTTCGATAACGGGAACACCACCGTCGCCGGGTGGGGCGTCGAAACGAGGTCGGTCGATTGCGACATCCCTCTCCTCAAAGCACCATGAGCACCGCCACACTCCAGCAGCACCAACAGGAAATCGATCACGCCGAACAGTTGCTCTTCACCGGCGAGCAACGACTGGGTCTCGCCAAAGGACTTTTCTTCGGCCGCTTCGTGGCCGATTGGGTGATGCCCTACCCGACGCTGTCGCCGGAAGAGCAGGCCGAACTCGACGCCGCGCTCCCGGAATTGCGCGCCTTTCTCGACGAGACGCTCGATCCTGCGGCCATCGACCGGGACGCGGACATTCCGCGCGAAGTTATCGAGGGCCTGGCGCGACTCGGCGTGCTCGGCATGACCGCGCCGATCGAATATGGCGGGCATGGCTATTCGCAAATGGCCTATGGCCGTGTGCTCCAGGAAATCGGCGCTCGCTGCTCCGCTACTTCGGTTTTCGTCAATGCGCATCACTCCGTGGGCATTCGCGCCCTGCTCCTTTTTGGAACGCCGGAGCAAAAACAGCGGTGGCTGCCGTCGCTGGTCAGTGGACAAGATCTTGCGGCCTTTGCGCTCACCGAACGGGAAGCGGGCTCCGACGCGGCAAACGTTCAGACCCGCGCCGAGCCGAGCGCCGACGGTTCGCACTACATTTTAAATGGGGAGAAGCGTTACATCACCAATGCCGCGCTGGCGCGCGTCCTCACGGTGATGGCGCGCACACCCGTTCCCGGCAGCAATGAAACGGCGGTCACCGCCTTTCTCGTCACGCCCGATATGCCGGGCTTCGTCATGGTGGAACCGCGCATGGAGAAACTGGGCATCCGGGGCACGGCCACGGCGCGGCTGGCGTTTCGCGACATGCCGGTCCCGCGGGAAAACATTCTCGGCCCGCTGGGCAAAGGGTTGAAGGTCGCGCTGAGCGTCCTGGATTTTGGCCGGACGACCTTCGGCGCCTGCTCCACCGGCGCGGCGAAGACGTGTCTGCGCCTGGCCGTGCACCACGCCAATTCGCGCCGCCAATTCAAACGGCCGCTGGCGGACTTCGAATTGGTCAAAGGCAAAATCGCGCGCATGGCGGCCAGCGTTTACGCCATGGAAGCGATGACGACGGTGACGGCGGCGCTCATCGATCGCGGCCTGGAGGATTACATGCTCGAGACCGCCATGCTCAAGGTCTTCACCACCGAAGCGCTCTGGCAAATCGTCAACGACACATTTCAAATCTACGGTGGCTCCGCCTATTTCACCGATCTGCCGCTGGAACGGATGCTGCGAGACGCGCGGATCAACCAGATCGCCGAAGGGGCCAACGAGGTTCTGATTTCATTTATCGCGTTGGTGGGGATGCGTGGTCCGGGCATGCAACTCAAGGAAATCTGGGACGCCTTGCATCACCCCGTGGGGCACTTGCGCAAGGCCTGGGCCGCGGGAATGGATCGTGCCGGCGCGGCGTTGCACGCGCCCGAGGTTCCGTTTCGCACCGATGCGCTTTATCCCTACGCGCATCAACTCAGCCGGCTGATCCGGTTTTTCAATGTGGCCGTCGACCGCACGCTCATCGAACACCGCGAAGCCATTCTGGACCGGCAATTTTTGCAGGAACGGATCACCCGGGCTGCCATGGAACTCTTCGCCTCGGCCTGCGTCCTGAGCCGCTGGGATGCCGATCTTCAGGCGGGCATCCCACATGACGATCGAACGGCGGCGCTGTTCCTCCGCGAGTCATCGCGTCGCGTGAACAGGGCGCTGGCGGAACTGCGCGAGAACGACGATGAAAGCGTCGTCGCGGCTGCCGCTGCGGTGCTTCGGCATGAAACGGCGACAGGTGGCTGAACGGACGGGAGCGCTGTTCAAACGCTCGGCCGGTAACGTCCGACGATTTCAAACAAGCGCCCGGTGATTTGCCCAAGAGAGCAGACTTCGACGGTTTTCAAGAGTTCTGCGAAAACGTTGCCGTTCTTTTCGACGACGTGCGCCAATGCATCCAGCGGGCGCTCGGATTTGCCGCGATGGCGCCGTTTGAATTTTTCCAGGCGATCAACCTGAAGTTGCTTCTTCCGCCGCGGTGTCCGAATGACCTTCGGTTCCGTCGATGCGTCCACAGGTTCGGCAAAACGATTGAGGCCGATGATCGGCCGCGTGCCGTCGGCGATCTGCTGTTCGTAACGATGGGCGGCGGCTTGGATTTGCGCGCGCTGATAGCGTAGTTCGACTGCCGCGAGGACACCACCCATGCGATCGAGCGTCCGGAATTCATCGAGGATAGCGCGCTCGACCGTTCGCTCGACGAGTTGCATGCCGGGCGAGCCGCCGAAGAGATTCGTCACATGGCGAAAGAGGCCGGTTTCTTCGAGGAGGATGGACTGGGCATGCGCGGCGAGGCGGACGTATTCCTCCGATGGCGTGGTGAACGGTTCGTCGGCGCTGTTGCTGTGACAGGAGTTGGTGGCGTTGATGCAGGAAAGGGCCAGTTCGACGGCGGTGCGGGTGGTATTGCTCTTAAAGTCCTGGGCGATCAACGATCGTCCGCTGGTTTGGGTGTGCAGGCGGAAGAGTTGCGCACGTTCGCCGCCGTTGAAGGCATCGCGCATGCCGATGGCCCAGAGCTTCCGGCAGACGCGGGCGAGCGCGAGGTATTCGAGGTCGAGTCCGCAATCGAGAAAGAAGGACAGCCGCGGCCCGAAGCGATTCACGTCCATGCCGCGCTGGCGAAAGAGGTCGACGTAGGTGAATCCGTTGGAAAGCGTGTAGGCCGCCTGTTGCACCGGCGTCGCTCCCGCTTCGGCGATGTGATAGCCGCTGATCGAGATGGGGTACCAGCGAGGCATGCGTTCGGTCGTGAACTCGACCATGTCGCCGAGGAACCGCAGCGACGCATCCAGCGGAAAGATGATTTCATTTTGCGCCTGAACCTCCTTGAGGATGTCCGCCTGGATCGTCCCGCGCAGTTTCGCGATGACCTTCGATCCGAAGCGGCGCCGGGCCGCGGCGACGTACATGGCGAGAATGATCGGCGCCGGGCCATTGATCGTCATCGATACGGAGGCGCGGTCTTCGCCCAACTGGAAACGATCGAAGAGCCGTTCCATGTCTTCGACGGTGTCGATGGCGACACCGCCCTCGCCGATTTTGCCGAAGACGCCATCGGCATCGCTATCGAGGCCATAGAGAGTTGGCCCGTCGAAGGCCGTGCTCAGGCGAATGCTGCGTTGATGCCGGGTGAGATAATGGAAGCGCTGGTTGGTGTCTTCGGCGAGGCCGAGACCGGCGAAAAGGCGCGTCGGTTCCTCGGGCGCGCGGTTGCCGGAGGACCGGTACATCTCCCGGTAAACCGAGTTGGTGAAGGGAAACTCGCCCGGCAATCCTTCGCCGAAAATGTAGCGGGCAATCTCTCCAGGTTCATCGGTTTCCGGCAGCGCGATCGTCGGGAATTCCAAGCCGGTCGGCGTCTTGGTCGTGCCGATGCTTTCGCGGATGGCCTTCCAGCGATGCAACAGCTCACTGCGAAAATCCCCATCTTCACGGGCACGACGGATTTGGTCGGAAACGAATTGCGCATGCGCTTCGGCGCTCTCGCAGACCCGTCGCAACACGCTCACTTTCTTACCTCCTCGAAGAGCTGGTCGACTCCGGAGTCGCGGTGCCGTTTGGCCACGGTGCTGATGACTTGCTGGCCGTGCCCGTTTGCGCCCAGCCGTTGCTCGATTTCCGAGACGGCCGTCGCCGCGCCGGCGAGATCGCCTTTGTTGACGACGACAATGTCGGCGGCGTCGAGCATGACGATTTTTTGCAATTGCAGGCGGCTGCCGTAATCCGGCCCGGTCACGAAAACGGATCGATCGACAAATCTTTGCGAAAACGGCAACGCCTCCTGGCCGATGCCTGCCGTCTCCACGAAGATGATATCGAATCCGCTCTTCTTCATTCTTTGGAGCCAGCGCGTGGAGTCCGGCGCGAGTCCTCCGGCCTGGCCTCGCGTGGCCAGGCTGCGCATGAAAACGCGGTCGTCCTGCGAGTAGATCATCGTCGCGCGGTCGCCGAGCAACGCGCCTTTGCCGATGATGCTCGGGTCGTGTGAAAGAATCCCGATGTGAACGTCGGGAGATGTTTTCAACCAGCGGAGCACGAGTTCATCGATCAGCGTCGTCTTGCCCACGCCGCCAGGGCCGGTAATGCCGATGCAAAGCGGATGTTTCCGCGCCGCGGGCTTCCGATGAGCCTTCTCCTTCGCGGCTTTTCGCGGTTTGCCGTATTGCTTCTTCACGAAGGCAGTCAGTTCGCTCAGCGGGGTTCCCGCGAAGAAGATGCGATCCACGCCTTTGCGTTGCATGATTGCGGCGTCCGCCTTGGTGATGGTCCCTCCGCCGCCGCCAAACACGCCGATGTGCGAAGCGCCTTGTTTTTTCAGCAAGTCGATGACTTCCGCAAAGAACTCGATGTGGCCGCCGTTGTAACTGGAGATGCCGATGGCGCGGACGCCTTCCTGGACGGCGGCGCGAACGATGTCGCGCGCCGATCGGTGATATCCGAGATAGACCACCTCGATCCCGTGGCGAATGAACTCCAGATTGATCGTGCTGATGGCGCTGTCATGTCCGTCGCAGATCGGAACCGCGGTGAGTATGCGGATGGGTTCAGCCATGACGGAAGCTCCTGGCGATCAACCTACGGCGGTATGAGCTGGCGGGCAATCGGTGAACGACTAAATTCGCCCTATGCCTTACGACTTTACCGGCAAAATTGTCCTGGTCACCGGCGGTTCGCGCGGAATTGGCGCCGGTTTGCTGCAAGCCTTTGACGCCCGAGGCGCGCGCTGCGTGCTCAATTACGTCGAAGATCCGGAAGGCCGGAATCGCACTGATGCCGAAACCGTGGCCGCTTCCCTGCGGAACCCGCTGCTCGCCGAGGCTGATGTCAGTGACGTGGCCCAGGTTCACGCGATGATGAGCCAGGTCGAACACGACTGCGGCGGACTCGATATTTTGATCAACAACGCCGGCATTCTGCGGGATCGGACAATTGCGAAAATGATCGAAGAGGAATGGAGCAGCGTCATTCAAGTGAACCTCGCCGGCACTTATCATTGCATGCAGCAGGCGCTCCCTCTGCTCCGCACGGGCGGTCGCATCGTGAGCCTGGCCTCGGTCAGCGGGCAGTTGGGGTTGTTTGGCCAGGCGAACTATGCGGCGAGCAAGGCTGGGATCATTGCATTGACCAAGGTTGCCGCGCGCGAGTTCGCCCGGCGTCAGGTCACGGTGAACGCCCTCGCGCCAGGTTTCATCCAGACGGAAATGACGCGCGATCTGCCCGCGGCGGTGGTCGAGCAAGCCAAAGCCGCGCTGCCTCTCGGGCGCTTTGGTGAAATCGCGGATGTGGTGAACGCGGCGCTGTTTCTTTGCTCCGAAGATGCCCGCTACATCACCGGGCAGGTGCTGAACGTAAACGGCGGCTATTTCATGTAGCCTTCAATTTTTAAAGCAGCCGTGAAATCGGGTGCACGCACGGCAGCGAAGTTCCGGGGAGCGCGCCTGTCTCGGGCGCTGGCGGCGGCGTCTCGCCGTCGCGCACTTGGCCAAAACGTCCCTGCAAGGAAGAGCTTCCTCGACGCATCATGGTGGGAAGTTCGTTTCGGCGAGACGCCGAAACCAGCGCCCGAGACAGGCGCGCTCCCCGGAGTTCTGCCGCCGCGTCTTTCCCAGAATGGCTACCCAAAATCTTCAACCGATTTGGTCTCCGCCCCAAATTATCACCACTGTCGTCGTCAAGCTGCCGCCGATGTTGCATGTCAGGAAGCGCCTGGCGCCGGCGATCTGCCGCGGGCCGGCGCGCTCCGTCAGTTGTTGATACGCTTCCACCACCTGGCGCACACCGGTCGCACCCACGGGATGGCCATCGCCGATCAGTCCACCTCCGGCATTCACCGGACAGCGTCCGCCCAATGCGGTCGCGCCGCTTTCCAGCAGTGCCACACCCTGGCCCGCTTCGGCCAGGCCGAGGATCTCGTATTGCACAATCTCGGAGATCGAAAAGCAGTCATGCACTTCGGCGCCGTGGAGATCGTGCGGCGTCACGCCGGCCATGGTGTAGGCACGGGTGGCCGCTTTCGCCGCGATGGGAAACGCGGGAATATCTTTCTTCTCGAGCGCGAGGTAATCGGTGGTGTGGCCAAATCCGAGCAAGCGAATCGCCCTCTGCGGGCGAAGCCGTTCCAGGAAACGCTGCGAGCAAACGACCAGCGCGGCTGCGCCGTCCGTGATCGGTGAGCAGTCGCTCACCTTGAGCGGTGGTGCGATCATTCGATTGTCCACGCTTTCCGTCGAAGCTTCCTCGAGGGTCAGTTTTGAATCCCGCATTTGGGCCAGGGGATTGAGTCGACACTGCGCGCGATTCTTGACCGCGACTTCGGCCAACTGCTTTTCGCTCAGTCCGCAGCGGGCGGCGTACTCCTGGGCGATGCGCGCGAAGAGTTTCGGAAAGAGGAATTCGCCATACTGCGCCCGCTCGCCGGCGACATCGGCGGCGGCGCCGAGCACCTTTGCCCCATCCGCCGCGGACATCGTCTTCTGCTGTTCCGCGCCGACGACGAGTGCCACCTCGTGCATCCCACCCATGATCTGCTGCACGGCGTTGAGCACCGCCACGCCGCCGGAAGCACAGGCCGCTTCCACGTGCATCGTGGGAATACCTCGCAGCGCCGGATCGATCTCCGTGACCAAGGCGCCGAGATGAAGCTGACCGGTAAAGAGTCCACCGGCGAAGTTTCCGACAATCGCGGACTCGATATCTTTTGGGGTGAGACCCGCGTCCGCGATGGCCGCGCCACCGGCTTCGACGATCACGTCGCGCAACGTCTGTCCGCTTTTGCGAAGGTTTCGCTGAAAGTCCGTGCGCCCCACGCCGATAATATGGACGGGCTCACTCATGGTGATAGGTGACCACGAGAGTTTAGTCCGCTCGGCGGCCGTCTTCAAATCGGCTTCACAATTCTTTGACAAACTTCTGACCGCTCTTTGGCACAAGCCTGTGGGAGGTGCGTTAGGGGTGGAGTAATGAAAATCACGCTCCATTCCTTCAGGCACTTCGCGCCGCTCGCCGGACCGATTTGCAGTTTGCTCGTCGTCTCCGCGTTTGCTCCGCTCGTCGGCGGTTCTCACGCGGCCGATCCATCTCCGACGCGCCGTTCCAGCAAGGCGCTGCCCATTTCACCTCAGCCGGATAACTCCAATAACGAGCCTGCGCGCTCGCCGGAAGACGCTTTGGCCGCTGGATTGAAGTATCTCCTCGATCAACAACATTCCGACGGCGGTTGGGGACAGGGTGGGGGATGGCGGCAGAATATCAGCAAGAATGGCGGGGGTGGACGGGTCGAGGGACCGAATGTCGAGGATCCCTCCGACCTCGGAAATACCTGCGTGAGCCTGGTCACGCTGCTGCGCTCGGGAGAAACGCCCGTGCAGGGGGCGCATCGGGAAGCGGCGCAAAAGGCTTTCGAATATATCTGCCGCCAGGTGGAAGACGCCGACAAGAATTCGCTCTACGTGACCGACGTGCGCGATACCCAGCTCCAAGTCAAGATCGGCACCTATGTGGATACCTTCGTGGCCGCGTGGGCCCTCTCGGAATTGAAAGACAAAGTGGCCGGTGAATCTGGCGAAAAGCGGCGCCTGGAGGCCTTGAACAAGGTGGTCGCCAAGATCGAACACAATCAGCGCGACGACGGTTCATTCACCGGAAACAACGGCTGGGCCGCGGTCCTTTCGCAGGGGCTGTGCAGCCGGGGGTTGAATGAGGCTTCGCGCAGTGGGGCCAAGGTCAGCAAGGAAGCACTCGACAAGGACCAGAAACAAAACGTCGCCGGGCTCGATGTGTCGAAAGGCGCCTTTGCGGCCCCTGCGCCCGCCGCGCCCTCGAACGCCGGCGTGCCGCTTTATCGCGAGGCTGCCCAGTTGGCGGGGTGTATGGAAAAATGGAAAGGCGATGCCACGCGCCGGGGCGCCGCCGAGAGCACCATCGCCGCGCCCAAGGCTTCGCCGGCGGCAAAGGCGGAGGCCGCGCAGGTGCTGAAAGACGTCGACGCCGACGAGCAAGCCGTGAAGGCCGCGAACCAGGCCGTGGCCAAAAAACTACGCGATTCGAATTACACCGCCGGCTTTGGGAACAATGGCGGCGAGGAGTTTCTCAGCTACATGAATGTGACGGAAGGAGTGCGGGCGCGCGGCGGCCAGGAATGGGACGATTGGCGTTCGAAAATGACGAAGACGGTCTGCGGGGCGCAGAATGCGGATGGCAGTTGGGCGGGGCAGCATTGCATCACGGGCCGCACTTTCTGCACAGCCACGGCGCTGCTCACGTTGCTCGTCGAGCAGGAGAAAGACAACGCGCGCATCAGCAACAACAACCCATCGTCGAACGCCCCCGTGGCCGGGAAATAATATCGTGAAACAGACACGGCGCGAATTTTTGCGGGGA
This sequence comes from Chthoniobacter sp., assembly GCA_036501065.1. Classification (GTDB taxonomy): domain Bacteria; phylum Verrucomicrobiota; class Verrucomicrobiia; order Chthoniobacterales; family Chthoniobacteraceae; genus Chthoniobacter. Next base: position 12,809 of record DASYAY010000041.1, on the reverse strand, counting down.
GCCGTGGGGTGGGGAGGATTGCTGCTCGCGGGGTCGCTGGAGCTGGCGATGACGCGCGGTGCGGAACCGCTCCGGCGCGCCCGCCACTTCCTCGCGAGGCAGCAATCCGCGGACGGCGCGTGGCGCTCGGGACGCTACGCCGCCTTCCGCGGTGGGGATGCCCTGACTCCGGTGATCCTATGGGCGATGCAAACGGGCAGCCGGGAGTCCGGCTCGTCCTTCCAGAAAGCGGGCGGGCAGGACACGTTTGCGCGGGGCTTGCGATGGTTGTGCCAGCTCACGGACCTGCTCCGCGATCGTGCTGAACCGTGGACCACATTGAGTTACCCACTCTTCACCGCCAGTTATTCCGCGCAGGTCTTCGCCCGCTGCGGCGATTCGGGTCGCGCCGGCACTTGGGTAAATGTTATTCGTTCGTTGCGCACCGGAGAGGAACTCGGCTGGCCGGCAGATAATCCGATGTGTGGGGCCTGGAGCGATGCGTCGAGGCCGCCGCAATATGTTTCACCCGTGCCGGACATGCTGGCGCCGAATATTTCCGCCACGGCTCTGGCGGTCAGTGCGCTCGCTGCCGCGGGCTGTTCGGAATCAGCCGCCCGGCCTTTCATCGAGCGGTGCCAGAACTTTGCCGAAGAGAATCCGACGCCATTCGACGATGGCGGCTTTTTCTTCGCGCTCGACGATCCCATTCGCAACAAGGCGGGAAGCGCGGGCCGCGATCGGCACGGCACCGAGCGTTTCCGCTCCTATGGCAGTGCGACTTGCGATGGCTGGCTGGCTTTGCGAGCTCTGGGATGGAGCACCGCGCATCCGCGTTTGCGGGCCGCCGCAGCCTGGTTGCAAAATCATTTCGCCGGGCTCGACCTTGCCGGTGACTGGCCGGGGAGTCGCGCCGAGGCACGTGCTTCGCTGGCCTTTTACCAAGCCCAGGCACTGGCCGGCGTGCTGGTCGATTTGCCGGCGGACGACGATTGGTCCCATGCCTTCCGCAAAACCCTGGTCGACACGCTGCTCGCCAGGCAGGGCGACGATGGCTCGTGGCAGGGATTGGCGCCAGATAGTTGCGAGGATGAACCGTTGCTCGCTTCCGCCTTCACGATGCGCGCCTTGAGTTTGCTGGGGTAGAATCTGCGCCGCCTTCCGAACCGTCACCGGCCATCCCAATCTCCGAACGGGCGTCCCCGTTTCACCTTCGATCCGCTGTCCTCCATTTTCTTTCCTGATCTCCGCCCGATTTAGTCACCCGGCGGAATGGGTGATTGGTTTCCTTAAAGGATCGTCCAGTGCTTACACGCCCGACTTGCTCGCCTTGCCGGCCACGTTGTCGGCCATCAAACCGGCCTTGTCGGTGTGGCGATAGACGCCGCCTTTGCTGAAGGAATAGAGCGGGACGTATTGGTTGTTGCCGGCTTTGTCGGCGGGAATGGCTCGGGCGAGCATGGTGCAATCCAGGATCCACCAGTGGCCCTCGTGCTGCCACATCAGCCAGGCGTGGCTGACGTTCGAGCCGCGGTCGAGCTTGCCGATGACGAAGCGCACATTCTGGTCGCCGAGCTGGCTCATGAGCCAGAGGGCCTTGTCCTTGCAATCGCCGCAATGCCGGGTGGCGGTTTCCTGCGGGAGCGCCGGGACATAGGGTTCGGTGTGGGCGTAGCGGAAGGCGCGGCCCTGGCGCATCAGCGCATTGACGCGGTCGAGGGTGGCGTCTTCGCCGTGGATGTTGCTGAAGACCTCGCGGACCGGGGTCATGTAGCGGTCGTAGGGGGTGGCATTCGCGGCGGTGCCGAGATCGACGACGGCCGCGGTGGCGGAGACTTTGGCGGCGAGGAGGAGAGCGGCGAGAGCGAGGAACTTTTTGCCGAAGGCGGAGTAGGAAGAGATGCTTTTCATACTCATCCTGTTGAGAGTCCGCGGGCGGTTGTGACCGCGCGGACGGAAGATTTTTGAAAAATCTTATTTTGGGAGTGAACCGGGCTGCCGATGCCCGAAGCGGAACGGACGCTTCATTGAGGACGCTCTTTCTTCTCGTAGTCATCCTGAGCTTGCGAAGGATCTCTGGCTTCCTGCGGGCGGAGGTGGCGGCATCGAACGCCGAATACTCCAAACCGCCTCCGTCCACGGAGAGTCAGAGATCCTTCGCAAGCTCAGGATGACTGCAAAAGGAGCGGCGCTTTGAATGCGGTAACTCCCCATGCCTCCGACCTTCAGGTGTGTGGGCAGCGTTCCGGGGACGCTGTCGGGGTCATCTCCGGCTACGGCCCCGAGCGTCCCTTTCGGGATGGCACGACGATCTCTCGGCGACGGTCGGCGATCTATTTCGGCGCGAAATGTCTGCCGCTAATGCCGAAGGATCCGCGCGAGGAAGTCGCGGCACTCCCGGCTCTGTGGATTGGCGAAGAGCTCCTTGGCCGGGCCGTGCTCGATGATTCGTCCTTTCGCCAGAAACGCGACGTGATCGGCGACGTGCCGGGCAAAGCCCATTTCGTGAGTTACGAGCAGAAAATCCCGGCCTTCATTCTTCAATTCTTCGATGACGTCGAGCACCTCGGCGGTCATCTCCGGGTCGAGCGCGCTGGTCGGTTCGTCGAAGAGAAGGAGGCGCGGTTTGATGGCGATGGCCCGCGCGATGGCGACCCGCTGCTTTTGGCCTCCGCTGAGTTCGGCGGGTTTTTTGTGAGCGTGATCGGCGAGAGCAAATCGCCCCAGCATCTCCCGCGCGAGTTGCTCGGCGGCGTCCGGTGCCAGACCGTGGACCTTCTCCAGCGGGAGCGTGATATTGGCCAGTGCGGTGAGGTGCGGGAAAAGATTGTAGGCTTGGAAGACTACGCCGAGTTGCAGCCGATGTTGGCGCAGCGAGTCCTCATCGGTCCCCAGTTGATGGCCGTCGAGCGTGATCGAACCGCTGTCGGCCGGTTCGAGACCGGCGATGATCCGGAGCAGCGTCGACTTTCCGCCGCCGCTGGGCCCGATGAGGGCGAGGCTTCTCAGTTCGCCGAAATCGACCGTGACGCCGTCGATGACGCGATTTTCCCCGAAGGACTTGCTGAGGTTGTCGAGGGACAAGTGCATCAGGTCTCGAAGCGCGAGCGCTTCTCCAGGTGTTGCGTCCAGAGCGAGATGGGCAGGGTGAGGATCAGATAGCCGAAGGCGATGGGCAGGTAGAGCTCGAAGGTCGTGTAAGTCACCGCGTTGACCTGGCTGGCCGCGAGGCTGAATTCGGCGATGCCCAGGACGGAAAGCAGCGATGAATCCTTGATGATGCTGGCAAATTGTCCGGCGAGCGGTGGAAGGCTCTGGCGCAGCGCCTGGGGAAAAATGACGTATCGATAGGTCTGGCCTCGGGTGAAGCCGAGGGCGCGGGCCGTCTCCAATTGCGAAGCGCTGATGCCCTCAATCCCCGCGCGGAAGATTTCGCTGATGTAGGCGCCTTCGAACAGCGAAAGGATGAGCGCACCGGCGAGCAGGCGATAATCCGTCGAGAGCTTCTGCCCGAAGGCGTACCAGTAAATGAAGAGCTGCACGAGGAGCGGCGTGCCGCGGGTCAGCTCCACATAAATGCGCGCCATATCGCGGAGCGGCATCCAGGGACTGCGGCGCACTGTGGCGAAGATCAGGCCGACGAGGCAACTGAGCGGCAGGGCGAGGGCGGAAATGCCCACGGTGGTCAGCCATCCGTCCCAGAGCACGCGCCAATAGCTGGCCGCCTGCCGCCACTGCCATTGGTAATCCAGAAGGGCGAAGGCTCCGGCGCAAATCCCCGACAATGCCGCGAGGGCGACGAGAAAACTCGCGATGCGTGTCCAAGTCTTCACTGCGGATTAGAAGAGGCTGGAAGCCTCTCCTACTTCCCGCGCCATTGCGGCGTCTGCATCCGAAGAGGATCTAGGCATCCTGCGGCTATTTTTCCGCGGGCCGGAGCCGCGATTGCCAGATCCAGCTCCAGGGCAAGGCGCCAAAGCCGAGCATCCAGTCGTTGAACCGCTTCAGCGTCCAGCCTTCGCGGCCGACCAATTGCGCGTGCAGGCGCTCCACTTCCAGCCGGCCGAGCAGGTAACTCATCGGCACGGTCGGCGAACTCGTGTACCAATTGACATCGCCCCGGGCGCGGGCTGCGGTGAATCCGACGCCCTCCTGCAAACGCTTCGCCGCGGCCGCGTAGCTCAGCTTGCCGCTGTGCAAGCCACAGTCGATGACCACCCGATGCGCGCGCCACAAGGCATCGTGGAGTTGCGTGAGCCGTGCTTCCGGAAAGTCGACGATCGCGAGGTCGACCGCCTGCTTCTCGCACCACAACGTCCAGCCCTCGTAAAAGATGGCGTGATGCATCAGCCGGCGGATTTTGCTCCGGTGCCGGTTCTGCACGACAAATTGCAGATGATGCCCCGGGTAGGCTTCGTGGGCGCAGGTCAGGGCCAGGCCAAAGTGCTGGCGAATCTCCGCGGCCCGCTTTTCGGCGGTGGGCTGTTCGGCGCTCAGGTCGTTGACCCAGAAGATGCCCGTCTGGTCTTTGTCGAAGGCGCCCGGTTGATGGTAGGCGGCCGTGGGAAATTGGTGCCGCAGATACTTCGGCACCGGCAGGACGCGGCATTTTTCGCCGGTCGGAAAGCTGACGAAACCGGCCTGCTGGAATTGCCGGCGCGTTTGCGCCGTGACGCGCGTGTATTCCTCGAGCAGCGCGCCTTTCGGCTGCCATTGCGCGGAGGCAGCTTCGAGGATCTTCGCCACCGGTTTGCCCTTGCCGATTCGTTTGGCTTCCGCCTTGAGATCGGCGCTGAGCTTTTCGACGAGGGAATGGCCGAGCGCTTCGGCTTCCTCCAGGCCCAGCGAAAAGCCGAGCCGTTCGCGAATGAGGAATTCGAAGTTTTCGCGTCCGATGGAGAAGCCATTGGCCGGCCCCGGTTGCTTCGCTTCGGCCGCCCGTGCGTAGCGCTGCAACGCCGCGATGGCGTTCTCGATCAGCCGGGCGGTCTTTTCCGGTTTCGAGGAAATGGCCGCGAGCTGGCCGCCGATCTCCTCGAAAAAGGACTTGGCGCCGTCGCAAGTTTGCCGGGCCAGCTTGGTCCAAAGCGGCACCGGCCGGCGCAGGCAGGCCGCGCCTTGCTGGAGAAAGCGTGGCACCGCGGCGAGGCGCGCTTCGATGGCCTCCCGCGCCGGGCGCAAATCCTCGGCGTGGCGAATGACCAGATGAAAGATGGCGTCGATGGCCGCGCCGCAGTGGACTTGCGGATTCAGCCGCCAATGGGGAAAGGTCCCGCCGAAAAAGCGCTCGGTCCGCAGCATCGCCACCAGACCGCGCCGATCCAGCCAGTCGTCGCCGGCGAAGGCGAAATCCGGCAGCATTTCGAGCTCCCGCAAGGTCGTTTCCACCAGGACGAGATACCCTTCATGCGTGGCGGCATCGTTTTCGCCCAGCAGGGCATCGTATTCGTGCAGGCCGCGCTCGCTGGCGACCAGCGGGAAAAGCCGGTGGGTTTCGTCGAGATAGTGCGCGGCGAGAGCGCGGAACCGCCGGACCGAGGCGTTCATTCGTCGCTGCGGCTGATGCGCTTGTTCAGGTCGTGAGCGATATCGTAGATCTGCTGCACTTCCTCTTTCGTGATGGGCGTATCCACGGGCTTGGTGGTGATTTTCTTCACTTGCTGGAGATCTGTTTCGAGCAGTTGGCCGAGTTTGGTCTTCTTGAAGTTCGGATTCATCGTCGCGACCCGATCGCTGAAGTAATCGAGCAATTCCGGCTGGATGAGGGTGCGGGCGTGCTCGGGCGTGTAGTCGTCGCGGGCGATGGTGCTGGCGATCTCCAGCGCCCGCAGCCAGCCGCCGAGGGCGATGAGGTGGGCGATCTCTTCGTCCTTCAGCTTCATCATGGCCGTCTCCACTTCCGCCTGGGTCTGGACGAGCTCTTTCTTAATGTCGCCCCACTGCCCACGAGCGGCCTTTTCCAGGATGCTGCGGCTGTGCGCGGTCAGGCGGTCGCTGACGCCCAGCCCTTTGGCCAGTCGCAGCAAGCCCCGACCGACCTGGTCGATGCGCGATTGCTTTTCGCTGGCCACAGCGAGGAAGCCGTCGGCGATGACCGCCCCCGTGGCCAGGGCCAGCCGGTCGCGATCCTGGGGCGTCGTTTCCGGCACATCGCGCCAGACTTTGTCAAAAGGGATGGGCTTGAGCGCATCGAGCTGCTGGAGAATTACTTCGATGGAGGGCGCCGTGAAACCGTTGACCCCCAGTTCTTCGCGAATGTGCTCGATGTCGTCGTCCGTGGGTTTCGGAGCGGCCTGGGCGGTGGAGAAAAGCAGGCTGACCACGAGAAGAACTGGCCAGCGCAGAGGAATTTGCATGGGGCCTGATGATGACAAAATCGGCGACGGATTGCAGCAGAAATCTAGGGGGCCGGAACCGTGTCGGAAGCCCTTGGAGGTGCGAGATTTCCCGCTTGACCATCAGGAGCCAGTCGCCATGATTCCGCGCTTAATTCGGTCGGAAACGGCCTAAATTCATTATGTACGGAAGCTTGGGAAACACAATTTGGACAATTTGCTACTTCACAGTCCTTTTCGGCCTGACGCTCTACGGCCTTCATCGCTACGTGATCGTCTATCTCTTTCTGAAAAATCGGCACAAACCGCCGCAGCCGCGCGCGACTTTTGACCATTTGCCACCGGTGACGGTGCAACTGCCCATTTTTAATGAAATGTACGTCGTCGAGCGCCTCTTGCGGTCGGTGGCGGCGCTCGATTATCCGCGCGATCTGCTCCAGGTGCAGGTCCTGGATGATTCCACGGACGAAACCACGGAAATCGCCGCCAAACAGATCGCCGAATTGCGCGCCACCGGCCTCGACATCGAGCTGGTCCATCGGACCGATCGGACCGGCTTCAAGGCGGGCGCCTTGGAAGCCGGAATGAGCAGTTGCAAGGGCGATTTTGTGCTCATCCTCGATGCCGATTTCGTTCCGGCGCCGGACATGCTCCGCAAGACGATCCACTTCTTCACGGACGCGCAGATCGGCATGATCCAGACGCGATGGGGCCACCTCAATCGCACCTATTCCGTGCTCACCCGCGTCCAGGCCATGTTCCTCGATGGCCATCTGCTTCTGGAACAAACCGCCCGTAGTCGTAGTGGGCGGTTTTTTAATTTCAACGGGACCGCCGGCCTTTGGCGCCGGACCTGTATCGAGAGCGCCGGTGGCTGGCAGCACGACACGCTCACCGAGGATCTCGACCTGAGCTATCGCGCCCAGCTCAAGGGCTGGCGATTTGTCTTCCTCCCGCACTTGGTGACTCCCGCGGAATTGCCCGTCGATATGAACGGCTTCAAGTCCCAGCAACATCGCTGGACGAAGGGTTCGATCCAGACCTGCCTGAAGCTGTTGCCCGCCGTGTGGAGGGCGAAATTGCCCTTCATGGTCAAGTTCGAGGCGACGGCCCATCTCACTTCGAACTACGCCTACCTTCTGCTCTTCTTCCTCTGCATCCTCATGCATCCCTCCACGAGCGATGGCAGTTTCCATCCCTGGCACATGTGGTTGGTGGATATTCCGATCTACCTTTCGGCGTCGCTGCCGGCGGCCGTCTTTTACATCTGCGCCCAGCGCGAGCTGTATCCGAAATCCTGGGGCAAGGAGATCCTGCTTTTGCCCATGGTGCTGGCCCTCGGAATCGGCCTGGCGATCAACAACGCCCGCGCGGTCATCGAGGCGCTGCTCGGCCATCAATCCGAGTTCACGCGCACACCGAAATACGGTATCGAGAGCCGCACGCAGTCCTGGAAGAAGGCGCGCTATTTGCCGATGAAGACGGTCCTGCCGTTCGTCGAATTGGCCTTCGCCATTTACTTCAGCTACCTGCTGGGATTTGCCATGGCCCACGGTCAGTGGTTGAACGCCATTTTCCTCGTGCTCTTCCTCGTGGGATTCACCTACGTCGCCCTCACTTCGCTGGCCCAGTGGATGCCCAATCTGCGCTTCCCTGGCCGCGATACCGGTGCGCCGCTGGCGGCGTAATAGGCAGTTCCATTTGGCGGCGCGTTTGTAAGCGCGAGGCTGCGGAAGTCTGGGGAGCGCACTCGTCCCGAGTGCTGGCGAAGGCGTCCTCGCCTCCGCGGACTTTTGCCAACAAGACCACCGAGAGAATCTCGCTGAAAGAGAATGGAAGAAAGTTCGTTTTGGCGGGACGCCGAAACCAGCACTCGGGACGAGTGCGGTCCGGGCCGGACGGGCGGATCCCAGAAGCGCTTCGCGCGACCTGATAGGCGGCCGCAATCGCTTGCCTAACTGATTGTTTTCTAGTCGCTTACCTCTGGCGGTAAGTATTTCCACTATGCCTTTCCCCGGAATTGTCCTCCGGGCGTCATGGCATGGCCGGTGCTAAAGATTTAATCCCATGATCCATCACCGTTCTTTCAGCCTCGTTGCCGCGCTCCTCGTGTTGCTTCTCAGCCGGTTTCCGGCTGCCGCAGCGCCCCAGATCATCATCAGCATTCCGGATCAGCGGCTGGTGGTCATGGAAAACGGGGTTCTCGTCGGGCACTATCCCGTTTCCACCTCCAAGTTTGGCCTTGGCGACGCCCCTTCCAGCTATGCCACGCCCTTGGGGATGCTCGAGGTGGCGGCGAAGATCGGTGACGGTGCGCCGCTGGGGGCCGTCTTCAAGTGCCAGCACTTTACCGGCGAGATTCTCCCGCCCAATGCTCCGGGGCGCGATCCCATCGTCACCCGCATCCTCCACCTGCGCGGCCTGGAAGCGGGCAATTGCCGGGCCTTCGACCGCGGAATCTACATTCACGGCACGACCGAGGAATTCAACATCGGCCGGCCGGCCAGCTACGGCTGCATTCGGATGCGCTCCCGCGACGTCGTCCAGGTGTTCGCCGAGGCGCCCGTCGGCACGCGGGTCGAAATCGTCGGAGTTTCCCTGCGTCGCGCGCTGGCCGAGTACGCCACGCAACAATTTGCCCAAGGGCATCACGTCGCAGCCAACTGAGACTCCCGTCGGGAATCGAATCGTCGCCGCTGCGCAATGTTCCACGTGTAACTGGATCGTCCGTAGTGGTTCCTGCTCCTGGGGATCGATGATGATCGTGGGTTGAAGGTCGTCGGTCACGGGGGCGTGTTTCCGGCAGAGGATGGAGGGCGATTTACGTCCCGAAAAACAGGGACGTTCATGACGTCCCAATTACGTCCGTGTCCTGCGCCTATATATATAGGCGCAGGGACGTAGGGACGTTGGCGTCCTTGGGACGTCAAAAGGACGTAGTGGGACGTAGGGGATTCCTGCCCGGAATCCTGCCCGAAAAGCCCCACAATTCGCCCTCCGCAACTCGTTGTGGCCGGTCCGGGGAGCATCGCATGCCCACCCATTTGATACGAGCACGTATCGAATGTGACGATTTTGTGGCAACGCCGCCGCCCTGCGGCTTTGGAAAAATCTTCATTCGGCGGCGGCTCGGTCCGGAAACCATTTAAAAATCAGCCTTCGGCGGGAGGTATGCGCCGGAAATCATCATTCCAACGGCGTTGAGCGGAGGGAGGGATTCTGTCAACTCTCCACGAGTTTTTCCCAGAAATTTATTTTGGCCCTTCGAGGCTAATTTTCTTGGCATCCACAACCGCTTGTGGTGTTATTACGACCCTTCCCCTACATAGTGTGGTTACTGGCAGTCATTCGCCGGCTTTTCACAGGATGTTGGGTCCCCCCAGTAGAGTTGTTCACCACCCATTCACAAAAACCGCGAACCCGCGTATCGTATGATTAAGTTGAAATCTAGCCGTCGCACCAACAGCCGCGTGAACGTCGCCGATACCCGTCGGCGTCCCCAGGAAGGACTGAAGTTTGCCCGTGTCTTCAGCCAAAAATCCGTCGCACCGTTTGACGAAATCGAGTGGGAACTCCGCACCGCGGAGATCACCGACGATTCCGGCAAAACGATCTTCAAGCAGGAAGGCGTGGAAGTGCCGAAGTCGTGGAGCGCCCTGGCGACGAAGATCGCTGTGTCGAAGTATTTCTATGGCGACATCGCCAACGGCAACGACCCGTACAAAGGCGGCCGCGAGCGCAGCGTCAAGCAGCTCGTCCATCGGGTCACGCGCACGCTGACCGATTCCGGGATCAAGGACGGCTATTTCGCCGACAAGGAGAGCGCGGAGACTTTCTACGATGAGCTCACGTGGCTGTGCGTGAATCAATACGGCGCGTTCAATTCGCCCGTGTGGTTCAATGTCGGCCTGTGGCACCAGTACCGCGTGGGCGCGGGCAAAGGCGAGGGCAACTATTTTTACAATCACCGCACCGGCGCCGCCGAGCGGGCCAAGACGCAGTACGAATATCCGCAGGGCAGCGCGTGCTTCATCCAGTCGGTCGACGACAATATGGAGGATATCATGCGGCTGGCCGCTTCCGAGGCCATGCTCTTCAAGTATGGCAGCGGCACGGGCAGCGACCTCTCGACGCTGCGCTCGACGCGCGAGAAACTCAGCGGTGGCGGACGCCCGAGCGGCCCGCTCTCGTTCCTCAAGGTCTACGACCAGGTGGCCAATGTGGTGAAGTCCGGCGGCAAGACGCGCCGCGCGGCGAAGATGAACACGCTCAAGGACTGGCACCCCGACATCGAGGAATTCATCGAGGCCAAGACCAAGGAGGAGAAGAAAGCGTGGGCACTCATCGAGGCGGGCTACGACGGCAGCTACAACGGCGACGCCTACGGCTCGATCATGTACCAGAACGAGAACCTCTCGGTTCGGGTGAGCGATGACTTCATGAACGCGGCCATCGAAGGCCGCGAGTGGTGGACCCGGCGGGTCACTGACAATAAGCCCTGCGAGAAGAAGGATGCCCGCACCCTGCTCCGCAAGATCGCCGAAGGCACCCACCTCTGCGGCGACCCGGGCGTGCAATTCGATACGACCATCGACCAATGGCACACCTGCAAGGGCACCGCTCGGCAGAACTCGACCAACCCGTGCAGCGAGTATCTCTTCCTCGACAACACGGCTTGCAACCTCGCTTCGCTGAACCTGCTCAAGTTCAAGAAGGCTGACGATAGCTTCGACGTCGAGCGCTTCAAGGCCGCGGTCCGGGTCTTCATCACCGCCCAGGAAATCATCGTCGACAACGCCAGTTACCCGATCAAGGAGATCGCGGAGAACTCCCACATTTTCCGGACGCTGGGCCTCGGTTTTGCCAACCTCGGCGCGCTCATCATGAGCTACGGCCTCGGCTACGATACGGACGAAGGCCGCGCGCTGGCCGGCGCCATCACTTCCATCATGACCGGCCACGCCTACGAGCAGTCGGCGAAGATGGCCAAGTCCATGGGGCCGTTCCCTGGCTACAAGGACACGCGGGCCAGCGGAGTGAAGAAGACCGTCGACTCGACGAATGAGCCCTACATGCTGGAAGTCATCGAACTGCACCGCTCGCACGTCGCGAAAATCCAGGACAGCGATCGCTTCGGCTACCTCAAGAACGAAGCGCGGAAATGCTGGGATGGCGCGCTGGCGCTCGGCCGGAAACATGGCTACCGCAATGCCCAGGTCACGGTGCTTGCGCCGACCGGCACGATCGGCTTCCTCATGGATTGCGACACCACCGGCATTGAGCCCGACATCGCCTTGGTGAAATACAAGCTGCTGGCCGGTGGCGGCATGCTCAAGATCGTCAACCAGACGGTGAAACCCGCGCTGAAGAACCTCGGCTACGATGCCGCGGCGACCGAAGCCATCATCGCTCACATCGACCAGTACGACACCATCGAGGACGTCATTGGCGACGACGGCACGACCATCCCGAGCGGTCTCCGGCCTGAGCATGTGCCGATCTTCGACTGCGCCTTCAAGCCGCACCGTGGGACCCGCTCGCTGCACTATCGCGGACACATCCGCATGATGGCCGCCGCGCAGCCCTTCCTCAGCGGTGCGATCTCCAAGACTGTCAACCTCCCAGAGGACGCCACGGTCGACGACATCGTCAACACCTACGTCGAAGGCTGGAAGCTGGGCCTCAAGGCCATCGCCATCTATCGCGACGGTTCCAAGCGCAGCGCCCCGCTCAATGTCAAAAAGACCAAGGACATGGGCGGCGCGAGCATGGATGGCGACACCGCCATCGCCGTCCTCGAGACCGAACTCAACGCCAAGCAACTCCTCCAGGAGCGCATCACGGAACTGGAAAACGAAATCGGCGATCTGCGCGGCAAAGTGGGCCAGCCGGTGCGCCGGCGCATGACCGAGACGCGTGTGGCCATCAACCACAAGTTCGAGATCGCCGGTCACAAAGGTTATCTCACCGTCGGGATGTTTGAGGACGGCCAGCCAGGCGAGTTGTTCATCCAGATGAATAAGGAAGGCAGCACCATCGGTGGCCTCATGGACACCGTGGCCACGCTGACCAGCATCTCGCTCCAGTACGGTGTGCCCCTGGCATCGCTGGTGAAAAAATTCGCCTATCAGCGCTTCGAGCCCTCGGGCTTCACCCGGAACCCGGACATCCGGAATGCGACGTCTATCACCGACTACATCTTCCGCTGGCTGGGTTGCCAGTTCATCAAGGGCTACAAGGAAGCGACTTCGCCGAACCGCGGCCAGTCGGAACTGCCGATGAAGGAACTGGCGCAGATCGACAAGGCCGCTCTCGACCGCCCGGTTTCCGATCTGGCCCGCGAGACGCCGAACATCATCGACATTATCTCCCACAAAAATGGCAGCGAAGGGGAGCCTCACATTTCGGTCAGCGGCAATACCCACGCCGAGCGCATTACCACGGCCTTGGGCAATATGTATATGGACATCACTTGCTCGAACTGCGGCTCGAGCA
>DASYAY010000040.1:0-18260 GCA_036501065.1 Chthoniobacter sp. | reverse complement strand
TTCATGAACTCCACCCTCGCCAAACTCCTCCAACCACCCACCCCTTCCACCACTTCTTAATCCTTCCTCCTCCTTCCAACAATTACCCCAATTCACCCCTTGACCACCAACACCGTTGCTCCAAAACGCTGGCGCGCTTCGATGGGATTAATTCTGTGCGGTGGCGTTGTAGAGCGAATAGACACTCCTCTTTCGCGGCCGATTCGGCACGAGGTTCAACTGGTCACCACCGGGTTGGACCAACCGTCCGGCGGCGTGACTCGCTCGACCTCGGCTGGGCCCCAGGTCTTGGGTTCGTACTCGAAGACCGGTGTGCCCGCCTTGAGCGCCGGGTCGACGATGCGCCAGGCTTCCTCGACATAATCTTCACGGGCGAAGAGGGTCGCATCTCCGGCCATGGCATCGCCGAGGACGCGTTCGTAGGCGTCCATCTCCCGGGCACAAGGATGGCGGCTGGCCAGTAACTCCGAGGGCTCGCTTTTCGACTCGTCGTCGGGCGAGGTGACGTTCAGGCCGAAGGCGAGCACGATGTCGGGGCTGATCCGCAGGCGGACATCGTTTGGTTTCAGGTCGTAGTGCTCATACATGGTCGGCGGTTGCCGCAGGCGGACGAGAATTTCGGTGCAAGTCACGGCCAGACATTTTCCGGCCCGGATGTAAAAAGGGACGCCGCGCCAGCGCCAGGAATCGATGTGGAGCTCGAGAGCGGCAAATGTTTCCACCTTGGAATCCGGAGCCACACCCGGCTCGCTGCGGTATCCCTTGAACTGGCCGCGCACGAGATCCTTGGGATCGAGCGGGGCGATGGCTTTCAGCACCTTCACTTTTTCGTCGCGGACAGACTCGCTGTCCGTGCGCACAGGCGGTTCCATGGCCAGATTCGCGAGCACTTGGAAGAGATGATTTTGGACGACGTCGCGCACGGTGCCGACCTCTTCGTAAAATGCGCCCCGTCCCTGCACCCCGAAATCCTCCGCCATGGTGATCTGGACACTCTCGATGTTATAGCGATTCCAAAACGGCTCGAGCATGGTGTTGGCGAAGCGGAAGAAGAGCATGCTATGGACAGGTTGTTTGCCCAAATAGTGGTCGATGCGGAAAATGCTCTTTTCGTCAAAGGTTTGGAGCAGGATCTGATTCAGTTCGCGCGCGGAAGCCAAGTCGCGGCCGAAGGGTTTTTCGATAATGACCCGGCCGTGGCCACAACCGGCGCGGGAGAGTTGTTCCACGACATTGCCGAAGGCGTCGGGCGGAATGGCGAGATAGTAAGAGGGTAACTTGGCGGACCCGATTTCGCGGCAGAGGCTTTGAAAGGTCGCCGGATCGTTGAAATCGCCACTAACATACTTGAGCAAGCCGCATAACTTGCCAAAGGCCTCGGGATCGACTCCGCCGTGGTGCTCCAGGCTATCTTTGGCCCGGGCTTTCAACTGGTCGAGGGTCCAATCCTGCTTGGCGACACCAATGACCGGGACGTTCAAGTTACCGCGCTTCACCATCGCTTGGAGTGCGGGGAAGATCTTCTTATAGGCGAGGTCGCCGGTGGCCCCGAAAAAGACCAGCGTGTCCGAATGGGTGGGAAGTTCGTCGCTCATGGCTTGTTGCCGGCGGCCTTTTCCAGATGTCCGCCGAAACCAAAGCGCATCGCGGAGAGCAGTTTGTCCTGGTAGTCGGCCTCGCCGCGGGAAGCGAAGCGCTCGTACAATGCCGTGGTCAGGACCGGGACAGGCACGCCTTCGTCGATGGCGGCCTTGATCGTCCAGCGACCCTCGCCGGAATCGGAAACCCGGCCGGCGAATTTGGAAAGCTCGGTATCCGCGGCGAGCGCGTTTGCGGTCAGGTCCAGGAGCCAGGAGGCGATCACGCTCCCCCGCCGCCAGACTTCGGAAACGTCCGCGAGATTCAGGTCGAATTGATAATGCTCCGGGTCGCGGAGCGGGGTGGTTTCGGCATCGACTTCGCCCTTTTTCGTTCCCACGTTGGCCGATTTCAAAACGCTCAATCCCTCGGCGTAGGCGGCCATGATGCCGTATTCGATGCCGTTGTGGACCATCTTGACGAAGTGGCCGGCGCCATTGGAGCCGCAATGCAGGTACCCTTGCTCGGAGGTGCCGCCGAGTTTTTCGCGACCCGGGGTGCGCGGGATGTCGCCGATCCCGGGCGCGAGCGTGGAGAAAATGGGATCGAGATGTTGGACCACATCCGTCTCGCCGCCGATCATCATGCAGTAGCCGCGCTCCAAGCCCCAGACGCCGCCGCTGGTGCCAACATCGACATAATGGATTTTTTTCGACGCGAGTTCTTTGGCGCGGCGGATATCATCCACGTAATAGGAATTGCCGCCGTCGATGAGGATGTCGCCGGCCTCGAGCAACGGCACCAAGTCGGCGATCGAGGCGTCCACGGCCGCGGCCGGGACCATCAACCAGACGGCGCGGGGCTTGCTCAGTTTCTGGACGAATTCCTCGAGGGAGGCGGCGCCGACGGCGTTTTCTTGAACCAAGCCTTTCACGGCGTCGGCCGAGCGGTCGAAGACGGTACACTGATGTCCGTGCTTGAGGAGCCGGCGCACCATGTTGGCGCCCATCCGGCCGAGTCCTATCATACCAAGTTGCATGCTTTTTGTTTCGCTCATGATCGAGTCCAAGTGTGGTGGCGTTTTGTTTGTCGGGTTATTGAGATTCGTGAGTTAGTTTGGCCAGAAGTTTCGCCACGGCTTCGGGACATAGGCGCTAACTCAAACGCGGAGGGCTGGGTGGCGCAAACCCGCGGACAATCCGAAAGCGCCAGAGCGCTGGCGCACTCCAAAACGCTGGCGCGCTCCGGTTTGGCGGATTGTCTTTCGAGTTCATGGCTTCACGGTGGAGGCCTCGAAGATTTCCTGGATGGCGGTGTCGAGGAGGGCATTGTATTCGGCGGTGGATTGCTGGGCGGTGAGGCCCTCGACCAAAGCCCGCGAGAAACTGGCGACGATGCCGTGGTTGCGGCGCAGGCGGTCGTCGCCTTCTTCCCGCGAATAACCACCCGAGAGCGCGAGCACGCGCACGACGTTCGGATGATTGACGCAATCAAGGTAAAGATCGTTTTGCTCGGGCAGGGTGAGCTTGAGAAAGACCAGTTCTCCGGCGGGCAATCGGTTGAGCTTCCCGAGGATGGCGGCGTGGAGTAACTCCTCCGCTTGGCCTTTCTCCGGGCTATGAATATCGACTTCCGGTTCGATGATCGGGACGAGGCCCGCCGCCCAAATCTGCGCGGCGATTTCGAATTGCTGATCGACGATCTTCTGGATCCCGGCGGAGTTGGCCTGCTTGATGAAGGAACGCATCTTCGTGCCGAAAATGCCCTTCGCTTTGGCCCGGCTCAGGAGGGCATCCAACTGCGGCATGGGTTTCATTAACTGTACGCCGTCTTTCTCCTCGGTGAGGCCTTTGTCCACTTTCAGGAATGGCACGACTCGCTTCACGTTCCAGAGATAGTCGCTGGAAGGCCGGCCTTCGATGTCCCGATCCATCGTCCCCTCGAAGAGGATCGCGCCGAGGATTCGTTCTCCGGTGAAGGCGGGACTGGTGACGATCCGCGTGCGCATCTCGTGCACGAGCGCGAACATCTCCTCGTCGTTCGACCACGACCCTTCCTTGATCCCGTAAGCGGCGAGTGCATGCGGCGTGCTGCCTCCGCTTTGGTCGAGCGCGGCGACGAAGCCGGGCTGCGCTTTCATTTTTTGCAGTTGCGGTTGGTTCAAGTCGGATGTGTTCATGAGGATTTCCTGAGGCTCCGGTAGCGGCGGATGAGATTGTTCGTCGAACTGTCGTGGCCCAGCTTGGGCTCGGCGGAGTTTTCGAGTTCGGGGATGATGCGTTGGGCGAGAGCTTTGCCCAGTTCCACGCCCCATTGGTCAAAGGAGTTGATGTTCCAGATCACGCCCTGGGTGAAGACGCTGTGTTCGTAAAGGGCCACGAGGCGGCCGAGCATCTCCGGGGTGAGCGCTTCGGCGAGAAGGACGTTCGACGGGCGGTTCCCCTCGAAAACACGATGCGGGGCCAGCCAATCGGGTGTGCCCTCGGCTTTCACTTCGGCGAGAGTTTTGCCGAAGGCCAGGGCCTCGGCCTGGGCGAAGACATTGGCCAGGAGCATGTCGTGATGCCGTCCCAAGGGCGTGAGCGCACGGCCGAAGGCGATGAAGTCGCAAGGAATCAAGCGCGTGCCCTGATGGATCAATTGATAGAAAGAGTGCTGGCCGTTGGTCCCGGGTTCGCCCCAGAAGATGGCGCCGGTGTCGTAGTCGACGGGCTGTCCTTCGAGCGTCACGTGCTTGCCATTGCTCTCCATGGTCAACTGCTGCAGATAGGCCGGGAAGCGCTTCAAGTATTGCTCGTAGGGCAATACGGCCAGCGTCTGCGCGTCGAAGAAATCGGTATACCACACGGCGAGCAGGGCCATGATCACCGGCAGATTTTGGGCGAAGGGTGCGGTGCGGAAGTGCTCGTCCATTTGGTGGAAACCCTGGAGCAGGGCGCGGAAGTGATCCGGCCCAATGGCCAGCATGGTGGAAAGCCCGATCGCCGAATCCATCGAGTAGCGGCCGCCGACCCAATCCCAGAAGCCGAACATGTTGGCCGTATCCATGCCGAAAGCGGCGACTTTCTCGGCATTGGTGGAGACGGCGACGAAATGCTTGGCGACAGCGGCGCGATCGCCGCCCAGACCCTGGAGCAACCAGGCACGCGCCGTTTCGGCATTGGTCATGGTCTCCAGGGTGGTGAAGGTTTTGGAGGAAACGATGAACATCGTCTCGGCGGGGTCGAGGTCGTGGGTCGCTTCGACGAAATCGATGCCGTCGACGTTGGAAACGAAGCGGAAGGTGAAGCGGCGTTCGCTGTAATGGCGGAGCGCTTCGTAAGCCATGACCGGGCCGAGGTCGGAACCGCCGATACCGATGTTCACGAAGTTGCGGATGCTCTTGCCGGTGTGGCCTTTCCACTGCCCGCTCCGCAGGCGGTTGGAAAAGTCGGCCATCTTGTCGAGGACGGCGTGGACCTCGGGCACGACATTTTTGCCGTCGACCAGAATGGAAGCATCCCGCGGCGCGCGCAGGGCGACGTGGAGGACGGCGCGCTTTTCGGTGATGTTGATCTTTTCGCCGCTGAACATCGCGTCGATCTTCCCGCGCAAATCCGATTCCTCGGCCAGTCCCAGGAGCAGCTTGAGGGTGGTTTCGGTGATCCGATTCTTGGAGTAGTCGAGAAACAGTCCGACGGCTTCGGCGGTAAAGCGCTGGCCGCGTTCCGGGTCCTCGGCAAAGAGTTCGCGCAAATGCGCCTGGCCGATTTGTTGGCGATGCTCGGTCAGCGATTTCCAAGCGGCGCGCTGTGTGAGAGGTTTGACGGATGTATTCATATGGGATGTCTAGCCGGCGATCCGGCGCGGGAGCCGTCGGCCGCCCGGAGCCTTGCGGTGAGGGCTTTTGGCGTGGGCTCTCTTGATTGGGATGGCGGTCGCCTTCATGGGAAGAGTCTCTTTGCCTTCAGCGGAATTGCAACAATGTGAGCAGGGAACGTTAGCGCGGCGATTGGGCAGAGAGGCATCGTGGCCGTTGGGGCTGGCGGATGTAGGATTTGGGATTCCAGGAGGGAACATCCAACACCCAACACCCAACACCCAACATCCAATGGCGCTGGCGCGACTGCGGGAGTGGATGGTGGAATGGGAGATGGCTCTGGCAAAGGCTATTCGCACGCGCCCGCCGTAGAGTCATTGAGGCGCCGGCACCTCAGCAGCTTCGGGCGGCAGCTACGCGAGCAGCCCCTTGACCACCTGCGCCTCCTCGACGCCGGTGAGACGGCTATCGAGGCCCTGGTACTTGTAAGTCAGGCGACGGTGATCGAATCCGAGCAAATGAAGAATGGTGGCGTGCAGGTCGTGCACCGACACGGGATCGCGGGCGATGTTGTAGGAAAACTCGTCGGTCTCGCCAAAAACCGTGCCGCCCTTGGCGCCACCTCCGGCCAGCCACATGCTGAAACAACGCGGATGATGATCGCGGCCGTAGTTCTCGGGAGTCAGCCCGCCTTGCGAATAAACGGTGCGCCCAAATTCCCCGCCCCAAATGATCAGCGTCTCGTCGAGCAACCCGCGCTGCTTCAGGTCCTGGATGAGTCCATAGCAGGCGCGATCCACGTCGCGACATTGATTGGGCAGGCGCCCGGCGACGTTCAGGTGAGTGTCCCAATTGTTATGGTGGATCTGCACGAAACGCACATCGCGTTCCACCAGCCGCCGCGCCAGCAACGCGGAATTGGCAAAGCTCCCGGCCTTCTTCACGTCGTCGCCGTAGAGGGCGAGGGTGGCCGCCGATTCGCCAGCGAGGTTCGTCAACTCCGGCACGCTCGCCTGCATGCGATAGGCCATCTCGTATTGCGCGATGCGCGTGTGGGTCTCCGGGTCGCCGACGGCGTCGTAGTTGAGCTGGTTCAAGGCATTGATCCCATCGAGCGTTTCGCGCCGAATCTGCGTGGGTACTCCGGACGGATTGTTGATAAAAAGGATCGGATCGCCTTTGCTGCGAAAGGCCACTCCGGAATGCTCGCCGGGCAGATAGCCTGAGGACCAGAGTTTCGCCGAAATCGCCTGAAACTGGTCGTGCCCGGTCGGCTCGGCCACGAGGACCACAAATGTCGGCAGATTCTGGTTGAGCGAGCCCAGGCCATAGCTGGCCCACGACCCGAGACACGGCCGCCCGGGCGTCTGGTTGCCGGTCTGCATGAAAATGATCGCCGGGTCGTGATTGATCGCCTCGGTATTCATCGAGCGGATCAAGCAGAGATCGTCGGCGCACTGGCCCAGGTTCGGCAGCAGCTCTGCATTCATCGACATCCCGCACTGGCCGAATTCCGCGAACTGGTATTTCGACGGCGCGATGGGAAAACGCACCTGCCCCGCAGTCATGGTCGTGAGCCGCTGGCCTTGCCGGACGGAATCGGGAAAATCCTTGTCATACCATTTCGCCAGGCCGGGCTTCGGATCGAAAAGATCCATCTGGGAAGGTCCGCCGACCATGTTCAGAAAAATGACCTTTTTGGCTTTCGGCGCGAAGTGCGGATGCGGAGCGAACGGCGCCATGGCGGACCCGGCGGCGAGTGCGTGCGGGTCGCGCCCGAGCAATGAGGTCAGCGCGGCAAAGCCCAGGACATTGGCGCTCCGCCCGAGAAATTGGCGGCGTGTTTGATAGAGGGCGTGGGATTCCGAGGGAGTCATGGGAAGGCGCTATTTATTCAGGACCTCGTCGAGGTTCAGGAGTTGACTGCAAGTCATCGTCCACGCCGCGAGCTGCGGCGGCGGCGCGGGGCTCTGCACCCGGGCATCGCCCACGGCCAGGAAGGCCTTCGTGTCTTCCGGATGATTCGAATAGTAAGCGAGGAAGTTGCGCTGATTTTTTTTCAGGATCGTCTCCTCCGCCGGGCGGAGCGGCCGGCAGAGCACGCACCGGGCGATGTAGTCCAGCGCTTTCGCTTCATCGCCGGCCGCCCTGCTGAGCGCATGGCCGGCCAGCACCCGCGCCGCTTCCACAAATTGCGTGTCGTTCAAGGTGACGAGCGCTTGCAGCGGCGTATCGGTGCGATCCCGGCGCAGGCAGGAAGTCTCGCGGGTCGGCGCATTGAAGACCTCCATCGAGGCCGGCGGCGCACTGCGCTTCCAGAAAGTGTAGAGGCTGCGCCGATAGAGCGCTTCGCCGCTGTCGCGTTTGTAATTGCGCGTATTCGTGCCGGGGAGAGCCACGGCTTCCCAGACACCGTCCGGTTGATACGGCCGCACGCTCGGGCCGCCAATGGTCCGCGACAGTTCCCCGCTCGCCGCCAGCGCGTAATCCCGCACCATTTCCGCATCCATGCGGAAGCGCGGCCCGCGTGAGAGCAGCCGATTCTGCGGATCGCGCTCGAGCTTCTCCGGTGTGAGCGCCGCCGCCTGGCGATAGGTCGCGCTCGTCACGATGAGCCGCATCATGTGCTTCATGTCCCAACCGCTCTCCCGGAATTCCACCGCCAGCCAGTCGAGTAACTCGGGATGCGACGGCGCCTCGCTCATGATCCCGAAATCCTCGGTGCTCTTCACCAATCCAGTGCCGAAAACTTCCTGCCACATCCGATTCACGATCACGCGCGCCGTCAGCGGA
Source organism: Chthoniobacter sp. (assembly GCA_036501065.1). Taxonomy (GTDB): domain Bacteria; phylum Verrucomicrobiota; class Verrucomicrobiia; order Chthoniobacterales; family Chthoniobacteraceae; genus Chthoniobacter. The sequence goes on along the minus strand of DASYAY010000040.1, from coordinate 10,090 downwards.
TTCTCCGGATCGACCAGCCACTGAGCGAGGCCCAGCCGGTTGCGGGGCGCGTTCTTGGGCATCGGATGCAGCGCCGAAAATACCGCCGGCCCGACCTCTTCCCCCTTCTGATCGTACTGCCCGCGCCGCAGGACATGCGCCGCAGGGACCAAAGCCGACCGCTCCTGCTGGATCGGCGTCACCGTGCTGCGATTCTGGATCTCCTGTTTCTCCCTCTCGAACCGGCCGACCTTGCGCGAAATGGCAACGGCGCCCGCGTCTCCCGCGAGGTAAACATCCAGGAGTTGCTCTCGATCCCGCTCCGTCCGCTCCGCCGCCGGCCGGGTGGCCGAGTGAAGCGCGCCCGGCATCTGGAGCAGGCCTTGAATTTCCACCGGCGTCAGAACGCGATCGAAAATCTGCACAGCCTGCACCGCTCCGGTAAAGCATTGCCGACCCTCTTGCTTCCCCATCCGCAACGGCGCCGCGCTGCGGATCGTCTCTGCGAGCATGCCACCGTTACTCCGCATTTCCCCTGCCCGGCCATCGAAGAAAACGCGGACGCCGTCACCCTTGCCCGAGCCATCGTAGGTCACCGTCAGCAGCCTCCAGTCATTCGGCTTCATCGCGGAATCCGTGGCCACGGTGACGAGCGCGCTGTTCGGCCATTCGTGAATGAGAGTCACGATGATTTTCTCGTCCTGGACGCGGATCGCCCAGCCGCGATGGTGCTGCGCCGCGTCGACCCGCGAAATCAACTCGCCGCTGCTGGAAGTGCGAATCCACGCGCTCACGGAAAATGCCTGATCCCGTTCGAAATTCCCGGCATCGCCAAAATCCAGCAGCGTCTCTTTGTCCAGCACCAGCGCCTGGCCGCTCTGCGTCGCCTCGCACGCATAGGGCTTTTCCCGCGGGAGCGTGCGCGGCGCGCCCGCCACTGTCCCGTGCAATTCCCGGGCGCTCCCTTCCGTCAGCGGAAACGAAACGACATTGCCTTCGATCCGTGCGCTCACCTCCTTCGGCGTGGCCGCCTGCGACCATGCGGGAAACTCGGGCGCGAGCTGCTTGCGCCGTTCCGCCATCGCCGCATTGCCAACTTCGATCTCCCGGCAGACCGCCTTCCAGCGCCCGGCATCCTGGCTCGCCGGCATCACCAGCACCGGCGGCGCATCCCGCAAATTCTTGTCCAGGGCTTCCTGCGTGGTGTTCCGGAAAAACGCGCTCATCGCGTAAAAATCCTTCGTCGTGATCGGGTCGAATTTATGGTCGTGGCACACCGCGCAATTCGCCGTCAACCCGAGCCACACCCACGAAGTCGTCTCCACCCGCTCCCGCGCATAGTTGGCCAGATTCTCCTCCGCGATCGTCCCACCCTCGGAGGTCGTGATGTTGCAGCGATGAAAGCCCGTGGCCGTGAGCTGCGCTTCCGTCGGGTTTGGCAACAAATCACCGGCGATCTGCTCGATCGTAAACTGATCGAAAGGCATGTTCCGATTGAAAGCGCCGATCACCCAATCCCGATAAGGCCACGCCTCCCGGTAGCTATCTCCGTTCATGCCATGCGTGTCCGCATAGCGCGCCGCATCCAGCCAGTAATGGGCGCGGTGTTCGCCATAGTGCGGCGAGGCCATCAGCCGATCCACCAGTCTCGAGTACGGATCCGTCTTCCAGCCGATCAGGAATTTCTCCACCAATTCCGGCGCCGGCGGCAGCCCCGTCAAGTCCAGCGCCAGCCGGCGGGCCAGCGTGTAAGCATCGGCCTCCGGCGCCGGCGCGAGGCCGTGGCTCTCCAGTTTGGCCAGGGTGAAACGGTCGATCGGATTTCGCACCCAGCCCACGTTCTTGACTTCCGGCAGCGGCGGACGCTCCGGCTTGACGAACGACCAGTGCGGCTGCCACGGCGCCCCCTCCGCGATCCAGTCACGAAAGCGCGCGATCTCTTCCGGCTTGAGCACATGACGGCTCTTCGGCGGCGGCATGATTTCGTCCTCATCCTTCGAGGCCAGCCGCTGGTAGAGTGGGCTTTTTTCCGGCTGGCCCTTGATCACCACCGGCCCGTCTTTGCGCTGGCCAAAAAATCCCTCCTCCCGATCCAGTCGGAGCGAAGCCTTGCGCGAACCCGGATCCGGCCCGTGACAGGCAAAACAATTCTCCGCCAAAATCGGCCGGATATCGCGATTGAATACGATCTTCGACCCAAGCGCCGCCGCCTGGACGGGAGCAAGCAGACCAGCCACCCAGACGGCGGCGGTCAGCAGGAGAAATTTGGATTCCGTCAGTTCGCGATACACAGGGTAAAAGGAGGCGCCGCAACAAAAGCAAATCCCGCGCCCGCCCCTCGTCACGGAATGCGTTCCGGTCGATCCGCCAGCCGCCCGACGTGACCCGGATTGCGGACCCGCAACTGTTGTTTAAATTCACTCCCAATCCCAGTGAGGAGGGGTAGGCCATGCCGCAGTCCTCGCTACCAACTCCAGCGGGAAGTCACGCATGGTGGTGAACCAATGCGGCTCAATTTGTGCGACCGTTAGTTGCCGGTCGTTTTCTCCTCTTCGCGGGACCTTTAGTCGGGATTCAATCCCGTTTTGTCCAGCTTTGTCCAATTCCCTGGCGTTTAACGAGGCTGCCTCTGTAAAAAGTGGCTCCTGAGGTAGGATTCGGCGGTCGTATACCCTTGGTTTGGAGTTAGTTACAGAGTAAACGGCGACTACTCAAGCGTAATTGCCCACTACTCGCGCCAGCTTGGGCGGGCTCGTTTGCTGACAGTTTTGCTGACAGTTCGCGGCGGTGTGGGGCAAGTGGCGGCAGGGGCGTTCGTGGTCGGCCCCCCATTCCAAAGGCGGAAAGTGTTTTTCTCGGTCGCATGTTTTGTTTTCCCCCTGGGTGGACATGCGACCGGGAAAAACACGCTGCGAAGCATTCCGCAAATTTCCTCGGGCGAAGGCGGGGCGAAGCGGCGGTATAGTCGAACGGCGGTTGAGTGAGACGGCGGCATGCTGGGGCCTGGGAGTGGAAGCGGCTTGGCGTGCCAGCGCGCGGCGGTCTGGTTCGCATGGGTGGTGGGCGATGGCGCGACAAACGCGAGGTCTTCGGTCGGATCGCCTTGCGCTCACCGCCACACGCGCGGAAAGGTGGTTTGCGAGCGCGGAAGAGGGCCGTTGCCGTCGGTTTAAATCGCGATTTTCACCATCAAAAGATCGCTTCCCAGCAACGGCGCTGACGTGCTATCCGAAAGGAATGCGAGATTCTCAGGTGCGCGTTCCGCATGAATAAAACCTATGAGCTGGGATATTTTCGTTCAGGACATTCCCGTCGAAGCTCGGACGCTCGCCGAAATTCCTGACGACTTCTCGCCGCAACCCATTGGGGCTCCGTCTCACATACTGGACGCTATTCGTGCCGCTGCACCTTTCGCAGACTTGTCCGATCCGACTTGGGTTCGCATCGACGCTCCTGGCATCAGTATGGAGGTCGGCGTGCGAGCCGAGGACCCTCTATACAGCTTTGCTTTTCACATTCGCGGCGGAGACTGCTCCGCCGGCGTCGTCGCCGACATTCTCCAGCGCTTGCAACTCCGCGCAATCGATCCGGCATCAGATTCTGGTATCTTCGACTCGTCGAAGGCGGCTGAGAGTTTGCAGCGTTGGCAACAATACCGCGACCGCGTCCTGGAATCCCGCGAGGTCTAGGCGTACTGAGGCGCAGAATCTCGAAGGGCATTTTCTAAATAATCAGGCATCGAATTTGCGATGGGCATCCGGATGACGATTGAAGTGCCGGACGATTGCGAAGATTGGGTTGGGTGGATTTTGGATTCCTTTGAAAGCTTGGAGGGGTCATTCCCGCATCGTTCGTTTTTGGATTTTGATGAGGAGTGGCCTGATTGGGTGAAGGCCATCGCGCGCGAGTTGATCTCCACGCTTTATCCGGCGGGCAAGTTCAAGGTCTCCCCGCATTTGACTCCTGCTGAATTGGGGGCCTTCATGGGCCAGCGAATCGCCTATTTCAACCGTCTGTGTGAGCCTGACGCGTGGCCGGGATTTAATGGGGAAAGTTATTGGTTGAAAATGAGCGCCGAGGGAGGGCCAAGGCCGAATGCTGGTGGAAGTCGTTCGAGCAGCACGCGGTGAAACTGCACGAGGTGACGGCGGCGGGCCTTACTCTCGGCCTCCTGCAATCGCAAGCGGAAGCAAGTGCATTCATGACGGCCTTTGCGCGTGGTTTAGCGATGAAACCCGTAGACATGTTTGCGTCGAATGTCCAGCGGACGACGACGCGCATCTATTGGCTGTTACTCCTCGGGTGGCCGTCGGTGCCGAAGCTGGGGAGCGTCCGCAAAGCTTCACGAGGCGCTCTGCCGGCATTTTGAACCGGCTGTCGTTGGAAAACAAAAGCGGATTGAAAAGCTGTGTCAGCGTATCGGGTTGAGCTTCGGGGGACCTGGCCGTCCGGTCAAAGCGGGGAAATAAACCGACATGGCGTGATGGGGCGTGTCGGTTTTTTGATGCCTTGGGTCGTGGTCGGTTCGGGGCATGAAACCCAAATCGAACCAACCTTCAGCCGCAACCTCAGTCGATCTTCACGGACCTGGGATTGGGCCGGGATGCGGCGCTTTAGCGCCGCGCCCGGCCCTTCCTTGTCTTAAGAAGGATAACTGCACCAATGCAGGTTCTCAGAAGTCCCGTTTTGTCGCTGAGGAAAACATCCGGCTCTACATTCAGCACTTTGGAGAAAACAACATTGGCCTCCTCACCGTCACGACTCCGAGTCAATGCCTGAGCGCTTTCGAGTTCCAAAGAATGTGGCGTTCTTTGCTGACGCACGGGCTCAAGAAGAGCTTTCCAACCGGTATGTGGGTTCGGGAGCGGCAACCTCGGACGGGGAGCTGGCACGCGCATTGTGTCGTGAACGTGGGTTGGGACATCAAGACGGGTTTTCCTTTTGACCACGTCCAGAAGCGCTTCTACGCCAACGTCGATCCTCGTTTGCGTGAATTGTGGAAGTTCTTGCGAGAGAGCGCGGAGAAGTATGGTTTTGGTCGAACGGAACTGTTGCCAATCAAGGGGACCGGCGAAGGCTGTGCGCGTTATCTCGTGAAATACCTCGTCAAGGTGCGTGGGAGCGACAAATCCGAGGGCGAGGAAAAGTGCCGTCTTTTCGGCAGATGGGGTATTGGCGGATTCGTCATTACGCCGTTCAGCTTTGTGCGGTCGCGGATACTTCGGAAGCGAAAGGCGTGGCTCGCTGATATGATGGGGATCGAGTGCTACGCCGAGTTCAAGGTCGTGTTCGGTACATCTTGGTGGCATCACCTCGGAGCAGCGCGTTTAGACGTGGTGATGCCCCAGGAGTATTACCAGATTCCCGAAAATGGCGCGCTGGTCTGGGATGATCTCGGCTTCAAATCCTATTGCGCGGACATTGCGAATTTTCCTACGGATTCAATCGAAGACGCGATGCTTCATTCGTGGTATCGGCTCTTTTGGGAAGTGGGAATGTGCATGTTTCGAGGTGATGAGGGGCAGGTCAGGGATTTTGCTTTGCACCAGATAGGAAAACGCCCCTTGGTGGTCCCCCCATCGATCCACAGCTTTTCTTACGATTCCCTTCAAAGGAGGAGGCGGAGCCATGATCGCTGGGAAGAAGATCAATTCATCGCAGGATGCGTTTGCGCTGTTGAACTGCCACCGATTGCCAGCGCGGCTGAATACGTCGGAAGTGGCGGTGCTGCTCGGATTCCAAGAGCATGACGTTGCGCCGTTGGTCGCTGCGAAGCTTTTGACACCGCTGGGGAAGCCTGCTCCCAACGCCCCGAAGTATTTCGCCGCGATCGAGGTCTTGGCTTGCACTGAGAATCGTGATTGGTTGTCTCATGCGACACGGGCGATTTCAAAGCATTGGACAACGAAAAACCGGCCCCGCACGACAGACCGGGAAAATGTCCGTGACGAAGACCCGGTGTAATTCCATTTTCAAGCCGATTCGCATTTTACCCCTCCGCCCAGTGAAACTACCCCTCCGCCCAGTGAAACAAGCAGAAATAGACGAAATGGATTCGCAATTAAAGGCGCAATGATTTCGTCCAATGGTCGTTAGGCCACCTTCCACGCTCATGCCACTAAGCAGCATTGTTGTCATCGTCCTTCGCCTATTCGCCCTGTATGGGCTTTTTTGGGCTCTTCCACTGTTCGCTTCTGCCGCAATGACTCCGCTGGGCCGCGAGCGTTCACTGTCCAGTGTTCTGTCACCCTATGCTCCCGCTGTGCTCTTGGTCATCTTCGTAACAGGGCTCTGGATTCTTGCGCGCGCCATCGGCCGGCTTGTCAGCCGTGGAGTAGATACGAGCGTGAGCATCGGCGGCCTCACTCGCGCCGATCTGTACAGCTTCGCCTTCGTGTTCCTGGGACTCTATTTCATCCTGTCCTCGTTCGCGGATGTCATTAACTGGATTCACTATTTCGTCACGGTTTCCCACAATGACCCTGCACGCGATCCGCACGTTGAGAACCTCTACCAGCTTACTCGTCCATGTTTAACGTTCGTTGCCGGACTAGTTTCGCTGATCGGTGCGCCGCACTGGACGAAGAAACTCGTAAGCCATGACCAAAAAACCCAAGTGGCCTAGGCTCAACTTTGAAGTGCAACATTCGGTCGGCGAACTAACACGGTCGGGAGTGAGACAATTTTCGCGTCTGCGAGGGTTTCGTATTCGTCGAGCGGAGGACAAATGACACACGCTCCTCTCGCATAGGCTTCATGCACGGCGCGGCTGGTGTGGCCAAGTGCTTCCTGCGCGAAGCGTTGGGGATAGCCGCAAGATTTCGCCCTCTGCGCCCATGAGTGCCGGTAGCTGTGCAGGCTCACGCCGGATACTCCAGCGATCCGGCACCGTCGGCGGAACTCGGTCGCCCTGGCATTGGCTCCGCTCCTTTTGATCTTCGGGAATAGGTCGCCCTTTTCGGGGAGCGTGAGAAGGATTTCGCGGAGCTTCTTGCCGATAGGGCACGGGGAAGGGGCAGTCCGTGCACATTGAAATCTTCTCCAAATTCCGGAGCGGGTCCGACCACTCCGTTCATTCACGGCTGCGGCTCAGTCGCCGCAAAAGGGCGGAGTTGCCGGAGATCAACGCGTGCTTCTTGGCTCGGGACCATTTCTTGATCTGTGTCTCCCTTCGACGAGCAGTTCTGAAATCGGAATGGACTTCCATGAAGCGCACGGCGACCGGCGAATCGAGAGCGGTGGTCCGACAGGCAGAACCCGCCTCGTGATCCCGAAAGCGCGCCTCGAAATCGGTGGAACAACCCACGTAGAGCAATCCTGACCGGAGTTCGAGAATGTAGACGAATGCGATGCCCCTCGACAGGCTCGGAGCCATTCGACGCGCCTCCGCTACCAAATCCGTATTCATCCCCGCAATTCAATCACCGCCGGAGGCCATGAGCAAGCCAGGCGCGTCGAATGGCTCCTGAGGTAGGACTCGCCCCAGAAAACCAGCCTATTTACCGAACTGGTAGTGGCTTACGACTGAGTAATCAACACTTTTTTGGCACTCCTCGGGACTGCTCCGGCACTACAATTTACTGGCAATTCTACTGGCAGTTTCTTTGCGGACCTTAAATTTCTTTCAGTATACACCTCTCTCCTCTTCGGCCCTAAGTCGGCAACTTCCTCCATTGGTTGATTGCGTCCTGCCAGGACCGCACCCCAGGCTGAGAAAACGCGGGTGGCGGGCGAAATTGAGGCAGATCGGGATCGAGTCACTTCAAACGGTCCACGCACAAATTTACCTGCAATATGTGGATCAGTTTCATGATCCCTTCAGGTTCCAATGAGTGACGAATGCAAAAATGTCCTGATCTACGGTTCCCCAGTTGATCAGCGGGCGAACGTCCTGCGGCGGCGATCCCCTGAACTTGAACCGGCCATTGCTTTGATTCTGTGTGCTTCGCCAGAGTTTGTAGCACGAAGCAAAAACATGTTTGCCATCCCAAATTGGATTGTTCGTTGTCGGTCCAGGGCACAGCACATCAAGGTTTTCTTTCCAAAATCCAAATCCCAAAAAAATGATTCGTCTCGCTGCACCAAGCAGTTCCTGGGCACGAGCCTGACTCGGTTCCAACGTGCGTGGTGTGACCAAACCGATGCTTTGCGAAGCCATAAAGCACGAGTTCGTGTGGCCAAATGGAATGCCTGGTGCCGATCCGACGGGAAGGGCGCCGACTGCCCCATACACATGAACGAATTCGATCCTCTTCAAAACCTTGACAGCCTCAGCATGATCCAACGCAAGGGCATTTTGGAAAGCACGAAGCAGATAGAATTGGAGCGAGCGGTCGTAGTTGAACGTCACAATCGAAAGCAGTCCTGATGCGAAATTACTCCCTTCAGCTAGGAGGAATTCGAGCAACCATTGATACCAATCACCATCAAGAGTTGCGTTTGCTTCGCATCGAAGGATGACCGAGGAGACAGCATTTTTGGCAATGCTGGAGAAGTCATACGGGTCTGAAACAACAGCACGACCAGCGATAAAGGAGTCAATGCTGACCCTTTGAGCTTCATGAAATACCTTCCGAAATAATTGCAACATTCCGGGTTCGCCTTGGGCACACCTGAGAAAATCCTCCTCCTGCTCACTTGCCAGCTTGCCGTAATTTTGAAGCCCCAGTCCCTTAAAAAAGGTCAAAGAATCGCCCAGTATCATCTTGCGCAATTCACCAGAAGTCGGGAACCCGTATGGACGACTTGCGCCAGCACCAAGCACCAAAACCGTTGGGTCATCGAACATGTCGCTGATCTACAAGCTCGCCACAATAAGCGCGAGCGCATTTCCTGGCACTCTCGACACAATTTCTTCCCACCAAATCGCTTTGAGTTGAACCGGCAGAAAATTGATCACCTGTCCGTTTTTGGGACGTGATTTTCCAGGCCATTTGGCGACCAATGCGAGGAGATGAAATTAATCCGAGCACCTTGGATTCGCTGTCGTGCAGACGAAGTCGGCGGGTTTTATTTCGAGATGCGGTGGCGTAAGCAGTCATTCATCGTCGTAGCCTACACCGAAGACGAAGCACGAAATTGGTGGGATGGATTGAGTGACGCTGAGCGAAGTGAAGTGTTGGGTCTGGAGGACCGAAGTAGCTCTGATCAGGCGACATTGTTTTGACGCACGCCCAACATCTGGAGGTTGACCATGCTCAACACCCGGTCACCACAAAAAGACTCCAACGATTGTGCCGGTGGCTAGAGCCGGTTTCGCTGGAGTTGAATGAACGTCGACCTCTCGTGGAGAAAGTCAAACGAGGTGGGGCTGGATCATCAAAAAACTGGTTGAACTCCGGTTAAGAGAGCCGGAGATTTTCCCAGACAGGGGCACAAAATGAATTCCACTGCACACGTCGATGAAGAAGTTCACGGAAAGGTGTTGGAGATTGATCTTCACGGAAAGTTGAGCCGAGCAGATTACGAAAAGTTTGTCCCCGAAACCGAAAGGTTAATCGGGCAGTATGGTAAAATTCGAATCCTGGTAACGATGCACGATTTCCACGGTTGGGATGCCGGTGCGTTATGGGAGGACATCAAATGGGAACTCAGGCTTTTCAATCACATTGAGCGGCTTGCCATCGTCGGAGAAAAAACCTGGCACAAATGGATGACGAGTTTCTGCAAATCGTTCACGACTGCACAAGTGCGCTACTTTACTCTCGATCATCTCGATGAGGCGCACGAGTGGTTGTATGGATACTAACCGCCAACAATAAAGGCGACTGAATCGCCAGCGGCCGCAATACCCTCCGTCAATGCCCATCCTCGCGGAAGAAATAAACCGCTGGTGCGATCTGCTTGGGTGTGACGCGGGGCGAAGTCCTACCGTCATCGGCGAGGATCAACGCATTTCCATAAAAGCGCCGTCCAAGTAATTCAAACCCATCTTTGATGGGACGCTTGCCATTTGCGTGGACGTTAGCGATGGCTCGTGCACCGATCCGGTCGCCATGGAAATCGAAATAAACAATTGGTTCGTTTCCAACCAGAAGACGTTTCCGCAATTCAATGCCGTTCCAGTTCAGTGAGCACACATCGCTGACGGTGCGAGTGTCTGCTCGGATCA
>DASYAY010000039.1:0-61288 GCA_036501065.1 Chthoniobacter sp. | reverse complement strand
CGGCGTGTCACCTTCTTCTTTCCCGCGTATTCGGATTGGGCAAAGCTCATCTGGCGAATCATTCCCAAAACTTACCCGACCAACTCTCGCCTGCCTAGCGTTAGTGCTCCGCTTTCCGATTAAATCAGCGTTTCCCTAGCTGGTCGTCAGCGCCGATGTCGCGCTTGTCACCGATACGGGTAACGTGGTTCTCCAAAGGCGGCCCGTCTCGCAGATCGGTGGCCAGATTGTCCGTCGCAACAAAGATGGCTACGGGGGTATCAAGTTTGGACGAGATCGACAGGACGACAAAGCGGGGCGGCGGAAAAATTTCCAAAAAATTAATTGACGGGATAACTTGGCTTCCGCTCTACTCCCGCCCGTTCACCCCCGAACGTGATGGAGGCAAAGCGTTATCGCCGGATTTTCGGCTTCGCGGAGACGGATGCGAAGCGGGGACCTGTATTCTCTCGCTACGGCGTTAAATTCTGGGGCAGTTTCCTGCAATTACTTGCTCTTCTTGGTCTTTTGCTGGAGCCTATCGCGAATGTCCGTGCGGTCTATGTACCAGACCCGAGTAACCAGCCGTACTGGCTCCCGCTGAACTCATCCGATACCGCTCCGCCAACCGGACCGGATATGTCCAATTCTGGCGACGGCACTCCGGAGTGGCAGCTCCAATGCCAGCAAGCGGCCAATGCGGGCCTCATTGCCTGGTGGGGTGGTGGCACCTATCTCATCAACGGCAATTCGGTGACGTTTCCAGCTCAGTATCATTTGGCTTCGGCGGGCGACTCCGACGGAGATGGTATTCCGGACGACCTCGACCCGTATCCAAACGATTCGACCAACAACACCTTTTACTGGAACGGCGGAACCTATACGATCAACAACTCTCAAGTGACTTTTTCCGCGGGATATTACGCCGGCGAATGGGTGGACAGCGACGGTGACGGAATTCCCGATTCACTGGACCCCTATCCCTACGATGCCAACAACGGCAACTCCTCAAGCAATACGTTCTTTTGGAACGGCGGGACCTTTCTCATTAATAATAGCTACGTCACTTGGGGGCCGGGCTACTACAGTGGCAGTAGCGTGGACAGCGACGGTGATGGTATTCCTGATGGAGTAGACCCTTATCCCAACGATCCAAACAATGGCAACGGTGGTGGTATGGCTTGGTGGCTGGGCGGAACGTTCTGGATCGATGGCGCTCAAGTTGCGCTTTCCGGAGGTAATTATTCCTTAGTGGACAGCGATGGAGACGGCATTCCCGATGCCGTCGATCCATATCCGAATGACCCGAACAACAATACTGCCTGGTGGGGTGGCGGCACCTTCATGATCAACGGGAACCTCACCACCCTCGCCGGCCAGTACCATCGCGCGAACGCCGGCGACTTCGACTCCGACGGTATCCCCGACGATCTCGACCCGTATCCCAACGATCCCACGAATAATAGTTATTGGTGGTCCGGGGGATATTTCACCATCAATAACGCTAACACTTACTTTCCACCGCAATGGATGGCCGGCAACGGGGCAGACAGCGATGGCGACGGCATTCCCGACACCGTCGATCCCTATCCGAGCGATGCCAACAACGGCAATTCGGGCGGTAGTGGCGGTGGAATGCAATCCTACTGGAATGGCGGCACATTCCTAATCAATGGCCAATACAGTTATTTTCCGCCGCAATGGTATTCCGGCTCCTCCACCGACAGCGACGGCGATGGCATTCCCGACGTCCTCGACCCGTATCCGAACGACCCGTGGAACAACACCTACTTTACCTGGAGCGGCGGCACTTATTGGATCGACGGCCAGCCTGTCTCGTTTTCCGGCGGCACTTACGGCGGATTGTGGTCCGACCGAGATGGCGATGGCATTCCGGATGTCGTCGACCCTTATCCGGATGACCCGAACAACAACACTGCCACGTGGCAGGGCGGGACCTTCATGATCAATGGCCAGTGGGCTACCTTGGCCGCCCAACCCCACCGCGCCAACGCCGGGGATGCCGATCAGGACGGTATCCCCGACGACATTGACCCCTATCCCCAGGATCCAACAAACAACAGCTTTTACTGGAGCGGCGGCACGTTCAAAATCGATAACACCACGGTCTTTTTCCCAGCGCAGTATTATGCCGGCACGGCGGCCGATGCGGATGGCGATGGCATTCCTGACGTCCTTGACCCCTATCCGAACGACCCCAACAATAACAATAACAGCAACACGTTTTGGTGGGCCGGCGGAACTTTCACCATCAACAACGCACCTTACACCTTCAATCCTGGCTGGTATCCGGGCTCGGGGGCAGACAGCGATGGCGACGGCATCCCCGATTCCGTCGATCCTTATCCCAACGACCCCACGAACAACGTCAGCGGCTCCGCCACTCAATTCTACTGGGGCGGCGGTGCTTTCTTCATTAACAATGCCACCGTGGTCTTTCCCGCACAGTGGTACTCGGGCACTTTCGCGGACAGCGACGGCGACGGCATTCCCGATACGGTCGACCCTTATCCGAACGATCCCGTCAATGGCAACACCAACTTGTCTTGGTGGAATGGGGGAACCTACAAGGTCAACGGCATCGACACCGTATTTCCCAGACAATGCGTTCAGTCTCTGGCCGACAGCGATGGAGACGGCATCCCGGACGAGGTCGATCCTTATCCCAACGACCCTAGCAACAACAGTCAGTTGTGGCCCGGCGGAGGCCCCTTCTGGTGGAACGGCCAGGCCAACGTCTATCTTTCCCCCGCCTGGCATGCCGCCAATGCCTTGGATTCCGATGCCGATGGCATTCCCGACGACCTCGATCCGTGGCCCAACGATCCGTACAACAATACTTATTACACCTGGCCCTCACCCGGCACGACCGCCACTTACGTCATCAACAATTCCTCGGTCACCTTCTATCCGACGACCTACGGCGGCATTTACTCCGACGGGGACAATGACGGCATCCCGGATCCGGCGGACCCGTATCCGACCGATCCCAACAACGGCAATAGCTGCACCTGCGGCCGCGGCGGCTGCCCCGGCACCGGCTGCCCCGGCACTTCGAATCCCAACGGTTGCGCCTGCCAGTACAATACCGCGTGCACGTGTGGAAACGCCGGTTGTCCGGGAGCGAATTGCTCGGGCGCGAACACCTCCCCGTGTGAGTGTTCGTATCAGACGGGTTGCCCTTGCGGCCGTCCCGGTTGTCCCGGCGCCAACTGTCCCTTCGCCAGTGATTCTCCTTGCACTTGCACCTTTGCGCCCGCCTGCTCGTGTGGTCAAAGCGGTTGTCCGGGGAGCTCTTGTTCGGGCGTCAGCAACCCCTCGTCCTGCAACTGCCAGGGCACCGGCGGTGGCGGGGGCGGTTGCGCTTGCGGCCAGACCGGCTGTCCCGCAGGTAGTTGCTCCGGAGCGTCCAACCCCTCCAGTTGCACCTGCCAGAGCGGCAGCGGCGGTGGCGGAAGCGGCTGCTCCTGTGGCCACGCGGGATGCCTGGGCAGCAGTTGTCCGGGCGCCAACAACCCGTCTGCCTGCTCCTGCCAAAGCTGCACATGTTGCACCTGCGGTGTTCCCGGTTGCCCGGTGATTAATTGTTCCGGCGCTTCCAATCCCACCGCATGCACCTGCCAGAATAACGCTGGCGGCGGTGGTGGCGGCGGTGGCACGGCGGTCAATATGCAGGGAGTTTTGCTGAACAACTTGGTTTTCGGTTTTGAGAAAGTGAACGCAGGCTTCACCGCGGATTACGTGGTGAACGACTACCCGACTTATGAGCAAATCACCGGGCATTCTCCGGACGGCTTGCTATACGACCCAAGCAAGAGCATGGCCGAGAATGATTGGGACGGTGACGGCATCAGCAATATCGACGAGTTCAACGTTTTCCAAACCGACCCGCGCGATCCAAATAGCAAGCCCACTACTGACCAGATCGTGCAAGCACTCTTGGAAGGAAAATGTTCGGTGACCACCCGCGCCAACTTCCTCTACTTGATCGGCGGCTCCGGCAACGGCTGCACCTGCGGCCATTCTGGGTGTCCGACGCAAACGTGCTCTGGAGCAAGTAGCCCGAGCACTTGCGCGTGTAACAACGGAACCGGCGGGAGCGGAGGCGGAGATGCGAACCCCTGCACCTGCCAGTATTCCTCGTCAGGGCAATGCACGTGTACCGCCTCCGGCGCATGTAACAACAACTGTGTGTTACAAGGGTGCCAGTGTTTTCAGCTGGGTTGTGATTGTGGTACGGCCCAAATTTGTAACGGCAACACCTTGCTTTGTCACCAGTGCATTTGCGCCGTTGCCGGCACCGATCAAGGATGCACCTGCACGAATGACAGTGGCGGGGCTGGTAGTTGCTCGAATGATTGCGTTCTCTGCCAGTGTCCGGAGGTCGGCCTTACGTGCCACTGTGAAAACATTGCCGGATGCGACGGTTCCGGCGCTCAATGTGGGCCGCCACCGCCCTGCCCCTGCGGCTGCGGCAATCCTACAGACATGTGCTGGTGCGGACTCCCTGTACAACCGCCGCCTTGCGAATGCGGCTGTTCGACTGCGTGCTGCCAATGCGATCTTTCGGACACCTATTATTGTGGGTCGCTGGGATGTCCTTGCAACAGGCCATGCTGCCAATGCAACGGAGACACGACCCTATGCTTCAGCACTTCGATTGGTCTTGCACAGCAGACTGCTCAGGACCACGTGGGTGATTATGTGTCGAGTATCAATAATAACGGAATTCACCACTTTGTGTCACCGAAGCTTACTACAAATGACTCCTTCCCAGATTCCACGTGTCCCAAACCAATTTCCGACCCGTATGTAGTGGTCACCGCCCAAGGCATAAGCGCAGCCGACTTCCAAAATGGATTTGAATGGGTGGGTAACGGCGATGGTTCTATGCCAGACCCGAGCAGTCCGCTCAACTATCTCGTCGACCGAAGCAATACCCATCACGCGATAATCCAAATTAAGGCAAGGTCCAACGGAAAAGTCGTGGACACGTTGCACGTCTGGATCGTATGGGTGACTTTCCAAGCTGTGATCACGGGAAATTCGATTATCGATTCGACGGAAACTCTCGGTGTTCAAAGTCACCGTGACCCTGCTGACTACAGTGTTCACGCCGGTATTGACTGGATTGGTACCATTTATCCTCCGACCATCATTACGGGCTCAGAGCGTCCGGCAATAGAGAAGCAGCAAAGACAAAATATCCCTGGGGCGAAGGTGATCCCTAAGGCAGACGGTGGCGTGCCAAGTACAGATACCTCTAACACAGATAAGTCCGGTCGATCTTTTTCAGGGTGGGATGTGAGTAGGCGTAATGCGAGCCGAAGTGCTATTGGAGCGAATCTGGCGAATGGGCCGGGTTGGAATTATCCAATTAACGATCCTTTGTATGGGAATGACGACAAGGGTGTGAAAGACGAGGACGACGACCCGTACCACGCCGACATTGGGACGGTCGGCCAGATCGTTAGCAACGACTACCCAGGAACGGAATTTCAGGACAATTGGAGTTCTTCCCCTTCATCAAATAATCCCCCAGTCGACGGTGATCGGTACCGTGCATATCGTTGGTTTCAGGAATTCGCTCGGGTTCAACTAGGTAACACTTGGTTTTTATGCTCGGATTACAAACCGTGGAGATTCTGGTTTTTCTTAATCCGGCAGAACGGACAGTGGCAGGCTGAAGGGATTCCTGTTTTTGATACCACAGATACAGCTTTACCACCGCAATGATCTTGAGGCTTTTTTTCCTATTCCTGGCTTTCGTCGTCCCCCACTTGAATGCTGTGGAGGGTGAACAAAGTTTTTCCCAAATCCAGGGACTGCCGCCGGCCGAACGGGATCAAAAAATCCGAGCCCGGCTCTCCGTCATCCTCAACCGCTATGAAGTCACGGATATCGATCCGAACTCTGAGGATTACAAGTTCCTTGAAGATCTTGGACACCACTCCGACGTGGCCATTGGCTTCACGGACGACCTAATCCGTTTAACAGTCGTGAGAGAACCCCCATTGACTACAACAGAAAGATACCGCGCGCTGGATTTATCGCCAGCCGGAAGGGCGCTCGCGGGAATAGGGATGCCCGCGGAGACGAAGGTGAAGGCGGCGTTAGCTGATCCCAGACTAGATCCTTGGCAGCGTTTGGTGCTTACAGATGTTTTACCGAGCCTTCACCATCAGGGCGTCGACAATGCAAAAGAACATTGGTTTCAATACGAGTCACGCGATCCAAACGAATTGTATCCAAGAGCGCAAAGCGATAGTCAACCCCCGCAGCAGTCTCCCCCCCAAAAAAATCCGTTGCCGAATTCTAACTCCACCAGATCTGGAATTCCATTCGGCCCGACCGCAACTTCAAATTTACCAAGGACTGCCATCGTTCAACAGAATCGTCTTTCGCCTTGGTTGATCGTTGTGGTTCTAATTGGTCTGTTTATTGGTGCGTGTCTTTTAAGAAGGAGGCAAAAGTAACACCTTCTAGAGAAGCGGCTCGTTCATGCTGAGAATCAAACTGACACAAACGATTGTTGGCGGCGTATTCCCCCGCATTCCCAATACTCCGAAAACCCTAGCACCATCTGCATCATGCAGCCCGAATTCATTAATCACATATCGGCTCACCGTGCAGCCTGCAACAATGGGGCGCCGAATTCGAAGTCATCATTCTACTCGCCAGTGCAATCACCGGCCTCGATCCAACCAAAATCCTGTGGGCCATAGGCCCGCACTCTTTTTTGTAATCCAGCGACGAGGCTAACCCACAATCCTAATAATATGCCCACCCCAATTATCCCGCGTTTTTCTTCACTACGAGTTGCCTGCAAGCAATGGAGTGCCGGCCTCGGAGTTCTCATCCTGCTCATCGGCGCGCTTGCCGGCCTCAGTCCCATCAAAATGATGTGGGCCGCCGGGCCACTACTGCTCGTCGGTCTGGTGGATGCCGGCTATGCAGCGCAGGAACGCCGGTATGGGGCGCTTTTGGCTTCGAAGAAGGTCGACGCGGACTTCGGAGTGCTCCCGCCGGAAGGCTCCGGCGCCACTATTACTCGGACGGCGTTGGCTGTGCTATCCCCCGCAATCTGGCCCTTCTATCTCGGGCTCTTCACCATCATTGCCATCGGCGGAGAACAGATGAGCGCCTCAAATTCCACCACACCCTTGCTCGTGAGTGGGCCGGCAGGCAGTCTGGCGAAGGGAATGGTTCGGCCGGTGGTGGCGACTGTTGGTGGGGCCGGTTGTGGTTCGGGAGGTTGCGGAAGCGCCGGGGGGTGTGGGAGTGGAAGCTGTGGCGCGAGTTCAGGGCAGGGCTGTTCCTGTGGTGGCGGGGCGACGAAGCCAGTCCAATCCGCACCCCGCCCTTTGCAAGGTTACGTGCAGACTGCCAACGGGCCTATGCCAATCCAGATGTCGCCCCAGCAACTGGCCCAATATCAGTCGCAGCAAGGACAGCGGCAGATGCAGCGTTTGCCCAATGGGGCCGTCGTCATGGCGCCCCAATCCGCCACCATGAATCCGGCCAATCGCAACGTCCTGCCGGGCGCCGTTCCATCTTATCCGCCGAACATTATCCCATCAGCCAAATTCCAAGCGACGATTCCTGTGGCAAATCACAGCATGGGCCTCGCACCCGGCGCCAATGCCGGCGCGAATAACCTGCCTCCCCAGCCAATCGCTCCTGCACCGGTAGCGGCCCAGGCTGCTGTACCTCTCAATCAACCCAGCCAGCCGGCGGCGCCCACGGCAGCTTCCCCCGCAGCCGTATCCGCTGCTACTCCGACGCCAAACACCACAATCCGAAAAGCCCATTAACAGCTGCGGCGAAAGTCGTTCCCCAAAAATGCGTCGCGCCGGCATGAGATTCTTCAAGTTCGGTTTCTGCGTGACCGCTCCTCTCTGGGGCCTCGCCTGCACCGGCATGGTAAAGGCGGAAGAATCCCTCCCCACGGCGCGATCAAAGGATCGCTATGCCCAGCTCCGCCAGCATAGCCCGTTCACCTTGGCCGCTCCCACCGCAACCCCGTCGCCGGACAAGGCTTCCTTTGCCGTAAACTGGTACGTGAGCGGGATCGGGCGGCTTGGGGGCCAATATTTCGTCACGATCAAATCACGCGACCTGTCCACGCAATTCTCGCTCTACGGCGAGGAAGCGAGCAAGGAGGGAGTGACGTTGGTAGGCATCGACTGGTCGGAGTCCGTCGGTAAAAGCGCCGTGCGGGTGCGCAAAGGCACCGAGACGGCCAAACTGGAATTCAATGAAGCCGAGATCCATGGTTCCAGCCAAGTTGCGCCTGCTGGCGCAGCCCTTCCAGTCAAGCCTGTGATCGGTAGCGCCACTCCGGCGAGGGTGCCCCCCAATCAACGATTGCAGCCGGTCGGTATCGGCCAGGCGCAAGGACAGCAGCGCCCGCTGAG
This sequence comes from Chthoniobacter sp., assembly GCA_036501065.1. Taxonomy (GTDB): domain Bacteria; phylum Verrucomicrobiota; class Verrucomicrobiia; order Chthoniobacterales; family Chthoniobacteraceae; genus Chthoniobacter. Next base: position 52,871 of record DASYAY010000039.1, on the reverse strand, counting down.
GATAGTTCAGCCGCCAGCAAACCTGCCAACTCCATACCCCAATCAGATCCGCGGACCTGGCCCTGCGGCTAGCCGCCGGTATCCTGTCATGCCCGTTCAGCCGCCGCACTGAATTCGATGCCGGTGCCGCTATGATGCCAGCATGGCATTCGGCTGGTGACGAGGCAGGGGAAACCGTTTTGGGTCGGAAGTTATCGTGCTCGTCTTGTCCAGAATCCCAACTCGCCCCATGGCTGATGAGACCTTCGGACATCGCGGCTGTGGCTCCGCCAGCGTGATCTGCGCGCAATCGCCAAAACGAAGCTCGGTCGTGAGTTCTTGGTCCAAAGCGGCGCCGTCGATGCAGGCTGGTTTACGAGGTATAGAGTTCCGCTGTAATTGCGGGCTGCGGTATCCCGATGCCCGAACGTAGAACGCCAAGTCGGATATACTTCCAGTCCGCTACCGTAGCATTCGACGCCTCCGGCATTTCCGAGCGGACTTGCTCCGCTCCGCACTTTGCGGCACAACGGGTTGCCCCAACGCCACTAAACGCATGGCCGAATCCAACGATCCCGAATGCCTCCCGACTCAGACTTGGACCGGGCTAGGGGACCCGTTGCCGCCGGCTTCCACACCGCTTGCTCCTGCCGAGCCGAGGCCGCGTGCCGGTGGCTGGCAAGCGCCCACACCGGAAGAGCTTCAACCACGATTTCCGCTATACGAAATCCGCGCCATGATCGGGCGTGGCGGGATGGGTGCCGTTTATCAAGGCTGGCAGAAGAATCTGCACCGCCTCGTCGCCATAAAGGTCCTCCCGCCGCAGATGGAGGAAAGGGACGCCAGTTTCGCGGAACGCTTCAAGCGCGAGGCCTGCGCCATGGCGCAGTTCAAGCATCCGGGCATCGTGTCCGTTTATGATGCCGGCGAAACAGCCGACGGACTCCTCTACTTCGTCATGGAATTCGTGGAGGGCACCGATGTGCAGAAGCTGGTGCAAGCGCAGGGGCGGCTTTCACCGGAACACGCGCTGGGCATCACCGCACACGTCTGCGACGCGCTTGCCTACGCGCACAAGCGTGGGGTTGTTCACCGTGACATAAAGCCCTCGAATGTCATGGTCGATAGCGAAGGCCAGGTGAAAGTCGCCGATTTCGGACTGGCCAAGGTAGCCACCGATGACTCCTCCCAATATCACACGGGAACGCATGTGCACATGGGCACGCCGGACTTTATGGCCCCCGAGATGGCGATGGGCTTGCAGAAGGTCGATCAGCGCGTGGACATTTATGCCGTAGGCGTCATGCTTTACCAGACACTCACCGGCGAGCTTCCTCGGGGCCGGTTCGAGCCGCCGTCACGACGTATCGTTGGCTTGGATGTGCGCGTCGACGCCATCATTGACCACGCCCTTCAGCCCGATCCCGATAAACGCTATTCGACCGCCGTCGAGATGCGCACAGACCTGAACACTATTCTCCCGACACAGGTGCCGCATCCGTCCGCTTTGCAAATGCAGCCCCCGCCGCCCTCGCCCGCTCCCGTGGCGACGACGCTCACAGCGATCCCACGCGGCCCTGCGGCTCGGAAATCGAAGGGATCGCTTTATGCCGGACTGATCGCCGCTGGGCTCGTGATCGGGGTGGTGGGCTATCTTGTCTTCAAGCCGAAGCTCGAAACACCGGCAAAGACGCAGATCCCGACGGCGCGGGAAACGGTGGAACCGTCCGTCAGTGCGCACTTGGACACTGCCACCAAGGATCAGCCCTTTGTGAACACGCTGGGCATGAAGTTCGTCCCGGTGCCGGGGACGAAGGTGCTTTTCAGCATCTGGGACACGCGGGTGGGGGACTATGCAGCGTATGCGCGAGTGAACAAGGTAGATGGCTTTTGGCAGAAGCAGGAAGGCAAAGGCGTGCCGATAAGCCGGGAACCGGAGTATCCGGTTGTGGGGGTGACTTGGGACGATGCTCAGGGCTTCTGTCATTGGCTTACGGAAAAGGAAGCCCCCGAGGGCAAGCTGCCGAAGGGTGCAAGATATCGACTGCCGACCGATGAGGAATGGAGCATCGCGGTGGGCATGCTTCCAGAGCAGGGCTCAACGCCTTCGGAGAAGGACAAGAAGAACAAAGTAGATTATCCGTGGGGTATCGAATACCCGCCGTCAAAGCCTAACGTCGGCAACTACGCGGATTCTGCATTTCATGAGAAGTTTCCCGGCGCGAAGAATTGGATCGAAGGTTACACGGATGGATATCCGACGACGTCGCCAGTGGGGAGCTTCCCGGCCAATAAATATGGGCTCTATGATATGGGCGGTAACGTGCTGCAATGGTGTGAGGATTGGTTTGATAATGACCAGAAACGCCGAGTGCGCCGGGGCTCTGCGTGGCTCAGCGGTAGCAGTGGAAACCGCCCAGAGGACCTCCTGTCGTCGGGCCGCGGTCCTGGGGCACCCAACGCGGAGAATAACTACGTTGGCTTCCGTTGTGTTTTGGAGCCAGCGCGTTAGCCGGCGCTGGAGTGACGGGTATTTGACACAGTCCCGCAGGCGGTTGGCTATCGGCCATGATGCCGGCATGGCTCATCCGGAACTCACTTTCGCGACGGCAACGGTCGGGGGTATTAGTTAGGCCAAGCCGAGGTTGTTCATAAACCGGGGTGCTCGGAACCCTGAGTAATTTGCGCCCGCTTTTCGGCGTTCATAAATAGAAGGATTCTCGAACAAAATCGCTTACCGCAATGCGGTTGGTCCGTAGGGAAGGGATGTATGAGAAAGCCCGAAAAAACCGAAGAGCCGGCGGTAGTTCCGGCGCGCTCGCCCGCTAGGCGCGATGAAAACCCGGCGCAGTCCTTGCGTGAATGGGAAGCGTTCTTTGCTCGGTGCCAGGGAAATGACCAGGGCGTGGACGGACACTTCGTCGACGAGGAGGCTGCGTGAAAACCGCGATGTACCTGAGAGTTAGCACGAGCGAACAACATCACGATCCGCAACGGGCCGAGCTGATGGATTATTGCCGGCGGCGTTGCTGGGAACACGTGGCGGAATACACGGACACGATCAGCGGGGCGAAGTTCACGCGCGACGGGCTGGACCGCCTGATGGCCGAAGTTCGGCGCGGGCGCGTCGAGCGCGTGGTAGTGGTGAAGCTGGACCGTCTTGGGCGAAGCCTCCCGCACCTGGCGCAACTGATTGGTGAACTTGATGCCAACAGGGTCGCACTTATCGCCACGTCCCAAGGAATTGACACGAGCCATGACAATCCCGCCGGGCGCCTTCAAATGCACGTCTTGATGGCCGTCGCGGAGTTTGAGCGGTCGCTGATTCGGGAGCGGACGAAAGCGGGATTGGCTGCTGCCCGCGCAAGAGGAGCGAAATTTGGGCGGCGGGCCATCAAGTTGACCACGGCCCAGCAAGAGTCACTTGCCGCGTGGAAAGTGGCACCCACGACGATCCGGGACTTAGCGGCGAGACTGAATGTCAGCACCGGCAAAGCGCACGGGCTTGTGAAAGTGGTGGAGGAGACAGCACGCTAGGCGAGTTTCTGCCGACGGTGGGGGTGCCCATGCCCATAGGGGGTATCCCCAAAAACTTCTTTCCGAATCGGAGGAGGTAAGGGGCGTCCTTCGCTGTGACGATTGTCGTGATGACCGGCGACGTTGCGTAACAGACCTCCAATCGGCAACGCGCAACTTCGATTGCATCCGTGAACGCTGGGAGATTCCCGGTTATCGTCGCGACGTTACTTTTTCGAGTCACTTTTGGACCGGCGGCTTGTCGCCCGCGGGCGCTCTGACTGCATTGCATTTTGTTCCGGTATCTGAACGATGAACAACCTTCGCCAGAACTCAGCATCCCCACCCTCGCCGACAAATGTGACCATTGCGAGATAAACACCCGGTTCCAGGATAGCGCCAACGCAAAGACGGGAACTCTCAGACGGCTCGATCCAAAAATCATCCATGCCTTCATTCTCGTATTCGTATCCGTCCAGCAGGTTGGCTACAATATCGGTTGGGAACGGGCTTTTCGCATCGCCATCCGCGAACCATCGCACCTGCGTATTCACGGGCGCTCCTGCGACGACACGGCGAATAAGAAGGCTACAACTATGTTGTAAATCCTCGCTTCGATCCGAAAACGCCGGCGTCCCCGGTTTCCTTCTCCTTGCTAACACCTGACGGCCACTCTTGTTGGTGAGGGTCACATCGAAAACTGCTAAAAAGCTTCCGACTTGCTCTGGTATGACATTGAAAATAAGGTCGATTTCGAGGGCAGGCTTGCCTTCACGTCGAAGACAAAACTTCCAAAACGCCCATCCGCCACCGACCAAAATGGCGAGCGTTTCGGCAAAATCCTTCGTGGCGTCGAAAAATCCATTCATAACGAGTAAATGGTTACCGATGGTGAAGCGGATCGTTCAACGATTCAAATAGGCCGTCAGTCCGATCGGCGGTCCATACCATGATTCACCTAAAACTAGAATCCGCTTATCATTGGGAATAGTCGCGCCAATCCGCGGCCTCAGCATCGCTGGCGCGCCCATAAGTGATTGGGAGAAAAGGTGTGGCCGTTGCAAATTGGTCATGGCCTCATCTGTGAACACCTTTAGTAGCTGAAAGCTTCCGGGAGTCCAAACCTGCTGCGGAGCTTTAGGAAATTAGAGCATCCGGAGAGATTCTTCCTCCCCATCAGCATGGCGGAAGATTAACTTCCCGCCTTCCTGCTGGTGCTCGACAACGAGGTCATAAAGGGCCAGTGCGCGACGAATTACTTCGGTGATGGACCCAGCCTCAGTCCGGGCTTCGAGGAGGTCCAGTTGCTCCCGGACCTTCGGTGTCACGTCCAGGCTGAGACGGACGCGATCGTTGGCTTTTTGAGTGGCCATAATGATGGATGACCATCGAGTAGGTCCCGAACGCCAGGCCGGTGAGAAGCATGTGGCAATACCACGGGGCATTCGCCCATTTCAGGCCGCTCATCCCCATCGCTGTCGCGATGACGGTGACGGGGCCAGTTGCTCCTGCTTGCCCGCATCGACGGAGTGCCATGTCGGCAATCTCCACGATGCCATCGACGTAAAGCGCGAGCTTCTTGTCGTAGCGTTCTTTGATTGGTTTTCGTTTAGTCTTGGTAGTTGGCTTCACGGGTGCAGGTCGTCAAGTTCGGGAACTCGACGGCCGGCAGCGGAAGCAAACCAACAGCGAAAGTGAGATAATTCACGTTTCGAAAGTCGAGTTGCCCGTGCCATTCGACGCGAGCCATCAAACCAAGGCTGGCGGTCAAATAGAGGGTTTGTTTAGAGGTTGGGGTCATAGTTTAATTATTGTAAAATGAGGCCCCCGTAGGTCCTCACGTGGCGGTTGTGTGATATTTGGAATTGGGGTTTTCTAAACGACGGACCCCAACCGGGTGGTTTGATTGCATTTGCGATCTATTTCATAGGTTGGAATTGCGATATCACGCGCAACTAGCACCGCAAGAATCCCACAAATGTTGTGGGATTCAACAAAATGTTTTGTCTCAGCGGAAGGATTGAGCTCGGCCGCACCGATCACTCCGTGGGTGTTGGCGACTTCGTTTGGACTGAGCGCAGCCTCGGCGCATTGGCTTACGAAGGCGGCCAGCCCGGAGCCCTCAGGGGTATACCCGAAATTCTTTTGCGAGGCGCAGAGGAGGTAATGGGCTCTCGCGTGACATCGACTGCGGGAGCGGGGCCGCAAAGTGCAGCGCGACCGCCTAAAGACCAAGGAATTGAAGGTTGCAGCCGCTCGCGGCGACCTCGCCATCGTCCGCGAACTTAAACGTGTAGAGGCGACAATACTCACCGATACATCGTCCATGAGTCCAGACATACTCGGCTTTCCCAATACCGCCGATGGTAAGCCCACTGCCGACTTTTACTTGGGTAAATGGACACATCTCGAATAATTCGTAGTCGCTCATATTTGGGTTCCCTTTTACAGGCTCGTTGCTCAAGCACGGCAAGCCGCAACCGCAGTTGGGCGATTCACGCGCAATCTGGATTGCCAAAGGCCACAAGGCGGCGTTTTCTCATGGGCGGGCGGTCGTTTTTCCCCAACGGAGGTTGAGATGCGGCGGCCCATTCAGTATTGCCGCCAATGCCCCGCACCAAAACCAACGGTTCCAAGGATTCCTCGGCCAATCTCGGCTTCAAGGCGAAGCTCTGGCTCGCCGCCGACATCGGTTCCATCCAGCGTGTGAACGTCGCCAGGCGGTCCGTGGACCTCCTTTGCCAGTTCTTTGAATACTTTCTCACACAGTTCACCAGCGCAGAGGGCAAAAATGGCGGCCAGTTCTATACGCCGTCCTTGGTTGTGCGCTCAGGCGGCTCTTGCGGGATTGCTCTAACGAAGATGAGTTCCTCAAGGTCAAAATTCCGTGGGATGTGAACGCAAATTTCTGCGCGATAAAACGAACGGAACAACCTAGCGAAAAAGAACAATGCCTTCCTCAGAAAGCGAACTTGAGCAAAAGCTGATCGAGAAGCTGACCGGCCTCAAATACGAATACCGCGAGGACATCCGCGACCGCGCCGCTCTGGAAAAGAATTTCCGCGAGAAATTCGAAGCTCTAAACCGCGTCCACCTCACCGACGGCGAATTCGAACGCCTCCTTGAGGAAATCATCACCTCGGATGTCTTCGCCTCCGCCCGTATCCTCCGCGAGCGCAATAGCTTCAACCGCGATGATGGCACGCCGCTGAACTATACTTTGGTTAACATCAAGGACTGGTGCAAGAACACGTTCGAGGTCGTCAACCAGCTCCGGATCAACACGGACAATAGCCATCACCGCTACGATGTCCTCCTGCTCATCAATGGCGTGCCAGCCGTGCAGATCGAGCTGAAGACACTCGGCATCAATCCGCGTCGGGCCATGGAGCAGATCGTCGAGTATAAGAACGACCCCGGCAACGGCTACACCAAGACCCTCCTCTGCTTCGTCCAACTCTTCATCGTCAGCAATCGCGACAGCACCTACTACTTCGCCAACAACAACCCCCGCCACTTCGCCTTCAACGCGGACGAGCGTTTCCTGCCCATCTACCAGTTCGCGGACGAGGGGAACAAGAAGATCACCTACCTCGACGACTTCGCGGAGAAGTTCCTGCACAAGTGCACCCTCGGCCAGACCATCAGCCGCTACATGGTGCTCATCCAGAGCGAGCAGAAACTCATGATGATGCGCCCGTATCAGGTCTATGCTGTGAAGCAAATCGTGAACTGCATCCACGATGACAGCGGGAATGGCTACATCTGGCACACCACCGGCAGCGGCAAGACTCTCACCTCCTTCAAAGCGTCCACGCTCTTGAAGGACAATCCCGACATCGAGAAGTGCCTCTTCGTCGTGGATCGCAAGGACCTCGACCGCCAGACCCGCGAGGAGTTCAACAAGTTTCAGGAAGGCTGCGTGGAGGAAAATACCAACACCGCCGCCCTCGTTCGCCGTCTGCGCTCGGAGGACTACGCGGACAAGGTCATCGTCACCACCATCCAAAAGCTCGGCCTGGCATTGGACGAGGACGGCAAGCGCAACCGGCAGCGCAAGAAGAACGACCAGCCCACCTACAAGGAGCTGCTCGAACCGCTTCAGGACAAGCGCATTGTTTTCATCTTCGACGAGTGCCACCGCTCGCAGTTCGGGGAGAATCACAAGGTCATCAAGGACTTCTTCCCCAGGGCTCAGCTCTTCGGCTTCACCGGCACGCCCATCTTTGAGGCCAACGCCAGCTTGCAGAAGATCGAGGACCAGCAAGCATCGATGAGAACGACGGAAGACCTCTTCCAAAAGGAACTGCACGCCTACACCATCACCCACGCCATCGAGGACGGGAATGTCCTGCGCTTTCACGTGAACTATTTCAGACCCGAAGGCAAAAATGCGCCGAAGCCGGGGCAGCCACTCGCGAAGGCCGCCATCGTCAACGCGATTCTCGACAAGCACGACGCTGCGACGGGGGGGCGCAGATTCAATGCCATCCTCGCCACCGCGTCGATCAACGAAGCGATTGATTACTTCAATTTCTTTGAAGCTCTGCAAACCGGACGCAAACTGACCGATCCCGATTTCGTCCCGCTCAATGTCGCCGCGGTTTTTTCACCGCCAGCGGACGTCAGCGTCGATGTCCGCCAGCTCCAGGAGGATTTGCCGCAGGAACAGGAGGACAACAAGCACGATCCCGAGGAGAAGAAAAGCGCCCTCAAACGCATCATCGAGGATTACAACTTCCGCTACGGCACCAACCACAAGATCGGCGAGTTCGACCTTTACTATCAGGATGTGCAGAAACGCATCAAGGATCAGCAGTGGCCGAATGCCGACTACCCGCGCGCGCAGAAGATCGACATCACCATCGTGGTCGACATGCTGCTCACCGGGTTCGATTCCAAATACTTGAACACGCTTTACGTGGACAAGAACCTCAAGCACCACGGCTTGATCCAGGCATTTTCCCGGACGAATCGCGTGCTCAACGGCACCAAGCCCTACGGCAACATCCTCGACTTCCGCCAGCAGCAGGACGCCGTGGATGCAGCCATCACCCTTTTTTCCGGTGAAAAGACCGGCGAACAGGCGCGGGAAATCTGGCTGGTGGACAAGGCTCCCGTGGTGATCCAGAAACTGGAGGAGGCCGTGCAGAAGCTGGACGGTTTCATGAAGTCTCAAGGCCTCGACTGCACTCCGGATGCTGTGCCAAATTTGAAGGGCGACGAAGCGCGTGCTGCCTTCATCACGCACTTCAAGGAAATTCAGCGGCTCAAGACCCAGCTCGACCAATACACCGACCTTACCGAGGAAAATAAGGAAGCGATCGAGCAAATCCTCCCCAAGGAGAATTTGCTAGGCTTCCGGGGCGCATATCTGGAAACTGCCCAGCGGCTCAAGGCGCAGCAAGGCACCGGGGATGAAAAATCTGGTTCCGAGAACGCCCTGGACGAGCTCGATTTCGAGTTTGTCCTCTTCGCTTCCGCCGTCATCGATTACGATTATATCATAGCTCTCATCGCCAAGTTCTCAGCCAAGGAGCCGAGCAAGTCGAAGATGACCCGCGAGGAACTCATCGGCCTCATAAGCGCTGATGCCAAGTTCATGAATGAGCGCGAGGACATCGCCGAATACATCGGCACGTTGAAGGCGGGCGAGGGCCTCAGTGAGAAGGCTATCCGCGATGGCTACAACCTCTTTAAGGCTGTGAAGAATGATGACGAACTCGCCATCATTGCCTGCAAGCACGGCCTCGTTTCGACCGCTCTGCAAAACTTCGTGGACGGCATCTTAAACCGCATGATTTTCGATGGCGAGCATCTCAGCGATCTCTTCGCCCCGCTCGACCTCGGATGGAAAGCCCGCACCCAGGCCGAACTCGCCCTCATGGAAGACTTGCGCCCCCTCCTCACCAAACGCGCCCAGGGCCGCGACGTCTCAGGACTGAGCGCGTATGAGCAGTAAGTCGAAGGCAACGAGCACGAAGGAAGAAGGCAAGCCCGCGCTCGTGCCGAAGCTGCGGTTTCCGGAGTTTCGGGGAGCGGAGGTGTGGAAGGAGGAAGCCGGCAACGCCTTGTTTGATCAAATCAACGACCGCAATCCCAAGCCCGGCCTTCCAGTTCTTGCAATCACACAGGAGCACGGGGCAATCCCTCGGCACATGATCGACTATCATGTCTCGGTCACAGAGAAGAGCATCGAGAGCTACAAAGTCGTTCGGGTTGGCGACTTCATTATAAGCCTAAGATCGTTCCAAGGTGGCATCGAATATTCGCAGTATCAGGGGATCTGTAGCCCAGCCTATGTGACCCTTCGTCGTCGGATTGACGGAAGCGACGAATACTTCAGGCACTACCTAAAAACAGACAGATTCATCCGCATCCTCACCAAAAATCTTGAAGGGCTGCGTGATGGTAAAATGATCAGCTATGCGCAGTTTTCAGAGCTGCTGCTTCCGGTCCCAAATCCAGCCGAACAACAAAAAATCGCCGAGTGCCTGAGTTCGGTGGACGAGGTAATCGCGGCGCAAGCGAGGAAAGTGGACGCGCTCAAGACTCATAAGAAAGGGCTGATGCAGCGGCTTTTCCCGTGCGAAGGCGAGACCCAACCCCGCCTCCGGTTTCGCGAATTTCAACATGCTGGAGAGTGGGAGCAAAGAACGGCGGGGTCCCTCTTCGCTAACCGAGTCACTAAAGGCGAGGCGGGGCTTCCAATTTACTCGGTCACGATGCACGATGGAATGGTTAAACGAGACGCATTCGATCGCAACTTTTACGACATCGAGGATGCAGCGGGTAACAAGAAGGCGTGCAGAAATGACATCGCCTACAACATGATGCGAATGTGGCAAGGCGCGTTTGGTGTTGCGCCGGAAGACTGTTTGGTAAGTCCAGCCTATATCGTGCTCGCACCCGCGAAAGACGCGGTCCCGGAGTTTTTAAAGTACCTGTTCAAGCTGCCTGCGACACTATTGTTGCTGACGTCCCATTCGCGGGGCCTCACCAAAGATCGACTGCGCCTTTATTATGATGATTTTTCCCGCATCCCATTGCGGTGTCCACCTCCTTCCGAACAACAACGCATCGCCGACTGCCTGAGCAGTCTCGACCTCCTCATCACCGCCGAAACCCAAAAGCTCCAAGGCCTCGGAACCCACAAAAAAGGCCTGATGCAGCAGTTGTTTCCGGAAACGAAGGCAAGTCAGAATCTATTGGTGAAAACGGCGATTGATGTTCATGTCGCGACCACTTCCGAAAAAACTGAGCCGGTTGCAGCGCCTTCGCAGGAGCCTTATAAAGTTGGATTCGCGCGGCAACTGCTGGCGGCCGAAATCTTACAGAATTGCCACCAACATCCGACAATGGGGCGCGTTAAGCTGCAAAAGATTATTCATCTTTGCGAGTATCTCGCGGAGCTGGATGACATTCATGGCAATTATGTCCGAGCAGCCGCTGGCCCCTTCGATAACAAGCTGATGCGTGGGGTGGCCAACGGGCTGGAAAAACAAAAATGGTTTAGACAGGTTCGTGGAGAAAAGCGTGTTACTTATGAACCAATGATCTTGAGCGGCCAACACTCCAAATATCTACAGCGATGGAGTAAGCAACTCCCGAGGATTCATGAAATCATCAAGTGTTTCGCCACGGCTAAGACCCTCTCGTGCGAAATTGCTTCGACACTCTACGCTGCCTGGAATGATCTCCTTATCGAGGGGCGGCAGCCCACAGACGTGGAAATCATTCGAGAGGCTTCGGACCCAAAGCGGTGGCACGAGTCGAAGGCCAACATCGAAGAGATCAAATGGCCAACAGCTTTGAAGTGGATGCGTGAGAAAGGATTTGTACCCCGGGGCTACGGGGCACACACGACGCGGCGAACAAAATGAAAAACCTGCACGAAGCCAAAAATCCTGATCTGCGGGCCTCAGCGGCCGCGACGCAGGGAGCGGACATTCAAACCGACACGAATCTGGTGATCGCCAAAGACGAGAAACTTAGCCTCATTCCATCGCAGGTCCGGCGCGTCGAAATCGCCAACGGTGAGGGAAAAGCTTCATGACGGCTTACAACCATCAACGCCTGGGAAGAACCCTCTGGGGCATCGCCGACCAACTGCGCGGAGCGATGAACGCGGACGACTTCCGCGACTACATGCTGTCATTCCTCTTCCTGCGCTACCTCTCGGACAACTACGAGACGGCGGCGAAGAAGGAGCTGGGGCGGGATTACCCCGATGCTCCGTTGGATGTGTTGCTCAAGACCGGTGCAGCCAATCCTTTGCAGGTTTGGTATGAGGAGAACAAAGCGGATGTGGCCAGCTTCGAGAAGCAGATGCGGCGCAAGGTGCACTACGTCATCAAGCCGGAGCATCTGTGGAGCAGCATCGCCAACATGGCTCGGACGCAGAACGGGGAACTACTGAACACGCTCCAGGCGGGATTCAAATACATCGAAGAAGAATCCTTCGAGAGCACCTTCCAAGGCCTGTTCTCCGAGATCAACCTGGCCTCTGACAAGCTCGGGAGGACCTACGCCGACCGGAACGCCAAACTCTGCACCATCATCCAGAAGATCGCCGAAGGCTTGGCGGAGTTCTCCACGGACACCGACGCGCTGGGCGATGCCTATGAATACCTGATCGGCCAGTTTGCCGCTGGGTCCGGCAAGAAGGCGGGCGAGTTCTACACGCCGCAGCAGATTTCCGATATCCTCTCCGCCATCGTCACGCTGGACAGCCAGGAACCCAAGACGGGGACGAAGAAGCGGCTGGAGAGCGTGATGGACTTCGCCTGCGGCTCCGGCTCGCTCCTCCTGAACGTGCGCCACCGGGTGAAGAATGCGGGCGGCACCATCGGCAAAATCTTCGGCCAGGAGAAGAACATCACGACCTACAACCTAGCCCGCATGAACATGCTGCTGCACGGGGTGAAGGACACGGAGTTCGAAATCTACCACGGCGACACCCTGCTGAACGATTGGGACATCCTGCGCGAGTTGAACCCGGCGAAGAAGCCGTCTTTCGATGCCGTCGTGGCCAACCCGCCCTTCAGCTACCGCTGGGACCCGAGCGAGAGCATGGGCGACGATGTGCGCTTCAAGAGCCATGGCCTCGCGCCCAAGTCCGCCGCCGACTTCGCCTTCCTGCTGCACGGCTTCCACTACCTCAAAGACGAAGGGGTGATGGCTATCATCCTGCCCCACGGCGTGCTCTTCCGGGGCGGTGCCGAGGAACGCATCCGAACGAAGCTGCTGAAGGACGGCCATATCGACACGGTCATTGGTCTGCCCTCAAATCTCTTCTACTCCACCGGCATCCCGGTCTGCATCCTCGTTCTCAAGAAGTGCAAGAAGCCGGACGACGTCCTTTTCATCAACGCCGCCGAGCACTTCGAGAAAGGCAAGCGCCAGAATCAGCTCAAACCCGAGCACATCGCGAAGATCATCGAGACCTATCAGCACCGGAAGGAAGAGCCCCGCTACTCCCGCCGGGTGGAGATGGACGAGATCGAAAAGAACGACTTCAACCTGAACATTTCCCGTTACATCAGCACGGCATTATCCGAGGAGGAGATTGATTTGACTGCGATCCACAGTGACCTGATGGAAATCGAGAATGCCATCCAAACGGCAACGCTCCAACACAATGAATTTCTGATAGAGCTGGGCCTTCCTCTCTTGCCGTCGACCGCCTCTAGTTCGTCGAAAAAGTAGGAAGAGCACGGCCCCGACCGTCTACATGCCATGTTTTCGCACGATGCATGCGGAAAAGCTGGGCGGGGCCACTCCCACATGCAGGCCATCGCGGGGGCGAATCGCTTCTTCGCGGCAACCGCAAAGGAGAGTTTGGAGTCGCTTATTGCGAAAGGAGCGAACGCGCCTGCTTCTCTCTCGCGATGAAAGGGGGAAGCAATTCGTCAATCGTTATGCGGAGGCATTTGGCAAGCATCACGAGTTCCGCATCGGACACCCACCGGGTTTGGCCCTCAATTTTCGCGATGGTATCGCGCTCAATGTCCCACCCGATCCGTTGGCATTTGGCCGCGAGCGCCGGCTGCGACAGTCCCGCCGCGCTGCGGAGACGGCGCACTTGGGGACCAATTATGTTGCGAGGGCGCTGCATTGACCGTGCCGGATTCGGCACTGGACGCTAGCGCGCCGTCGTGGTAGGACCGTGCTTGAATGAGCACGTTTTCACGAACTGTCTTCGTTCCGCGAGTCGGCGATTCAGGTCCGTCTGAATCTACCGTTTCACGCGCGGGCGCTCGCGACGTGCCAGTCGAACGCCTAATTCTATGAAAACGAAACTCCTCCTCCTTTTCATGCTTGGCGCCGTGCCTGTGCTCGGCCAAAACTTCGTCGTAACGGACGGTGGGCATGGTGTCAGCACGGTTACGGTCGTCCCGCTGCAAACCGATGACTACACCGGCCCATCGCCCTTCTCCAATCCACGGCTGAGGGACTATTACGGGCCAGCCGGGGTCAATGTCGCGCCGCCATTAGCAGCCGAGTTAGATCGACGGATTAATGCGCAAGGCAAGATGACGACGACACACGGCAAGACGTATTTTGCCTCTGGGGAATTCTCCGGCAAAACGCTGGGCCAAGCCATCAACATCATCACCGACCAATTCTACAATCCGCCGGTCCCCGGATACCACGCGGGGCTCGACCGAGACGGCTCGAATGCGGCGTTCTTCAACGAACAAAGGCAGCAACGGGAAGGGCAACAAATTGCGCAAACTGGGGCGCCTCAAGCCACCACTGACGGTCACGGCGACGTTCGCGCCGAAAGTGCGCGGCGGGCACTGCAAATGTATCCGGATGCCGGCAAGCCCGATTCGCGGCTTACTGCGAAGATACGCGAGGTTTCCGAGCGTCTGAGGGCGACGAACGATCCGATCCTGCAATCGCCGTCCTTTCCCCTCTTCGTCACGCAAATCGCTGCCAGCGAATTGGGCGTTTTGCCGAAGAGGCACTGATCGTCCGCCGCCCTGCTGGGTAAGACCGCCCCATGAAATTCGGCCTTCTAATTCTCTATTCTATCATGGGGTTCTTTATGGCATTTGTGGTGTGCGGTGGCATCGGCTTTGCCTTGGCTGCGATCCTTGCCGTGTTCAAGAGCCTCCGCCGTCCAAAGAATCTTTGGTTTATGCTCGCCTACCTTTTTGGGGCGGTAATCTGTTTCCTGCTATTTTTGGGTGGTCTTTCTCTCTGTGGTTGGATCGAAGAACGAACCCATTATGCCAGCCGAGCCGGTATCATCTTCGGCGCAGTGTTTCCGGGTTTTATCTGCCTCTCCATCATTCCTAATTTCGTATCCATAGCCCGCAAACAGACTTCCGGTATCCACGTCGATTGATTCCAGTTTCGACTACGGGCTCGGAAGCAAAAGAAACCCGGTAAGAACACCGCTCGCCTTCCCAACAATCTCGCGCACTTCCGCGAGCCGAGGGTTCCACGCCAGGCAGATGTGATGGAATTTCTCGCGCAGAAAAGGAAACGAGAATTGCAGCACTTTGGATGAGTCCAATTCCGAGGCGGCGATCTTTGGGAGGATGGCACCACAGGCACCGCTCCGGACCGCGCGCGCACATTGGGTGAAGGACGAACCTGAGACGCAGATGTTCAGCGGCCACTTGGCTTTCGCAGCGGACGTTTCCAGCGTCTCACGGAATTGACCGCCGAGGGAAGCGGCGAGCGGGATTTCAGTAATGCGCTCCCGCAGGTTCGCCTCCGTGATGCCCTTCGCCAGGGAGCGCGGCAGGAAGAGAGCGTAGTCGGCCAGGAACAGGCGCTTCCATTTTAACGGTGGAGTGAGCGCGTTTTCGCGGACGAGCCCGATGTCGAGGGTCATGTCGATGAGTTTGGAAACGGTGTCGCCTGTCCGCAGGCTGTAGAATTCCAGGGATGTGCCGGGCAGGGCTTTCCGCAGCTCCGCGAGCTTTGGGACGAGTGTCCACTCCAGGACGCTATTGCCGGCGGCGATGGAGAGCCGCTTTGGCATCTGCCGGGCTTCGCGTTGGAAATCCTCCAGGCCAAGGAGATGCGCACGGGTCAGTTGCGCCAAGCGTCGCCCGGCTTCGGTGATGACGATGCCCTTTCCATGCCGGCGCTTAAGCTCTACGCCGAAAAATTCCTCCAGCTCGCGAATTTGGCGGCTGTAGAGGCTGAGCTTGCTGGCGTCACCCTGAGCGGCCTTGGACAGGCTGCCGGCGTCAACGATCCGGCAGAAGTTGTGCAGCCGGTCGAGAGACAAACCACCCTTGGAGAGGAGCAACTGATACTTATCCATAGACATAAGTATCTTACGATTCACGATGCAGACAGACAATCGAATAGATCGTAGATGAGGGATGTATGAAAGCGAATGATGCAAACGAAACAGGTGACCAGCTTCCTTCCAAGCCGTCTGAAAGTAATGTGATTGATGAATCCTTCCGCCGGCTCCTGGAAGAAGCGGACGCATATCGCGAGTTGGGGCTCTACGAAGAAGCGGAAGCGGGATTTCGGGCGGTGATGGTGCACGGCGGAAGGGCGAGCGACGTGGCGCAGCGGCAGCTCGTGGGGCTCCTGATGAGGGACGGGCGATTCGAGGAAGTCGCAAAACTTGGGCAAGAGTTGATCGCGCGAGGGCGCTATTCTTATCAGAGCATCCTCGACACAATGCTGGCCCTGAATTTCCTCGGTCGCATCTCGGAGGCGCGCGCCACACTCATGCTCGTCGAGAAATTGGGCCGTTCGTTGAAAGATGATGCCTACCAGATGGCCTGCTTTTCGGCGCGCCTGGCCGACTTTGAGGACGCCCTCGACTGGCTGCTCATTGAATTTAACCGATCATCTGACTATTTCGCCCGAAGTTTCGTCGACACGGACTTGACCGACTTCTGGAAATGGCTGCGGACCTACGAACCGACGCGGCAGGTGGCTCACTGGATTTTACAGACCCCGTTCGTAAATGTCATTGAGTCGGGGTGTGGGGCAGGCCCAACCACTGGTTTTTCCGCCGACGATCTGATGCATTTCACAGAAGCGCAGCGGATGTTGTTCCAATATGACGAAAAGGCTGGATGGTATTTGCCCTACCCGCTGGCAGTCGCTCGCGCGCCGGATGTGATGACCGGCCTGGTCGCTGAGCTTAAGGCGCAGACCGTTGGCACCGTGGAGTGTATTCACTCGGTGCACGAAAAGGCGGTGAACTTGGTGTTGGACGCGCAACCGGGCTACGCCGCGGAGCACCTTGCGTGGGGCAACCATTTCGGTGCCCGGTATCATATCCTTTGGGCGACAAGTCTGAGGCCCGAGCTGTTCCAGGACTTTGTTGTGCATCCCGGCTTGGGGGCGATGCAGCCGTTCTTGGGCGAACTAATGCGCGCGAATGAATCCGATTCTGGCTTCTGCAAGCGGATGGAGCAGATCAGGGAGCGAACGGGCAATGACCGGGACGAAGCCTGGAAGTTGCTGGAGGCGTCACCGGAAGCGGTGCGAGACACCGCAGTATATCAACTGCGAATGGCCGGCCTTTATCAGGCCGAGGAGGAATACGAGTTGGCGCTACCGATCTGGGCGGAACTGCGGAAGCGGTGGCCAAACGATGCGTCTGCATTTTCAAACGCGATTGCGGCGCATTTGAAGCTTGGGCAGCGGGATGAGGCAAAACGGCTGCTCAACAATTCGCCAGCATGCTACCGTCGCTTCGCCGATTACTGGAAGCGGTTGGAGGAAATTGAAGGGGGCGAACGAAAATACCGTAGCCGCCACTTTACGAGCTTTCGCGGCCAGCCCGATCTTGGCGGGCTTTTAATTCCGTTGGACGCAATGAAACCAGAGGACGGAGGGGCCTTGATGCTTCCGTCCAGGCCCATTTCCGATGGGAGCCTGAAGGCATACCTGCGTCGGCTGCCGAATCAAAAAATGATGCTAGGAATCGTCTACGTAGAAGACATTTACGAAACCATTTTCGGCGATGGATACTTCACGTATCCGAACCGGGCCTTCTTTTCCTTCGAGGCTGCCCGCCGGTGCGCGGAATGGATCAGCACGAAGCCTGCTGATAAGGAACAGTGGTGGACGCGCGCCGAGGCGAAGCCGGTCGAAGTGGTGCTGGATGACAAGGATCAACTGCGCGTGCCGGCCCCGCAGGGAGTAGAAGTCTTTAATTGGGAGCAAATCACTCTCATTGAGCTGCTCAACGGAAACGGCACCGAGTGGAAGGAGATTGCCGAAGCCCGCGCGGGCGCTGCGGGCAAGATTCCAGTTTTCGAGGACGGAGAAGGGGTAAAGACCTTATGAAAAAATACGACATCGTTGGAGACATTCACGGCCACGCGGACACCCTGCGCGCGCTTTTGAAGAAACTCGGCTACGAGGAGCACGACGGCGCCTATCGGCACCCGGAGCGCAGCGTGATCTTCGTCGGCGACTTCATTGACCGGGGACCGAAGATTCGCGAGACGCTGCAAATCGTGCGGGCGATGATGGAATCCGGCAGCGCGCTGGCCGTGATGGGGAACCACGAATACAACGCCCTCTGCTTCCACACGCCGGACGGGCGCGGCGGGCACCTGCGTCCACACACAACTGAAAAAGTGACCCAGCACCAGGCGACCTTGGAGCAAATCGCGGTGCCATTTCCTGATGAATGGCGCGATTGGGTCGCGTGGTTCAAAACGCTGCCGCTCTTCCTCGACCTTGGCGCGTTGCGCGTCGTTCATGCCTGTTGGGACGATGATCAGGTTGCTTGCCTCAACGGGAGCAACCGACTGACGGATGCTCTACTCCATGCCTCGGCAGCGAAAGGCACGCCGGAGTATCGCGCGATCGAAGTGCTGCTGAAGGGCAAGGAAATCGAGTTGCCTGATGGACATACGTTCGTCACGAAGGATGGCGTGGAGCGCCACGAAATCCGTGTTAAGTGGTGGATACCAGGTGCCGGCAAGACCTACTACGATCTGTCACTCCCGACCTGCGAAACCGCGCCCAGGCTGCTCGCGCCCGCCAACAGGTCGTTGGAACGCGGATATGCGGAGACGGAGCCGCCAGTTATCGTCGGTCACTATTGGCTTGCGCCAGCCAAGCCGGAGTTGCTCGCGCCAAACGTGGCCTGCGTCGATTACAGCGTGGCAAAGGACGGGCCGCTGGTCGTTTATCGGTGGGACGGCGAAGCGGTGCTCGATGACGGGAAATTCGTGTGCTGCTTTGGGGAGCATGCCGCCACCGAAAGCGAACGCGTGGCGGACAATGGCCAAGAACCACCGAGTCAGGATGCGCTGAACCGGGCGATGGGGAGCATCATGGAGCGGTATTCTTGGGGGGCGTTTCAAGTGATCCTGACCGACCCGGAACGGCTCCGCGCGTGGCTGGTGGAGAACGTGCCCCAGGAGCAGGCCGAACCGTGGGCGGACCCGGAAGACCCGGCAGTGGGCGAGCAGGGAGTGGTGAACGCGGACACGGAGCAGAAGGCGCTAGAGTTGTGGGGCGAACTGAACAAGGAAGAGCGGGAAAAGATTATGGCAGCGGTGCGGGAGCTGTGGGGCAAGGGGGGCGTGGCGCTGCTGCCGATCAACCTTCGGTAGCCGGGCTCACCCGAGCGGGCGGCAGCCGCAAAATGCGCTTCCCTCAAAAGACTGTCGCTGATACACGAACCGAATGGGAGCAGGGTCGTTTTTGCA
This sequence comes from Chthoniobacter sp., assembly GCA_036501065.1. Taxonomy (GTDB): domain Bacteria; phylum Verrucomicrobiota; class Verrucomicrobiia; order Chthoniobacterales; family Chthoniobacteraceae; genus Chthoniobacter. The sequence goes on along the minus strand of DASYAY010000039.1, from coordinate 33,711 downwards.
ACGTAAAAAGCTGCGAGTGAGTTTTCGCGCTTTTCCACATCCCACCAAATCATTCAAGCAACACAGGGGTTGAGCTTGAAATCACTTGGGCTTTGCCCAAAGCAATCACTATGAGCACACTCGGAAATCTAATTTGGTTAATTTTCGGCGGCATCATTGCAGGGCTTCTCTGGTTTCTTGCCGGCGTCATTATGTCCATCTCTATCATAGGCATTCCTTGGGCTCGCGGCTGTTTCGTGATTGCGAAGTTCAGCTTTTGTCCATTTGGCCGAGAGTTGATTAAGAGGGATGAGCTTACTGGAAGATCTGATGTCGGAACTGGCGCGCTTGGGATCATAGGCAACATTATTTGGATAGTGCTCTTTGGATGGTGGCTTGCGATAGTTCATCTACTTGCCGCTGCTGGATGTGCTGTCACTATCATTGGGATTCCGTTCGCGCTCCAGCACGCCAAGCTCGCTGCGGTATCGTTCGCTCCAATTGGAAAGTCGGTTGTAAAGAAGCACCTGGCAGAGGCCGCGCTAATGCAGAATGCCCAAGCCGAATTGCGGGGCATTCGCAGGGAGCAGCCCGCAGTAAGCGAACGAGTGCAGCCCGCGTTAAGGGAACGAGAGGCCATGCTAACGGAGCCGGTATTTCAACTATCAGCTAATACTTCACCGCCACCCATGCCCGCTCCACCGAAGTTCACAGTTGCGCGTGGTGAACAAAAAGTGGGTGAATTTACCGAGGCCGAGATAAAGCAGCATTTATCGACTGGCCTTTTGGCTCAGAGCGATTGGTTCTGGAACGAAGAAGCAAAGGACTGGCAACCACTGACGGAGCTAGCCCATATGAAAGGTGACATCTGATGGAGTAGCGAGGCTACTCGCCCATCGAATCCCAAAGCGATTCCAAGCCGTGATCCTCCAACGCGCGGGCTCGGAGCCGAGGATCGAGCGCGAACGTCTGCTTCAATTGCGCCTTCACCGCGTCCAAATCGCCGAGCAGAACCTCATAGCGGGCTAAATGGTAGAGCACCTTCGCGTCCTGAGGCAGCCAGTCCACCGCGGCGACCAGGATGAGCCGCAAAGTTTCCACGCAATCAGTGCGCCGTGTCGCTTCTGCCAAAAGGATCTTGGTATACAAGTGCTCTAATAGGATCAGAATTTCATCCGGCGGCGGAAGCGAAGGGCAAAGAGCCGCTTGGACTTTGGCCGATATTGTCGAAATGATGGACTCGTGAGCCCGCGCATCGCCAACAGCCCGTCTCCATCGAAAGGTGATCTTGGACCCGGTGAAATTGACATGGCTGCTTTCTTTGCGGCCCTCGATCAGCGCCGGGAGGAACAGCGACTTACCTGGGCGGCCGTCGCCCGCGAAATGTGGGAACAGTCCGCGAAGCTCAACCGCCGCCGCAACGATCATCCTATCAGCCCTTCCACCATCGCGAACATGAACCGCCGGGGAGACACCACCTGCCAGCATGCCTTGTTCATGCTTCGCTGGCTGGGCCGCAGCCCAGAGGATTTTATGGTGACGCCACGGCCGGAGACGAAACGAAAGCCATTGCCAGCGGCGGATTCCGAGCATCGGCTGCGCTGGAACCTGAAACGACTCTACGCCACTCTGAACATGGCACGGCTGCGCCGGGGCGCCACGTGGCGTCAGGCCGCCGCGCGCCTCGCATGCACGCCCTCACAACTGACCGGCCTGCGCACGGCGAAGTATGCGACCGGCTTTCGGCTGGCCATGCGCATCTGCCAGAATCTCCATCGTCCCGCAGCCGATTTCGTCGACGTGGCGACGTGGTAGGCGACAACGGAAAGTATTTACGACTCTCGCGGCCATCGTTTGGGCAATCAGCCTCACGTTCCACAAAGAACAATCGCGAACTACCCGCGGTTGCGGTTGGTGGATTCGGCGACTACGGTTTCCGCACGATGGATGGCGAACCTTTCTATATCGACGAAGCTGGCAACCGCCGAGACGAAGCATTGCATGCTGAATTGCTCGAAAGCCTGGCTGGACGCCTAGCATCCGACCGCGCCGCCGTGCGGCAGGCATGTGCCGCCGGCCTGCCGCTAGCCAAGGCGTTGGAGTATTATGCGTCTGCGGACCTGCGGGCGATCCTCGCCAGCGAAATTGCGGGTGGCAAATGACGCGCTGATCAGCTTTCCCGAGTCGTCGCTCGGTCAACAGCCGGAGCAGGGCATCGCGACGATGTCCCGTGCGGGTTGGCTTGGCGCTTGCGTCGAGACATTCGATGGACAAGACATCACCCATCGGCGGGAACTCTGCGAACGCCAAAGATGAGATACAGGCCGCGGCGAATCCACCAGCCAAAATCGGGTAAAAAAAGTGGCGGCAACGATGACGTAGTTGACGGTGCTGACGTAGCTGATTGCCCTTAGCTGCGCCCTTAGTTTGGCCATTTCCACCCTGGTCTACAGAGTGGCGGATGGGGGGGGATTCGAACCCCCGTTACCTTGCGGTAAACACGCTTTCCAGGCGTGCGCATTCGACCACTCTGCCACCCATCCTTTTCTGCGGGGCGGCAATAGTGCGGGAAAAGATGGAATGTGCAAGGGGGAAACGGGGAAAGGATGAAGGCGGAGGGATGAAGGATGAAGAGGATGGGCGCTTCGCGCGGAATTGGGGAAAAGCAGCAGGGATGCCGCTGCTACTTCCTGAGGTCCGAAACTTGAAACTCGGAACGGATCGGTTGGAGGCGTGAAGGGTTTTTGTTGGATATGCGGACAGGAATGTCCGCGCTCCGTTGCTGGCGCCGTGGTGCAAGTCGAAACTCGAAACCCGAAACTGCCGGGGAGTGGTTTGGTTACCGTTTTCCGGCGCGGAGCGCCGGGGTGTCGAGGTCGAGTTTGGAGAGGGGAATGACTTCGAGTTTGGGGAGGAGTTCGCGCAGGGGCTTTTCGCAGACTTTGGCCTGGCCGGCGACGATCACGGTCAGGTTGCCCGCGGCGAGGTATTTGCCGGCGAAGGTTTGCAGATCGGCGGGGACGATCTTTTCGACCTTCTCGACGTAACTCCCGAGAGAGTCCAACGGGAGGCCGTAGAGGGCGAGTTCGCCGACGCGTTTGACGTACCCTTCGTTGGTTTCCAGGTCGCGGTCGAAGGCGCCGGTGAGGACGGCCTGGCGCGTCTTCAAATAATCGGCGGGCGCCGTTTCCGTGATCAGGCGTTCGATCTCGGTTTTGATGACTTTCACCACTTCGGCGGCGGATTCGTTTTTCGTCTGGGCGCCGGCGAGAAAGAGGCCATTGGCGCGCCACGTGGAAAGGCCGCTGCCGGCGCCGTAGCTGAGGCCGCGTTTCACCCGGACTTCCTGATTGAGGCGCGAGGAGTAGCCGCCGCCGAGCAAGGCGTTAGTGACTTTGCCGGCGAACCAATCGTCGGCCTCACGCGTAATCCCGGGCGCGGCGATGTAGACGGCGGACTGGCCGGCATTGGGCATGTCGATGAGAATGGCCCGCGCCGCCGCCGCGCTGCCTTCCTTGGCCATCGGGCCGGTTTTCAGGGAAGTTCTCGGATCGCTACTCTCGATATATTTTTCGAGAATCCTGACGCGTTGCTCGAGCGAAGGGCTGGGCGTTTGCGCCGCCCCTGGAGTCGCAGTCGCGGGTGCGGCTGCCGCTTTTTCCTTGGACGCGCCGGGAGCCTGCCAATCGCCAAAGGTTTTTTCGGCGAGGGCGAAGGCGTCGTTGGCGGTGATATTTCCGGCGAGGATGAGGATGGCGTTTGCCGGACGATACGCGCGTTCGTGCTGGGCGATGATCTCCTTGCGCGTGAGATGGGCGAGCGACGCGGGAGTGCCGGTATCGGGATGCGCATAAGCCGAGGTGCCGAGTGCGGATCGGCGTGCGGTGTACTGGGCGACGGTGCCGGGTTGCTCGAGCGCGAGCACGAGATCGTCCAAGGTTTCGCGCCGTTGCCGCTCGATTTCGTCCTTGGCGAAGGCGGGATGACGAACCAGATCGGCGACGATGGCCAGCGCGGGTTCGGCGTTCGTCGATAAGGTGGTCAGTTTCACCGTGGTGCCGTCCCAGGTGGCTTCGGTTTCGATTTTGGCGCCAAGCGCTTCGGTGTCTTCGGCAATCTTTTGGGCGCTTCGCGTGGTCGTGCCGTGTTTGAGGAGATCGGCAGTGAAATGAGCGAGGCCGGCGGCCTTCGGCGGGTCAGCCTCGGCGCCACTCTTGATCAGGACTTCGGCACTCAAGACGGGCAGGCCGAGCCGTTCGACGACGATGACGCGCAGGCCGTTGGCCAGGGTTTTTTCCTCGGTTTTATCGATCTTTACAGGATGCGCGGGACCGGCTTTGGGGAGGCCTTGCACTTCCACCGCGTGGGTAGGCAGCGGTGTGAATGCAACGAGGCCGAGCGCGACGATCGTGGACAGAAACTGGCGGGATGTGGCCCGCGCGGGTTTCTGGTTTCTGGTTTCTGGTTTCTGGTTCTTAGTCGCCATGCGCTCATTGGATTCGGCATCGAGCAACAGGCATCGCGAGATCCCCCCATTGGATGTTGGGTGTTGGATGTTGAGTGTTGGATGTTCCCTCCGCGTCTTCATTTCTTCCCCTTTCCTTTGGCCTTCATCGCTTCGGGCAGGTAATCGATGATGAGTGGATTTTGGAACCATTTCTTGCAAGCTTCCTGGACTTGGGCCGGGGTGACGGCCTGCAGATCGGCGAGGTCGGTATTGGCGCGGTTGGTGTCGCCGTAGACGGCGGCGGCCTCGGCGAGGGTCTCGGCTTTGCCTTCGAAAGTTTCACGCTCCAGGAGTTTGCTGGCCAGGAGTTGATTGCGAGCGATGGTCAGCTCGGCGCCGGTGATGGGGGCGGCGGATATTTTGGCGATTTCCTCAAACAGCACCTTCTTGACCTTCTCGATCGGCGCACCACTGGAGAGGATGATTTCGAAAGTCAGCAGGCCGAGGTCCTGTCGCAGGTCGGCGGAAAACTCGGCGCTCTGGGCGAGCTGGGTTTCGTAGACCAGTTTTTGGTAGAGCCGGGAAGATTCGCCGCCACCGAGCACCTCCTCGGCGATGCGCAGCGATGCGGCATCCGGGGCGGTGATGGATGGGCCGAGATAAGTCACGGCCAACGCGGGCAGCGGGACTCGCGCGTCATATTCGGTGATCGTCTGCGGCGCGGTGCGTGGCGGTTCTTTGGTGGTGACGCGTGGGATGGGTTCGGCGGGTTTCGGGATAGTCCCGAAGTACTGGTCCACCCAGCCCTGCAATTGCGCCGGTTCAAAATCGCCGACCACGACGAGCACGGCGTTGTCGGGCCGGTAGAAGGTGGTGTGAAAGGCGCGCACTTCGCCGAGGCTCGAGGCCTCCAGTTCCTCAATGTTCCCGATCGTCGGCCGCTTGTAGGGATGTTCGGCAAAAGACTTCTTCTGGATGAATTCACCAAACTCTCCGTAGGGCTCCGCGAGCACCCGCTGGCGGTACTCTTCTTCGACCACGTTGCGTTCGAGCATGAAATTGTGCACATCCACCGTCAGGTCGCGCAACCGCTCGGCTTCGGCCCAGAGCAGGCGCTCGAGATTATTCGAGGGCACGGTCTCGTGGAAAACGGTCACATCATCGGCGGTGTAGGCGTTGTTTTCGCCGCCCACATCCTCGGTCAGCCGGTCGAAGAACTCCGACGGCATGTGTTTGGTACTCTTGAACATGATGTGTTCGAAGAGATGGGCGAAACCGCTGCGTCCGGGTGGATCGTCTTTCGACCCGACTTTGTACCAAATCTGGATGGCGACCGTGGGTGAGCTGTGATCTTCCAGCCAGACGAGTTGGAGGCCGTTGGGCAGAGTGCGTTGCTCGAACTTGAGCGGCGGGATGCTCTCGGTGGCCCGGCCGATCACAGCGAGCGCAGCGAAAACGAGGAGAGAAACGAAACGAAGTGAGCGCAAGGTAAGTGGAAAGGTGGCGAGGAATGCTGTGAATGGCAACGGCGTTTCTGGCTTTCCCGATTCGCCATCCGCATTGTGCCAGGTCGTGCCCGAAGCGAGGTCCATCCGCTTGGCGGGGCATCGTTCTGGCGATCAGCGGTCTGGTCGTTATGGCCGTCCGATTCGCGGTTTGAACGACCACAACACCACCGCCTATATATAGGCGGATGGTCGTTTGGACGTTCACCGACCATGGACGTTGATTTGGACGTTCCGTGGTCGTTGGTCGTGCCGGGTGGGTGGCTCCCAAGCGCTCCACCCAAGGAGAGGCGGTTTAAAACCGCCCGGGTGCTTGCAAAGCGTCGCTTCCTGAGAGCCGCACTCGGAAAGATTACACCCGCTTATCGTTCGTCTCGTCTCCGGCAGCTACTCGCGCCCCTAAAGGTTGTGCCGCCGTGTCACACTCTACGGGTCAAAAAGTGGGACATGGCACACTTTTGGCACACCCGTGGCGCGCTGCTCATTTGAGATAATTCACTGTGTATTAGGTACTTCTGTTGTTTTTGAGCTATCGGCGCAGTCCGTGCTAAAGGGGTGCTTAACCCCAATTTTCAGAAAGGCAAACCTATACCATGGCTAAAATCCTCGGCATCGACCTCGGTACGACCAACTCCTGTATGTCCGTGATGGAGGGCGGCGAGCCGATCGTGCTCGAAAACTCCGAAGGCGCGCGCACCACGCCCAGCGTCGTCGCTTTCAGCAAGACTGGCGAACGCCTCGTCGGACAGGCGGCGAAACGCCAGGCGGTGACCAATCCGCAAAACACCATTTTCTCGGTCAAACGCTTCATGGGACGCAAGTTCGATGAAGTGCAGGAAGAACTCCGCCGCGTCCCTTACAAGGTCGTCAAGGCGGCCAATGGCGACGCCCATATCTCCGTCCAGGTCGGCGGCGAAACCAAGAGCTACAGCCCGCCGGAAATCTCGGCGATGATTCTGGCCAAGCTCAAGGCCGACGCCGAAGCCAAGCTCGGCGAAAAAATCACCCAGGCGGTCATCACCGTGCCCGCTTATTTCAATGACTCGCAGCGCACGGCGACGAAGGACGCGGGCAAGATCGCCGGTCTCGAAGTGCTGCGCATCGTCAACGAACCGACCGCAGCCTCGCTGGCTTACGGCCTCGACAAGAAGTCCGACGAGAAGATCGCGGTCTATGACCTTGGCGGCGGCACCTTCGATATCTCCGTGCTGGAAATCGGCGATGGCGTCTTTGAAGTGAAGGCCACGAATGGCGACACCCACCTCGGCGGCGACGACTGGGACAACGCCATCATGGACTGGATTTTCCGCGAGTTCCAGACCGACAACGGCATCGATCTCACCAAGCAGCCCGACGCCGTCCAGCGCATCAAGGAAGAAGCCGAAAAGGCCAAGATCGCGCTCTCCAGCTCGCAGGATTACGAAATCAATCTGCCCTTCGTCACCGCCGACCAGAGCGGCCCGAAACACATCCAGAAAAAGCTCACCCGCGCCAAGCTCGAGCAACTCACCGACCCGCTCTTCGAGCGCACCATCGGCCCGGTCAAAGCGTGCCTCAAGGATGCCGGCCTTTCCGAGCGCGATATCAATGAACTCGTGCTCGTCGGCGGTATGACCCGCATGCCGCGCGTCATCGAGACGGCGCGCAAGCTCGTCGGCAAGGAACCGCACAAGGGCGTCAATCCAGATGAAGTCGTTGCCGTCGGCGCGGCCATCCAGGGCGGCGTGCTCCGTGGCGATGTCAAGGACGTGCTCCTGCTCGACGTCACCCCGCTCACCCTGGCCATCGAAACGGCCGGTGGCGTGGCCACGCCGATGATCCCGCGCAACACCACCATCCCGACCCGCAAGTCGCAGATCTTCTCGACTTACAGCGACAACCAGCCGGGCGTGGAGATCAAGGTGCTGCAAGGCGAGCGCCCGCTCAGCCGCGACAACAAGAATCTCGGCACATTCCACCTCGACGGCATCCCGCCGGCCCCGCGTGGCACCCCGCAGATCGAAGTGACCTTCGACATCGACGCCAACGGCATCCTGCACGTCACTGCCAAGGACCTCGGCACCGGCAAGGAGCAGAAGATTTCCATCACCGGCAGCTCCGGCCTGAGCAAGGAGGAAGTGGAAAAGATGCAGAAAGAAGCCGAGTTGCACGCCGAAGAGGACAAGAAGGCCAAGGAAGCGATCGAGATTCGCAACAACGCCGACAACCTCGCGTATCAGTGCGAGAAGCAGCTCAAAGATCTCGGCGACAAACTCCCGGGCGACAAGAAGACCGAGATCGAAGGCAAAATCGCCGCCGTGCGCGAAGCGCTCAAGGGCAGCGACACCGATGCGATCAAGACTGCTTACGACGACCTGCAGAATAAGTTCCAGAGCGTGAGCGAGGAACTCTACAAGCAGGCCGCCGCTACCGCCGGCCCGCAGGGTGGCCCCGGCGCCGGAGCCGCCGGCCCCGGCCCCGAAGCCTCCAGTGGCGCCGCTGCCGGCGGTGCGAAGAAAGCCGATGGCGACGTGGTCGACGCCGAATTCGAAGTCGTCGACGACGACAAGAAGAAGTGATTTTGTTGCGATGGATCTCACCCCGCAAGAATCGGCGATTTTAGCTGCTCTCCCTGAACGGGGATACGGCGTGCTCCGTCCGGATCAGTTCGGTATTTCCCTCGAAGATTTACGGCAGATCACTTCAGACCTTCAGAGCCGAGATTTCATCGACAAACACAATCTTTCGATGGTCGGCGTAAACGCCGAACTTACCTTAAATGGACGTGCGGCCAGATCGTAACGCAATGAACGATAAGCCACAACAACGACCGCTAGATGCCAGCCCGGAGGGCTGCCGGACCGTAGCCGGGGGTAACACCCCCGGAACCCCGCCCCCACGACGGATGCACCCCGGTAGGGGTGCCGGAGCCGGGGCCTCAGACAAACCGCTCGTCGAATTCAATCATGTGCCGCTGCAGAAATTCCAAATACTCCTCGCGGAACGTCCGCGTTCGATGATGTTCCGCCTGCCGCTGGACATAACTCCTCACAGTATCCACTTGCGAATAGCTCACGGTAAAGACGCCGTAACCGTCCTGCCACGAGAAACCGCGCTGGGCCATGGTGTCATGAATCCACTCGGAGGATTTCCGTTTCACGTCGCGCATGACCCCGGACAATTGGTGCGTCGGTTTCAGACTGATGAGCAGGTGAACGTGGTCTCCCATTCCGCCAATCTCAGTCGGCACGCCGTCGATGGCGCGGACCAATCCTCCAATGTAAGCGTGGAACCGTTCGCGCACTGCGGGCGCGATCCACGGCTCGCGGTCTTTCGTGCCGAAAACGAAATGGTAACAGAGAGCGTGGTGAGTGGAGGACATCGCGGGATTTTCCAGCACCCCTCCCGGGGTGCGCGAGCTTTCTTTGGTGGGCGTGTCCCGGGGGTGGTACCCCCGGCTACGGTCCGGCAGCCCTCCGGGCTGGCATATGCGCGCGCCCAATGGGATGGGTGGGTGCCTTCTACGGTCGTGCGGCCTTTTGGGCTGACGGCACTCGCCTCGCCAAGCCACAATTAATTGCGATTCACTCAACCCATTTCCATCATGCGCTTCATCGGCCTCACCCTTTGTCTCCTCGCCTCGACGTTTGGCGCGCGCGCCGATTCGCTCGAGGACCGTGTCACGGCGCTGGAGTTGCGCGTCAAGGTGTTGGAAGACGCCTTGCACGCCAAGGCGGGGGCGACCGCAGCGGCGGACATCGACGGCACTTACAAGGCGACCATGCCGAATGGGTCAGCGATCACCGCGACTTTCGACCAAGGCAAAGTAGCGGTCGTGGACGGCGCGGAAACCAAAACCGCCACTTACACCGTCGCCGATGGAAAAGTCTTCGCCACCGGCGACGGCAAAACCGAATCACTGACCATCGATGGCAACCATTTGCGAACCGATGATAGCAATCGGATCGATTTTCAAAAGACCACGCCGGGAAATGCGACTCCCGCTCCGACTCCGGGTTTGGAAGGCACCTATCAAGGCATCATCCCGAATGGGGGGATTGTGAACTTGGAATTGGCCAACGGCAAAGCCACTGCTTCGGTGGAAAATGATTCCAAGTCCGGAACCTATGAAGTCACCGGCGGGCAGGTTGTCATTACTATCGATGGCAAAGCCAAGACTTTCACCATCGAAGGCGACCATCTGAAGTCCAACCAGGACCGCGAGAACTTGGACTTCCGGAAAACCAAATAACTTTACCGAAAACGCCGAAGTCAGCGGACTTACTCAGCCTGCCGACCTCGGCGCTCGCTAAAAACCAAACCAAAAACCACCAACTAGAAACCAAACCAACATGGCATCAGTCAATGTTCGACCCCTCGCCGACCGCGTGCTCGTGAAGCCGCTGGAGGCAGTTGAAACGAAAAAGGGCGGGATCATCATCCCCGACGCCCACAAGGAAAAGCCCCAGGAAGGCGAAATCGTCGCTCTCGGCACGGGCAAGCGCGATGAAGACGGCAAGCTCATCGAGTTTACCGTCAAGAAAGGTGACAAAGTGCTTATCTCCAAGTACGGCGGCACCGAAATCAAGATCGACGACCATACTTACCTGATCATGCGCGAGGACGATATTCTCGGCATCATCGGCTAACCGATCCAAACCGGCGTGCTGAATTCCTAACCGCCCGCCGCTTCGACTCTCTTACTCTTAATCTTACTCTTAATCTTAATCCAAACCCGCCCGCCGGCAGAGAGATTAAGATTAGGATTAAGATTAAGAGTAAGAACCGAAAGCGAGCGCGACAGATAGGACGATCCGCCACTATCAACCATCAACGACCCACTAATAACTACCTCACACAATGGCAGCTAAACAACTCCAGTTCGATGAAGCCGCACGGCACGCGCTCCTCCGCGGCATCGAGAAACTCGCAAAAGCCGTCAAGGCGACCCTCGGGCCGGCCGGACGCAACGTCATCCTCGACAAGAAATTCGGCAGCCCGACGATCACCAAAGACGGTGTCACCGTGGCCAAGGAAATCGAGCTCGACGATCCCTACGAAAACATGGGCGCCCAGCTCGTCCGCGAAGTCGCCAGCAAGACCAGCGACATCGCCGGCGACGGCACCACCACCGCGACCGTTCTCGCCGAGGCCATCTACAAGGAAGGCCTGAAGAATGTCACCGCCGGCGCCAACCCGATGTCGCTCCAGCGTGGCATCAACAAGGCCGTCGAAGCGCTCGTCGCCGAAATCAGCCGCATCTCCAAGAAGGTCAAGGACCGCACGGAAATCGCGCAGGTCGCCACCGTCTCCGCCAACTGGGACACGACCATCGGCGAGATCATCGCTGACGCTATGGATAAGGTCGGCAAGGATGGCACCATCACCGTCGAAGAAGCCAAGTCGATCGAAACCACCCTCGACGTCGTCGAAGGCATGCAGTTCGACAAGGGCTACATCTCGCCCTACTTCGTGACCAACGCGGAGTCTCTCGAAGCGATCCTCGACAATCCTTACATCCTCATCCACGAGAAGAAGATCACGAGCCTCAAGGACCTGCTCCCCGTGCTCGAGAAGACCGCGAAGACGGGCAAGCCCCTCCTCATCATTGCTGAAGACGTGGAAGGCGAAGCTCTCGCCACGCTCGTCGTCAACAAGCTGCGCGGCACCATCCAGGTCGCGGCTGTCAAGGCCCCGGGCTTCGGCGATCGCCGCAAGGCCATCCTCGAAGACATCGCCATCCTCACCGGTGGCCGTCTCCTCAGCGAAGACCTCGGCATCAAGCTCGAGAACATCACCCTCGAAGACCTCGGCAAGGCCAAGCGCATCACCATCGACAAGGAAAACACCACCATCGTCGAAGGCGGCGGCAAGAACACGGACATTCAGGGCCGCGTCGGCCAGATTCGCCGTCAGATCGAAGAGACCACCAGCGATTACGATCGCGAGAAGCTCCAGGAGCGCCTCGCCAAGCTCGCTGGCGGCGTAGCCGTCATCAATGTCGGCGCCGCAACCGAGACTGAGCTCAAGGAAAAGAAGGCGCGCGTGGAAGACGCGTTGCACGCGACCCGCGCGGCCGTGGAAGAAGGCATCGTCCCTGGCGGCGGTGTGGCTTTCATCCGTGCGCAGAAGGTCCTCGACACGCTCAAGCTCGAAGGCGACGAAGCCATCGGCGCGCAGATCGTGCGCCGTGCGATCGAAGCTCCGCTCCGCCAGCTCGCCGACAACGCGGGCCAGGAAGGCGCGCTCATCGTTCAGGAAGTCAAGAAGCGCAAGGGCAACGAAGGCTACAACGTGGCCACCGGCGAATACGAAGACCTGATCAAGGCCGGCGTCGTCGATCCGGCCAAGGTTACCCGCAGCGCCATCCAGCACGCTTCCTCCATCTCCGGCCTGCTCCTGACCACCGAAGCGGTGATCACCGAGCTGCCCGAGAAGGAAAAGCCGGCCGCGGGCGGTGACGCCCATGGGCACGGCCCGGGCGGCATGGACTACTAAGCCACGCGCTTAGCTAGTTAGCATCCTGCTAGCAAATTACGACCGCCGGGTTCCGCAAGGGCCCGGCGGTTTCTTTTTGAGAATAGCCCAGCGCTTTAGCGCTGGGTCTGCATGTCTCATCGGTATCAGTCCCGAAGGGACGGCACTCCGCTTACGCCTGCATGTGTTCTGCTTCGCGCTAGCTAGTGTGGTGTCACGTGTAAGTTCCTTGCATCAGGTTAACCCCGGACTGAAGTCCGGGGCTATTCTCATGCTGGCCCTGCGGGCCGCTGCCGCGCCCCTTTTACTCCGTCCCGCGCGGCTCGCGGCGATGCCGGCGCTCCATGGCCAGAGCAAACGCCACGCGCTGCTCCTGCAATTCCTGCCGCAGCGCGGCAATCTGCTTCTCATTTGCCGGTGTTGTGCCGGTGTGATCGGCGGATTGCGCGGAGGCCAGCGCGGTTTCCAGTTCGCCGATTGAGCGCAGCAATTCCACTTCCGGCGGAACGACTTTGGCACCCTTCAGAAGGGCGACCCCGGCTCGTTCCGCCGGCGGCAGGGCGAAATATTCCGCGAGATCCAGCGGCTGCCCTTTCCCGGGGAGGTTCTCAAACTCCCCGTTCGCGATGGCTTCCTCGATCCGGTGCTCAGCGAGTTTGGTCCAGTTCATCCTGTGGGTGCTTGCTGCGAGTGGGCCGCACTTTCTTTCGGCACAGGGAACACCCATTTGTGATAAAGGAAGAACTTCAGTCCGCTCGGTAGAAACTGGGTGGCGACGATGTCGAGGTCGATGGGAAACCGGCCGAGATGAAGAGCCGCTTGGAAGTGAAAGTGTTTCAAAGCGTACAAGATTCCGGTTTGGACCAGCCACATGCAACAGACCGCCACGATGTAGCGTGGCAATGCGTCGCGTTTCCGCAGGGCGGTGCGGAAATTGATGAAATAGTTCCAGACAAAAAAGAACGTCGCGCCCACGGCTACGCTGCACGCGGGGATGGCAAACTCCGGGAGCGCCGTATGGGCTTTCAACCACTTGAAGGGGGTTGAGATGAGCAGGTAATTCACCCCCGCTCCCGCCACGAACCAGAAAAAGCGCGTGCGCAACGCTTGCCGGCTCTGTGGGGATTCGCGGGTCGGGTTTTCTGCCATCGGCGTATCTAGCGCAAATCTCCATTGGTAAGACAGGATGAATTGCACATTGCGAATGGGAAGCTCCCGAACGACAACGTAGGCGCATGCACTCCCCTTCCGCGCCTCCATTTCGCCGTGTCGCCGTCACGGCTGTCGGCGTGGTCAGCCCCTTGGGAGTGGGTGTTGATGAAACCGTGCCGGCCTTGCGCAGCGGGCACGATGGCGTTTCGCCCGTGACCGATTTTGAGGTGAGCCGCACGCGTTGCAAGACCGCGGGGCGCGTGGACCTGGGCCGGGTGCGCGACCGGCTCGCGCTCTCGCGGCAGGATCGCCGGCGGCATCCGGCCAGCCTCATGATGATGGCTGCCGCGCACGAGGTGCGGCGGGGAAATCCCACTTTCGAGCCGGAACTGCTCGTCATCGGTACGACCAGCGGCGGCATGAGTTCCGGCGAGGCTTTCTATCGAGCGCAGGTCGAGAAGCGCCGCACCCACGCGCGCGCTGCCTGGCTGGCCAATTACCTTCCGCAGAAACCCGTGCTCGATGCCCAGGAGATTTGGGACACATCGGCGCCGAGCCAGATCATTGCCAATGCCTGCGCCTCGGGCACGAACGCCGTGGGACACGCTTTCCGGCTGGTGCGCGGCGGCCACCATCGGCGTGTGCTCTGCGGGGGCTACGATGCGATCTCGGAAATGGTCTTCGTGGGCTTCGATTCGTTGCAGGCTTCGACGCCGGAAAGGATTCGGCCTTTCGACAAGAGCCGCACCGGGCTGGTGCTCGGGGAAGGCGCAGCTTTGTTCGCGCTCGAGGAGTTGGAATCGGCGAAAGAACGCGGCGCTCCGATCCTTGCCGAGATCACCGGCTACGGCATTTCCACCGACAATCATCATCTCACCCAGCCGCATCCCAGCGGCATCGGGCCGCGGCAGGCCATGGAGCGGGCCTTGGCCGACGCGCACCGTGAACCTGGCGACGTCGACTACATCAACGCACACGGCACGGCGACGATTTTCAACGATGCCACCGAAGGCACGGCGATCGCGGAACTTTTCGGCGACCGCGTGCCGGTCAGTTCCACCAAATCGATGATGGGCCACGCCTTGGGCGCGGCCGGCGCCATCGAAGCGGCGTTTTCGGTTTTGGCGCTGCAGCACCAGTTTCTCCCGCCGAACATCCATTTGCAGGAGTGCGATCCGGCCTGGCGGTTGAACATCGTGGCCAACGCTTCTCGCGAGGCGCGCCTGCGCTGCGTGGTTTCAAACTCGTTTGGCTTTGGAGGCACCAACGCCACCATTGTCCTGGAAAAGGTTTAGGTTTCCCGTGCCGTCCAGCGCCCCTCGCTTTACCTCCAGAATCTGCGGTTTCGGTTGGGTCACGCCACTCGGCGCGAATCTCGATGAAGTCTGGGCGCGTCTCGCGCGGGGGGATGTCGCTGAACCGAAAGTCGTCACCAATCCTGAAACCACGCACGAACACGTCTACGCGCCTGTGCCGCCGAAAACCGTGGAGGCACTGGGGCGCAATCCGCGTCTGCGCCGCTCCAGCGCGATTTCATATTTCGCGGTCGCGGCCGGTTTGGCTGCTCTCCAGAATGCCGGTGTCTGCCTGACGCCGGAAGCTGCGGCCCGCACAGCCATTGTCTTTGCCATCTCCAGCGGAGGCGTCATTTACACGCGCAAGTTCTACGAGCAGATCGTGAAGCAGGGAGCCAACTGCGCCAGCCCGATGCTCTTTCCCGAAACGGTTTACAACGCGCCGGCCAGCCACCTCGCGGCGCAACTCGGCGTGGACGGCGCCACTTATACGTTGGTCAGCGATAGCACGGTCGGCTTCTCCGCGCTGGAATTTGCCGGGCAATTGCTGGCCACGAGCGATCTCGATCGCGTCGTCGTGGTGGGCGCCGAGGAATCGGACTGGATTCTGTGCGAAGCTTATCGCGACTGGCGCTTCTCTCGGCGGCCCGGCAGTGCCCGCGGTGCGCTCCTCGCCGAAGGCGCGGCCGCGGTGGTGCTCGGCCGGGAAGGGGACTTGGAAATCACGCCCCATCCGGGAGATCCTGTTTTTCGTCAGACCGACTCCGACGCCGCTCTCCGGCGCATTCATGCGGCCCTGGTGCCGGAGGGAGACGTCGATCTGGTGATTGATGGGGCGAACGGGACCTCCGCCGATCGGATGGAAAAGCACGTGCTCACCGAACGGTTCCCGGGAGCGGAATTTTTTCATCCCAAGCTGGCCTTCGGTGAAACGCTGGGCGCAGCCGCGCTCATGCAAATTGTCGTGGCGGCATTGGCCCTGCGTCACGGGGGATTGCCCGGGGTGAGCGGGAAGCCGGCGAAGTCCGCTCTCGTTTCCGCGCTGGGGTTCAATCACCAGGCCGGTGGTGCGGTTCTCCGCCTGGTCAGTGATACTCGGTAAAAAGGACGCGTCGAAAGGGCACCGGTCCAGTCCCGCAGGGACTTTCGAAAATAGCCCAGCGCTTTAGCGCTGGGATTGCGGACGTTCCCACGTCCGAGTCCCGGCAGGGACGGCAGATCAATCGAGCATCGAATGTGGGGCTGAAGACTACGTGAACGAGGAGGGAGTGGAAGGAATGCATGGGTTTGTTCCGTCCCTTCGGGACTGATTGTTTTTTGTGGGAGGTCCCCAGCGCTAAAGCGCTGGGCTATTCTCGAAAAGTCCCTGTGGGACTGGAACTGGCGATTCTTTGAGGATGGAGAGTGTGCGTACGATACATTGAATGCTCCAAGACGTACAACTTCCCCGGCGTTCCCTGCGGCAAATTCCTATTTCCGCGGCGGCACCACCAGGATCGGCACTCGCGCCTTATGCCGGACTGCGTCGATGGTGCTGCCGTAGATGATGTCACCGACCAGCCGATGGCCGTGCGAGGCGAGCGCGATCAGGTCGCACTGCTCTTGCTCGACGACCTGGAGGATTTCCACCGGCGGATTGCCCAGACTCAGGCGTGTCTCGATCTTCAGATTCGTCTCGGTGCGTAAACGCGCCGCCGTCTCCTCGAGATATCGCCAGTCTTCGCGCATCTCCTCGGACTCCGCCAGATTCAGTTGTTCGAAATTCCGGGCGACCCATCCGTCCGCCACGTGCAAAAGGAGCAGATCGCTCTTCGCCAGCGCCGCGAATTGGACGATGTGCGGCAGCAACTCCTGGTCGGACGTCGAGTTATCCAGGGCGACGAGAATTTTTCGATACATGGCGGAAATCGATCAGTTTGGAGCGGGTAGTCCGAGGGCGCCGTAAAACGCCTTCAGCATGCCGGGCGGCATGAATGTGTCGAAGAGCAATTTCAGGTTGAGCACGATGATGATCACCGTGGTCATCCAGCCGAGAATCCGAATCCACAGCGGATTCACAAACTGGCCCATCTTCGCCTTCTCATCGGTGAACCGCATCAATGGCCAGACGGCGAAACCGAGCTGCATGCTGAGCACCACCTGGCTGCCGACCAGCAATTCGGTCGTCTTGCCCTCGCCGAAAAAGCCAATGACGATGACGGCTGGAATGATGGCGATGGCCCGCGTGAGCAGACGGCGAATCCACGGGCGCAACCGGATGTTGATGAAACCTTCCATGACGATTTGGCCGGCCAGCGTGCCGGTCAGCGTCGAGTTCTGACCCGAGGCCAGCAGTGCCACCGCAAACATGACACTCGCCAACCCGACGCCCAGCAGCGGGCTGAGCAGTTGGTAGGCGCTTTGGATTTCCGCCACGTCCTGGTGCCCCGACCAATGAAACACGGCCGCGGCGAGGATGAGGATCGCCGCGTTGATGAAGAGGGCAAACATCAGCGCCGTGCAGGAGTCGATCGTCGCAAAGTGGATGGCTTCCTTCTTGCCCTCCGGCGTTTGCAGGTACTTGCGCGTCTGCACGATGGAAGAGTGCAGGTAAAGATTATGCGGCATGACCGTCGCGCCGATAATGCCGATGCTGACATAGAGCATGTCCTGGTTCGTGACGATTTGTGGTTGGGGCACGAAACCGAGCAGCACGCCGACCAGGCTCGGCTTGGAAAAAATCAGCTCTGCGGCGAAGCAGCCGCCGATCGTCGCGATCAGGGTGATGACCACCGCTTCGAGATAGCGAAAGCCCTTGTTCTGCAGGTAAAGAACGGCGAGCACATCCGCGGCGGTGATCACGCATCCCCAGACCAGCGGAATGCCAAAGAGCAGTTGCAAGGCGATGGCCGAGCCGATGACTTCCGCGAGGTCGGTGGCGGCGATGGCGATCTCGCACAGGATCCAGAGGAACCACACCGTGGGTTTCGAGTAATGATCGTGGCAGGCTTGTGCGAGGTCGCGTCCGGTGGCGACACCCAGCTTGATGCACAAGTGCTGGAGCAGGATCGCCATGAAATTGGAAATCATGATGACCGAGAGGAGCGCGTAACCGAATTTCGCGCCGCCTTGGAGGTCGGTCGCCCAGTTGCCGGGGTCCATGTAACCGACGGCGACGAGAAAGCCGGGGCCTGAGAAGGCGAGCAGCTTTCGCCAGAACGAGGCGTTCGCGGGCACGACCACGCTGCGATGCACGTCCGGCAACGAGACCTCGCCGGAGGTTCTCTGCCAGCCCGCATGGGTGCCTGATTCAGGCGGCGCAGGAGGGTGATCCACAGAACCTGATTTTGCTGGCGAGCTATCCATAGTCAAAAATCAAAATGAAGCCTGGCGCCAAAAATCGACACCGGGCCGCGGTCACGGTTGAACGCCGGGTTCGCGACAAACTGGTAGTCGAGCGACGCGTGGACATGCTTCCAGACTTGGAAACTGTAGTAAGTTTCGAGGGCCTCTTCCGGGCGGTAGTTCAGCGCGCCGTCGCCGTCCGTTAAGTCCGTTCCACCGGCTTCGAGAAATCGTTGGTTGTCACGTGATGCGCCGCTGACGATGCCGGCCAGGCCATAAGTGTCGTCCGGCCGATTCCAAGCCGTTCCTTTCACGCTCACGCCGAGCGAAGCCGTCCAGTTCGTATCCGTGAAGGTCAACGACTCGTTGTGCCCGTCGTTCCAGCCCAGCCGCGAAAATACTCCAGCGCTCTTCGTGATCTCCTGTTCCCAGTTCACCCCGAAGCCATACTTGTAGCGAAAAGCGCGCGCTGCGGAAATATCCGCGCCGGGGCCGTCGGCCTTGAGGATCGCCGTCGCCGCGCCATAGGAGGCCATGTCCGCTTCATTCAGCCAGGCCAGAAAGCGGATCGCGCCGGGATGATCATGGATGCGGTAGCGGCGCTCGAATTCCGTCATCATCGCCCACGAGCGGTTGAACGGCCCATCGGCGCCCTCCGACGGCACTTTCAGAAATTGGTCTTCACCCGTGTAGCCGTTTTTATCCCGAGGCATTTGGAAGAAGCCGTAGCGCCAGGACCAATCCGGTTGGTTGAGTTCCGCGGCAAAGCCTGTGGTGAACCCGAGGGTATCCTGACCGTAATCCCAGGCGAGGTTGGCCATCATCGCCCAATTCATGAACTGGGTGTGTTGGTCCTGCGCGTAGGTATTGTGATCGACAATGTCGGTCGGGCTGAAGCGTCCGAGCGTGAGGGTGATCCGGCGAATGTCCTGCTTGCCGGCCAGGGTGAGTTGATCGTCGGGCACGTCTTCCTCCTCGCCGCCCAGCCCGATCGTCTGGCGGATGAACAGCCGGGCGACGACCGCGTTGGGGATGCCCGTCCCGGCCTTGAAAGCGTCGCCGTTGGGAAACGCCTCGATGCCGTGGGTCTGCGAAAGGCCGAAGCCCTGCCACATCAGCCCGTCCATGTGAATTTCGGCGCCGCGCCACAAGCGCAGCCCGGCGAAAATGTCGAGGGTCACCGTTTCATCGACCTCGCCCTTTTTGTTCAGACTGTTCGGCCCGGAATAGCGGGCGGGGAAGGACGGGTCGCCCTGGAGAATGTCCGTATTTTGCAGATGCACGTTCCAGCGCTGTTCCGCTACGCCGGCGGCCTGGTCACCGGTCGGCCCGAGCGCTCCACTGGGCGCCACCAGGGCCGTGTCGTCCGCATTGGGGCCGGCGCTGGCCATTCCCGCGGCCCCGCAAACGCCGAGGATGGCGAGTGCGCCGAAAGTCAGGCGCCGGCGGCGGCGACTGTGGAAGCCGGCGTTTCCTATCCGTGGGCCATTTCTCATTCGAATAAGCTCAGAAATTTAGTCACGGCTAACTTAGTTGTCCGAATATGAATTTCTGTCAATTGCCAATTTTCCGTTTCCTTGACGCCCTTTTTCCCGCCTCCTATCGTCCGGTCCATGCCCGTAAAGACCTCCAGCCGCCAGCCCGCGCGCAGTTCCGCCGCGATGGAGGATTATCTGGAGCGCATTCTCGAGCTCATCAATACCAAGGGGTATGCCCGGGTGGTGGACATCGCCGAGGGGCTGAAAATCTCCCAGGCCAGCGTGACCAACATGGTCCAACGGCTCGATGCCGAGGGGTTGCTCAAGTATGAAAAGTACCGCGGACTGGCCCTGACCACGGCCGGCGAAGCCCTCGCCCGCAACATCACCCAGCGCCACCAACTCCTCACCGATTTTCTCAAACTCCTTGGCCTGGACGACGAGGTGATCTATCACGATGTGGAAGGTATGGAACACCACATCAGCCCGCCGACGGTGCGCGCCATTGAGGCCCTCACCGAGCAGCTCCAGCGTCACCCGGCGTTGCTCGCCAAGGTACGCAAAGACGCCGATGAAGATTGAGCCAACGAGCTTTGGCGGCTGGGCGAACTGCCTGCGCATGGCGAACGACCACGCCGAGCTGGTGATCACGCTCGATGTCGGTCCGCGGGTCATTTCCTACCAGCATCTGCCGGGGGGCAAAAATGTCCTCAAGACCAATGCGGACGAACTCGGCCAGACCGGGGAAGCGGCTTTCGTCATGCGGGGTGGCCACCGTTTCTGGCTCGGCCCGGAAAGCGAGCGCAGCTATTTCCCCGACAACTCGGCGGTCGCGTATGAATTGCTGCCGAACGGGGTGCGCCTGGAGAATGCGGCCGTCGCGCCGTGGCACATCAAAAAGACGCTGACGGTCACGCTGGCCGGAGATTCCTCGCTCGTCACCCTCGAGCATTGCGCGACCAACGAAGGCGATGCGCCGGCGACGCTCGCGACCTGGGGAATCACGGTGATGGAACCCGGCGGCCTGGAGATTATCCCGCGCCCGCCTCTCGGCCAGCACCCGCGCGATCTCCTCCCGAACCGCCTGATGGTCCTCTGGCCCTACACCGATACTGCCGATGAACGCTGGCGCTGGGGGCGGCAATTCATCACCCTGCGGCAGACCCCCCACAGCTCCCCGACGAAGATCGGCCTCATGCACGAGATGAAATGGATCGGGTACCTCACCCGGAGCGTCCTCTTCATCAAGCTCGTGCAGTATGAATCCGGGGCCACTTATCCCGATTTCGGGTGCAATTTCGAAACCTTCAGCAACGCGCAAATGCTGGAGATCGAATCACTGAGTCCATTGCGCACGCTGGCGCCCGGCGAATCGGTCGGCCACATCGAATCGTGGCGCGTTTTCGGTTCCATTCCCGAGCCACAATCGCTCAAGGAAGACGCTCTCGCGGATTGGATTACGCCGATCCTTGCGAAGCTCGACCTGCCATGACGGACGCCCACTCTCCATCTCTCATCATGATCCTTCGGTGCTCTTCCGTCCTCGCCCTTTTTCCCACGATTCTCCTTTTTTTCTCCGGCTGCGCCACGGGCGACCCGAATCAGCAAAGCCGCTCGGCGATGTTCAGGGAGATTTCGGCTGAACCCAAGGGCGACTATTTCATCGGACGGCGCTACTACAAGGTCGATTACAAGTTCTGGGGCTACATTCGCAAGCCGGGCGAATCCTGGTCCAACGCCCGCATGGTCATGCTCAACGAGCAGCAAAAGCTGGCGCCGGATCGCGAGTTGGGAAAACTCGGCAGCGACAACGGCTACGAGTATAAACTCTACGGCTTTTTCTCCGGCGAGACCGTGTATGAACCGGCGAGCAACGGATTCTACCCGGAATTTGTGCTCAAGGGTTATGAGCTGAAAAACGTTTCCCCGGCTCCGATCTTCAAAGTGGTCGGCGCCCTCGATCCGCAGCGGCGGATCATCGCCAAACCGTACTAGGGAAGGATGAAGGCGGAAGGATGAAGGATGAAGAAGAATGCGCTTTGCGGTTCTTTGAAAACAATCCTTCCGCGCAGCGGCCACTCTCTTCAGCCCTCATCCTTCATCCTTCATCCTTATCAATCCTCCCGCCCCCAGCCCCGCGCCGATCCCCGAGCACCAGCTCGTTGATTCGATGCGTCGGAATATTGCCGCCGGCACACTCGGGACCGTGTGGACGGTTGCGGTCTATGGATTGCCGCTCCCCCTTTTCATGCAGGCGATCCATGCGTCGGGATTCCAGCTTGGGTTGATGGGTGCGGTGCGGCAGGCGGCCATGTTTGCCCAGTTGCCGTCGGCGTTCATCGTCGAACGACTCCATGCGCGGAAGCCCTTTTGGGCACGGGTGGCCATCGTTCACCGTTCGCTTTGGCTGGTCCCGGCGATCCTGCCCCTGCTTTGGCCGGCCGGCGAAGACCATTGGGTGGTGGTGCTCATCGTCGCTCTCGGTTTGAGCGACACTCTTGGCAATGTGTCCAATGCGCCGTGGCTCAGTTGGATGGCGGATCTGTTGCCCGCCGATCGCGCCGGCCGTTTCTGGGGTGGGCGCCAGCGGTTCATGTCCGGTTCGGTTTTCGTGGCGGCGATCTCCTATGGCTGGATTCTCGACACCGCCAGCCGCCATTCCGCAGGCCTCAGCGGTTTCACCGTGGTCTTCGCGCTCGCCGCGACCTTTGGCGTCGGAGACATCCTCGTCCACCTCGGCGTGGTCGAGCCTCCGCAATCGCGGAGCGCGCCGGGCCAATCGCCCTGGCGCCGCCTGCTCACGCCCTGGCGGGATCGCGATTTCCGCCGTCTCACCCTGGCCATGGGCGCCTGGACCGCGGCCCTGGCGCTGCCTGGTTATTACAATGGCGTGCCGGGTTTCTTTAACGTCGTCTACCTCCACGAAGCCTTCGGCGCCACTTACTCCCAAGCTTCCTGCCTCATCCTTTTCTCCGCCTTGGGCGCGATTCTCTGGTCACGGCTCATCGGACATCGCATCGATATTTTCGGCGTTCGCCTCGTGGCGATGTCTCTCGCGGCCATCGGTCCGCTCTTTACCCTGCTGTGGTTTCTGGTCTCACCCGCGCCGCTCCATGTCCCGCTCTTCGGCGAAGTGCCGCAACCCGTCCTCCTCATGAGCGCGTCCTCGTTGATCATTGGCGGCTGCTATCAGGGCATGCAGTTGTGCCAGTACCGTTTCACCCAGGTTGTGACCCCGGTGAATGGGCGCACCATGGCCATGGCGGTGCACTGGTCTTCCGCCGGCGTGATCGGTTCCTTCGGTGCCCTCACCGGTGGCTGGATCAAGGATCATATCCCAACCGCCTGGACACATTGGACAGTGCCGGGCGGGGCCGCGTTTTCCTATTTCCACATCCTCATCATCCTCCAAGTCCTCCTCGCCTGGGGCGTGGTGCTGCCGCTGCTGGCCAGCACGCGCGTCCATCGCCAGGAGGGATGACGCTTGTCGTGGCCGCTGCGCAGATGTTCCTGCCCGGCGGCTACTTCGTCCGTCCGAACAAGCTCCAGCCGGTGCCTTTTTCGGCGCGGTTTTGCTGGACCTTGAGCTGCCCGAGCAGGGACTGAAGGCCGAGATAGACTTTGTGCCAGGCGCCTTCCACGGCGGGAATGGCATCGGGGCCGTCGGCGAGATAGCGGAGGCTGGGCGCCTGGGCGAAGAGATGATGCACTTCTTCTTTTTTCGGCCCGCCCTTTTCGGTGGAGGCGATGATCGCTTCGAGGCCTTGCGCAATGACGCTCTTGATTTCCAAGAATTGCACTTCGTCCTCCCGCGAGAATTTCTTGTCCCGCGCCAGGTTGACGTAGTGATTGAACTGCTTCCAGCACTCGATGTAGTTCTCGAGGTGGAGAATGAACTCGTCGATATTCTTGTAGTGCATGGCAGGCGGCGTGTGCGTGTGTGGAAGTTGGAGAGTGGCGGGTTGGAGAAAGATGAGGGCGCCGCCCCGCAATTCGCGCGCGGTGATGGCGAGCCCGCTGAAGTTCAGGTGCAGGTCGGTAAGCTGGACATTGGATTTCTGGGCCGATTGAAAGATTTCCAGCACGGTGCGCCCGATGACCAAGACGGTGGTTTCGGGAAAGGACGACGGGAGCGTCGAGGCTGCGAGGTCGCCGGCGCGGTGCATGGTGAAGCAACCGCTGGGCAGCCGCTCGGGCCGGAGGGATTTCTGCTGCCGGGAGAAAGGTTTCAAGAGACCCATTTCGCTTCGATCTGTTTCATGGTTTCGCGGATGTGAGGCAGTGAGGCCGAACGGGTGAAGCCCACACCCAGGTCCTGGTCGTCACTCGAGAGAATAGCCACGTGGCGTTGCGGGCCGAGCGCTTCGATCTGTTCGAGCTGGCCGGCTTCGAGCCGATCGCCGAGCGTCCGAAGCACACGCGTGGTTTCATTGATCCACGCGGCGATCTGGTCGGGGTTTTCCGTCGCCCAATGCTCGAACTTGGTTTTGTCGTCGCCGTCGATGGCAATGACGAACTGCACACCTTTGTAGCGCGAAAAGCTGGCGAGGGAATTGGTCTCCGTGGCGGCGGCCATTTCGGCTCCCGATTCGTCCAGCGATTGCGCCGTTTCCATGAGGAGATTCTCATAGGAGGAGAAAATCGTCCGCGGGCGGGGCGCATCGTTGGGCAGAATTTCGAAACTGCCGGCCTTCCAGCGGAGCATTTCGAGAAAGGCTTCCTTGCCGAGGAGTTCACCGCTGGCGGCGTCGATGATTTCGCCTTTCTGAATCCAGATGCGACCTTCGCCGGTGGCGCTGGTGATCTTCAGGATCGCCGAGCTTTGCGTGAGGCACTCGAGCTGGACGATGTCGACGAGCGTCTTGCTCTGCACCCCGCGGAAACCGCCGATGTCCTCTTTCTCCAGC
The DNA here is from genome assembly GCA_036501065.1 of Chthoniobacter sp. Lineage (GTDB taxonomy): Bacteria > Verrucomicrobiota > Verrucomicrobiia > Chthoniobacterales > Chthoniobacteraceae > Chthoniobacter. Next base: position 9,168 of record DASYAY010000039.1, on the reverse strand, counting down.
ATGGACTCGATGCAATCGACGAAGTTGATGATCTCTTTGCCGGTCTTCGGTTTCTCGAGATAGAGATCGATGCCCATGGCGTAGGCCCGGGCGCGAAACTGTTCGTCCTCGGCGGCCGTCATGACGACGACGCGCAGACTGGGGAACTTGCGGCGAACGATGGCGAGCACCTGAAAACCGTCCATCGTCGGCATCCGCAGGTCGACGAGGAGGAGATTGAAGGGTTCGCTTTCGAGGAGAGCGAGGGCCCGGGCGCCGGCGTCGGCAGTGTGAATTTCGGGCTGGCTGGGGAGACGGGCGAGGATTTCCTGGTAGATTTCCAGGATATCGTGCTCGTCATCGAGAATTAAAATTTTTTGCTTCGCGGCCATGGGCGAAAGGGCTGGCTATGATGGGGTGGTGGGGTTGCTCTACGTAGAGAGCCGGATTTTTCGTCAGGGTTCCTAAGCATGTCACGGGCCACTTGAAAAGGCCGGGAAAACTTTTTTTCGCGTGAGACATCAAGTGGCATCGGTGCTGCTAACACCATGACCGCCACCCCGGCGGACCCATGCTTTCAATTTTCAAAAAACTTTTTGGCAAGCCCGAGCCTAAGGCCGTCGCTGTGACTCCACAAGCGGTGCCGGCGCCTGCGAGCACGCCGATTCCCACGATCGAAGTCGCGCACCTCTCGCTGCCCGCGATCATCGAGCGTTTCCCGGAGGAGTTGAAACCGTTGCTCAACGGGACGCCTGCCGCCGACGCGACCGTGGCGCTGCCGATTCCGACCATTCTCAAGCAGTTACCCACGGGCGCGGTGAAGATGTCCCTGGCCAGCCTCCATCGCCAGGCACACGGGCTCATCAAACCGCTGCCTCCAGGCGACAAGCGCAGCGTCGACATTCCCCTCGTGGAGATCTTTCGCCATGTCCGCATGGATTTGCTCCGCCGGCGGCCCGACCAGCGCTACATGGACATACCCGAGATCGGATTCAATCTTTTCGGAGACAACGCCAATCCCTACGCCGTCGCGCCGGACGACCAGATGTCCGTCGTCGACGCTTCGTCGATCCCCGAGGCCGAAGTCCTGGACCTGACTGAAGACATATCCGACGCTCAGGCGCAGACGCAGGCGCCGGTGCCCGTGCCGCTTCCGCGTGTCTTGAAGATGGATGACGGTCTGAAGGCGCACTTTGGCAATGGGCACGGCAACGGCCACGACGCCGAGCAGGATCCAGCGGAAGCAGCGCCGGTCGAGGTGAAACCGCGCATCGTCGCTCCGCCACAGGGTTGGGCCGCGCCGGCCCCCGCGACTCCGGCGCCCTCCGCACCCACGGCGACACCCGTTCCACGCGTGCCCGCGGTGCAGGCTCCCGCAGCTCCGGCACCCGCAGCTCCGGCACCCGCAGCTCCAGCGCCCGCTGCGGCAACGCCACCACCGGCAACTCCGCCACCACCGGCGGCTGCGCCCACAACGGGCCCCGCGGAAACCAGGCTGACTCTTTCGCTCACGTCGATCTCGGGAGGCTGGCCGGAGGAAATTCGCACGGAGCTGGCTGGGCTCGATCCGGCCACGACGGTGTCGCTACCGGCGGAGGAACTCTCCGCGGGGCTGGCCCGGGGACGCGTCAATTTCACCTGGGGCCAAATCCAGTCGTGGCTCAATCCGCCCTGCTCCACGCCGAGCGCGGTGGCTGGGGAAGCGCTCTTGCAATTGCCGCTCAAGGTCGTGGCCCCGGCGTTTCTCGCCTCGACGAAGAAACCGGCCGGCGAACGGAAGACGGTGGCCCTGGACGAGAGTATTCCGACGCTCTTCAACGATGCACGCCCGCCGGCGGAAGTCCCTGCTGCCCGGACGCCGGACCCCGAACCGGCGGCTGCCCCGGCGGAGGAAGCCGCACCCGCCCCCGTCGAGGAGCCCGCGCCGCATGAGCCGCCCGAGCAGCCTGCTGCGCACGCCACCGAACACCGGCACGAACACGGGGCATCTTCCATCGAGAAATTGCCCGAGACCGTCGGCGAGATTTTCCATCAACCGCAAAAGCAACACTGGACGCCGGCGGAAATCGTCAGCGGCACGGTGACGCTGCCGGGCGTGGCCGGAGCGATCGTCGCCCTCCAGGAAGGGCTGGTCGTTTCCGCATTTCTCCCGGAAGGCGTGAAGAGCGACGTGATCGCGGCCTTCCTTCCCCAGATTTTCGCCCGACTCAACCAATACGCCGGCGAAATGCGACTCGGCGATGTGGACGACTTGCTCTTCACGACGCACGGCGCCCACTGCCAGATCTACCGACTCGGCTACATCTACTTCGCTGTGCTCGGAAAGACGGGCGAATCCCTGCCCTGGCACGAATTGCGCCTCCTCACGGAAGAGCTCGCGCGCCAGACGCACAAATAACTCCAGAACACCCATGGCCATCATCAACCAAGCCACCAAGGAACTCCAGGTGAAGATCGTTTATTACGGTCCAGCCAAGAGCGGCAAAACCACCAACCTCGAGCAAGTCCACGCCAACGTGCAGGTCCCCAACGCGACTTCCAAAGGCAAGATGACTTCGCTTGCCACGAGCAGCGACCGCACGCTTTTCTTCGACTTCTTCCCTCTCGAAGCGGTCGCCATCAAAGGTTTCAAAACCAAGTTCGCCCTCTTCACCGTGCCCGGCCAGGTGATCTATAACGCCACCCGCCAGATCGTGCTTCGCGGCGTCGACGGAATTGTTTTCGTCGCCGATTCCCAGTACGACAAAATGGAGGAAAACATCGAGACCTTCCGGCACCTGGAGGAAAATTTGAAAACCCTCAATTTGAAACTCAGTGACATCCCGTATGTGGTGCAGTACAATAAACGCGACTTGCCGGACGTCGCACCCGTGGAATACCTCGATTTTGTTCTGAACAACCGCGAAGTCCAAGTCCCCTCTTTCGAGGCCGCCGCTTCCAATTGTGAGGGCGTTTTTGAGACACTGAACATGATTACCCGCATGCTCCTCCACAAGTTCCTCAGCGACGGCGTTCGCAAGTAAGCCATTGACGAAACGTTTATGAGCCAATTTCCACAGCTCAACCAGGAAGATGTCGATCTTGTCCATGGTGTCATGACCGACCTGCTGAAGAAGAGTGAGGCCCATGTGGCTTTGCTCGTCGAGAAAGCGGGCTATCTCATTCACCAGTGTGGCAAACCCGATTCGATCGATACGACGACTTTTGCCACGCTCGGCTCGAATGCCTACAACGCCGTCCAATTCATGGCGCAGTTGGTCAACGAGAGCAATTTCACGAGCATGTACCAACAGGGGGAAAATTTCAGCACCCTGATGGTGAACGTGGATGAAAACTCCCTGCTCGTCATCGTCTTCCCGACACACCTCACGGTCGGCTCCATGAAGTACTACGCCAGCCCCGCGGCGCGCTCCATCGCCGATCGCATTCAGGTGGCCAGCGAGCGGGCGCCCGGCCAGGGACTCGATCTCAGCGACCTCGATCCGACCGACGTCCAGTCGCTCTTTCACAAGAAAGAGTAGCAGTCACCATGGCGCTGCTTTCGGGCCTCGATCTCACGCCGCATCTCTGGCAGGCCACCGCCTTCCTCGTCGTGGCCAGTTCCGCAAAGGGTTGGTGGCAACGCCAGACCGTCGGGAAGCCGGCGTGTCTTCGTCTGGAGAAGAGCAATCGTTACGAGAGCAAGGTCGCGGCGGAGTAGAGGGTTCGATGCCGTGGCGCTCGTGCAGAAGCGCGGACTTTAAGATCGACCACGGGAGTGGGCGTCCACGAAAGACACGAAAGACACGAAAGAAGGAATTAGCTAGTCCCTGCGGGACTGTCGATCCGCTGCATCATTTTCGGAATCGCTCCCAGCTTCACCGTTCCCGGTAGCGATAGCCCACCCCGCGAATCGTCTCGATGATCTGCGGATTCGCCGGATCGCTCTCGATGCGTTTGCGCAGCTTGGCGATGTGTTGGTCGAGGGTGCGCGATTCCGGAAAATAATCGATGCCCCAGCATTCGTTGAGCAGCGTATCGCGATCCACGACCTGGCCGCGGCGCTGGTGCAGCAATTCGAGAATCGCGGCTTCCCGTGGAGAGAGATCGATGGCCTGGCCGGCTCGCTCGGCGCGCAATTCGCGGGGGAAGACGAGCAGATCGCGCATCGCAAAATTGCGAAGGTCATTGGCCCGGGCGTGCACGCGCCGCAAGGCTGAGCGGATGCGGGCGAGCAGTTCGTGTTTGCCGAAGGGCTTGCGAATGAAATCGTCGGCGCCCAGTTGTAGCCCGACGACGACATCGATCTCCTCGCTTTTTGCGGAAAGAAAGATCACCGGCACCTGGGCATCGGTCGCGCGCACCCGGCGGCACACTTCGTAGCCGTCCACCTCCGGCATCATGATGTCCAGGCAGAGCAAATCGGGCCGATGCTTTTCCCACAAGGCGAGCGCCTCGCCGCCATGCCGGGCGGCGAGCGCGCGAAAGCCCTCCGGCTCCAGGCAAGCCTTGAGGGAGTCGAGGGTGATCGGGTCGTCGTCAGCGAGGAGGATGGTCATGAACCGGGGTTTCGAGTTTCGAGTTTCGAGTTTCGGGTTCTCCGAATTGCTCCGCGGCTTTCAATCCAGACGCCGCGCGCGAATCGAGTCATTGGATGTTTCTGCGAAGCCGCCAAGTGTGGACTCCAGACGCGCGCTCTTTCGACCCCAAGTTCTCGCAGGGGAGAACCCGAAACCCGAAACTCGAAACTCCGGTTCGGCGGTGGGCCTTCATGCGGCGGAGACGGACGTGAGCGGCGGGGCCGGCGGCGCGGGCACGCGCAGTTCGAAGACCGCGCCTTGCTCCGAGGGCGCCAGCCGTAACGTGCCACCCATGGTCTCCGCCAGGTCGCGGGCGATGGCCAGGCCGAGGCCCGTGCCGCTGGCGCCTTCATTCACCCGGCTGTCCAGCCGCTCGAAGGGGCGGAAGATGCGTTCCACGGCTTCGGGCGGGATGCCGGGGCCCTGGTCGCACACGCGCAGAATCAATGAGCCATTCTCCAGCGCGCTGCCGATTTCCACCACGCCGCCGGGGACATATTTCTCCACGTTCGAGAGCAGGTTGCCGACGATCTGCGCGAGGGCGTCGGCGTCGAGCAGGCAAGGCGTGGCGACGTTGCCGGTGCAGTGCACTTCGAGCGAACGTCGCGCAAAGGAAGGCGCGAACTGCTCGACCGTGGCGGCGATGACGCTGGCCGGCACGCAGGCGCGTGGCTCGGCGCGCAGTTTGCCCTGCTCCTGCCGCGAGAAGGTGAGCACGTTGTCGATGAGCCGCCCGAGACGGCGCGCTTCCTCCTGCACGAGATCGAGCCGCCGCGTGGCATCGCGCGGGGCATCGTCCAGGGCCTCGGTGGCGAGGTCGAGATTGAGGAGGATGTTCGTCAGCGGGGTGCGCAATTCGTGCGACACGCGATTGACGAAGGAGACCCGCTGGGCGGCCAGGGCCGCGGCCCGCCGTTGCTGGCTGTAGATCAAGACGCTGAGCGAAGCCACAAAGAGGGCGAGCACGCTGCTCGCGACGAGCGTCGCCGTGTCGTAGTGAACGTGAGTTTCGCGCCGGTCCCAGGAAACGAGTTCCCACGAGCCCAGCCAGGTGCGCAAGGGCAGCACCAGGTCCGCGCGCAGATCCGGCGCGCGGCCTTCGGCCAGCAGGGGATGCCCGCTCTCACCGCGCAATTGATCCGGACCGCGACCGGCCCGGACCTGCTCGAAGGAATCCGCCGCTGAGCTTTCCAGCCAGTGGTCCACGGCCGCCTGAAGGGCCGCGCGATCGATCAGGAAGACGACGACTTGTTTCGAGGTCCGCCGATTCCAAAAGAAGAGCGGTTTCCCGGGCTCATCGATCCAGCCGTGCGTCGGCGCACCGGGACCGAAGATCCGATCCTCGGGAAGCAACACCGGCGTTCCGGTGAGGCCCGAGCGTGCCATTTTCAAGACCGGTGTGGGCAGATGTTGACCGTAAATCTGCACGTGATCTCCGGCGCCATTGGCCGCTCCGCGCGTCAAAAACGAGACCTGCATGACACCGACGATCGCGTCGGCATCGCGCTGCACATCGAAGGTCCGGTCCGTCTTGTAGCTGCGGAAAAGCGCGGTGAGGTGATCCTCGTAGAGCGCCTCGAGCCGCTCCAATTCCACCTGCAAGTCGCCGGCAAAGTGGCGCAGGCTCGTGCGGTCCCGATCCAGCCGCACACTTTCCCGTTGTCGCGCCAGGCGCAGTCCGCCGGCGAAGAGAATCGCGGCGAGCGAGAGCAGCAGCAGGAAGGTGATGTGCGGTCGGAGGGAGAACGGCATGGTGACGGTGGAAGTGACGGTGAAAGTGAAAGTGGAAAGTGGAAAGTGCCCGCGCACGAAGCGCTCACTTTCACTTTCATTTTCCACTTTCAAGGTTCGCCGAGCGTGGCCTCCACGAAAAGCAGATACGTGCGGCCGGTATCCGTGCGATCGTTGACCCCATCGGCGCCCGGCGGGTTCAGCGTGCTCAGCCAGACCGGCTGCTCGAGCGGCAGGCTGATGCTCGTGGTGATCCTCGAGGATTGGAAAACGGGCTGCTCCGGAGAGTGGGCCGCGCTTCCCGTGACTTTGAGATTTCCGGCCAGCACCACACTTTGCACGGCGCAATTGATGTCGACCGTCATCAGGTCCGGGCCCACCACGGGTTCCACTTCCACGGTGAATCCGACGTTGCGAGTCTCAAAGGCGCTCGGCAACCCCGGCACGATTTCGGCGTCGGCATTGGTCCGCGTGGTGGTGATGGTTTCGGTCGAAGTCGAAGCGGTGTCCGGCTTGGGCGCTGCGGGTTTTTCGCCGACGCGATTGGTCACGGTGCGTTCCGTGTGCTCGGTGCTTTCCCGCCGGTGCTCGGCGGCGTATTCCGACAGATAACGAAACTCGTGGATTTCCTCGGTCACGGCGCGCTGGCCCGACAGCGTCTTGATCGTCGAGACGTGCTCGAGGCGGGCTTTCTTTTCGGCGAGGAGCTTCTTCACCTTTTCCCAAGGCGCCGTCATGGAACCGGACTCCACGAGAAGGTCGCGCGCCACGTCGCGTTCGACGGAGTAACAAGTGAAGGTCAAATCCACCGCGTCTACGGGGCCGGCATCCTGTTGTTTCACCGCCGGCCTTTTTTGGACCCTGGCTTTGACTCCGCCCGGCGGCGGTCCCTGGATGTCGTTGTGGAGAAAGGCCAGCCAGATCTCGGAGGCCGCCGTGCCGTTGTCCGCGCCCTGCGGCGTGGCTGGTGACATCGTCCCGAGATAGTACGGTTCGCCCGCCCTGGTCGAAACCGCGGTCGTGATTTTCTGGGTGCTGAAGATGGGCTGCGAGGCGGTCAAGCCACCGGCCATTTGAGGCACGTCGCGAAATTCCACCAACCCGCTGTGCGCCGGCACCAGGCTCAGATCGCAGGTCTTGCCGTCGGGAAGAATGACCGGCTCCAGCTCCAGGGTGTCACCGACACTGCGCGTTTCCCAAGCCGTCGGTGTGAGCTGGCCTTTGGCCGTCGCCGGGGGAGCAAACTCGGCGGGGTAACGGACGTCATCGTTCGCCTCGACCATGGCGCGCTGTCCGCCCTTCGTCGTGAGGCCTTCGAAGAGCGCAAGGCGCGCCTTGCCGGCTTTGGCCAATTCCAACACCCGCCGGTAACGGGCCGCGCTGCCGCGCTCGGTCTGGAGCAATTCGGCGGCATCGTTCTTATCCATGGCGTAGGCGTCCAGGGTGACGACACATTGCGTCCAGTCGTTTTGTCCATCGGCCTTTTTCGTGGCCTCGGCATTGGGATTCTTCACGAAGGGATCGCCGGAGGGCTTGGGTTGCGGAGTATCCGCCGGCTTTGGCGGAGGAGTCTGCGCGTGCAACGCCAGGGCGAGCGCGCCGATCACGAGGAGGGATGGGAGATGTTTCATGGGCGTATCCTGCGCCAGCTCGCGACGCCTTGGGTCAACGCCGTTTCACCGGCGTGTAAAAGTTCTGTAAAAGAGGGCCATGGCGAAAAACGCTGTCCGCAGAGCGAGCGTGGTGTTGGGGGCGCCGCTCCAATCAATCGTCATCCTGAGCTGGCGAAGGATCTCTAGAGCGGTTTCTCATTCATCTGACGCACAGTGCAAGGAGCGGCAGCGCCGAAAACCAAACTTTGTCATCCTGAGCGCAAGGAGGGAGCTTCGAGCGACTGACTGAAGTCGAAGGACCTTCAATATCCTTCTTCTTCACCTATCTGGCTGTGGAAGACGCTCCGGAAGAAGGGAGCATCAACGGCTCCGCCCAGGAACCCGCGGAAATTGGAGGTCCTTCGACTCCGCCCATGCTTCCCCGCTCCGCTCAGGATGACATAAGGAAGGGAGCGGCGTTCCCGACGCCACCCTCGCTCTGTGGCGAAGGCTTTCGTGCTTGTTGTCGAGCGACAAGATCGCTCTGCCTGGTCGCAGACCAAAGTCAGGACTTCCACCGCCCAGTTACCAACTGGGCACGAAGATCGATAACTTCAATCCCCGGCTTCTTTTAGTAAGTTTCAGAATCGATGTCAAGGTTATATTTGTTGAGTCTCGTGAAATAGGGTGACTCGTCGCAGCCCGAAGGGCTGACTGGACCGTAGCCGGGGGTAACACCCCCGGAACACGCACCCCGCCACGCCTGCACCCCGGCAGGGGTGCCGGATCCAGAGCATCAGACCAAGGGATCCGGTCCGCCACCCCTCCGGGGTGAGTCCGATGGGACGAGCCTAATCCCCGGATGTTATCCGGGGCTACGGTCCTTCAGCCCTCCGGGCTGGGAGGATGTCACCCTATATTACGAGACTCAATAGTGTGGTGTCTGGTAAGTTCCTTATCGGTTCTGTCGTCCCTCCGGGACTGGTGGTTTTTTTGGAGGGAAATCCCAGCGCTGAAGCGCTGGGCTTTTTTCGGGAAGTCCCTTCGGGACTAGAGGCGGCTGCAAGCCTCGGAGTTATTTATTGAGTCTCGTGAAATAGGGTGACTCGTTGCAGCCCGGAGGGCTGACTGGACCGTAGCCGGGGGGAACACCCCGGAACACGCACCCCCGCCACGGCTGCACCCCGGCAGGGGTGCCGGATCCAGAGCATCAGACCAAGGGATCCGGTCCGCCACCCCTTGGTTGTTGGAAAAGTGCTTTGGTTAGTCTGTTCTTCAGCAGCGCTGCTTTTTGAGAAGTGGCGCTT
>DASYAY010000038.1:0-58109 GCA_036501065.1 Chthoniobacter sp. | reverse complement strand
GGAAATTACCCCTGGAAGGCGACTCCGGCACACCCTCCGGGGTGCATCCGTTGTGGGGGTGTCGCTTCCGGGGGTGTTACCCCCGGCTACAGTCCGTCAGCCCTTCGGGCTGGGCCGCAACTTACTTTTTAGACGCCCTCTTAGGCGTTCGCAGCACCATCCGCAAATAGTCCGCACATGAATTGGGAAGAGATTGCACAAGACGTCCTTCGGCAGCGCGAGGTGCCATACTTCAGCAATGTTCTCGACAGCCTCAGGACACGCCTACCCTCCATCGCTTACGCCGTGATTGCGGCGGCGTGTGCCGAGCGTTTGCTTTCCCGCCATCTCCAACTTCCCAGCAGCAGCCAGCGGCCTTTCACCGCGAGCTGCCGCCAACCGCTCGATTGTATTTGGGGCGTGCTCGCAGCAGCATCGGACTCAGTGGCATTCCGGCGGGACCTTGAGCGCTGGTTGCACAGCTACTACGACAGTCCGCTCAACCACAGCGATGGGCAGGATGGCCCAGACGACGCCGACCACGATCCTGCCGCAGCCACTATTTTTGCAGCGGAGAGTCTCATTCAGTCATCACCCGAGTCAGCAGGCCACGCGATGGGCCGTGTCATGGACGATGCCTTCTACCGCGCCACTGACGATCGTGAGGCCGCCACACCCCCGACTAGGCGCGTTGACGACTTCATCGCTGACTGTTGTCATCCCATCGTTCAGGATGAGTTACGTTGGTTGCAGCGCATTTTCAGTTACGTCCAGTCTCACGATCTCTCTCATGCGACCGTCACCGAGTTACGCCACCAAGCGAACGCCTAACCATGCGCTGCAGCGAACCGCCTCCCCTCCTGGTAGCGGGGTTCTTGGTGACTCGACCGCGGCAGGAGCCGCGTCTGTCACGCCGCCTGCAACCACCTGGGCCCCGGCAGGCCGCGCGCCACGCACGTCTCCTGCTCGCTCCCTTTCCCTGCCAGCGCAAGCCAGTTCCCGGAGGTGGTCGCTGAGCTTGGGGGCGTTAGGCGGCATTCCCGCGCAGTACTAATTCGGCAGGCAAAACATCTGGGAACTCCAAAATGAGAAAGATCAAGATCTGCGAACACATCTCGATGGACGGTGTGATCCAGCCGGACGGCGACAACGACTTCGCGAATGGCGGATGGTCGGCGCCGTATCGAACTCCGGCTGGGGCCGCGGCCCTCGCTCAGGCGCAGGGCAGCAACTTCGACCTGCTGCTCGGCCGGCGGACTTACGATCTCTGGGCCACGTATTGGCCGAACGTGAAGGACGGACCTTTCGCGGGCAATCTGAATGCCGCGACGAAATACGTCGCCACTCACCGGCCGGAAAGCCTCGGCTGGGGGCCGGTCGGGGATTTGGGCGCGGACATCCTGGAAGGGATTCGCCGCCTCAAGGCCACGGATGGCCCCGACCTGCTCGTGTGGGGCAGTTCGACGCTCACCCCCGTGCTGCTCGAGCAGGGACTCGTGGACGAAATGGTGCTGATCGTTTACCCGCTCCTCCTCGGCAGGGGCAAACGCTGCTTTTCGGACCACGCCGACCCGCGAGAGTTCGCATTTGTCAGCACGCGGTCCACCCCCACCGGCGTGCTCATGAACACCTATCGACATGTTGGACCGCTGCGAGCCGAATGAACTTGATGCCGCCTAACTAGGCGCTGCAGCGAACTGCTTTGAGAGATGCTCTATACGTGGGCAGGCCATCTATTTTTCGCTGCATCCGCTCTTGAATCGATACTCTTGCTGAATAGTGTTCTTAAGAACACTATTCCATTGAACCCTTCCTACATCGAGCTCCACGCCCGCAGCGCTTTCAGCTTTCTGCGCGGCGCTTCCCCGCCCGAGCGGCTGGTCGAACAAACCGCCCGATTGCAAATGCCGGCCCTCGCCGTCTGCGACCGTGACGGCGTCTACGGTTCCGCGCGCGTCCACACGGCTGCCCAAAAGCACGAAGGTTTTCGCGCCATCGTCGGCGCGGAAGTGACCCTCGACGATGGTACCGTGCTCCCGCTGCTCGTCGCTTCGCGCACGGGCTACCATCATCTTTGCCGTCTCATCACTCAGGCCAAACTGCGCGGCAACAAACAACACGCGCCCGTGCATTGGGACGATCTCGCGCCCTTCGCCGAAGGCCTCATCGCGCTTACCGGCGATGAGGAAGGACCGGTCCGTCGTGCTTTGCAACGGGGCGAAAACGAGCGCGCACAAAAAACCGTGCAGCGGTTGAAACAAATCTTCGGCCCGCAAAATGTCTTCGTCGAAATCCAGCGTCAGCTCCGGCGCGGCGAAGAAACCGTCAACGATAGCCTCGTCGATTTGGCAGAAGCGGAAGCGCTGCCGTTGCTCGCCACCAACGGCGTCCTCTACGCCACGCCGGAAGAGCGGCCCGTGCTCGATGTTTTCACCTGCACTCGAGAGCACACCCATCTCGATGCCGCCGGCCAGTTCCTCGCCGCCAACGCCGAGCGCTATTTGAAAACGCCCGCGCAAATGGCCCGGCTCTTTGCCGACCATCCCGAGGCTGTAGTCAATACCATGCGCCTTGCCGAGCGGCTGGAATTCTCGCTCGAAAAACTGGAATACAAATTTCCCGAATATCGCGTGCCCGAGGGCGAAACGATGGACTCCTACTTGCGCAAGGTGGTCATGGCCGGCGCCCGCGCGCGGTACTCGCATCTCAGCAAAAAAGTCGCGGACCAAATCGATACGGAACTGCACTTGATCGCCAAACTCAACTTCAGCGGTTATTTCCTCATCGTGTGGGACCTGGTGAATTTCTGCACCGAAAACCGCATCATGGTGCAGGGCCGTGGCAGCGCGGCGAACAGCGTGGTTTGTTATGCGCTGGCCATCACCGCCTGCGATCCCATCGCCTGCAATCTTCTCTTCGAGCGCTTCCTCACCGAACGGCAAAAATCCTGGCCGGATATCGATCTCGACCTGCCCAGCGGCGACCGGCGCGAGAAAGTCATCCAGGAAGTCTACCGCCGCTACGGTCCCGGCGGCGCCGCCATGACCGCCAATGTCATCACCTATCGCGGCAAAAGCGCCATGCGCGAAATCGGCAAGGCCCTCGGTTTCGAACCGGAAACGCTCAACCGTTTTTCCCATCTCTTCGCCAACGGCGACTTTCCCCACACCATGGACCTCGCCGAGCAATTGAAACGCTCGGGCGTCGAAGCCGCGCATCCCCGTGCCCCAGCCGCCGTCGCGCTCTACCACAGCATTCGCGGCCTGCCGCGCCATCTCGGCCAGCATTCCGGCGGCATGATCATCTGCCAGGGCCAGTTGGATTCCATCGTGCCTTTGGAACACGCCTCCATGCCCGGCCGTGTCGTCGCGCAATGGGACAAGGACGACTGCGAAGATCTCGGCATCATCAAGGTCGATCTCCTCGGCTTAGGCATGATGGCCGTGATGCAGGAAACCTTTGAACTCTGCGCCGCCCGCGGACGTCCAGCCGATCTCGCGACCATCCCCAAGGACGACGTGAAGACTTACGATCTCATGTGCGCCGCCGATACCGTTGGCGTCTTTCAAATCGAGAGCCGCGCCCAGATGGCCACGCTTCCGCGCATGCAACCGCGCTGCTTCTACGACGTGGTGATCGAGGTGGCGATCATCCGCCCCGGCCCCATTCAGGGGAACATGCTCCATCCCTATCTCGCGCGCCGCGCCGGAAAAGAAGAGGTGACCTATTACGAGGATCGCCTGGAGCCGGTGCTCCAGCGGACCCTCGGCGTGCCGCTCTTTCAGGAGCAACTTTTGAAGATGGCCATGGTCATGGCCGATTTCAAAGGGAGCGAAGCCGAGGAGCTACGCCGCGCCCTCAGCTTCCATCGTTCCGAGGAAAAAATGAACAAGGTCTGCGTCAAGCTGCGTGCCGGCATGGAACGCAACGGCACCAAACCCGAAGTCATTGAGGCTGTGACCAAGGCCGTCCAATCCTTCGCCGTCTACGGTTTTCCCGAAAGCCACGCCATTTCCTTTGGCATCCTCGCCTACGCCAGTTGCTGGCTCAAGGTCCACCGCGCCGCGGAATTCTTCGCCGGCCTGCTCAACAACCAGCCGATGGGTTTCTATTCCCCGGCCACCCTGGTCGCCGATGCCAAACGACACGGCCTCCACATTTTGCCCGTCTCAGTGCTCGAATCCGATTGGTTCTGCACCGTGCCGGAAAATGAGGTCATGCGCCTCGGCCTGTGTTACGTGCGCGGCCTCAAGCAGGAGGAGGGCGAGCGCATCCTCGCCGAACGAAACTCGCGCCCCTTCACCTCACTCGTCGATTTCCAGCTCCGCACCGGCCTCTCCAAACCCGCCCTGCGCACTTTGTCCAAAGTCGGCGCGCTCAACGGCCTCGCCGAACATCGCCGCGACGCCCAATGGAAAACCGAAGTCCTCCGCGACCCCGACGATCTCTTCGCTCACGCCGAATCCGCAGCCCCACTCCCGCTCACCCCCATGAGCCACGCCGAGCGTATCGGCGCCGACTACACCGGCACCGGCCTCACCGTGGGCAAGCATCCCATGGCCGCCATCCGCTCCCGCCTTCCCGATGTCTGGCGCGCCGGCGACCTACCCCAGGCCACGCACGGCATGTATCTCAAAATCGCCGGCCAGGTCATCTGCCGCCAGCGTCCCGGCACCGCCAAGGGTTTCGTCTTCGTCAGTTTGGAAGACGAAACCGGCGTGGCCAACGCCGTCGTCACCCCGCAACTCTTCGAGCGCTACCGTTTGCGCATCACCGAGGAACCGTTCCTCATCATCGAAGGCCTCCTCCAGAACGTCGACAACGTCATCCACATCAAAGCCCATCGCTTCGAACCGTTGCCTTTGCCCGACTTCACCGCTCCGGCATCGCACGACTTCCACTGAACGCCCTCACCGGTTGTTCATCACCGGTTTGGGAGACCAGCTTTCTCGCAAGTCAGCCAAATTCTCCCGGCCTTTTCAATGCCCGGTGCATCGTCACCCCAGCCTCCGGGCGAGCCTTTCCATGCCATCGAACGCCTTCCACGACGCGTTGATAAAGTCATTCACCTCAAAGCTCATTCGCTTCGAACCAATGCCTCCTCCAGACTTCGCCAGTCCTGCTTTCCACGATTTTGGTCAAAAATCCGGGATTCTGCGGAGATTTCCCTGAAGCAACGTTCTGTGGAACATCCGCAGGTTTCACTCAAACGTCACGGCAATTCTAGTGGACAGAACGCCCGAATTCGCTCTCTTTACCGCCCATCGATCCCCAAGTGCACCCGGGCAAATTGTTCGTGCTGTCTCTCTTAAAACGAGGCAGCCGCATTGGCCCGACGTGCCGCTCGTGGAAAAGTCCCCTTGCCCCGTTTATTTGAAAAATGGCCATCCATCCGGCATCCCCTAAAAGAAATTATCTGTTCGGTCGCAAGCGGCGCCCCTCGATTCTGGCGACCTCAGTCGCCGCATTGACGGCGCTTTGCCTCGTGCCGCAGGGCGTTCGCGGGCAGACTTGGGTCGGAGGAACCCCCTCGAATAGCTCGGATTGGAACACCGCGACGAATTGGAATCCCGCCACCATTCCGGACGGTTCCACAGCCACCGCTATCTTTGGGAGTTCGACCATCACCGCCGTCTCGCTGTCGACGGATACTCAGGTGGAAGGCATCAATTTTACCGCCGACGCCACATCTCCCTACACCATCACGCTCACCTCGCCCGTGACCCTCACCATTGGCGACGGGGGAATCTCGAACGTTTCCAACACCCTCCAAAGTTTCGAAACGGGCGTGGACGGCGCCGGGAACAGCGCTACCCTCATCTTTCAGGGCACGTCCACGACGACCTCCACGATCACTGGCCAGACGCAGATCACGAATGACGGCGGGGCCGTCTCCGGCGGCAAGGGGGGAGTCACCATTTTTCAGGCCGATTCCAGTGCGGGCACTGCCGTCATCATCACCAATTCCGGGACCAACGGTGGTTCGGGCGGGACGACGCTCTTTATCGATAACGCCGATGGCGGCACCGCTTCGGCCGTCACCAATGGCAACGGTACGTTCGACATCAGTGGTCTCACCAGTGGCGGCATGAGCATCGGCTCGATCGCCGGCAGCGGGATCTATTTCCTCGGCGGCAATACCTTGACCGTGGGTGGAAACAATACCAGCACCACCGTGTCCGGCTCCATTGCCGACGGCGGCCAATCGATGGGCACCGGTGGTTCGCTGGCCAAAGTCGGCACCGGCACGCTGATCCTGACGAGCAATGCCAACAGCTATACTGGCACCACCAGCGTCACCGCCGGTACTCTCCAGATCGGCGCGGTGAACACTGTCGGCAGCATCGGCACTGGCGCGATCAGCCTGGCCAGCGGCGGGACTCTCTCGATCGTGGACATCAACGGCGATGCCCTGACCAGGGACGTCAGCAACGGTGTCGGCGGGATCGGCACGTTGCAGGTGAATTCGACCGTTTCCAATACGATCTCCGGCACCTTGACCGATGGAGCTGCCGGCCAACTCGCGCTCACCCAAAGCGGCACCAGCACGACCATCCTCACCAACACCGGCAATACCTATAGTGGCGCCACCACCGTGACCGGTGGCGTCCTGCAAGTCGGCACGAGCGGAGCGGCCGGTTCCATTGGCGCCAGCAGCGCGATCGTTCTTAGCGGCGGCACCTTGTCGGTGGTCAACATCATGGGCAACTCCCTCACGAATAACGTCACCAATGGCGTCGGCGGCGTGGGCATCCTCAACAACGGTTCGACCACGACCGTTTCCATTTCGGGGAGTTTGACCGACGGCGGCGCCGGCCAGTTATCCTTCACCCAGACCGGCCTCGGTAGCACCATCCTGACGAATAGCGGCAATACCTACAGCGGCGCCACCGGTGTCAGCAACGGCACGCTGCAAATCGGCGTCGCCGCCACCGCGGGTTCCATTGGCGCTGGCAGCGCGGTCTCGGTCAGCGCCGGCGGAAATCTTTTCCTCGTGAATGTCGCCGGCAATACCCTCGACAATAACATCACCAACGGGGTTCTCGGCCAGGGCACGGTGTTGATTAACTCGACCAATTCCAACACGTTGTCCGGAAGTCTTACCGACGGTGGTAACAATAGTAAGTTGGCGCTGACCAATGCCGGGGGAATCACCACCCTGACCAACGGCGGCAACACTTACAGCGGTCCGACCACGATCAGCGGTGGCGACCTCGAAATCGGGACGGGCATCGCCGCCGGCTCGATCGGCGCTTCCAGCCTCGTCGGTATCGGCAACAGCGCGACACTGACCGTGGTCAATATCAACGGCAATACCCTGAGTAATGCCATCAGCAATGGCCTGGGCGGCAACGGTACCGTGATCATTAATTCGGCCAACACCAATACGCTCTCCGGGGTTCTGTCAGACGGAGTTTCCGGAAAGTTGGCCCTGACGCAAATGGGCGCTGGCACGACGATCCTCACCAAGAGCGAAAGTTACTCCGGGGCGACCACTGTGAACGACGGAACTTTGGTCGTCGATGGTTCCATCGCCGCAGCGAGCGCGGTCGCCGTCAACACCGGCGGGACTTTGGCCGGGTCTGGAAAGCTTGCCGGCACCGTGACTCTATCGTCTGGCGCGACCTTGACGCCGGGTGACTCCGCCGGCCCCGGCACGCTCACCATCGGCAATCTCATCTTGAATGCCGGTGCGACTTCCACTTTCCGTCTCGCGCAGGATACCGGGACTAATGACTTGGTGAAAGTTACCAGCAATCTGACTCTCGCCGGAAACCTGAATGTCACTGCGCTCGCCGGCTTCGGAGCTGGAGTTTACACGCTGTTCGATTACGGCGGCGTGCTCACCAACAACGGTTTTAGCGCCATTAATACACCGGCTGGTTTTACCTCCACGGTGATCGCCACTTCCGGCGCCGTCGAACTGGCGGTCTCCACCAATCAATATTGGGACGGCTCGATGATAACTGGTGATGGCACCATTCATGGAGGAGTCGGATCGTGGAACAACGCGGCGCCAAACTGGACGGATTCCACCGGGACGATCAACGCCCAATGGCTGAACGACACCGCGGTATTTCAGGGGACCGCTGGAACGGTGACTTTGATCGACATGATCTCGGCCCAGGGCCTCGTTTTTAACGTCGACGGCTACACCATCGCCGCGTCGGGATCCAATACGCTCACCCTTTCCGGCCCCGCGCCGGTCATCACGGTGACCAATGCCGGTGACACCGCCACGATCAGCGCACCCATTGCCGGCACCCTCGGTCTTATCGCCAACGGGGCGGGCACCTTGATTCTGACTAATGGCGCCAACACCTATTCAGGGGGGACGACGATTAGCAATGGCACCCTCCAGGTCGGCACTGTCGCCACGGCAGGTTCCATTCCCATCGGCGCCGGCACCATCAGCGTCAGCAATGGAGGCACCCTTTCGCTGGTGAACATTGCCGGCAATGCGTTGACGAATGATGTTACCAATGGGGCGGGCGGTGTCGGCACGTTGACCGTCAATTCAGCCAATACGAATACGATTTCCGGGGCGTTGACCGATGGCACGCCTGGGCAATTGGCTCTGACGCAGAGCGGTTCAGGGACGACGATTCTCACCAACGGCAGCAATACCTACAGCGGCGCCACGACGGTCAGTAATGGCATCCTGCAGATCGGCGCCGCCGCTGCTCCCGGCTCGATCGGCGCCGGCAGCGCCGTCACCGTGAGCAATGGCGCGACCCTTTTTCTATTCAACCTCTCCAGCAATACCTTTACCAACAACGTGACCAATAGTGCGGCCGGAATCGGCACGGTCACCATCGGTTCGTCCACGGATCTCACCCTCTCGGGTGCATTCACGGATGGCACTGCGGGCCAATTGTCCCTGGATCAAAGTGGCTCGGGGACGACCATCCTGACGAACGCCGCCAACACCTATACCGCTGGCACCTTGGTGCGCGGCGGTACCCTCCAAATTGGCAACGCCTCGACCGCCGGCTCGATCGGCACCGGACCGGTGTTGATTCAGGGCGGCGGCACCCTCACGTTGGTCAACATCAGCGGTAACACCCTGGCCAATGATATCGGCAGCCTGGGCGGCGGGCTGAACACGGTGAATATCGACTCGGCCAATAGCAACGCACTTTCCGGAGCCTTGACCGACGGCCCGGGGGGAGAGCCCTTGGCATTGGCGCAGAGTGGGTCCGGCATCACCATTCTCACTAACTCCGGCAATACTTACACTGGGGCGACGACCATCACCAGTGGTATTCTCCAGATTGGTAACGCGTCCACTGCTGGCTCCATTGGGGCCAACAGCGCGGTCACTGTGGCCAGCGGTGGCACCCTTTCGCTGGTCAATGTCAGCGCCGATCCTTTCGTCAACGATGTTACCAACGGTCTCGGTGCCCTCGGTACCTTGAATGTCGACTCAGCAAATACCGTCACGCTCTCCGGGACTTTGACCGATGGAGCTGCCGGACAGTTGGCCCTCACGCAGTCTGGGAGTGGCACGACCATCCTCACGAATTCCAACAACTCCTATACCGGTGCGACCGAGATCAGTGGCGGCATCCTCCAGATCGGCACAGCTTCGCTCGCGGGCTCGATCGGCTCCGGGGCCATCGATTTGAACACCGGTGGCACGTTGACGCTCATCACTGTCGTTGGCAATGCCTTGAGCAATAACATCAGCAACAGCGTCGGTGGTACTGTCGGTACGATCAATGTCGAGGCTCCGAATTTGGCGGATATCATCACCCTGTCGGGCGCACTGACCGATGGGAGCGGCCAATTGGCCCTCACCCAGGCCGGCAATGGCACGGTCATTCTCACCAGCAACGCGAATTCATTCACGGGAGCCACTTCGGTCACCGTCGGTACGCTGCAGATCGGCGATGGCACCTCGGGTAATCTGACCGGCACCAGCGGTGTCACCGTTTCCGGCAGCGGCACGCTGGCCATCGATTTGGCCGATAAAGCGATATTTAGTCCGGCCATCAATTTGAGCACGACGACGTCCACGCTCAATGCCATCGAGTCCGGCACCAACACCATCTCCGGAGCTATTACCGGCAGCGGCGCGTTCAATCAGAATGGCTCCGGCACCACGATCCTCGCCGGCGCCGACACCTTTACTGGAGCCACTGCGGTGACCTTGGGCACGTTGCAAGTCGGCAATGGAACGGCGGGCAATTTGACGGGCACCAGCGGTGTGACTGTTTCCAGCAGCGGCACGCTCGCCATCGATTTGGCCAATCAAGCGACGTTCAGCCCAGGCGTGACTTTGAATTCCGCGACGCTCAATGCCATCCAATCGGGCACCAACACGATCTCCGGTGTGATTAGCGGCTCGGGTGCGTTCAATCAGAATGGCACGGGTACCACCATCCTCACCGGCGCCAGTACTTTCACCGGCACCACCACCGTCAATTCCGGAACCTTGCTGGTGAACGGGTCTCTCGTCGTTGGCAATACCGTGACCGTGAATCCGACCGGCACCTTGGGTGGCACCGGCACGATCAACGACGCGGTGAACGTCACGGGCGGCACCTTGCAGCCGGGTTCCGGCACCACCGCCGGAACGCTGACCGTTGGCAGCTTGGTGCTGGGTTCCACTTCCACTTATAGCATCGGGCTCGGCACCGCCAGTGATTCCGTCGCTGTCCTCAACGACCTGTCCATCAACGGTAACCTCAAGATCAACGAACTCGGTGGATTTGGGATCGGTAACTATACCCTGTTTACCTATGGAGGCATGGAGACCGGTAGTTACATTTTGACCGGAGGCTCGGCGAACGTCACTGGCCTGGGAATCTTCACCGGCGCCATCTCCTACTCCAACGGGGAAGTGGTTCTGACCGTTTCCCTGGGCGGAGCGCAATATTGGGATGGTTCCAAGACGACCGCCGACGGGACCATTTCCGGTGGCACGGGTAACTGGAACGCGTCGACCACCAATTGGACCAATTCCACCGGCACAACCAATTCCGCCTGGCAGAGTCAGACCGCTTTCTTTGGCGGCACGGGCGGGACGGTGACGTTGACTTCTCCCATTAGTGCTCAAGGTCTCGTCTTCAACAGTTCTGGCTACACCCTGGCCGGGTCGAACGTGCTCACTCTCACCGGCACGACGCCCGAAATTGACGTTACTGCCAACACCTCCGCGACGGTCGGCGTGCGTATTGCCGGAACCAAGGGCCTGAACGCGGACGGACTCGGAACGTTGATTCTCACTAATGGCTCGAATGGTTACTCCGGCGGTACAAACGTCGAAAGCGGTATCTTGCAGGTGGGCACGGCCGCGATTGTTGGCTCCCTCGGCACCGGCGCGATCAGTCTGTCCAATGGCGGCAGCCTGAGTGTGGTCAATGTTACCGGCAATGTCTTGACGGCCAATGTCAGCAACGGCGTTGGTGGGGTCGGAACGCTGAATATCGACTCGGCGAAAACCAACACGATTTCCGGCGCGTTGACCGATGGAGCCACGGGTCTATTGGCTCTCACCCAGAGCGGTACTGGGACGACGATTCTGACCAATGGAGGCAACACCTACAGCGGCGCGACCACGGTAAGCGGCGGCATTCTGCAGGTCGGCACCTCGTCGCTGGCCGGTTCGATCAGCGCGACCAGCGCGGTCAGCATCGGCAATGGTGGCACCCTGACCTTGCTCAAACTGAGTAACAGTGCGTTTGATAGTAATGTCACCGATGGCCTGGGCGGCACCGGCACCTTGAATGTCAATTCAACTGGCAGCGTGACGCTCGACGGCGTGCTTTCCGACGGCTCCGGCAAACTGAATCTCACCCAAAGCGGCACCGGCACCACGATCCTCGCGCAGACGGAGACTTATACCGGGGCGACGACTGTCAGCGCGGGCACTTTGCAGATCGGAAATGGCTCCACGGGCAATCTGGCCGCCGGCAGCACCGTCACCGTCACTAACACCGGCACTCTCGCCATCGACCTTTCCAACGGCACGAACAAACCGACGTTTGCCACCGCCAGCGTGATCCTCAACGGCACCGGTACGACGCTCAAAGTCATCGACACGAGCACCGACCTCTTCACCGGAATCATCAGTGGTACGGGCTCGTTTAGCGAAGCCGGCGGGGGCACCACCATTCTTGCCGGGTTGAACACTTATACCGGCGCGACCAAGGTACTCAGCGGGACCCTCGAGATTGGCAACGCCACCACCCCGGGCACTCTCGGCTCCGGCGCGGTGACCATTGGCTCTGGCGACACGTTAATGTTGGTCAATTCCAATTCCAACACGCTTACCAACCCCAACACCCTCGCCAATAACATCAGCAATGGCACCAGCGGGGTGGGGACGCTGAACGTCGATTCGACGAATACGAACACCGTCTCCGGGAAGTTGACCGATGGCGCCGCCGGCAAACTGGCCCTCACCGAGAGCGGCACCGGGACGACGATCCTGACGAATTCGGGTAACACCTTCAGCGGAGCGACTTCGGTGGGTAATGCCACTTCGGGCACCGCTGGCATTCTGCAAATCGGCACCAGCACACTCGCCGGCTCCATCGGCGCTCTGAGTGCTGTGAGTATTGGCGACGGTGGCAAGCTCGTGCTCATCAACGATAGCAGCAGCACGTTTGCCAACAATGTGTCGAACGGATTTGGTGGCACCGGCACATTGAATATCGATGCGGCGACTTCGGCGATGACCTATACCCTTTCCGGGACGCTGACCAACGGAAGTGGAACACTGGCCTTCGATCAAAGCGGTGCGGGAACGACCATCCTGACCAACAGCGGCAATACTTTCACCGGCGCGACGACCATCACCGCCGGCACATTGCAAATCGGCACGAGCACGCTCGCCGGTTCCATCGGTAACACCAGCGCGGTCGCCCTCAGCGATGGGTCTACGCTTTCGCTGGTCAACGTCAACAGTGGGATCTTTGCCAACACCATCATCAACGGTGTGGCTGGCACCGGCTCAGCGAATATTGGTACGGTGATCATCAATTCCGCGAAGTCGACGACTCTCTCCGGCAATTTGAGCGATGGCACCAGCGGGCAGTTGGCCGTGACCCAAAACGGCGCCGGCACCACGATCCTTTCCGGTAGTGACTCCTATACCGGAGCCACCACGATCAACGCCGGTAAGTTGTTCGTGACGGGTACTCTGTCGAGCAACGCCGCTGCCGTTACCGTGAAGTCCGGAGGCACGCTCGGGGGCACCGGTAGCATTACCGGCACGGTGACCGTTGATTCAGGCGGAACCTTGACTCCCGGCGGCACAACAACCCAGGGGACGTTTACCATCGGGACGTTGGTTCTGAACAGCGGCTCGAAAATGACCTACCGGCTGGAGGGCGAGGGGATTTCGGGTAATGCCGTCAATGACTTGGTCAATGTCACCGGCAATCTGACTCTTGGCGGCACCGTGAGCATCGCTCCGCTCGGCGGCTTTGGGATCGGGAATTACACTTTGTTCACCTATGCTGGGACGCTCACCGGGAATAGCAGCAGCCTGAGCGTCGCTCCGGTCACTGGTCTTACGACCACCGTTTCCACCGCCACTGCCAAGCAAGTGAACCTTCTTGTTTCCTTCGGAACGGCCCAATTCTGGGACGGGAGCGCCATTGTATCGACCGGAGCCATTGCCGGCGGCACGGGCAACTGGAGCGCGGTAGGCAATAACTGGACGAATGCGGGCGGTACCGCCAATTCAGTATGGCAGGGTGGCACCGCTTTCTTTGAAACGCCGGGTGGAACGGCAACTCTTACCTCGGCCATCAGTGCGCAAGGGTTGGTCTTTGATACCAACGGTTATACCATCAATACCGGCTCGGGTTCGCAAGCCTTTGCCCTGACGCTCGCGGGAACCGCGCCGCAGATCAATGTGACCACCGCCGGAAGCAGTGCCGCCATCACCGCGCAGCTCATTGGTAAGTCCGGGTTGACGGCGAACGGCGCCGGGCAACTCATTCTTACGAACAAGGCGAATAGTTACACGGGTAACACCAGGATCGCCAATGGCACCGTGCAAGTAGGCACGGTGTCGCTCGTGGGCTCACTGGGCGCGGGCGCGATTAGCGTGCACGACGGCGGCACGCTCGATTTGGTGAACATTGGAACGGCCGCGAACAATGTCTTTGCCCAGAGCGTGAGCAACGGCGTGAATGGCAATGGGACATTGGAGATCGATTCGGCAAATTCGATCACTCTCTCCGGCGCGATCACCAGCGGCACCGTGGGTAAACTCGCGCTGACCCAGACCGGCACCGGCACGACGATTCTGAGCAGTTCGGGCAATACTTATACCGGGGCCACCACGATCAACGGTGGCGTTCTCCAGATCGGCACGTCCACCACCGCCGGTTCCATCGGCGCCAGTAGTGCCATCACCATCGGCAATGGTGCTTCGCTCAATCTGATCAAACTCGGTCCGACTTTCGCCAATAGTGTTACCAATAGCATCGGCGGGGCGGCGACGGTGAACATCAATTCCGCCGCCAACCTGACGTTGTCGGGTGTGCTCTCGGATAACACCAGCTCGGGAGAAACGCTCGCCCTGACTCTGGGGGGCGCCGGGACGACGCTCGTAACGGGGAACGAAGCCTATACCGGGGCGACCAACGTGAATGCCGGAACCCTGCAAGTGGGCAATGGCACCTTGGGTAATCTGGGAGCGAGCACCAATGTGACGATCGGTAGCGCCACGCTCCTCATTGATCTGGCCAGTGGCGGATCTTTTGCCAGCAATGTCAAGCTGAACGCCGCCGGCTCCACGCTCAAGGCCATCGAAACCGGAACCAACACTCTATCCGGTGTGATCAGCGGGAGCGGTAGTTTCATTCAGAGCGGAACGGGCACCACGCTTCTTTCCGGCGCGGATACTTACACCGGTTCGACCAGCGTCAACGCCGGCATCTTGATCGTTGGCAACGGAAGCACGGGCAGCCTGAACAGCGCCAACGTCACTGTGGCCAGCGGTGCCATTCTGGGATTTGAACTTGGCTCCGGGACAAGCTTCACCAGCGCGGTCAAACTCAACGGTTCCACGGCGACGATGATTACCGCCGACTCCGGATCGAATACCTTTTCCGGTGCAATCAGCGGGACTGGCGTGTTTGATCAGAATGGTTCCGGAACGGCCGTCCTCAGCGCCACCAACACTTACACCGGCGCCACTAACGTGAATGCCGGCACCTTGGAGGTCGATGGTTCTCTCGCTGCGGGCAACGCCGTGAAGGTGAGCGGCTCGGGAACGTTGACGGGAGCTGGAACGGTCTTCGGCAATGTCACGCTCACGGGAGGCGGCACGATCAATCTTGGCTCCAGTGGCGACCTCGCCGGAACGTTGACAGTGACCGGCGGCAATTGGATTGGATCGGGCACGGTCACAGGTTTGGTGACCGTGAGCAGCGGAACCTTTAACCTTACCAATAGCCTCACCGCGACAACCGGCCTGACGATCACCGGGGGAACTCTGGCTCAAGCTGGGACCTTGACAGGAAATCTCAATTACCTCAGCGGGGCCAATTCGGAATTCGATGGCGAACTCGCGGGAGCCACCTCGATGCTGACCAAGGGTGGTGGGACATCCACCCTGGTCCTTGCCGGCATCAGCACTTACGGCGGCGCGACAAACATTACTTCCGGCACTCTCCAGATCGGCAATGGCTTTACCGGCAATGCCCCGGATACCAGCGTCGTGAACATTGCTGGCGGTGCTGCCCTCGTGCTGAATCTGCCCACCGGTGCGACCTTTTCCGGTAGCATCGTCAACAAAGGCACCCTCACCGCCGGGGGAACACAGTTTAATAACTATACCATTTCCAGCGCCATCAGTGGCACGGGTCCGCTGACCAAGACCGGTAGCAATACCGTGACCCTGACCGGCACAAATAGCGACACCGGCAATACTACTCTCAGTGGCGGCGAGCTGGGCCTGGGCAGCACTGGCGCCCTCGGTTCGACGGGAACCATCAGCTTCGCCGGTGGTGCCCTCCAATTTACGTCGTCCAATACGACGGATTACTCGGCGCGCTTCAGCACCGCCTCCGGGCAGGCCTATAGCATCGACACCAATGGCCAGGGCGTTTCATTTGCGGCAAACCTGACCAGTTCGGGCGGCTCCCTCACGAAGAGTGGGGCGGGTATTCTTACCCTTACCGGCGCCAATACCTACACCGGCGGCACCAATCTCGATGGCGGCGAACTAAGTCTGGGCAGTACCGGAGCCATTGGCTCCAAGGGGACCATTTCCTTCGCCGGAGGCACCCTCCAATTCACATCGGCAAATACCGCTGACTACTCCGCACGATTCAGCACTGCGGCCAACCAGGCCTATAGCATCGATACGAATGGCCAGAACGTGACTTTCGCCGCAGTTCTGGGAGGGGCCGGCGGTAACAACGGAACCTTGACCAAGCTCGGCTCCGGCACGCTGACTTTGTCCGCGAAGAATACCTTCACCGGGTCGACGACCGTTGACGACGGAACGCTGAATCTCGCTCTCGGGCCAAATTCCAGCAATATCCTTGCAGCCCAATCCGCCTTGATCCTGGGAGGCGGCACCCTCAGCCTCACCGGCGGCGGCACGAACAGTTCCACAGTCGCGACGCAGACCCTCGCCAGCCTCACGACCAGCTCGGATACCAGCAGCAGCATCGTCCTCGGAAACGCCACCGAGACGCTCACTTTTAACAGCGTCACCATCGGAGCCGGTTCCACTCTCAACCTGAATACCACGTCCGGCGGCGCCAACGGTGCCACTCTCGGCTCGGCTATCTTGGTCCTCTCGGGCCAGTCCGCCGGTGTCGTCAATCCCAACTTCACCGTGACCGATGCCGGCGGTTTCGGACTGGCGACAGTCAACGCGAATAATCAAGTCGTTCGCCTCAGTACGGCGACTCGCCTCCCTGGCGACGGCAGCGCCGCCGCGCCCAGCGATTATTTGATCGACAATAACTCCTCCGGTGGGGCCGGGAGTTCGACTCTGGTCGTGACCGCCTCTGAATCAGCCAGAAGCATCACCGTCGATACGACCGCCGCCGTCGGCACATTGACGCTCAACTCCGGCGTGACCCTGGGCGCGAATACCTGGAACTTTGGCGGCAATGGAACGAATAGCTACGCGATTGTGCCGGCCGACCCCGGCACCACTACGGGCGAGGCGTTGGAATCCACGACGAGCAGCCATGGGACGATTAACTTCAATAACTACAACGCCGGGCCGGTTACCATCGGCGTGCCAATCCTTGACCGGAGTAACACCGCCGTGATCTTTGCCGGTCCGGGGACAACTATTCTGACGGGGGCCGATACCTATGCCGGCGGCACCACGATCAGCCTCGGGACGACTTTGCAGATCGGGAACGGCGGCCCGGCCGGGAGTATCGCCGGGAATGTTACGAACAATGGCTCGCTCATCTTCGATCTCAGCAATGATCTTACCCTCAGTGGGGCCATTTCCGGTCCCGGTCTATTGACGAAGACGGGCTCTGATACGCTCACTCTGACTGGAGCGAGCACTGACACTGGCCTTACCACCATCAGCACGGGCGCCTTGCAGGTGGGAGATGGAAGCACTGCGGGAACTTCGCTCGGAACTGGAAGGGTGGCCGTCAACGCCAGCGCCACGCTGGAACTCGACCTCGCCTCCGGGGGAGTCTTCGCCAATCAGGTTGCTGACAGTGGCCATGTCACCGTGAACGGAGGAGCCAATTACACCGTTTCCGGTTTAATCGGTGGCAGCGGGGATCTTACGGCTTCCGGCACAGGCACCGTGACGGTAACCGCAGCGAACACCTTCGCTGGCGGCACCACCGTCAATGGGACCGGCATCTTGCAGGTGGGAAATGGAATAGCTGTGGGGTCTTCGCTTGGCAGCGGACTCGTGGCCGTGAACAGCGGCACCTTGGAACTTGATCTTGCGAGTGGGGGCCTCTTTGCCAATACCATCAATGATAACAGCCATCTGAAGACCATTGGGGCGGGTAACTATACCGTTTCAGGCGCGATCAACGGCACCGGCGATCTTACCACCGCGGGCACCGGCATCGTCTCCATCACCGGCACGATCGGGGCCAGCGCCACCAAGGTCAGCCCATTCGGCGGCATCGCCCTGAACAGCGGCGAACTCAGCCTGGCCAGCGCCGGGGCCATTGGCTCGACGGATCCCACCGTCCTGGGATTGATCTCTTTCTCCGGTGGAACATTGCAATTTACCGCCGCAAATACCACGGACTATTCGTCGCTCTTCAGCACTGCCAGCTCACAGACATACAAGATCGATACCAACGGACAGAACGTGACTTTCGCCAGTGTGCTCGGCAGTTCCAACGGGACGCTGACCAAGCTCGGCGCGGGCACGCTCAAGCTATCCGCCGCGAATACCTTCGCGGGAACGACCTTGGATAACGCCGGAACGCTCGACCTCGCCAACCTCAACGCCTTGGAGAACAGCACCCTCGATCTTAATGGCGGCGCCTCGATCTTCGACTCCGCAGCCGGCGGCACAGCCTTCATTGTTGGCGGATTGGCGGGCAGCGGCCCTCTTTCCCTGACGAACAATGCCGCCAAGCCGGTCGCGCTGACCGTCCGCACCAATAACACCACGAGCACTTACTCCGGTGTGCTCTCGGGAACGGGAAGTCTGACAAAGACCGGCGCCGGCACACTCACTCTTACCAGCAGCAATTCCTATTCAGGCGGCACCATCATCAGTGGAGGCACGCTGGCGGTGAACGGCGACATCGCCTTGGGTGCTACCTCCACGGGTGTGACCATTGATGGCGGCACCTTGCAGACCATCGCCGGGGTCACGACCAATCGCTTGATCACTTTGACGAGCAATGGCGGGACCATCGATACGGATGGAAACACCTCGACTTTCAATGGGGTAATTTCGGGTGCTGGTCCGTTGACCAAAGCAACCAACACCGGCACCCTCATCCTGACCGCCGCTAACACCTACACGGGAGCAACCGTCATCAATGGCGGCACCTTACAGGTGGGGAATGGAACAGCGGCAAAAGCTTCCATTAGTGACAGCAGCAGTATCACCACCAATTCTGCCGGCACCTTGGCGCTGAACTTGTTGAGCGGGGAAACCTTTGCCAGTCCGGTCGTCGACAACGGCCAAATGTCCTTGATCGGGCCGGGCGCCTACACCGTGTCGGGCGCGATCGGCGGCAACGGCGGTCTGACGCAAGCGGGAAGCGGTATCGTCACTGTCTCCGGAAACAATAGCTACGCCGGAGCCACCTCCCTCGCCGGCGGCGAATTGAGCCTGGGTAGCGCGACCGCCCTAGGTTCGCAGGCGCTGAACACCAATTCGACGAACACGATATTCTTCACCGGAGGCACGCTGCAATATCTCTCAAATAGTTTCCTCACTGACTACTCGGCGCGTTTCAGTGGCTCCTCCCAACAGGCTTATAGCATCGATGTCGCCACTGGCTTGACCGTGACTTTCGCCTCGGGGCTGAATAGCTTCCTGGGCACGCTCAAAAAGAGTGGAGCGGGTGATCTTACCCTTACCGGAACCAGTACTTACACCGGCGGCACCACCATCAACGGTGGCGATTTGACCCTCGGCAGTCCCGGGGCCATCGGGACGACGGGAACGATTTCCTTTGGTGGCGGCACGTTGCAGTATTCGGCGAACAACTCCACGGACTATTCATCGCGTTTCAGCAACGCCTCCAATCAGGCCTATAGCATCGATACGAGCACCCAGAACGTCACCTTTGCCTCGAACCTGACCAGTTCCGGCGGCTCGCTCACCAAGATGGGAACGGCCATTCTCACTCTCGCCGGCGCCAACACTTACACCGCGGGGACGACGATTAACGCTGGCACCATTCTCGCCACCAATAACTCGGGTTCGGCGACAGGCACTGGCACGGTCACGGTCAATAGTGGCGCCACGCTCGGCGGCAGTGGCACGATTGGCGGTCCGGTGACGCTCAACAGCGGTGGCCGGATTCTTCCCAGTGCCGGCACGCTGGGCACGGCCGGCACGGCGCTGCACGGCAGTTCTTTGCTCTGGAATGGCGGCGGCACGGTGAGTTTCCAGATCGGCACGACCGCCGATGACATCTCTTTGTCCGGAGCCCTGACCAAAGGCTCGGCGGGCACTTTCGACATCGATATTCTCAACACCGGGATTACCACGACCGCGACCACGGTGACACTCATAAGCTTCAGCTCGACGACCTTTTCCCTTTCGGATTTCAACCTCGAGCTTCCGGTGAATATCTCGGGCACTCTCGCCTTCAACGCCACCGACACTGCGCTGATCATCGAAAACCTCAAGGATCCGCCTCCGCCGTCCTCGGAAATGCCTGCCGAAGTTACCGGCGCGACGCTGTCTGCGATCCAGACGGCTTCTTTTGACGCATCCGATGCTTCGGGAAGCAACCTCTCCAGCGATCTGTCATCGGGACAGAACACTGGCGTGTCATCCGGCTCCGAGCTCATCGCGACTCCGGAACCCGGTGGCGCTGCCTTGATCTTCCTCGGCGTCGGGACGCTCCTGGGCTGGCATCGCCGCCGCCGCCGCGGATAATTGCGGGCTTTCCCGCAGGCTCGGGTTTGCCCTTGGACAAAGCGGTCAAGCGAGCTCGCCGGCCAACGTTTCGAACGGAAATTCCCGCCAGGTTTTTAACGGCTGGGAAAAGTGGCCATTCGGCACGAAATCGATTGCTCCTTGTGGTCGATTCAGCTACCCACGAGGTCCGAATCCGGCACCGGATGTCGGCTCGCTGACGGGCGGATTATCCGGCTGCAAATTCTTCCTATGCACACTCCTCGCGTTTCCCCCCACGCTCCCTCTGCGACTCCTTCGCCGCGCCGTGAGCGATCCGCCCGCGAACGTCGCCGCCTCGCCCGTCTCACCACTTGTGTGGCAGCCGCCTGCGGCCTCGCCCTGACGCTGGCGCCCGTCGAAGCCAAGGCACAGGCCAGCACTTGGTCGGGAACCGTGAGTTCGGATTGGAACACGGCAAACAATTGGCTGCCGAGTGGAGTGCCAGGAGGTACGGTGGGCACAACGGCGACAGCCCTCTTCGATACGTCCGCGAATACCACGGTCGCTATCGGGTCGGCCGGCGCCTACGTTCAAGGAATCACCTTCACGAGCAACGCGACCACACCCTATACGATCACCGTCAATTCGGGAGGAAGCGCAGGCATCGCCGGCGGATCGATTACGAACAACTCCGGTGTGATGCAGAACATTCAGGTCAACGGCGATAGCTCCTCTCTCAATTTTCTGGGCGGGACGTTGACCGGCCCCGTCCAGTTCACCAGCATTGCCTCCCTGGGCCCAGGCCAGACAGGGGGCATCATCACCTTCTCGCAAAATGCATCGACCGGGGATGCGACTTTCCTCGTTCAAGGAGGAAGCACTCCGAACGCTTCGGGCGGAAACCTGCAATTCTACGATGGAAATGCGGGGAGTTCGATCATTGTCGTTGACGGCGGGTCCGCGACCAACGCCGCTGGAGGTGGTCTCGTGGTCCGACAAGCGTCTTCTGGCGGCACTGCGAGCATCGACATCGAGGGTGGGACCAACGGGGGGAATGGCGGATTGGCCCGGATTATAGAATCCTCGGACCTGAGCACCGCGACAGTAACTACCAATGGCAACGGAAAGTTCGACGTCAGCGGCAACGGAAATACCAGCATTGGTTCGATTTCCGGCAGCGGCATCTATCAACTGGGCTCAAACATCCTCACCGTCGGTGGAAGTGACGTCGCCAGCGCGACCGTCTCGGGTGTCATTCAGGATGGCGGAAATGGCGGTTCGCTGGTCAAAACCGGCAGCGGCATCTTGATTCTCAGTGGGGCGAATACCTACACCGGCAGCACCACCGTGAACGGGGGAACTTTGAGTTTGGGGACTGGGATCGCCGCCGGTTCGCTGGCTAGCGGGAGCAAGATCGGTGTCAATAGCGGCGCCACCCTGGCCATCGCGAACGTGGCCGGTGCCATCCTCGCCAATAACATCTCGAATGGAGTGGGCGGTGTCGGAACCGTGAACATGATTCAGGACGAGAAGATAATCACCTTGACCGGAGCGATCACCGATGGCGCCGCCGGGCAGATTTCGCTGACCCAAAATGGAACGGGTGTGACCGTGCTCGCGAATTCGGGCAATACTTTCAGCGGCGGGATCGCGGTGAATACCGGCACGCTGCAAATTGGCGGGAGCGTTTCCGGTTCGGACGTCGCCGGTTCGCTGAACCCGGCCAGCACGATCAGTCTGGGCGGCAGCGGCGCACTCGACGTCTACGATGTTGCCGGCGCCAACTTCGCCAACGCGATCACCGCGGCGAACAACGCCACCCTGAATATCACCTCTCCCACGACGGTCACGCTTTCCGGGAAAATCACGAGCGGCTCTTCCAATCTCATCGTCAACGTGCTCGGGAACGCGATTCTGGCCAACTCCGGCACCCATTACTTCGGAACGACAACGGTGCAACCTGGTGCGGTGCTCCAATTGGGCACGGTGCAAACGGCCACGGGGATTGGCTTGACCGCCTTGGTGGTCGACGGCGGTGGCAAACTGGTGTTCACGAATGCCGGCAGTTCCCTCGGCCAGGGAATCAGCGGGGGAGGGTCGTCCGGCGGCATGTCCGGAGTGGTCGAAGTCAACGGCTCATCGAACTTCAGTTTCCTCGGCACGCTTCAGGATGGTGCGGCGCCACTCTCGTTGCAGCAGACCGGCTCCGGCACCACCACCCTCCTGGGAAGCAATACTTACACCGGGCAAACGTTGGTCAGCGCGGGGGCGCTCGCCGTCACTGGATCGATCGGTGGGAGCACGGTGAATATCACCGGCGGCACTCTCATGGGCACTGGGAATATTGGTGGGACAGTCGACCTTTCCGGCGGCCTGCTCCTCCCCGGTAGTGCCAGTGTTTCTGGCAAACTTACCATCGGCACGCTCAATCTTTCGTCCGGGATCAGTGAATTTCGGCTCGGCCAGGTGGGCGCGAGCAGCAACGATCAGGTCATCGTGACGAATAGTCTGAGCCTGGGGGGCACTTTGACGGTGGTCCCGCAAAGCGGGTTCTCTGTTGGGACTTACACCCTCTATCAATATGGTCCGTCCGTCACCGGCAATTTCTCCAGCGTGAATGGTCTCGCCGGATACCAGGCGACGGTCAGCGAGGCCACACCGAACGAGATGCAACTCGTGGTTTCCTATCTCGGCACGGCGCAGTATTGGGCGGGCGGGAGCGGCACCTGGAGCACCTCGACCAACAATTGGGCAAACTCCTCCGGGGGCACCGCCAATGCCGCGTGGGCAGGCGGGACGGCGATCTTTGCTTCTCCCGGCGGGACCGTCACCCTCACCAGTCCGATCAGCGCCCAGGCGCTCCTCTTTAACAGCGGAAGTTATACGCTGGCCGGCGTGCAGACGCTGACTCTCGCCGGTACCACCCCGGGCATCATCGACAGTGGCAATGACGTCACCATCGGCGTGCCCCTGGCCGGGTCCAAAGGTTTGAACGTTTCCGGGTCGGGGAATGTTTTCCTCACTAACAAGGCCAACAGTTATACCGGAGGGACGACCGTGACTGGATTAACTCTCCAGGTCGGCACGACCCCGCAAATAGGATCGCTCGGCTCCGGGACGGTCAGTGTCGGAAATGGCGGCACCCTCTCGATCGTTAATTTGCCCAGCCCCACCGTATCCAATAACATCACCAATGGGATCGGCGGCTCTGCCACGGTCGAGACGTCATTCAATAACTTCACCTTCACCGGCACGCTCACCGATGGGGCGTCGGGACAACTCGGATTCGAGGGCAGTGTCGGAAAAACGGTGATTCTGGCCAACGCCAATAACACCTTCAGCGGGCCGACGGAGGTTGATCAGTCGACTTTGCAAGTCGGCTCCGCGGGCACTCCGGGTTCCATCGGTCCGAAGAGCGATATCTCGATCACCGTCGGCGGCTTCCTCAACTTGGTCGACGTCGCTGGCAACGTCTTCGACAACAACATCAACGGACCTGGGCTCACCGGCACGGTCACCATCAGTTCCGCCAGCGCCACCACTCTGTCCGGAGCGATTACCGGGGCCATTGCCATCACTCAAAGTGGAGCGGGAACGACGACCCTCACCAATACCGATCCCTACACCTCGGCCACCACCGTCAGCACCGGCAATTTGCAGATCGGCAACGGGACCAGTGGTAATCTGACCGGTAATTCCACCGTCACCGTTTCCAATACATCGACCTTGATCCTGGACCAACCCGGCGGCTCGACCATGAAGGCCACGATCGCGCTCAATGGCAGCGGCACGACTCTCCGGACCACTCAATCGGGAAATATCGCCATCAATGGAGTCATCAGCGGCACGGGTGAGTTCCTTCAAGCGGGCTCGGGGACGACGGAGTTGCTGTCCGCGGAAACTTACACCGGACCGACGGACGTGACCGCGGGGACATTGCAAGTCGACACTTCGTTGGCCGCAGGCAGCACCGTGAATATCGGCACCAACGGCACCCTCACCGGCGCGGGTACGATCGGCGGCAATGTCACCGTGACCGGCAGCGGGACCATCAATCTGAGTTCCGGCACCGTTTCGGGAACACTCACCTCCACCGGCGGCAATTGGAATGGCATCGGCACGGTCAACGGAGCAGTCACTGCGAATTCCGGGACCTTCACCCTTGCCAATGGCGCCACGCTCACCGCAAAAGCCGGGCTCGACATTGCCGGCGGCATGCTCGCGGGCACCGGCACGCTCGTCGGCAATCTCACCTACACGAGCGCTTCCACCAGCACCTTCAGCGGTCTGATTAAAGACGGCGCGACTCCCAGCACCGTCACCGTGAACGACTCCGCAGCGGTCCTGATCTTCACGACTGCCAATACTTACACCGGGGTGACCAATGTCACCGCTGGGACGCTCCAGGTGAATAACTTGCTGGAGTCGTCCACGGTCAATATCGGCTCCGCCGGAAAGTTGACGGGGAGCGGTGAAATCGACGGCAGTGTTACCATGACCGGAAACGGCGTCATTAATTCTTCGGCAGGCGGCTTCATCGAAGATAATTTGACGATCACCGGTGGCAATTGGAATGGCTTGGGAGCGGTCCAAAGTGCGGTCACTGCCAGCTCCGGCACATTCACCATCGGCAGCGCCGGTAATTTGACGGCGCTGGACGGAGTGACCATTTCCGGCGGCAGCCTCGCGGGCACGGGGACTATCACCGGCAGCGTTGTTTACACGAGCAGTGCGAACAGCACCTTCGGAGGAGTGATCGCCGACGGCGCCACCGACAGTTCGCTCACCCTCAACAAGGCTTCCGTGACGCTCACCCTCACCGGCGCCAATACCTATACCGGTGCCACCACCGTCACCGCCGGCACCTTGCAAATTGGCAACGGCACCGCCGGCAATCTCAGCGCCAGCACCTCGGTCGATGTCCAGACCGGCACCCTCGT
Organism: Chthoniobacter sp.; assembly: GCA_036501065.1. Lineage (GTDB taxonomy): Bacteria > Verrucomicrobiota > Verrucomicrobiia > Chthoniobacterales > Chthoniobacteraceae > Chthoniobacter. The sequence continues at coordinate 32,681 of DASYAY010000038.1, read as the reverse complement.
CACGGACCTGGCCAGCAACGCCACCTTTGCGCCCAGCGTCAGCCTTGATTCCGTGAACAGTGTTTTCAATGCCATTCAGTCCGGCACCAATACCATCTCCGGTGTGATCAGTGGGGCCGGCGGCTTCAATCAAAACGGCACCGGGACGACCATCCTCAATGCCGCCGATACCTACACCGGCCCGACCAATGTCAACAAGGGCACGCTCCAGATCGGCGATGGCACCAATGGAAATCTCACCAACTCCTCCGGCGTCGCCGTCGCTGCAGGGGCGACCTTCGCCTTGAATCTGCCCGACGGGACGATTTTCTATCCAAACATCGCCCTCAATGGAGCCACGGCCACCTTCAAGGCCATCCAATCCACCGGTACTACTCAGGTCAACGGTGTGATCAGCGGCGCAGGAACCGTCGATCAAATTGGCGTCGGCACGACCGAACTCATCGCAGCTCAGACTTACACCGGCCCGACGAACATCACCGGGGGCGATCTCCAGGTCGATACTTCCCTGGCCGCAGCCAGTGCCGTCACTGTCGGCACTGCCGGCACCCTGAGCGGCGCAGGCACCATCAATGGTAAGGTGACCATGACGGGCAACGGTATCATCAACCTGAACTCAGGCACCCTTGCCAGTACGCTCACCGTGACCGGCGGCAATTGGAACGGCGTCGGAACGGTCGACGGGGTCATCACCTCTAGCTTGGGCGTCTTTAACATCGGTGTTGGGGCCAGCATGACGGGAAATGCCGGAATGAACATCACGGGTGGCACGATCGCCGGCACCGGCATGATCATGGCCAACGTCAATTACACGAGCAGTGCCAGCAGCACCTTTGCCGGCGACATCTGCGGGACCAGCACGCTCCTCATGAACAACGCCGCGGCCACCCTCACTCTCACCGGCCCGGTCAGTTCGACGAACACCTTCACCGTGGCTGCAGGCACCTTGCAACTCGCCGCCGGCGGGACGACCTCGTTCAGCAGCGGAATCGTCGTCAATGGCACTGGCGTATTCGAGTTGAGCCTTTCCGATACGGGCACGTTCGATACCCCGGTCTCGCTCAATGCCGCCGGCGCGTCGTTCAAGGCCGGCAACGCTTCCGGCACCCAGACCATCTCCAGCGTCATTTCCGGCAGCGGCTCTTTCAGCCAGATCGGAGCCGGCACCACGGTCATCGCCAGCACCGTGAACGAAACTTACACCGGTGCCACTAACATCACCGCCGGCACCTTGGAAGTCGACGGCTCACTCGCCGCTCTGAGTATCGTGAATGTCGGGACCGCTGGAACGCTCTCCGGCGGAGGCATCGTCAATGGCAAGGTAACTTTGACTGGAAACGGCACCATCGATTTGGCCGGCGGTATCCTCGGTAGCACCCTCGCCATTACTGGCGGTAATTGGAGTGGCGCCGGGACCGTCAATGGTGCGGTCACTTCCACCAACGGAGCTTTCAATCTTACCGGTACGTTGACCGCGCCCGCGGGATTGAGTGTGAGCGGCGGCACCATTACCAGCAACGGCGGCACTGGTGTCCTCGCCGGTAATCTCACTTACACCAGCACCGCGGCCAGCACGTTCGCCGGAGTCGTGGAAAATGGAACGAACAACAGTTCGCTCACGGTGAACAATGCCAGCGCCAGCCTCACTCTCACTGGCGCCAACACCTATACCGGCGCGACCACGATCAGCGCTGGTCTCCTCCAGATCGGCAATGGCACCTCGGGCAATCTTTCCGGGACCGGCCTCGTCACTGTTTCCGGCAGCGGCGCGCTCGCGCTCGACCTCGGCAGCGGCTCGCCGACTTTCGCGAACAACGTGCTCCTTAACGGAGCGACCACGAGTTTCCGCGCGGTGGATCCCGTGGGAAACATGCAAGCGATTTCGGGAATCATTTCCGGCGTCGGCGCCTTCGACCAAAACGGCGCCGGCACGACCACCATCAGCGGCGCTCAACTTTACACCGGCCCGACCAACGTGAATGCCGGCACCCTGGTCGTCCTCGGTTCGCTCGCCTCGAGCATCGTGAATGTCGCCGCTGGTGAACTCGGCGGCACCGGGATCATTCATGGCAACGCCACTTTGACCGGCAACGGCACCATCGAACTCGGGGGTGGGGGAACGATCGACGGAACTCTCGCGATCACCGGAGGAAATTGGCTCGGCGGCGGCACCGTCGATGGCGTCGTTACCTCCAGCAGCGGAGCATTCAATCTCGAGGGTGTCCTCACCGCGCCGGACGGACTGAATGTCACCGGCGGCACCCTCACCGGCACTGGCGAACTCGCGGGCAATCTCAACTACACCAGCAGTTTGACCAGCACCTTCGGGGGCGCGGTTGCCGATGGTTCTGCCACCAGTTCGCTGACCATGAACAAGACCGGCGCGACGCTGATTCTCACCGGCACAAACACCTATGGCGGGCCGACGACGATCCTCGCCGGCACCCTCCAGTTAGGCGACGGAATTACTCCCAATTCTTCGTTGGGCGCCGGATCGGTCACCGTCTCGGGAACTGGCGTCCTGGCGCTGGATTTGCCCGATAAGTCGACCTTTGGCCAGAGCGTCTCGTTGAGCGCCACCGGGTCCACGTTCAAGGCCATCCAAAGCGGAAAGACGACCGTATCCTCGGCCATCAGCGGCGCCGGCGGCTTCACGCAAGCGGGCATTGGGACGACCGTTTTCACGGGCAAGGGCACCTATAGTGGACCGACCAATGTCACCGCGGGTACCTTGCAAGTCGACGGCGCTTTGAGTGGAAGCGGCGCCGTGACGGTAGCTTCCGGAGGCACACTTTCCGGTGCCGTCAGTACCACAGGCACCGGGAGCATCACCGGAGCCGTGACCGTCCTTTCCGGTGGCACCTTGAGCCCGGGCGACAGCGGCCCGAATCCGGGCACCCTGGACTTGACCAAGCTGACCCTGAGCGCGGGCTCCAACTCCAACTTCCGGTTGAACAACCCCGGGACCATCGGCGGTGGCGTCAATGACCTCGTCGCGGTCAGCGGCAACCTGACCATCGCCGGTAACCTCAATGTTACCCAGTTGATGAACTTTGGCGTGGGTAGTTACACCCTCTTTACTTACAACGGCACGCTGACCAATACCGGCTTTACCGCGATCAACGGCATTGGTGGCTTCGACGCCGTCATCTCCACCGGAACGGCCCACCAGGTAAACCTCGTCATCTCCACTTCCACCACTCAATACTGGGACGGAACCGGAACCACGAGCAACGGAGTCATCTCCGGCGGGAGCGGCACCTGGAATGGCGCCAACACCAATTGGTCGGGCGCCAGCGGGCTCAATAACTCGACTTGGGCTGGCGGCACCGCCGTTTTCCAAACAGTCGGCGGCACCGTGACCCTCGGCGCGCCGACTAACGTCCAGGGACTGATCTTCGGCGTGACCGGTTACACCCTGACCGGCGCTGCCACCGCGCCCCTGAATTTAGTCGGCAATGCCGCGGGGGCGGGAGTTCCGACGATCAGCGTCAGTAACTCGGGAACCAACGCGACGATCGCAGCCATCATCGGGGGCAACGCCGGCATCTCTGCCGACGGCGCCGGCACCCTCATCCTGACCAATGCGGCCAATACTTACACGGGTGGGACTCTCATCAAGACGGGTACGGTGCAGATCGGCACGTCCTCGGCCCCCGGTTCCCTCGGCGCTGGGGTGGTCACTTTTGACGGCAGTGGCACCCTCGATATTGTCAATATCCACAATAACCTCCTCAGCAACTCGGTGACGAACTCGGGCACTGGAAATTCCGTGCTGGAGATCAATTCGACGCTGAACAATACCATTTCCGGACCGTTGACCGACGGCGGGGGCGGGAGCTCTTTGGTCCTCCAACAGTCCGGTACCGGCACGACCATCGTCACCAACGCCAACAACAACTACAGCGGGGGCACGATAGTGTCCAAGGGCACTTTGCAGATCGGCACCACGGGCGCCTCCGGTCTGGCCGGTTCATTGGGGGGCGATAGCGTGTTCGTCCTCCCCGGTGCCACCCTGGCTCTGGTCAATGTTAGCGGGGGGACATTGAACGATGCCATTTCCGGCAGTAAAGCCACCAGTGGATCGGGCTTGATCAATGTCGATTCGGCACAGACTCTCACTTTGGGCGGGGCGATAGCCGACGGGACTACTGGCCTGCTGGCTCTGACTCAGAGCGGCACGGGCACGACCATCTTGACCAATGCGAACAGTTACTCCGGAGCCACCACCGTCAGCGCCGGAACCCTTCAGGTGGGAGACGGCCTCGCTGTGGGCGTCACCCTCGGCAGCACCACGGTGACCGTCACCGGTTCGGGCAGCCTCGCGCTCGACCTGGCCAGTAACGAAAGCCTCGCCAACGCCGTGGCTCTCAACAGCGCCACCGCCGCACTCAAGGCCATCAGCAGTAACACCCAGACAATCTCCGGAGTCATCAGCGGCACCGGCAGCCTCAATCAAAATGGGTCCGGTACCACCATCCTCAGCAGCGGCGTCACCGAAACTTACACCGGCGCGACCAACGTCAACGCCGGCACCTTGGAAGTCGACGGCACCTTGGCGGCTGGCAGCACCGTTCACGTGGCTTCCGGCGCCTCTCTCACCGGCAACGGCACGATCAAGGGAAATGCCACTTTGACGGGCGCCGGCACCATCGCCCTCGGCTCAAACGGCGTCATCGGCGGCACCCTCGCCGTCACCAGCGGCAATTGGAACGAGGATGGAACGGTAACTGGTGCGGTTACTTCCAGTTTGGGCACCTTTACCATCGGCAGCACCGCCGATCTCACCGCCAAGGGCGGCTTGAATGTCACCGGAGGAACCCTCGCCGGAACCGGCGAAGTCGACGGCAAATTGACCGATACCAGCAGCACCAGCTTCACCTTCGCTGGTATCATCGGCAACGGCACTGTCACCGGCGCGGTCGTCATGAATAAGGCTTCCACGACCCTCACGTTGACCGGTGAAAATACCTACACGGGAACCACGACGGTAACTGCTGGCACCCTTCAGGTCGGTGACGGCACTACTAAGAATGCCACCTTGGGTAGCGGAGCCGTGACCATCGCCAGCGGGGCCACCCTGTCCGTCGACCTGGCCAGTAGTGAAATCTTCTCCAATCCTATCACTGACACCGGCCACTTGGTCGATAACTCCAGCGCCGGCAATAACTTCACCATCGCCAGTAACATCAGCGGCGCGGGTAACTTCACCAAGAGCGGGAGCAACACCATAACCCTGACCGGAAATAACACTTACAGCGGCGGCACCACCGTCAGCGCGGGCACGTTGCTCGTCAATAGTACGACCGGAACCGGCACGGTCACGATCGGCAGCGGCGGCACGCTCGGCGGCGGTGGTAAAGCCACCGGAGTCACGACCCTTGGCAGCGGCGGGACGATTGCCCCCGGCGCCGGCACCACTTCGGCCAACACCGCCCTCCGCGGGTCGTCGCTCCTCTGGAATGGCGGCGGCACCATTACGCTGGAACTCGGCGCCACCACCGGCGACGAGCTCAACCTCACCGGCGCCCTCACCAAGGGCACGGCCGGCTCCTTCACCATCGATCTGCTCAACGAGAGCATCGCCAGCCAGACCAGCTACACGCTGATGACCTTTGCCTCCACGACCTTCTCCTTGTCGAACTTCACCGTGGAATGGCCGACTGGCTTCAATGGCATGCTCGTCGAGACAAGCACCAGCCTCTCCATCGCCGATCTCGCTCCGGTGGTCGGCGAATTGCCCGCGGGCGGCACCTTGGACGTCGCCAACGATAGCAGTGAAAGCGCGCCGACAGCCTCCTTCAATCCATCGGACGAAAGCGGCCCGTCAATCACGACCTCTTCGTCGCCCGATCAGTCCCGCGCCGACCTCATCCCCACACCCGAGCCCGGCAGCGCCGCGTTCCTCGCCTTTGGCGGCATCACCTTGCTCGGCTGGCGCCGCCGTCGCGCTGTGAAATAGAGCATCTCTCGAAAGTAATTCCCGGTTCGGCCGAATTTCCTCCGCGAAGCGATGGAAAAAAGCCTGTCATTCTGAGAGCGGAGCCGAAGAACCTCCAATCTCTATGGGGCGGCGGTGCGGAGCCGTAGGTCACCAAAACGGAAATCGCTTTCGAGAGATGCTCTAAACGGCTCTAATCCGCCTTAGCCGATTCGCCCCGCTCCCGCCGTTTCCCGCAGACGGCCAAGTTCCGCTTCCACGCGCTGTATCACCGACTCCCAATCGCACAACGCCGGCTGCCGGAATAGGCGCATCGTCGGATACCAGGGCGTGTCTTCTCCCTCCAGCCCCCAGCGCCAATCGGGAACAAACGAGAGCAGGGTCCACACCGGACGTCCCAGCGCACCCGCAAGATGTGCCACCGCCGTATCTACGGTAATGACCAGATCCAGTTCCGCCATGAACGCCGCCGTATCCGCAAAGTCCGCAATCAGGCTCGTGTGATCCACGATCGGCGCCGTCGAAAGTTCCGCCAGTTGCGCTGCTTCCGGCCCGATTTGCAGACTGAAAAATTCGATCCCTTCCAGCCGCCACAACGGCTGGAGCATTTGCAGCGCGATGCTTCGCTTTCGATTCCGGCGATGTTGCAAATCCCCGGCCCACGCCAGGCCGACCCTCAACGGTGACCTTCGTTCGCCCAGACGCTTTCTCCAGCATTCTACCTGGGCCGGATCGGCAAACAGATAGGGGATATCTCGGGGGATGCTCTCGAGCCGTGTCTGGAAAACCAGCGGCTGGCTGAGCATCGGGATTTGCACATCGAATTCACCCGGATTGTTCCCGTCCGTGATCACCGCCTTCACGCCCGCCGCAGTTCGGAACAGTCTCTCCAGGGCCGGCTGGCATCCCACAATCACTTCTCCTCCGCGCGCCGCCACCAGGGCCGCATAGCGAATGAAATGAAGAGAATCGCCGAACCCTTGTTCGGCATGGATCAAGATTCGTTTCCCATCCAGCGGTTCGCCCTTCCACAGCGGCTGGGAATAGGGCGGCATTTTCACCGGCGGTACTTCCCATCGCGACTCGTACCAATGCCATCCACGCTCATAGTCCCCGTGGAGCAGGGCAAGAAACGCCGCGTTGAACTTTGCCACCGGGTAGTTTGGTCGCAAGGCCAGCGCCCTCGCCAGCGCCACACGCGCTTCGTCAAATCGCCTCAACTCCACCAGCGTTCGCCCCAGGTTATTGCACGCTTCCACGTAGGTGGGATCGAGCTCCAGCGCCCGCTGGTACTCCGCCATCGCGCTCTCGAATTGTCCCTCATCCCCCAGCAGGTTCCCCAGGTTGTTGTGCGCGGGAGCGTAATCGGGTTTGATTTCCAGCGTCCGGCGGAAGGCCGCCTCCGCTTCCTCCGGTCGATCTTGTTCCTTCAGCACGTTGCCGAGATTGTTGTGTGCCTCGGCATAGTTCGGTTTGATTTTCAGCGCCTGCCGGAATTCCGCCAGCGCTTCGTCTTTCCGTTCCAAACCGACCAGGGCGAGACCGAGATTGTAGTGCGCTTCCGCCAGATTTGGGTTGAGGTGAATGGCCCTCTGGAACACGTCCACCGCCTCCGCGAAACGGTTCGTCACCCGGTAAGCCTCTCCCAGGTTCGAATACGCCGCGGCGTGATTCGGCTCGACCGCCAGAATTTGCCGGTAAATCGCCTCCGCTTCCGCCAGCCGTCCTGCTGTCTGATGTTGAACGGCTAGACGAAAGGCTGTTTGCACGGGGATCACGGGCATATTTGCAGGGAAAATCGCAACCAGACATCGGCCAGGGCGGCAACTCAATTCGTCACTTGCGAGTTTGCCCGATTCGCCAATAGTAGCGCCCGTCGATCGGAGCTGCATCCCCATCGCCCAGCCGTCCTGCCGCAGAGATTCTCTGCCTCAGGGCGATTGGGTCAACAGCTTGGCTCGCAATGAAATCCCCAACGTATGAAATCTTGCGTCAAGCGGTTCCTCGCGCCCAGCGGGGTGCTCCTCCTCGTTTTCCTGTCGGAGACAGCCCAGGCGGACATCCTTTTTGAGGATAACCCGGGCACCGGTACCATCGATACCATTTCAGCGGCGGGCACGGTCAGCCCTTTTGTCTCCGGCCTCATCAATCCGCAGGGCTTGGCCTTCAATGCATCGGGGGATCTCTATGTGGCCGTTCTTGGCACTAACAATAACTCCTCGATTCAGATTTTCTCCCCGAGCGGGATGAATATTGGCACGGTCGGCACCGGCTCCGGCGTATTGAGCACCCCGGAAGGGATTGCCTTTGATAGCGCCGGCAATCTTTACGTTGCCAATCAGGGCAATAACACCATCGAAAGAATCTCCCCCACCGGCGCTCCCACGGTGTTTGTCTCTGCCGCGTCCAATTTGCTGAACGATCCCACCGGTCTGGCATTCAACAGCGCCGGCGATCTTTTCGTCAGTAACTACGGCAGCAATACCATCCAGGAATTCTCCCCGGCCGGAACTTCGCTGGGCACTTTTGGCAGTGGCAGTTCGTTGAACGGACCCGCCGGTCTGGCTTTCGACAATGCCGGTAATCTTTACGTCACGAATTTCCTGAATAACACGATCGAGGAGTTAAACTCCTCGGGAATTCCCCACCTGTTTGCCAGCGCCGGAGTGTCCTCGGCTGAAGGGTTGGCCTTCGACAGCGCCGGAGTTCTTTATATCGCCAACACCGGCGCAGGCACCGTCGAGGAGTATTCCACGACCGGAGTGAATACCAAGTTTGCCCAGAATCTCGGTTCCTTCAGTCCCGACTTCCTCGCCTTTACCGACAATTTCGGCCAGCCTCTCTCGCTCCCTCCTCCGAGTCTCCTCGACTTCGAATACTGGAATGGCGCTGTGTCCGCGCAAAACGGTGTCATCAACGGCGGCTCGGGAACCTGGGACAATGTCACCACCAATTGGACCGATTCTTCCGGCACGCATACTCTCGCCTGGGGGACGGACACGGCGATCTTCGCTGGCACTGCCGGAACCGTCACGCTCGGAGCCAATATCTCCTTCCAGACCATCGAGTTCCAGACCACGGGGTATGTGATTAATGCGAATGCCGGAAATACCTTTTCGCTCATTCCTTCGACCGGCGCCGACATCCTCGCCAATTCCGGAATCACCGCGACCATCAATGCGCCTTTGACCGGCTCCGGCAGTGTCACCAAATCCGGCACCGGCACGCTCATTCTCGGCGGTGCCAGCACTTACACCGGTGGCACGACTATCATCGCTGGCGCCATTCAATTGGGGATCAACAACGCCTTGCCGGCGACTACGGCTCTGACCCTCAATTCGACCAACGGCGGAAGCCAGGGCCTGCTCGATCTCCATGGCTTTAATCAGACCATCGGTTCCCTCACGATCGTTGCACCCTCGACGATATCCACGGTGGTCACCGGTTCCGGCACGCTCACGCTCCAGGGCAATGTCAATCTCGTCGATGCCACCAGCTCTGCGGGACTCAATGCTTCCACGACGATTGCCGCTGCCACGCTCGACTTGGGCGGGGCCATTCGCACTTTCAACGTTGCCGGCCAAAGAAACGTCGCCGACTTGATCGTCACCTCCGCCATTCAGAATGGTGGCGTGATCATCAATGCCCAGAATAGCACCTCGGCAGTTCCAAATCCCGGCACGGTGGAGTTCAGCGGAGCAGATATTTATTCCGGTACCACCGAGGTCGAGAATGGCATCCTCGTCGTCGGCAGCAATTCTGCCTTGGGAGCCGCCGACGGCTCTGCCGCCACCGGTACCACCGTCGACGCGGGCGCAACCTTGAGCGTCAGCAATGGAGTCACCGTTGGAAACGAAGCGCTGACCTTGAATGGCTTCGGCGCCGGCACGGCCGCCAATTCCACCGATCCGCAAGGAGGCGCCCTCAACGTCCTTCACGAAAACGGCGGCCCGTCTACGGCGACTGACAACGGCCCCATTATCATCGCCAGTAATGCTTCCATCAGCGCCAATGGAGGCACCCTCAATCTCAGTGGGATTGCCAGCAATGGCACTACCGTCACCTTCAATGGCAATGGCGCCGACGGTACTATCAATATCGTGTCGGGTGGAATCGGCGGCAACAGCGCCAATTCCAACGTCGTCGTGGATGGGGTGATTCTGAATGCCAATAGCGCCAATACCTACAATGGGACGACGTGGATCACCAATGGCGCCACCTTCAACGCCAACGCCACCAATGCGCTCCCCACCGCCAACGGACGCTCGGCCGTGGTCATGGATCCTTCCGCCGCCATCTCCGGTTCCTCAGCCGCCTCGCCGAGCAAGGGTGGTTCGACTTTGAACCTCGGCACTACCCAGGCGATTGCTTCTCTCACCGGCGCGGCTTCATCGACGGTCAATCTCAACGGCAAGATTCTCACCATTGGCAATAGTTCCGGAGGCGCACCCACGACCTTCGCCGGTGCCATTTCCGATGGAACCGGTGCACCCGGTGTCGGCGGCCTTTTCAAGGATGGCACCAGCACCCAGATTCTCAGCGGCGTCAATACCTTCTCCGGCGGGGTGAGCGTGAACGGCGGAACTTTGGACGTGACCGGTTCGCTGACGAATAGCCCGGTCAGTGTCGTCGCCGATGGCACACTTGCCGGAACCGGCACCATCGGCAGCACCGTCACCGTCGATTCACAAGGCAGCTTGAATCCGGGCGGTCTTTCCAGTCAGGGCACGCTCACGGTGGGTAATCTCGTTTTGAATGCCGGTTCCGTTTCCAATTTCCGCCTGAGCCAGGCGGGCGTCATCGGCAACGGCGTGAACGATTTGGTCGATGTTACCAATAACCTCACCATCGGCGGTAATCTCAATATCACCCTGGTCGGAGGCACCGGCGTCGGAAGTTATACCCTCTTTACTTACGGTGGCACGCTCACCGGCAGCACCTTCGCTGACATCACCGGCCTCGCGGGTTTTAACACGACCATTTCGACGGGCGTTGCTGGTCAGGTGAATTTGATCGTCTCCGCTTTGGGGACAGGCACGGTGCAGTATTGGGATGGCAAGGGAGTGATCAATGATGGCGTCATCACCGGCGGCGCCGGGACGTGGAATACCACCACAAACGACTGGACCACCTCCACGGGCTCCTCGAATTCCGCCTGGCAAAGCGGGACGGCAGTCTTCGGAGCGCCCGGTGGAACGATCACTCTCGGCAGTGCGGTCACCGCCCAGGCCCTCATCTTTGGCGCCAATGGCTACGTCATCTCCGGCTCGCCCGCCCTCACCCTAACCGGGCCTGCGCAGATCAGCGTCACCAGCGCCGCCAATACCGCCACCATTTCCGCCCCTATTGCCGGCACCGTCGGCCTGAGCGCCACCGGAGCGGGGACCGTCATTCTCGCCAACGCGGCAAACACCTACACCGGCACGACCAGCGTTAGCACGGGCACGTTGCAGCTCGGGACGAGCACGGCCGCGGCCAAGATCAACGCCGCCACCGCGGTGAATGTCGGTTCGGGCGGCACCTTCTCGCTCGTCAACGTCAGCGGCAATACCTTTGCCAATGGCGTCAGCAACGGCTCGAGCGGGGTCGGCACGTTGAAAATCAATTCGGCAAATATCAACACTCTCTCCGGCGTCCTCAGTGATGGCGCCGGCCAGTTGGCCCTCATCCAGAGCGGCGCCAAGACGACGATTCTCACTAACGCCAACAATACTTACAGCGGAGCGACGACCATCAGCGCTGGCACCCTGCAGATCGGCACCGCCACCGTCGCGGGCTCGATTGGATCTCACAGTGCGGTCAGTGTCGGATCGGGCGGCACGCTGCTTCTCGTCAATGTTGCCGGCGGTACCCTTGCCAATAACATCACCGATGGCCTCGGCGGCACGGGTTTGGTCAATGTGGATTCCACAGGCAGCATCGCGCTCGGGGGCAATCTCTCGAATGGCGTCGGAGTCCTTGCGCTCACTCAAAGCGGAGCCGGAACCACCACGTTGTGGGGGACTGGTACCTACACCGGGGCGACTACCATCAGCGCCGGCACCTTGCAGATTGGCAATGGCTCCAATGGCAATCTGAGTGGAACCACTGTCACAGTTTCCGGCAGCGGCGTCCTCGCTTTGGATTTGGGCTCGGGTGTCACTTTCTCTCCCAACGTCAACTTGAGCGCCACGACCACCGCTCTCAAGGCCATCAACACGACGGGTAACATCCAGAAAATTTCGGGTATCATCAGCGGCACCGGCGTATTCGATCAAAACGGCGCCGGGACGACGATCATCGTAAGTGGGACCAACGACACTTACACCGGCGCGACTAACATCAACGCGGGCACCTTGGAAGTGGACGGTTCGTTGGCCGCGGCCAGCACCGTCAATGTCGGAACCAACGGCACACTCGCCGGCGCCGGCCGGATCAACGGTAAAGCGATCCTCACCGGCAACGGCGTCATTAGCCTCGGCTCGACCGGCACCATCGTCGGCACGCTCACCGTCACCGACGGCAACTGGAACGATCTCGGCACCGTCGACGGCGTAGTCACCTCCAGTTCGGGCACGTTGACCATCGGCAGCAGTGGCGATCTCACCGCTCTTGCCGGACTGAACATCACCGGCGGCGGCCTCGCCGGAACCGGTGCGATCAATGGCAACGTGACCTATTCCAGCACTACCGCCAGCACCTTTGGCGGAGTGGTCGCCGGCACGAGTTCGCTCACCATGAAGGGCTCCTCGACCCTCACACTCTCGGCGACCAACACCTACACCGGAGCGACCACCGTCAGTGCAGGCACTCTCCAGGTCGGCAACGGCAGTGCCGGGAATTTGTCCGGAACCAGCGTGGTGACGGTTTCCGGCACAGGCGCGTTGGCCGTCGACCTCGCCAGCGGATCGACTTTCACCGATGGCGTCGTGCTTAGCGGCACCGGCGCATCGTTCAAAGCCCTCGAAACCGGCGCGGGAAATAGTCAGACCATTTCCGGTATCATCAGCGGCACTGGAGTGTTCAATCAGGCGGGCACCGGCAAAACCATCATCGCCAGCGGCACCGGCGATACTTATACCGGCGCGACTAACATCACTGCCGGCACCTTGCAGGTCGATGGGACGCTCGCCGCCGCCAGCATCGTCAACGTCGGCACCGGCGGCACCCTCGCCGGTGGTGGCACGATCAACGGCAAAGCCACCCTCACCGGCAACGGCGTCATTAGCCTGGGTTCGACCGGGACCATCGCCGGCACGCTCACTGTCACCGGGGGGAACTGGAGCAATCTCGGCACCGTGGACGGCGTGGTCACTTCCAGCGGCGGCCTTTTCAATATCAGCGGCACGGTGACCGCACCTGCGGGCCTCGCCGTCACCGGCGGAACTCTCGGCGGCACGGGCGCGCTCGATGGAAAGCTTACCTACAGCAGCGGCACGAGCAGCACTTTCGGTGGAGCGATCGCCGACGGTTCCGCGCTCAGCACCCTGACTGTCAGTAACTCTGCCGCGACCCTCACTCTCACCGGCGCGAACACTTATACCGGCGCCACCAGTGTCAACCTGGGAACGCTGCAAATCGGCAATGGCGCTTCCGGCAATTTGTCCGGCACTGGCACGGTCACCGTGGCTGGCAGCAGCAGCCTCGCCGTGGATCTCGTCAATGGCGGCGCCTTCACCAACGCCGTCGCTCTCAACGCCACCGGCACCGCTCTCAAAGCCATCAACACCGTCGGTAACAGCCAGACAATTTCCGGGATCGTCAGCGGCACGGGCGCCTTCGATCAAAATGGCGCCGGCACGACGATCATTCCTGTTGGCACCAGCGAGACTTACACCGGTGTGACCAACATCAACGCCGGCACTCTCGATGTCGAAGGCACGCTCGCCGCGGGCAGCACCGTCACCGTCGGCGCCAATGGCACGCTCGCCGGTGGCGGCACGATCCACGGCAAAGCCATCGGCAACGGGACTTTCAACCTCAGTGGTGGCACCATTGGCGGCGCTCTCGCCGTGACTGGCGGCAAGTGGACCGGTTCCGGAACCGTCGACGGCGCGGTAACTTCCGCGACCGGCGCCTTCAACATCGGCGGCACCCTCACCGCCCCGCTCGGACTTACCGTCACCAGTGGCACGCTCGCCGGCTCCGGCACGCTCGTTGGCAAGCTGACCTATAGCAGCGCCACCAGCAGCACCTTTGTCGGTATCATCGCCGACGGTTCCGCACCCAGCGCCGTGACCTTGAGCAACGCCGCCGCGACCCTCACCCTCGCCGGCCCGAACACTTACACCGGCGCCACGACTGTGAGCATGGGCACGCTGCAAATCGGCAACGGCGTCTCCGGTAACTTGTCAGGCACCGGCACAGTCACCTTGGCCGGCACCAGCAGCCTGGCTATGGACCTCGCCAATGGTGATATCTTCACCAACGCGGTCGTTCTCAATGCCACCGGGACTGCTCTCAAAGCCATCGACCCCGTCGGTAACAGCCAGACGATCTCCGGTCTCATCAGCGGCCTGGGCGCCTTCGATCAAAGCGGCGCTGGCACGACGATCATTCCGATGGGAATCGGCGATACCTACACCGGAGCGACTAACATCACTGCCGGCACGTTGAAAGTCGACGGCACGCTCGCCGCGGCCAGCATCGTCAATGTGGGCACCAACGGGACACTCGCCGGCGCCGGCACCGTCAATGGCAAGACGACTTTGACCGGCAACGGGACAATCGATTTGAATGGCGGCGTCATCGGCGGCGGCCTCACCGTCACCGGTGGCAAGTGGACAGGCTCCGGAACCGTCGACGGCGCGGTAACTTCTGCGACCGGCATTTTCAATATCACCGGCACGCTCACCGACCCGCTTGGCCTCACCGTGAGCAGCGGCACGCTCGCCGGCTCCGGCACGCTCGACGGAAATCTGACTTACTCGAGCAGTTCGAACAGCACGTTCGACGGAGTTATCGACGGCGCTTCGGTCGTTACGAAAAGCGGTGCGGCGATTCTCACACTGACCGGCGATAACAGTTACACCGGTGGGACCGCGATCACTGCCGGAACGGTGGCTGTAGGCGACGGCACTGTCGCCCAAGCCTCTCTCGGCACGGGACCAGTTACCATCAATACCAGCGGGACACTGAGCATCAATCTCGACAGCGGCGAAACCATTGCCAACGCCGTGACCGACAACGGCCATGTCGTCGCCACCGGTTCCGCGAGCGATTACACCATCGGCAGCGCCATCTCCGGCACTGGTAACTTCACCAAGACCGGCGCCAACGCCGTCACCTTGACAGGCGTCAACACCTATAAGGGTGGGACCACGATCACGGCCGGAACGTTGGCCTTAGGCAACGGCACCGTCGCCCAAGCTTCCCTCGGCACGGGACTAGTCACCATCAATACCACCGGGACACTCAGCATCGATCTGAACAGCGGAGAAACCATTGCCAACGCCATAACCGACAATGGCCACGTCGTCGCCACCGGTTCGACGAGCAATTACACCATCGGCAGCGCCATCTCCGGCACTGGTAACTTCACCAAGACCGGCGCCAACGCCGTCACCTTGACCGGCGTCAACACCTACAAGGGCGGGACCACGATCAGCGCCGGAACGTTGCTCGTCAATAACACCTCCGGCTCCGGAACGGGCACCGGCACGGTCACGGTGGCCAATGGTGGAACACTCGGCGGCCGCGGCACCCTCGGTGGATCGACGACGCTCAGCAACGGCGGCGATATCTTCCCCGGCGCCGGCACGCCCGGAACGGCCGGCACCACCCTCCGCGGCACTTCGCTCACCTGGAATGGCGGCGGCGCCATCAACTTCCAAATCGGCACGACCGCCGACGACATCACCTTGAGCGGCGCGCTCACCAAGGGCTCGGCCGGGTCTTATGTTATCGATATCATCAATACCGGAATCTCGAATACGCCGGCCGATTTCACGTTGATGACTTTCGCCTCGACGACCTTTTCGACCACGGACTTCACCCTTGAGCTCCCGGTCAATGTCACCGGCACGCTGGTCGAGACAGCCACCAGCCTGGAACTCGTCAATCTCCACGATCCACCGCCGGCGGAGGAGGGGGTGGAAGGAGCAACTTTGATCGCATCGGTTCCATATCCTACCGATCAGCCCACGATTTTGCTCAGCGATAGCGGCACCGATCAGCAAGCTGCCGCGCCATCCAGCTCGGTTGCGGATTCGCAAACCCTCGAACTGACGCCCACGCCGGAGCCCGGCAGCACCTTGCTTTTGGCTTTTGGAGGCGCCGCCCTCGTCGGCTGGCGCCGCCGGCGCCGGTAAGTCCGCCGATAGGGTGGGGGAGTGACGCGCCGGGTCTCCGGGCCTCGCTATTTTGCCGGCGACCCAGCCGCAGCGCGCCGGTGGCGTTTTCCTTGAGCGTTCCTGACTCGCCCCTCGCTTGCTTTCCGCAAGGTTTTGGCTTCCGCCCTTCATCGGATTCGATGAAGCTCTTGCCATGCGCCGTCGCCGCCCTCTTTCCGCGTCCATCGTCCTCGTGCTGATCGTCGCTGCATTTCTTCCGGGTTGCGGGCGGGACAATGGCCCATCCGGTGACGTCCAGGTCCAGGCGTTGCAGACCAAGGAGGAACTCGATCGTGTGCGGAAACACCTCGCTACGGTCGAAAAGCAATCCAAGGAGAAAGACGATGCTGTCGCCCTCGCCAAGGAAGAGGTCGACGGCGCCACCAAGCAAGTCGCGGATAAGGAACACATCATCGTCGAGAAGGACGCACAGATCGCCACCTTGCAAAAGCAGATCGCCGAAGCGAAAAAGGGCGAAGCTCAGGTCTACCTCGACAGCAGCAAACTCCACCAGCAAGGCCTCAATTCGACCGCTCTTTTGCATTACCGGCAATTCGTCGCCGCCTATCCCACGAGTCCGCTCATCGCCGATGCCAACCGCGCGATCGCAGAACTGAGCGTCACCGCTCCGAAGGAGGCCAGCGCCCGCGCCGCGTTGATCGACCCTCATGCCGCCGAGCGCGAATTCCAGCGGCAGTTTGCCGACGGCTTCGCCTCGATGGAGGACATCGCCACCATGGTGAGACGCAAATCGATGGCCGAAGTGGTGAAACTGCTCGGGCCGCCCAATAGGACTTATCGCGATAACACGGAATTGGGTTACATCGACAAAGTCATCGACCCAACCACGGGCTCTCGTGGGACGCTGGTCATCGGCTTTAACGAAGATCAGGTTGCAACCCTCCGCGTCGGTTATCAAGGCCGCCCCATCCGTCCGTAGCCCGGGGCGTTTCAACCAATGTTACAACCGCTCTTGGCCAGGATCGGTAACTGCTCTCCAAAAACTCAACTCACCAAACTCCCGTCGTCCTTGACCGTGATTCCGTGGCTGCCGTCCACGGCGTTGCCAAGCTTGTCCGTCGGGACAGTTTGCTGAGTAAAGGTGGTGAAGTAAGCAATCCACGAATCCTGCCCGGGATCGATCAGCACCGCTCCGTCCTGCCAGATGTCATTGTGATCGTTATCTCCGCCGGTATTGATATAGTTCCCGCTGGAACCCTGGTTCATGTGAATGTCATGGACCCCGTTGCTCCCATCGGTGTAGGTCCGGCCGAAGATGTAAACATCGTACTTCTGGCTATACGCCTTGGAAAGCGCCCGCGCGAGAGTCGCCACGGGCTCGGGATTTTCGCTACCGTCCATCACGTCACTCGGGCGCCAGGGACCCGTCCCAGTGAGGATGTCGCTGCGCAGAAAATCCAGCGCCGGCAGCGCCGTCGAATTGGTCAGGTCGGAAAAACCGGGCGCCGCCGCCTTGAGCGTCGCTACGATGGGATGCGCATAATCAAACGCCAGCTTGTATTGCAGCAAGTCATCCGCATCGTTCGTTCCAACGTTAATCGCGCAATCCCAATTTTCCGCCTTTCCTTCGTTTTGCACCGAAAGGGTGGCGTGCAGATGATACTGGAGTTCCCGCCGATGCTTCGCGTGCTGGAGCTTCGGAGCTGTGACTAGCTTGCATTTAACGAATCCGTAGGTGTGGGTCATATGTGGCTAAGTGGAAGTGTAAGATAAGCCCGTGGGCTAATGGGCGAAGAGAATCCGATCTTTCGCCAATTGGCCGCCTTCTTTGTAGAAGGGTGCAAACCATGTCGGCTGGCCGCTAATCGCCTCCGGTTTCTGCAAAGTGAGCGTCTTGACCTGCTCGCTTTTCGTCTGGTTGCGGCTCGTCTGCATCAGCGACCGGAAATGCAAGTGATCGAAAATGCGGATTGCCTCGATCGCGTACGACGTGGCGACCCTGGAATCTTCGATCATCACCAGGTTGTCCCCATTCTTCTTTTCCCCACTGACCGAGAGATTCGACGACCCGCTGAACACTTTCGCCGTCGGCAGACTGAAATCGGTCACGACAAATTTGTTATGCTCGGTGATACCGGGAGCGGACTTCTTGCTGCCTGTCGCCGTCGTCCCTTTCGCCATGCCCGACCACTCGGTCTTGAAAGGTTCCGGAGCCGTTTTTGCCAGATACTCGAAATCGACCAACCCGATCGAACCGTCCGGTTTCTTGACATTCAGCCCGCCCTTTCGATTCGAGATGCCATAGCTGAAGACGTCCTTGTCCATCAGCCGGTTGATCGCATCATAGGTCGGCCCGGATTTCATTTGACTGAGAAACGCGATCGCGAAAAACACCGACGACGACGCTTGATCGATCGCCGCCGCCACCGGATTCAACGATAAGTTCGGATCGGAATGCGGCGAAAAACAGAGATGCACCGGTGGCTTCGACTGCACCGGCACCAGATTCCATTTACTGAACATCGGATCTTTGGTGAATCCACGCTGTCCGTTGAAGGCCAGTTCAAAATAGTTGGCAAAGAATTGGGCCGCCTCCGGCGCATACAGCACGAGAGCATTATTCGCCTGGATATAGATGCCGCGGAAACTGAAATTCGTCGACCCGAAGAGCACCTTCAGCGGCTTTCCGTTCTTCTTCACGATGAGCACCTTGTTATGCTGCAACCCGCTGAAGTGCATGCGCTTGACGTTTCCGTCCGTTGTCCCCATGAGGAGATTGGCGACCTGCGATTCCGGACTGGTGGCCGGCTTGTGTTCGCCAGAATCGTCGATGATCGCCCGCAGGCGGCCGCCCATCTTTTGCAGGCGGCTGACGATGTCCGGTTCGTTCACGTCATAACCAAAGAAGTCGAGCGACAGGGTCTTGTCTTTCACCACCTCATCGAGAATGCCGAAGATCAATTCGTATGCTTCGAATCCCAGCCATTGGTAGACATCGCCCGCCACTTTCTGGAATTTCAGCGGATCGGCCCCGCCGCCGGGGATGATATTCGGATTGTTTTTGTATTTATCCGCGTAGGCTTGCGAGGAGGCAAAGTTCCGCGTGAATCCCACGTCGAGGAAGTTTTGGTAAATGACCGGGTCGAGCGCGATATCGAGGGTGATCGCCGTGCCCGCCACGACCTTGTTATCCGTCGGCATGTGCATCTTGGTCACTCGATAAGTATACGTTCCGCCCTTCGCCGCCGGCGGAAAATGCACCCAGCGAAACTTCTGAAACGGGGCCTGTGTCGATGGAAAGTTTTTGAAGCCGTCAACCGCTTTGCTGGCCGGTTGGCTGTAGGAAAAATTCAAGCGGTTGAGGAGCGGCGCAAAGCTCTTTGTGCCCGGTTCGATGACTTCGATGGCGAATCCCACCAGATCGTCCTCTGGTTCGTCCACATCCATTCCAATCAAGGCCGTGCGTTCCCCGCGCCAAAGCTTCACCGTTAGACCGTCCGCCGACTTGCTGTTTTGAAAGTCACTCATGCGCGCAGTCTTCGATCTTCCCAAACCCTTTCAAGCACAAATGAACTCATAACCACGTTTTCCCGACAAAAAAGTTACCTATACAAATTGCGGAAAACTACCTATTGACTGGACCCGAACCCGTTCAGCAAATTGCGCCAACGCTTTCTCCGCGAAACCTGATATCATGGCTACAAAACAGAGTTCTCCGTCCGTTCCCGATCCCTTTCCCCAGTATCCTTGCGTCGAGCACGGCGTCTGGTCGGAAATCCCGGTCGACCCACCCGAAGGCGATCACCGGCTCAAGCTGAAAGATGTCGCCGCAGCCGAAGCGCGCAGCGTCAAGCAAGGCGGGGTCATGACCTTCCATGCCGTCGGGTGTTCCGGAGATTTCACCAAACCCGGCCCTGGGAAGCAGGTGGCCGAAGCAATGGCCGCACAGATTTCCAGGCCCCGCGTCTACGGCGGCAGCTCCACGGCGCTGGCCCCTTCTTTCTTCTTTCATCTCGGTGATGTCGTTTACAAGGACGACGATCCCAAGGATCCTACCGGAAAGGATCAAGGGAAGATGTACAACGAACAGTTTTACACCCAATACAAAAGCTACGGGCGAACCATCTTCGCGATCGCTGGCAATCACGATTGCAAATTGCATCCCGGAGAGAAGCACAAGAAAGCGGCCATGCTACACTTTCTCGATAACTTCTGCGCGCAGAAACAAAAGATCGGCGACGACAACCAATCCGACAAACGGACGACAATGGTCCAGCCTTATCCTTACTGGTTGCTCGAAACACCGGTCGCCTATGTCATCGGCCTTTTTACCAACGACCTCAACGGCGGCCAGTTGGACGACCCGATGCACAAGGACGCGCCGCAATACAAGTGGCTCGTCCAGACGTTGCTCGACATCAAGAGTGCCAACGATGACAAGGCTGTCTTGCTCGCCCTCCATTATCCGCCCTATTCCGGCGCGGCGGATTTCAGTCAGCGCGGAGATCCCAACCTCGGCCCGACCCCTCGTCGCAATCCTCCCGCCGGCATTTTGCAACCGCTCGGTATCGTCCTCCAGCACGCCTTTCAGCAGACGGGACTCTTCCCGCACCTCGTTCTGTCCGCCCACGCCCATCACTATCAGCGCATTACCTATACCTTGGCCGGCGGTCACGAAATTCCCTATCTCATTGCCGGCAGCGGCGGACATGTACCCATCGAGAAACTCGGTGTCTCCTGTTGGAAAAAGGTCACGAAAATTCCCGATCATCCGTTCGATGTCGCCCTGCCGCGCGGTTTGACTTTGCCACCGGACGACACCGCCCAGGTCGTTGCCTACAACGACGATGATACCGGCTTTCTGCGACTGACCATCGACATTAACCGCAAGCAGATCACGGGTGAGTTTTTCGCCGTAAGCGCCAGCGAGGACTCTGCCTCCTCCCCCAAGCTTTTTGAGTCCTTCGTCCTCGATATGGCCAAACGCAAGGTCACGAAGTAATCGCGTTTCCGCTCCCGTTTCGGCGCTGCCGCTCCTTCGTGTGCCTCAGATGAATGACAAAACGCTCTAACGTTTTCCGGTGCGCGGCCTTCACTCGGGACCAAGCCTCGCACCGCCATGAATCCCATCGACCGTCGTCATTTCTCGTCGCCCTCCCACTTTCGCGCCGCGTTCTGGCCCACTCTAGCGGCGCTCATTGCCGTTGCTTCGCTGCGCGCCGCCAATCCTCCGGCGCCCCCCACACCTACGGCGGCCGATGTTTCCTACGGTCCTCATCCGCACCAGCTCGTCGACATCTACGTGCCGCCGAATAGCCCGGGACCCTGTCCGGTGCTCGTCTGGTACGGCGGTGTCTTCAAAGAAGGCAAGCACCCTGTCGACCTGGGTAAGTTTTTCCCTGCGCACATCGCGGTCGTAGCCGTGGAGACGCGCTCCCTGGCCGATGGCATGCAGGAAAAGGAGCCGGTGCCAGTCTCCTACGTCATGAACGATGCCCGCCGCGCGTTGCAATTCATCCGCCTCAACGCCGCGAAATGGAATCTCGATCCGAAGCGAATTGCCGTGGGTGGGGGATCGCAGGGGACCCTGCCGGCGCTCTACATCGGCTGTTCCGGCGATCACGCCAATCCCGCTTCCAGCGATCCCGTCGAGCGCATGTCCACCAAGGTCGTGTGCGTCGCCGCCTTTCGCAGCCAGCCGAGCATCGATCCGAAGCGCATGCAGGAATGGGTGCCGGGCGTGGTCTGGGGCGCGCCGGCGCTCGGCTGCAGCTTCGAGGAATCCCTCAAGCGCCGCGATGAGTTATTGCCCGTGATCAAAAAGTGGTCCCCGGATTGGTTGCTGAACAAAGACGCCGCTCCCATCTATTTCGAGAACGAGTGGGGACTCACGCAACCCACCGACGACCCCAAGGTGAACGAAGTGAATTACAAGGTCCACTCACCGGCCTGGGGCATGGGCTTCCACAAACTTGCCGAATCCGTCGGCGCCACCGTCTACAATAAATTCCCCGGTCATCCCACGGAAAAATACAAGGATATCTGGGACTTCATCGTCCAGAACCTAACCGCACCCGCGAAGTAAGTAAGTATCCGCAAGCGAAGACGCCCCCTCGAAGCGCTTGCGTTTTGGAGTGCGGCGCTGCTGCGCCGCTTTCGGAATGTCTGCGGGTAGGGACCAGCGCCGCACCAGATTATCCCTTCCCAAAGTGCCAGAGCACTGTCTCTCCGCCGCTTTGGAAAAAGGGAAGACGGCTGACGGTTGGCGCAATCTGCAGACTCGCCGCAAGGCGGAAAACAGCACAGCACTCCAAAACGCCAGCGCAGCCTCCGCCGTTACGCGTCCGACTTTGCCAACGCTTTCTTCGCCGGCGCCTTCTTCTGCCGTGGCTCGAATTCAAACGTCACCTTCGTGCCATCCAGCTTCAGATAGGCGGCAAACGGTTTGCCCTTTTTCGAAATGAATCGCGGCAGCAGATCGCTCTTCCCCTCGCGGAAAATCTTCAGCGCCTGCTCGGCCGGTATGGCGCGCTGGCAGATCATTTTGCCCATGTTAATCGGCTTCTTCCCGCTGCCCGCCGGCTGGCAAATAAACTTGGTTTCCGTCTCGTAGAGATTCCCGTTCGGTGTTTCCCCGAGCAACTGCGCCTTCGAGAGATCGATCGTCTTCCCCGAGCCCTCGCCCCCTTCGCCCTCATCGTCGAAATCGAACTTCTGTTTCCACTCCGTCTTCTCGCTGAGAATGATCTCCGCGGTAAAGGCGCGCCCCAGTTTGCTGCGGAATCCTTCCAATGGTCCGACTCGCCCTTCCGTCAGCAGCTTCGCCACTTCCTCCCGCTCGAATTCGCGCCCGGACATCGTTTTCCACACAATCAGTTTGCACTCCGGATTGGTGCACTCGAATGCCTTGAAACTCTCCCGGAACGGCCCACTCCCGCACTTCGGACATTTCACATCGATCGGCTTGAAATTGCCGCGCACTTCCTGGCCCATTCCGCCGCGCACTTTGCCGACAATTTCCGTCGTCAGATCCCGAATCTGGGTCATGAAGTCGCTGCGGGAAAGTTGCCCGCGCTCCATCTGGCGGAGCTTATGTTCCCATGCCCCGGTCAACTCCGGTTTGGTCAATGTCTCCGCGTGCAGATTGCGCAGCAGGGTAATGAGCGAAATACCTTTCGCCGTCACCACCAGGTCGCGGCCATCCCGCACGAGATACCCCTCGAAAAGAAGCCCTTCGATGACCTGCGCCCGCGTCGCCGGCGTGCCCAACCCGCGCTCGCTCATCGCTTCGCGCAATTCTTCATCGTCCACCAGTTTGCCCGCGCCTTCCATCGCCGAAAGCAGCGTCGCTTCCGTGTAGCGGGGCGGGGGCTTGGTCACGTTTTCCTTCACCTCGATCGCCTCCGTCCGCGCCGGTTCGCCACGGGCAATCGCTACGATCGCGCGGTCGCTCTCGCCTTCGCCTTCGGCCTGCCGCCCATAAACCGCCAGCCAGCCCGGATCGACGATGATCTTTCCTTCCGTCTTGAACTTCTCCTCCTTCACCGTGGTGATCCGCGTCGTCACTTCAAACTGCGCCGCCGGAAAAAACACCGCGACGAAGCGCCGCGACACCATCTCGAAAATCTTCTGCTCCGTCTCGCTCAGGTTACCCGGCGCCGTGCCCGTCGGGACGATCGCAAAGTGGTCGCTCACCTTCGCGTTGTTGAAGATGCGCTTGTTCGGCCGCACCCAGCCTTCGCGCAGCGCCCTCGCCGCATGGCCTGCCAGAGTCCGGTCCTCAAAGCTGCCCATCACCTGCTTGGCCGTGTTCACATGATCCTCCGGCAGGTAGCGCGAATCGGTTCGCGGATAGGTCAGCGCCTTGTGTTTTTCGTACAGTGCCTGCGCGATTTGCAGCGTCATCCTCGCCGGAAAACCGTGCCGCTGGTTGGCCTCCCGCTGCAGCGTCGTCAGGTCGTAGAGCAGGGGAGGAGCCTGGGTCGTCGGCTTCTTTTCCTCCTCGATCGTTCCCGGCTGGCCGTCACACTTCGCCTTGATCGCGTCGGCCTTCGGTTTGTCCCAAATGCGTTCCGCACGGCCATCCTCGTCGCCGGCCTTTTTGAATGTGGAATCAAACCACCGCCCGCGATAGCTGCCCGCAGCCACGCCGAAATCCCCGAAGACTTCCCAATAGGCCCGCGGTTCGAAGGCGCGAATCTTTTCCTCCCGTTCCACCAGGATCGCCAGGGTCGGCGTTTGCACCCGTCCCGCCGTGGTTTTCGAAAAGCCACCCCCTTGCGAATTGAACGCCGTCAGCGCCCGCGTCGAATTGATCCCCACCAGCCAGTCCGATTCCGAGCGCGACACTGCTGCGTCCGCCAGCGGTTGCATGTCGCTGTCGCTCCGCAGATGGCTGAATGCCGTCCGGATGGCGTCCGGGGTCATCGACTGCAGCCACAGCCGTTTGCTCGGCTGCTTCGCCCCCGTGGCCTTGACGATGTTCCGGAAAATCAGTTCGCCTTCGCGGCCGGCGTCGCAAGCATTGATCAGTTCGCCAATATCCTTCCGCTTGATCAAGCGCCGCAGCAAAGCGAGCCGGCTGGCATTTTTATCAATCGGCACCAGCGTGAACTGCGGCGGAATGTGCGGCAGCTTCTCCATCGTCCACTTCCCGCGCTTGATCTCGTGCTCTTCCGGCACCGCCAGTTCCAACAGATGGCCCACGGCCGAGGAAATGACATAACGGTCATTCTCAAACCAGTCGCCATCCTTCTTCACCCCCAGCACCTTCGCAAGGTCGCTGGCCACGCTGGGTTTTTCGGCGATGACAAGGGTTTTCATTTCGGAATCGGTAGGAAATCGGGGTAAATCAACGGGTTTTGCCGCAAGGACTGGGCCAACTCCGTTTATCTCTGAACGTCATTCGTAAACTGTTGTCGTCTAGGCGGTCAGGTAATTCTGGTTCTATCGTGTGAATCGTGCCACACGGGTCAAGGGCGTGGCGCCAATATACAGAAAATCGATGTGGGAGTGTCAGCCTTAGAGCTTCACGAACTGCTGGCCGGGAAGTTGTTTCACCAGCCTTTTCATTTCGAGGGCGAGCAAAGTGGACGCCACTTTGGATGTCGGCAAGCCCGATTTTGTAACGATCAAATCCAGCGGCGTCTCCGCCACGTCCACCGTGTCGAGGACCGCTCGCTCTTCTGGGGACAGGTTTACCGCACTCCCGGACGCACTTCCCGGTCCAGGGTTTTTTCGCGCCTCCGGAAAGAGCATCCGCAAGTCGTCGAGGATGTCGTCCGCCCCCGTCACCAGCTTGGCGCCTTGCTGAATCAGGCGGTTCGAGCCCGCCGAAGTCGGCCGGTCGATCTGCCCAGGCACCGCGTACACCAGCCGGCCTTGCTCCAGCGCTTGGTTGGCCGTGATCAAAGCCCCACTCTTCGTTCCCGCCTCCACCACCAGCAAGCCGCTGCCCCAGCCGGCCACGATCCGGTTGCGATAGGGAAAGGTCTGCGGGCTCGGTGGAAAAGTCATCGGAAACTCCGAAAGCACCGCCCCCGATGCCGCGATCTTCTCCGCCAGACCGAGGTTTTCCGGCGGATAGAGATCCATCAGCCCCGACCCGATCACCGCCACCGTTCGCCCTTGTGCCGCCAGCGCCCCTTGGTGCGCCGCCGTATCGATCCCACGGGCCAGCCCGCTCACCACCGTCAAGCCGGCATAGGCGAGCTGATAGGAAAGCCTCTTCGCACATTCCAGTCCGTAATGGCTGGTCTGCCGCGAGCCGACCACGCCGATCGCCTGGTGATCCCGTTCCGTCAGTTCTCCCCACACATAAAGCACGATTGGCGGATTCGAAATTTCCCGCAGCATCCGCGGATACTCCAGCGACTCCGCCGTCAACACCCGCGCCCCAAAGTTCCGGATGCGCTCGAGCTCCGCATCCAGATCCACATGATTCCCCCAGTGGGAGATCGCCGTGGCGATTTCCTCACCCACACCTTCGACCCCGCGCAATTGCGACTCCCGCGCCGCCAGCACCTGTTCCGGCGACCCGAAGACCCCCAGCAAGCGGCGCAGCCGCACCGGCCCGACACCGGGCACCATATTCAAGGCAATGCTGGCCTCCTGCGAATTCATGCGCCGGAAGCTGGGAAGTCCGCGACCTTTTGTCAAATGTGCGTGGAGCCCAGCACTGAAGCGCCCTGTTGCGCATGCACCATCGATCATCCGGATTCCACGAATTGGCCCGCTCACACGGCAAACCAGCGACGGCTATCAACCATCAACACTGCTCCCCTCAACCTCCCCGTTGACCCACGCCCTCATCGGTATTAAACGCCAGAGATGCGTTTCCCCATTTGGTCTCTCCCGTTATGCGCCCTTGGCTTTGCCTCCGTCGCCCGCCTGCAAGCCGAGGAAAAAAATGGCATCCAGTGCAGCGTCCAAAAGGTCACCCTTGATCGCGCCGACACCCGCGCCGACCTCAACGCCTCCAACCTCGATCGCATCATGGGCCTGCGCATATCCTTGCGCAACGACGGCTTCAAGCCCATTCCCGAAGGCCAGATCATCTGGGAAATTCTCAAGCGCCATTACGACAGCCCCGCCATCGATTTGACCACTGGCACCGAAAACTTCGCCGGACTCAAGCCTGGCGAAGACGCCGAACTCACCATGGGATCGGCCCGCATTTTGGGAACTCGCAACGGCGCCCTCCTACGCCAGGACGAAATGGAATGGCAGATCACCATCATGCGCGGCGCCCAGGAAATCGCCCGCTTCTCCAGCAAATCCAGTTTCCCCCTCCTGCTGAAACGCGCCGTCAAAGTCGACGTCCCCGGCACCCCCGCCCCTGCCCCCGTTCCCGCACCGCCCCCCGCGCCTGCGCCAGCCGCCGCCGCCCCTGCTGCCGCTCCCGCCCCGTCATCCGCCCCCGCGCCAACCGCGCCCGCCGCCACACCCGCGCCGCCGAAACCCTAGTCGCCATGTGAAACAGCGAGTGGAGTCGAGCGACAACCCAAGGAAGGGCGCTTTTCAAGCGCCCGGGCGGTTTCCAATCGCCCGTCCCAAATTCCTCGATCCACACGACGAAATCCATCATACCAAGAACCGTCTTCCTCACTGGCACCAACCCGGCGCCACGTATTTTCTCACCTTCCGTCTCGCCGACTCCATCCCCAGCCGATTGTTGGCCACCTGGTCCCAAGAACGCGACGCCTGGCTTCGCGCCCACCCGCCACCGCTCACCCTCAAGCACGAACTGGAATTCCATGACCGATTCTCCGGCAAACTCGAACAATGGCTCGATGCCGGCTTCGGCGCGTGTCCCCTGCGTGAAAACCGCTGCGCCACCGTGGTCAGCGACGCGCTCCGCTATTTCGACGGCGAGCGCTACCACCAATACTCCTCGGTCGTCATGCCGAACCATATTCACGCCGTTGTCGCACTCTGCAATCCATGGAAAATCGAACAAATCGTTCACTCCTGGAAGCGATTTTCCGCCCGGCGGATTAACGAAATCCTCGGCCGGCAGGGACCCCTTTGGCAACGCGATTACTTTGAACGCCTGATCCGCGACGAACGCCATTTAGCCAATTGCCTTCGTTACATCCGTCGCAACCCGGAGAAAGCCAATTTGAAAGAGGGTCAATTCGTCCTTTACGAAGGCGATTTGGCAAAGTCGATTGACTAGCGCGCACTTTGCAACCCCAGGAGGGGCGGTTTTCAAGCGCCCCTCCATCAGCTCAACTTGTCCCCGCTAAGTCTTATCTTATGCGCCCCCTCCAACTCTCCGCCATTCTCCTCCTCGCGTTCACCTCTCTCCACGCCGCCGATCTTCCCGGCCAGCGTCCCGACGGCTCCGTCCTTCTCCCCAACCAATGGACCCTCCGCCCCGTCGGCGCCCAAATCCCCCTCGACGATTTCCCCGTCAACCTCGCCCTTCATCCCGGCGGCAAATACGCCGCCGTCCTCCATTGCGGCTATGGCGCCCACGAAGTCCTCATCCTCGACCTCTCTTCCTCCAAAATCGCCTCCCGCACGAAAGTGGACGAAGCCTTTTACGGACTCGTCTTTTCCCGCGATGGCTCCAGCCTTTTCTGCTCCGGGTCCGCCGGCGAAGTGATCCACGGCTTTCATTTCGCCGACGGGCAACTCGACCAGCCCGTCACCTACAAACTACGCGAACCCAGCCAGCGCGGCATCCCCGCCGGCCTCGCTCTCAGTGCCGACGGCTCCACCCTCTTTGCCGCCAACCTCTGGGGCCAAAGCGTCTCCCGCCTCGACCTTCGCAAAGGCGCTCCTGCCGGCCCCGATCTTTCCCTCCTGCCCAATGGCGCCGTCGCCGCGCCCGCGCCCGTCCTCCCACAGTCGACCGACGACCCCTCCATCACCAAACGCGCCAATCAACTCCTCGAGACCACCGACCCCAAGGCGCCATTCCCCTACGCCTGCCTCCTCGACGAAAAGAAAGCGCGCCTTTATGTCTCGCTCTGGGGCCAGGCCAGCGTCGCCGTCATCGATCGCAAAACATTCTCCCAGGTCGCCCGTTGGCCCACCGAAGAGCACCCCAACGAAATGCTCCTCGGCAAAGACGGCCGCCGCCTTTTCGTCGCCAATGCCAACCGCAATACCGTCAGCGTCCTCGACACCGCCGACGGTCGCCTCATCGAAACCCTCCTCGCCGAACTGACCCCCAATGCCCCGCCCGGCAACACCCCCAATTCCCTCGCCCTCAGCCCGGACGGCACCCTCCTTTTCGTCGCCAATGCGAACATCAATGCTATTTCCGTATTTGACGTAAGTTCTTCCGGAAAGTCCCGCGGTCTGGGGTTCATCCCCGTCGGCTGGTATCCCACCAGCGTCCGCCTCAGCCCCGACGCCCACACTCTCTACGTCGTCAATGGCAAGGGCGAAATTTCCCATCCCAATCCCCAAGGCCCCATGCACACCCTCAGCGGCAAAACCGCCGTCGGCCAGTACATCGGCGAGTTGCTCAAAGGCACCCTCAGCGTCATCCCGCTTCCCCCTCCCGGCAAACTCGAAGCCCAGATGAAAATCTGGACCGCCCAGGCCTACTCCTGCGTCCCGGGTGCTACCGCCGAAAAGAGCGAGAAATCCAGCGCCAACGACAATCCCATCCCCCAGCGCGTCGGCGATCCCTCTCCGATCAAATACGTCTTCTACATCATCAAAGAAAACCGCACCTACGACCAGGTCCTCGGCGACCTCAAGCCCGGCAACGGCGACCCGTCCCTCGCCATTTTCGGCGAAAGCGTCACCCCCAACGAGCACGCCATCGCCCGCCAATTCGTCACCCTCGACAACACCTACTGCGACGCCGAGGTCAGTGCTTCCGGCCACGAATGGAGCATGGGCGCCTACGCCAGCGATTTCGTCGAGAAAACCTGGCACCTCAGCTACGGCCACGGCAAAAGCGGCAAATGGCCCTATCCCGCCGAAGGCGGATTCCCCATCGCCATCCCCGCCGGCGGCTACCTTTGGGACCGCGCCAAACAGGCCGGCGTCACCTATCGCAGCTACGGCGAATGGGTCGCCAACGGCAAAGGCCTGGGCGCGCCCGCCACCGCCAAAGCCAAGGCCCTCGAAGGCCACATCGACCCAGGGTACCGCAGCTTCGACACCGCCTATCCCGACCAAAAGCGCGCCGACCGCTTCATCGAGGACTTTCACCGTCTTGAAAAGGAAGGCGCCATCCCCCGGCTCCAAATCATCAAGCTCCCCAACGACCACACCTCCGGAGCCAGCCCCGGCAAGCCCACGCCCATCGCCCAGGTCGCCGACAACGACCTCGCCCTCGGCCGCATCATCGACGCCATCAGCCATTCCAGCATCTGGCCCCAGTCCGCCATCTTCGTCATCGAGGACGACTCCCAAAACGGCTCCGACCACGTCGACGCCCATCGCACCATTTCCTTTGTCGCCAGCCCCTATTGCCGCCGGGCCATCGTCGATTCCACCATGTATTCCACCACCAGCCTTCTCCACACCATGGAACTCATCCTCGGCCTCGCCCCCATGAGCCAGTTCGACGCTGCGGCCACGCCCCTGCGCGCCAGCTTCCAAGCCACACCCGATCTTACCCCCTACAGCGCCCGCCCCGCCTCCTCCAATCTCCAGGAACGCAACACCAAAATCGCCTGGGGCGCCAAAGCCAGCCAGCGCATGAACTTCACCAAAGAGGACGCCGCCGACGATCTCCAGTTGAACGAGATCATCTGGAAATCCGTCCGCGGCGCCGCTTCCCCCATGCCCGCCCCCCGCCGCGCCGCCTTCGTCTTCACCACCCGCAAAAAAGCCGACAAGGACGACGACTAGGATATTAAGGACCACGATGAGGGTCCTGAAATCGAACCGCGCCCCCTGTCACGAACGTCAGCCGCAGTGAACCAAGGAGGGGCGCTTTCCAAGCGCCCAGGCGGTTAAAAACCGCCCCTCCCAAGTCCCTCGATCATTGGCCATATTAGTCTCATTGGTCCCATTACTCCCATCAGAGCATTTCCCCTTTAGCTCGTCGCCCGATCAGGAGCGCCAGCGCCGAAAATCCAATCGCTGTCTTCCTGAGCGGAGCGGGGAATCACGGGCGGAGTCGAAGGACCTCCAATATCCGCGGGTTCCCGAGCGGAGCAATAGCCGCTCCGTTTCTCAGGACCCTCTCCCATCGCCAGATAGCTCAACAAGGAGGGGCGCTTTTCAAGCGCCCAAGCAGTTAAAAACCGCCCCTCCCAAGTTATAAGTCCGCACCCCAGCCTACGGCTTCCCCGGCTTCCGCTTCGCCTTCGGCTGCCCACGCCGCGGGAACCGTTCCTTCATCGCTTTGGAAACCGCCGAAGCAGCCGCTCCATGCGTTTCCGGCACGTTACTCTTCCACGGCGCGTTCGTCAGGTGCCCGGCCCCTTCCACCATTTCCCGGCGATTTTCATCGAGCGGTTGGTTCTTCGGGTGACGCGCGTCGGTCGGCTTGAGCTTGTCCACCTGCGCCCGTGGCAATGTCATCGGCGCGTCCGTCCGCGCCTGATTGAGAAACAGCGTCTCAAAACTATTCGCACTCGCATCCCGCTTCGTCAGAAAATCCTTGAGTCCGAACCATTTCTTCACCGTCGCCAGCACCGAAGTGTGCTGTAACTGTTTGGTGTAGATTTGCTTCGCCACCCATGGCGACACGATGATCGCCGGAACCCGCAGCCCCAGGCGGTCGAACTTGAACTCGCCCACATACGAAGGATCGTCCGGCAAGGGAGCATTGATCCCATCCGGATTCGGCACACCCATCGGCGGCTTGACGTGGTCGAAGAAACCGCCGTGTTCGTCGTGGGTCACGATCAAAACCGCCTTCGACCACACGTCCTCATTTCTCCGCAGCGCCTCGTACACGTCCGCGATCAGATTGTCTCCATATCGCACGTCGTCCGGAGCATGCTGGGAATTCGCCGCGCCGCTCGCCGAACTTTTGTATTGGGGAACGATGAAGGAATAGTTCGGAAACTTGCCTGCCTTCATGTCCGCCTCGAAATCGGTGTCAAAACTCCGGAAATTGTCCTGTTGTTTGTTGATCTTCGTGAATTCGAGTAACTCGTTGAACTGATTATCTTTGCCCACCTGATAACTTGCCCACGTCTGCCCGTTATCTTGCAAATTCTCATAGATGGTCCGCCAATCGAACGTCAGCTTCCAGTTATTCCAGACACGCCCACCGGAGGTCGCCGCCTGCATGTACAAGCGGTTCGGCTGCGTCGGACCCGGCACTTCCGAATGCCAGTGCGAGCACAGGCAGAAATTCTGCGCCAAGGCGTTGATTGACGGCAACGCTTCCGGAGGGAAACTCGCCATCACCTCGCCCAACTGGCTCGGCGTCGGAACATGCACCGGGTTCGTTTGCGCGTGCTGGAGAGCCGAGCGATAATCGGCGACGAAACCATTCAGCTTCACCCCGGCCGGCGAAGAAGGTCCGTCCTTCGTTCCCGCCAGTTGCAGGTTCGTTCCGCTCAGCGAATGAGAAGGCCCTTCTCCCGACGTCTTCCAAGGCGCGGTTTTCGTCGCGAAAAACTTCTGCGACGACGCATCTTTCGGATCGAGCGTGTTAAACTCCGTCCCGTCCAGGCCGTCGTCCCCCAACCCGGGAAAGAAGCCAAAGAAATGATCGAATGAACGATTCTCGAGCATCAAGACGATGAAATGCTGAATGTCTGGTTTAGCCATAGTGACGGGTTCTGTGTTGGGGAAGTTTTAAACTGACGGTAAGACGTGATCGCATAAGAGTTCACCCACTGACTCGTCAAGCACAATCCGCATGTTAGACTTACATTATTGAGTCTCGTCATATAGGGTGACATCCTCCCAGCCCGGAGGGCTGAAGGACCGTAGCCCCGGATAACATCCGGGGATCAGGCTCGTCCCATCGGACTCACCCCGGAGGGGTGGCGGACCGGATCCCTTGGTCTGATGCTCTGGATCCGGCACCCCTG
>DASYAY010000037.1:0-25822 GCA_036501065.1 Chthoniobacter sp. | reverse complement strand
CCGCCATGAAGGCCACCTTGCACCGGTTTTGGGATCACCCACCGCTGGTCCTCAGCCTCATCGGTCGGCCCTGGTTACAGCTTCAACTAAACACTTCGCCCAAAATGCACGTGTCATCTTAATTTAGAAAGATGGTATTATGCCGGTGGAGAATGGAAACCCAGCGCTAAAGCGCTGGGCTATTTTCGGGAAGTCCCTGCGGGACTGGAGCCAGTTGGGCCGCTTCGTTGATCTTCGATTCGTCGACGATCACCGCGGTCTTGATCTCGCTGGTCGAGATCATCTGGATGTTGATTCCGCCCGTCGCCATGGCTTCGCGCCCTTTTTCTTTTTCTTTTCTTTTTCGTATTCTTTTTCTCGGCGGGAACTCCGATCGAAGAAAAGGAAAAAGAAAAAGCGTAAGAAAATGGATCTCTCCCCTCCTTCGCCCTAAACCTTCCCGCTCAAACCAAACGCCTCGTGGGCCAGTTGGGCCGCTTCGTTGATCTTCGATTCTTCGATGATCACCGCGGTCTTGATCTCGCTGGTCGAGATCATCTGGATGTTGATTCCGCCCGTCGCCATGGCTTCGAAGAGTTTGGCGGCGACGCCGCTGTGCGAGCGCATCCCGATGCCGACGATGCTCAATTTCGCGATCCCTTCTTCGGTCGTCATTTCCTTCGCCCCGATGTCCCTGATCGCCGCTTCCAGCGCCTTCTTGACCCGCGACAGGTCGTCCTTGTTCAGCGTGAAGGAGATGTCGTTGGTGTCGCCGACGCTGTCGCTCTGCACGATCATGTCGACGCTGAGATTGGCTCCGGCGAGGGCACTGAAAATCCGGGCCGCAGTCCCGGGACGATCCGGCACCTGGCGGATGGTGACTTTGGCCTGGTTCTTTTCGACTGAAACGCCGCGGACGACGACATTTTCCATATTCTTGGTCTCCTCTTTGACGATGGTTCCCGGATTGTTGTTGAAACTGCTGCGCACCTCGAAGATGACGCCGAACTTCTTGGCAAATTCGACGGAGCGCGACTGCATGACTTTCGAACCGCTCGAGGCCATTTCGAGCATTTCCTCGTAGCTGATTTCATCGAGTTTGCGGGCGTTTGGCACGATGCGCGGGTCGCAGGTGTAGACGCCGTCGACATCGGTATAAATCTGGCAAATATCGGCCTTGATGGCCGCGGCAATGGCGATGGCGGTGAGATCGCTGCCGCCTCGGCCCAGCGTGGTGATGCGGCCATCGGTCGTCTCGCCCTGGAAACCGGCGACGATGACGATATTCCCGTGCTTGAGATGCCCGTGGATCTGCTTCGGCGTGATGTTGGCGATCTTCGCCTTGGTATGGACGCCATCGGTGATGATCCCGGCCTGCGCTCCGGTGAGCGAGACGCCTTTTTTCCCGAGCCCGTTGATGGCCATGGCGGTGAGCGCGATGGTCGTCTGTTCGCCGGTCGCCAGGAGCACGTCCATTTCGCGTTCGGTCGGATTGCCGGATACCTGCTTGGCCAGCTTGATGAGGCCATCGGTCACGCCGCTCATCGCGGAGACGACGACGACGACGTCGTGTCCCGCCTCCTGCGTGGCGATGACGCGGCGCGCGACGTTGAGAATGCGTTCGGGGTTGCCGACGGACGTGCCGCCGTATTTCTGGACGATGAGGCTCATCGGAAAAGGGCTGGGAAATTGGCGGGCCGACCCGGCGTTGTCAATGGCCTGTTGGCTCTACCGCTTCTCCAGGCCGAGCGGCATCCAGCCCACTTTGAGCGGGCGGCCATCCTGCCGGGCGCGAAAATGCAGGGCGCCATCAGGCTGCACCACGATATGGCAATCGACGGGTGACCCCTGCTCGATTCCCTTGACGATAAACGCGCCCATCGGCTGCTCCTCGAGGCTGCCACCGCTTTCCCCTTGCTGGAGGGCGATGCGTGTCTCCGGGGTCGACGAGCGCCAGGGAAATGTCGCCGTCGCCGGCACCTTCGCCCCGGCAGCGAGCACGATGCCGCCTTCTTCTCCATCGACCACGAGGAGGATCGGGCGTTGCAGAAAACCCGCCTGGTGCACTTCGGCCGGAATCCCGCAACCGGTCAACTCGCCGGACCAGGCCTCGACGGTCGTGAGCGCGGCGTTCTTGAACTCCGGCGGCACATCGCCAGTGGCGGCGTCGCGGAGCACGCGGATGGCATCGTCGGTCAGGCCGCTCTGTTGCAGGACCTGGGCGTAATTCCAGTTGAGACGTTTCGTGAATTTGCCGCTTTCCACGAGCGGCTTGATCACGCCTACCATCTTGTGAAAATCGCGCGCTTCGCCCAGCGCCGCGGTGTAGTGCAACACCACGTCCTCCGTCTCCGGCGCGATGTCGAAGGCCTTCTCCGCCCATTTCTGGGACAGCTTCACGTCACCCCGTTTCCGGGCAAGGTTGCCGGCGAGAATGTAGGCCATCCACGATTTGTGCTCCTCTCCGAAGTGCACCAATATCTGTTCCTTCCCCGGATCGTGTTCGGCGTCGTTCAGCCCAAAGCGAAGTCCCAGCGCCGCCTGCGCGTTCGGATCGATCTCCAGCACCCGGTCGAGCGCTTTCATTTCCTCCACGCTTTCGCCCTTGGCATTGAGAATCTGCGCGAGGAAAAAGTGGCCGCGCGGATCTTCCGGATGCTTCTCGGCGAAACCCGCAATGACCGCCTGTGCTTCGTCCAGCTTCTCCTTCACCCGGAGAGCCTGGGTGAGGGCGAAGACGGCCCGCGGGTCATCCGGGAGCAAGCTGTGCGCCCGCTCCAAGGCCACCAAGCCGGCATCCGGAGCGTAGCCGTCGCGCAGCAATTGTTCGCCGTAGTTGAGCAATTCCTCCGGCTTGTTGACCAGTTGCTGGACCTGCCGCAAGGCCATCTGCCCGAACGTGGGGATGTCCATGTAGAACGCCGAGTTCGGGTCCTTGGCGTTGCGCAGGAGTTTCACCATCTCGCGCAATTGCACGAGGCCATCCAGCGCCGTCCGGTCCTGCGGCGAAACGGCGAGCGCTTTCTTGAAAGCCGCCACGGCCGCATCCTTTTCGTCACGGGTCGCCTGGACCACGCCGATGCTGTTCCAGATGGCCACGCCGCGCGGGGCTTTCTCCGCCGCTTGTTCGAAAAGCTCGACGGCGCCCTCATCATCGCCCTCCAGGCGCGCCAGGGAGCCGCGGTGATAAATGGCAAAGGCCGTTCCGGGGAACTGCTCATCGAATTGCTCGAGCAATTCGTAGGCGCGGACAATCTCCGAGTTTTGCACGGCCTCGCCGAATTCATCGAGCCGCTCCGAAGCCTGCAAAAATGTCGTCCAGGGTTCGCCCGCTTCCGCGCCCATTGCCTCGATCGCATCGAGCATATGGTCCATCTCGAACGGATCGCTGCTGGCCAAAGCCGGGTCGACGTTGGCCGGCCAGGGAATCCGGTTTGGCAGTCCAAAAAACTCCAGCTCCCAGGAGGTCGATTCAATCCAGCGAATAGGGACGGCGGTCATGGGTGTAGTCACAGCAGGGCAAAATGGGGGCGCAGCATCGCGGTCGGAATCGGGCGTGTCAACCCGGGGTGAGGTGGCGTTTCTGGTTTCTGATTCGTCCCATACCGCAGAAGCGCGCCTGCCCGCCAGGACAGGAAACAAAGCGCGGCTTTAGAGCGGTTCGAACAAAACTATAGCCGCGCGTCAGGTCGCGCGGAGCGGTCCGGGCCGGACGGGCGGTCCGGGGAGCGCATCTCGTCCCGAGTGCTGGCGAAGGCGTCCCGCCTTCGCGGACTTTCCAAGAACCAACCAATTTTCCTCTGCAGCACACCGGTTAGGAAGTTCGTTTCGGCGGGACGCCGAAACCAGCCCTCGGGACAAGTGCGCTCCCCAGACTTTCACTGCCTCGCCCTCACGCTTGCGACATTGGATTGGCCGCAAATCAACCCGCGATCAATCGCAGAATCTCGCTCTTCTCCGCCTTCGCGGGGATGACGCTGCCGCACTGTTCGCGGGCGATATCGGGATCTTTGAGTCCGTGACCGGTAACGGTGCAGACGATCCGGCTCCCTTCCGGGAGATGGGGGAAGGGGCAGGTCGCCACCGGGTTATCGAGACATTTGAAAAGGCCGGCGATGCTGGCCGCGCTGGCCGGCTCGACGAAGATGCCTTCCTGCGAAGCCAGCCATTGTTGGGCGGCGAGGATTTCGGCGTCGGTGACAATGTCGATACAGCCGCCGCTGTCGGTGATCGCGGCGCTGGCCAGTTTCCAGCTTGCCGGATTTCCGATGCGAATGGCCGTGGCCACGGTCTCGGGTTTTTCGACGACGTGGTTGTGGAAAATCGGCGCGGAGCCAGCGGCCTGGAAGCCAACCATCCGAGGGCGCTTCGTCGCTTTGCCGAGGTCGTGAAATTCCTGGTAGCCCATCCAGTAGGCGCTGATGTTGCCGGCGTTGCCGACGGGCAGCACGTGCACGTCCGGGGCATCGCCGAGCACGTCGATAATCTCGAAAGCGGCGGTCTTCTGACCCTGGAGCCGGAAGGGATTGATCGAATTGACGATGGCAATCGGCTCCGTTTCGCCGACCTCGCGAACCAGTCGCAATGCGTCGTCGAAATTGCCGTCCACGGCGACCACCTTCGCACCATACATGAAGGCCTGGGCCAGCTTGCCAAAGGCAATCTTGCCGGCCGGCAGCAAGACGATGCAGGTAATGCCCGCGCGGGCGGCATAAGCGGCGGCCGCGGCGCTGGTATTGCCGGTGCTCGCGCAAATCACCGCCGTGGCGCCGGCCTCGACCGCCTTCGACAAGGCCACGGTCATCCCCCGGTCCTTGAAAGACCCGGTCGGGTTCAGACCTTCATACTTGATGAAGACTTCGCAACCGCGCCCCACGCGCGCGCTGAGTTTCGCGGAATGGATGAGCGGCGTGCTGCCCTCGTTCAGCGAGATAAAAGGAGTGGCGTCCGAGACTGGCAGATATTTCTGCCAGCGCGCGAGGACACCGCGATCATGAAGTGGTCGGGTCGCGTTCACAAATGCTTACCGTTTGGGCCCAGGCGAACTCTTCCTTTGCGCCTCGACGCGTGTGGCCAGGCGAAGGTCCAGGATCGAAAATCCCCCGGCGCGCATCGCCATCGCCAGAGAACCCTTGTCGACGGAAAGCATGGCCACTTTCGGATGGTCGATGAGAAACTGCCGGCCATTTGCCATGTGAATGGTAAAAGGCTCGAAGGGCGAATCTTCGAGGAGTCGTTTAATTTCGGCAGCTTGCATGGGAAGAGCAGCTCAATGTGCAATCAACCGCGCCCTTAGGCAAAGTTTTCCACCCGAATCATCCGCGGCGTTTTTTTCACGCACTCCAGGGCGCCGATTTTCTCCAGCGCCGCTTTGATCTGGGCATTCGTCGCTTTGTGAATGACGAGCACGAGCGAGACCGCTTCGCCTTCCGTCCCTTCGGGCTGGAAGATGGACGAAATGCCGATGTTCAAGCTCGCGAGCACGCTGGAGACCTGGGCAATGACACCGGGCCGGTCTTCGACCGTGAGGCGCAGGTAATATTCCGAGACGATATCATCCATCGATTTGCAAGTGCCATAGAGCCCGTGCGGCATGAAGCCGTAGTTGCTGCGCGGCGATTGCAGCGCCGCCGCAGCCTCGGCGAGATCGGCGATGACGGAACTGGAAGTCGGGTCCTGGCCGGCACCGCGCCCGTAGAACAGCGTGTCGCCAACGATGTCGCCTTGCACGGCGAGCGCGTTGAAAACGCCGTTGACGCTGGCCAGCACGTGCTTCTCGGGAATGAGCGTGGGATGCACCCGCACCTCGATCTCTCCACTGGCGTCGGCTTTGATGATGCCGAGCAGCTTGATCGAATAGCCAAGCTTCCTGGCGAAACAGATGTCGTTGGCGGTAATCTCCTCCACGCCTTCGACGAAAATCCGGTCGGTGGGCACCCAAAAACCGTAGGCTAGCGAGGCCAGAATCACCGCTTTGTGCGCGGCGTCCCAGCCGTTCACATCCAGCGTCGGATCGGCTTCCGCATAGCCGGCCGCCTGGGCCTCGGCCAATGCCTCGGCAAAGCCCAACCCGCTCTCGACCATCCGCGTGAGGATGTAATTGCTCGTCCCGTTGATGATTCCGTGGATCGAGCGAATGTGATTGCCGATGAAGGCCTCGCGGATCGTCTTGATGATCGGGATTCCGCCGGCCACGGCGGCCTCAAAAAAGACCGGCACCTTGTAGCGGGTGGCCGCTTCGAAAATCTCCCGGCCGCGCTCCGCGAGCAGAGCCTTGTTTCCCGTGACGACGATCTTGCCGCGCTCGATGGCGCCGAGCATGAAGCGCAGGCTTTCCTCCTTCTGGCCCATGAGTTCGACCACGATCTGGATCGAAGGATCGTCGAGCAGCTCCTGCCACTGGGTGGTGATCAATTCCGGCGGCACGGCGATGCCGCGATCCTTTTTCGGATCGCGCAGGGCGATCTTTTTGACGTCGAGTTCGTAGCCAAGGCGCTCCCGGAGCAGGGCACGGTTCTGCGTCAGGTGTTTGTAGACACCTGCGCCGACATTGCCCATACCTGCGAGTCCGATGGCGAAGTGCTGCATGCGAAAGGGCGCGGACTATCGCCCCCGAATTTTCCGCTGTAAAGCCGGAAGGAAAAGCGTCCGGTAATTTCACACCGACGGAACATTGGAGAGCCCTGCCGGCTCTACAGTTCCAAAGGCACACCCGGCTTCGGCAGCACAATCTCCGTGCCCGGAAGATCCGCGGTCAGGCTCGCCTGGAACCACCCGATCGCCGGAGGATCGCCGTGAACGAGGATGACCTTCTTCGGGCGAAGCTTGTTCACGTAGGCGCGCAGACTTTCGCGGCTGGAGTGCGCGCTAAAGTTGAATTGCTCGACCTCGCAGGTCAGCGGTTGCGGCGGAACGTCGGGACTGAGTTGCACGGTCTCGCCCGGAGACGCCGTGCGCAGCCGGCCCGCCGGTGACGCCGGATCGGCGTACCCGACAAAGAAGAGCGCGTGCTGGGGATCGCTGATCACCTGGCGGGCATAAACATTGGAAAGCGTCTTCTCCGTCATCATGCCGCTGGAGAGCGCATACAGACGCCCGCCCTTCAGCGGAGTGGCCTCGGCCATCCGCCCGGCCATGGTGAAGGGAGCCACCGCGTCGAGGATTTGGAGCTGCGGCAGCCGGCGCGGCGTCGCCTCCGCCAGCTTGTCGTAAATCTCGGTCAGCTTCGTCCCCAATCCGCCGATGTAAATCGGGCCAATTTCCAGCAGATTGTTCCGCCGGAATTCATAGATCATGGCCATGATTTCCTGCGTCTTGCCGAGTGCGAAGAGGGGAATGAGCACGCCGGCGCCGCGGTCGAAAGCGCGCCGGATGGCCTCGGCAAAGCGCAACTGTTCGCCCGCTCGGGTAAATCCCTCCGGCGTGGCCCGGTCGCCCCGCGTCGTCTCGATGATGAGCACATCGACTCCCTCCTCGGGAAAACGCGCCCCTTGCATGATCGTCTGATCCTCAAACTGGACGTCGCCCGTATAGAAAATAGTGCAGCCGTGGGCGCGAATGAGTGTGCCCACCGAGCCGAGAATGTGACCGGCATCGAAGAACTCCAGGGAGATGCCGGAGTCGTCCCCGGGAAGCAGGCGCTCGCCGGTCAGATCGAACCGGGTGTGCAGCGGAATCGGATGCCAGCGCTTCACGGCCACATCCACTTCGCGATGGGTAAAGAGCGGATATTCGGTGACGCCCTCGTCCCGTTTTTTGGTCATCACGTTGACCGAATTGTGGAGCATCACGTCGCTCAACATCCGCGTGGGCTGGGTCATGAAGACCGGCGCCTGGGGCTGCCGGCGCATGAGCACGGGCAGAGAGCCCACGTGATCCTGGTGTGCGTGCGAGAGCACGATGGCGTCCGCCGAACCGTCCGGAAGTAAACTGAAATCCGGCAAGGCGGCGAAGCCATCGAATCGCGGGTGCAAACCGGAATCAAGGACGATGCGCTGCCCGGCGAGTTCGAGGCTGTAGCAATTGGCGCCGATTTCGACCTGCCGGGTCAGGTTAGTGAAGGTGAGACCACCCATGACCTAGGGAGCACCATGCGGGCGGGGGACGGTGTTGGCAAGCGGGGAGTTCTCGGTGCTTGGTGCCGTGGGACCACTCGGGGCCTCGACAATCAGACAATCAGAAAGTCAGACAACCAGAACGAATTCGCGAATGCGGATCACTGATTGTCTCATTGTCTGACTGTCTGACCATCTTCCGACGAAGCCCCCGGCACTACAAAATCACCGGCCTCTTCGGCCGGCCAAACGAGTCCGGCGTCGCGATCCGAAAGAGCACACACACGGCGACGATCCCGGCAGGCATCACCCCGGGAAGCCAGATCAGCCAGCGGCCAAAGACGGCCATCGCCACGACGGTGTAGACGACCAGGATGATCAGCCCGGCGAAGAGGGTCTTCCACTTTTTCCAGCGCGGCACCGGATAGCTCAGCAACATGAGCGCGCCGATGACCGCATAGGGGGCCCAGGCCGGCGCCGGTCGGATGAAGGATTGCCCCTGGATCGTCGCGATGGCCGCGGCAAACAGTTGGCCCGGCGAGCCATTGCGCCGGGCGGCCAGCGGCAAGGTCCGCGCCGCCTTGTCGACACGCGAGAGCAGGACAATCCCATCCGTCATCTCGTCAATCGGCACGATCGGCTTCAGCCCCGCCAGCTTCTGTTCGCTGG
Organism: Chthoniobacter sp.; assembly: GCA_036501065.1. Classification (GTDB taxonomy): domain Bacteria; phylum Verrucomicrobiota; class Verrucomicrobiia; order Chthoniobacterales; family Chthoniobacteraceae; genus Chthoniobacter. Next base: position 17,120 of record DASYAY010000037.1, on the reverse strand, counting down.
CCAAGGGCACTTCATCATAGCGGAAACGGGTGAATGGCGCCCCGAAGTCGACCCGCATCCGCCCCGCCTTATCGATCGGAATGTGAATCTTTTTGCCGACGTCCACCGAGGAGCCCATGTCCACCGTGACATCATCCGGCGTGAGCTTCGCCCAGAGGAGGATCGCCTGGAGCGGAAATGTCGGCGTGACCTGCCCGCGGTAGCGCAAGACCAGCGGGACGGAATCGAAGCGCGAATGGCGCACGGGCAAATTCGTGAAGCCGATCGTCGAAGACAGGCGATACGCCTCCGAAGGCTCCGATTCCACGGCGGTAAACTCGGGCACCTCACTCAGCGAGCCGCGCACATTGTGGAGCAGTGGGACCTCCTGCAGTGGGGGAATTACTTGCGGATCCTCCGGAACGCCGAGCTTGGCGCCGAGCAGCATCTTCGGGACGCGCAACACATTGTCCCGCAGGATCTTTTCGTACTGCGGCAATTTGCGCACCTGGTCATCCGGCAAAACGATCGCATGATCCCAGTCCAGAACCTGATCCACCCCGACCACGCCGGGTTTCAGAGGAAGGACCGATTGGAAGAAAACCGAAAACTCCAGCGGGTTCCAGGGCCAGGGATGGTCCGCCAAATAGGAATCGTGAATGCCCACCAGCGTGACCGGCGCCGGCACGGCGTGCCGGGGACAATTCATCGCCAGGAAATCGGCGAAATCGTTGTCCCAGGTGGCCAGCGGCTCGATCCGGGACTGATTCATCAGTGCCAGACCGGCCAGCAAAACGAGGAGCATGAACTGTGCACCGGTGCGAAACATGGGGCGTGGGGCGCAATTAGAGGATTTTCTACCCGACTCCAACACAAATGAGCGCCTTTTTCTTCGGGCGAACCTTTTCCGCCTTCACCCTGGGAACAGAAGAAAAACTGAGGCCGAATGAAACAGGAATCAAAGAGGCAAAATAAAAAAAGCCGCCAGAGAGCTACGACAAGGAAAGTCGGACTACCGTTGCTGCCTTCCGGCCCTGGCGGGGTTTGTCTGCCTTCAATCCGTAGTCCCTGACGGAGGGCGCATTATTGGCCCGCAAATTCTCCAAGACAAATGCTTTGTTTGTGAAAAATTAGGGGAAACCGCTTGCAATGATAAATTTTCGCGGCTTTAAAGTGCGTTTCGTGATGTAGCCGGCATTATCCGGCCGTCCCCCGTTACCCCTATCTTTTTACAAACCGTCTATGGCTAAACTCTTCATTGGCATCTCAGCAGCGTTCATGCTAGCCACGGCGCTGGTTAGTTTCATGCTGAAAGGCAAGGTGGATGCCCTCCAAGCGAATCGGAAGGATGCGATTGGAAAAATTTCGATTGCCGAGGCTCGTGCCAAGACGGCGACGAATGAGGCAACCAAGGCCCAGGAGGCGGAAAAGGCCGCGACTGAGAAGCTTGCTGCGGCCACAGAGGCGGCAACGACGGCGAAAAAGGAATCCGAGGACGCCAAGAAGGATATCGCCGAAAAGCAGGTCATGATCGACACGCTGAACAAGAAGATTGCCGATGCCGCCGCGAATCCGGCAGCGAACCCCGATATGGTCCCGAAGAAGCAGTTGGAAGAGGCTCAAGCCAACCTCGCCGACATGACCACGCAGCGGGACAACGCCGTCAAGGAGCGCGACGAGAAGGCGCAGTTGTTTGAGAGCACCGTCGCCAAGAGCAAGGCGAGCGAAGAAGAGCTGGCCAAGCTGCTGAAGGAAAAGCACGATCGCGAAGCGCATATCGCCCGGACTGGTTTGCGTGCGCGGATTCTTGCCGTCAACGGCGGCTGGAATTTCGTCGTCTTGAGTGTCGGCGACAAGCAGGGAATCACGGTCGACGACCCATTGATCGTCGTGCGCGGCAACGAGCCGGTTGCCAAGTTGCGGATCACCTCGGTCGAGCCTTCGACTTCCATCGCCGATGTCATTCCCTCCAGTGTACGCCGCGGCATCTCGATTCAGCCGGGAGACACCGTCATTTTCCAAGGGCGGACGCCAGCGACTATGCCGGATAACAAGCCCACTCCTGAAGCCCCGACCAACGTGACGACCGCCCCGGTCCTTCCGTCCGGGCAATAAATCTTTCGTTTTTTTCATGATCTCACGTTTTCTGGGGATGATCCTGATCGCTCTGGCGGTCGTTTTCAGCACTGGATGTGCCGGCGATCCGCAGCAGCAGAGTTCCACTCCGCAGACCGATCCCAACGCCACCAGCATCCCGTGGAATCGGCCGCTGGAAGGGGAAGGCCAGGGGCCGCTCAGCGGCATGATGCCCGGCCAATCGCGGTAAACCGGTTCGCCGCGCCCATGCGCGCGGCGGCCGTCGTTTCGAAGCGGATTCTCTCGTGAAGCCGCGCATCCTTGTCATTCGTGGCGGGGCCATTGGCGATTTCGTCCTCACTCTCCCGGCCATTCGGCTGTTGCGGGAGAATTTTCCCGACGTTCATCTCGAGATCCTCGGCTACGAACACATCGTCGAGATCGCGCGCGGCCGCTTTTACGCCGACGCCACGCGCTCCATCGAGTACGGGCCCATGGCCGGATTCTTCATCCCGAATTCCGATTTGTCCCCCGAACTGGTGGAATACTTTGCCGGTTTTCAGCAGGTCATCAGCTATCTCTTCGACCCGGACGCGTTCTTTGAGAACAATCTGCGCCGCGCCGGCGTGAAGAATTATCTCGCCGCCTATTCGCGGATCGATGACTCCCTGCATGCCGCCCAGCAACTGGCCCGGCCGCTGGAAAAACTGGCGCTCTTTCTCGAGGACACCGCCGCGCGTCTCCATCCTTCCGAAGACGATCGTCAGCGGGCCGTGGAATTTCTCGGGGCTTCTGGCTCGCCGGTCATCGCCATTCATCCCGGCAGCGGCAGCCCGCGGAAAAACTGGCCGGCCGGCCATTGGGTCTCGCTGGCCAAATGGCTCATCGCATCCGCGCCGCATCATCGGCTCCTCTTGGTCGGCGGCGAAGCCGACGACGTTCCGCTGTCCGCCGTGCGCGCGGCCTTACCCCGCGACCAGGTTCTGCTCGCGCACCATTTGCCGCTCCCGCATCTCGTGGCCATCCTCGAACGCTGCCGGCTCTTCATCGGCCACGACAGCGGCATCTCTCACCTCGCGGCCGCGACCGGGGCTCCGTGCGTGCTGCTCTTCGGCCCCACGGATCCCGCCGTTTGGGCGCCGGCCAATCCGGCGGTGAAGGTCGTCACCGCGCCGGATGGCGACCTGGGCTTCCTCGAAACGACCGTGGTGCAGGAAGCGGTCCAAAAAGCGCTGACTCAACGATAGGGCCTGCCACGGGTAGGCTCATTCCTTTCGTCGAACGCAAGCCGAAGGCTTGCCGGACCGTAGCCGGGGGCAACGCCCCCGGAACTACGCCCCATATCGTCAGCACCCCGAAGGGTGTGCCGGAGCAGTGAGTAGCGAGGAGATTTCCAGCACCGCCTCCGGGGTGCATCCGCCTTGTGGAACCAATTCCGGGGGTATCACCCCCGGCTACGATCCAGCAAGCCTCCGGCTTGCGTCTGGCGGCTCAAACCTTCACGGGATCCAATTTCCAAATCTCCTTCGCATATTGCGAGATGGTCCGGTCGCTGGAGAACTTGCCCATGCGCGCGGTATTCAGGATCGCCATTTTTGCCCAGCGCTCCTTGTCTTTGAAGGCCGCATCCACGAGCTTGTGGGTCTCGCTGTAAGCCTGGAAATCCGCGAGCACGAGGAAGGGATCGCTGTGGATGAGATTGTCGCAGAGCATCCGCAAGCAACCCGGCTCGTCGGGCGTGAAATAATTCGACCCGATCCAATCGACCACGGCCCGCAGTTCCGGATCGGCCTCGTAGTAATCGTGCGGCCGATAGCCCTTCTTCACCAGCGCGGTCACTTCCTCCACGGTGAGCCCGAAGATGAAAATGTTCTCCGGCCCGACTTCTTCGAGAATCTCGACATTGGCTCCATCGAGTGTGCCGATCGTCATGGCGCCGTTGAGGGAGAGCTTCATGTTCCCCGTGCCGCTGGCTTCCTTGCCCGCAGTGGAAATCTGCTCCGAGAGGTCGGCGGCCGGGACGATCCGCTGGGCCAGCGACACCCGGTAATTCGGCAGGAACACCACCTTGAGCCGGTCGTTGATCCGCTTGTCGGCATTGATATGGGTGCCCACCGAATTGATCGCCTTGATGATGCACTTGGCCAGGTCGTAGCCGGGCGCAGCCTTGGCCGCGAAAACGAACACTCGCGGGGCAATATCCAGGTCCGGGTTCTGCAAAAGCCGGCGATAGAGCGCGAGAATATGCAGCAGGTTCAGGTGCTGGCGTTTGTACTCGTGCAGCCGCTTGATCTGCACATCGAAGAGCGCCGAGGGATTCACCGACACGCCCACCTGCGTCTTGATGATCCGCGCCAGGTCCACCTTGTTGGCGTGCTTGGCGTCCATGAACTCCTTCTGGAATTCGGCATCACCGGCATATTGTTCGAGGCCGCGCAATTGATCCAGGTCGCGCTCCCATCCTGAGCCGAGCTTCTTCGTCACCAGCCCGCTCAAGCGCGGGTTGCAGGCCTGCAGCCATCGCCGCGGCGTGATGCCATTGGTCTTGTTGTTGAATTTGCCGGGGTAAAATTGGTCGAACTCCGGGAACAAATCGCTCTTCAGCAATTGCGTGTGCAGCGCCGCCACACCATTCACGGAGAAACTGCCCACGACCGAAAGATGCGCCATGCGCACCATCTGCACCTGGCCTTCCTCGATGATGGAGAGGGTCCGCTTTTTCTGCACGTCGCCGGGCCATTTCGCTTCCACCTGCTCGAGGTGGCGCTTGTTGATCTCGAAAATGAGCTGGAGATGCCGCGGCAGGACTTTCTGGAACAGCGGCACGCTCCAGCGCTCCAGCGCCTCGGGCAGCAGGGTGTGGTTCGTATAGGCAAAGGTGCGCGTGACCAGCGACCAGGCCTTTTCCCACGTCATGCCGTACTCGTCGTGGAAGAGCCGCTGCAACTCGACGATGGCGATCGCCGGATGCGTGTCGTTGAGCTGGATGACGACCTTCTCCGGAAAATCCTCCCAGGCCTCGTTGTCCTTGCGGAACCGGCGGAAGATGTCGTGCAGCGAACAGGCGACGAAGAAGTATTGCTGCACGAGGCGCAGCTCTTTGCCGCTCTCGGTCTTGTCGTTGGGATAGAGAACTTTCGAGATCGTTTCGCTGGCGTTCTTCTCCCGCACCGCTTCGCCATAGCCGCCGCGATTGAAGGCCTCGAAATCGAATTCCTCCGACGCCCGGGATTCCCACAGGCGCAGGAAATTCACCGTGTTCGTCCCGTAGCCGGGGATGGGAATATCGTAGGGCACGCCAATCAGCTTTTTGGCGCCGGTCCAGCGAGGCACGTAGTTGCCGCGATCGTCAAAGACGTTTTCCACCTGGCCGAAGATTTGCACTTCGGTGGAATGCTCCGGGCGGACGATCTCCCAAGGTGTCCCGAAGGTCAGCCAGGCGTCGGGCAATTCGACCTGGTGGCCGTTGCGAAACTCCTGTTTGAAAAGGCCGTACTGGTAATGGATGCCGTAGCCGATCGCCGGTAGATCGAGCGTGGCCAGCGAATCGAGGAAGCATGCGGCCAGACGCCCCAAGCCGCCGTTGCCCAGGGCCATGTCGTATTCCTCACGGCGCAAGGTTTCCGTATCCAGCCCCATCTCCTGGAGCGCCAGTTCCATGCTTTCGAAAATGCCGGCGCTGTAGAGGCTATTCGAAAACAGCCGCCCCATGAGAAACTCCAGGGACAAATAGTAAACGCGCTTGGCGTTGTTGCGATGATGGGCCGACTGCGTGGCGATCATGCGCTCGATAATCAAGCTCTGCGCGGCCTTGGAAGTGGCCAGCCACCAATCGCGGCGCGACGCCGTTTGGGTATCGCGAGCGAGGCTGAACTTCAGGTGATTCTTGATCAGTTTTTTGAGACCGGAGACCGAATGATCAAGGGCCGACGTGAACTGCGCGGATTCAGACATACGGAGTTCTGGTTTCGGACCGACGGGAGGAGATGACAAGGAAAATTGGGAGGGGAGGAGGAAACATCCAACATCCAACACCCAACATCCAACATCCAATAGGCTCCGCACCGCTCTTGATATAACGCTCTCTCGCAATCGCTTGCGTTTTGGAGAAAGCGACTTTTCCTCGCTTTCGGGGGCCTTCCGAAGGCGGCGCAGCACCACACTGCACTCCAAAAACACCAGCGAAGGAATGCGCACGCCATTCAGGAGCGGCCGGAGCATTGGATGTTGGGTGTTGGATGTTTCCCCTTCCCACTTTCGCCTTTCTTTCCCTACCTTGGCCCGCATGCCCCGTAACGATGGCCGCAAAAGCGACCAACTCCGCCCGCTCAGTTTCACGCCCGATATCGCTCCGCATTCCACCGGCTCCGTGCTGGTCGCCTCGGGAAACACCCGCGTCATTTGCAGTGCCATGATCGAAGAGGCCGTGCCGAACTGGATGAAATACCAGAAAGTATCCGGTGGCTGGCTGACTGCGGAATACGCCATGCTCCCCTACTCGACCCTGGAGCGGAAACCGCGGGACAGTTCCAAGGGCAAGCTGGACGGACGCAGCGTCGAGATTCAGCGCCTCATCGGGCGTTCGCTCCGAGCGGTCGTCGATCTCGATCTGCTCGGGCCGCGCACTCTCTGCATCGATTGCGATGTCCTTCAAGCCGATGGCGGCACGCGCACCGCCTCCATCACCGGCGCCTGTGTGGCGGCCTCGCTCGCCGTCGAAAAGCTCATCGAACGCGGCCTCCTGGCCAAATCCCCCATCAGGAAACTGGTCGCTGCGATCAGTGTCGGCGTGGTCGCCGGCCAGCCCCTGCTCGACTTGAATTACCTCGAAGATAAGGACGCCTCCGTGGACATGAATCTCGTCATGACCGAAGACGGCCAGTTCGTCGAAGTGCAGGGCTCCGGCGAAGAGCAGACTTTCTCCGAAACCGAACTCGCCGCGATGCTCGGCTTGGGAAAAAAAGGCATCGCGGAGTTGATCGCCGCCCAACGAGCCGCTATCAGGTCGGCTTCCGCGGTGCCACCAGAGCCCGTCGGGCTCGTCTTTCCAACTGCTCCATAGTGCCCAGTGCCCAGTGCCCAGTGCTCAGTGCTCAGTGCCCAGTGCTCAGTAAGAGCGCGCACCACTTAGCACTGGGAACTGAGAACTGAGAACTGGGAACTACGAACCGGAGCCCGCACCGCCACCAATCATGAAAAAAGCTTTAATCACCGGCATCACCGGCCAGGACGGTTCCTACCTGGCGGACCTGCTTCTCGAGAAGGATTACGAAGTTCACGGGATCATCCGTCGGGCGAGCACTTTCAACACTTCGCGAATCGACCATCTTTACAAGGACCCGCACGTCCATGGCGTCCGTCTTTTTCTCCATTACGGCGATCTTTCCGACGCCCTCAACCTGACACGCCTGATTGACCGCATCGGGCCCGACGAGATTTACCATCTGGGCGCGCAAAGCCATGTGCGGGTGAGCTTCGACATTCCGGAAAATACCGGGGACGTCACCGCCCTCGGGACGATTCGCATCCTCGAGGCGATCCGCGAAGCCAGGGTCCAGGCGCGGTTCTACCAGGCCAGTTCGAGCGAGATGTTTGGCAAAGTGCAGGCCGTGCCCCAGACCGAGACCACCCCTTTCTGGCCGCGCTCCCCCTATGCCGTGGCCAAGGTCTATGCCTACTGGGCGACCGTGAACTACCGGGAAAGCTACGGACTTCACGCCAGCAACGGCATTCTCTTCAATCATGAAAGCCCCCGGCGCGGTGAAACTTTCGTCACCCGTAAAATCACGCGGGCCGTGGCCGCGATCAAAAAGGGCAAACAGAAAGAGCTCTACCTGGGAAATCTCGATGCCAAACGCGATTGGGGCTACGCGCCGGAATATGTCGAGGGCATGTGGCGCATGCTCCAGCAAGCCGAGGCCGACGACTACGTCCTGGCCACGAATGAAACTCATAGCGTGCGCGATTTCATCATCGAAGCGTTTGGCCACGTGGGACTCGAATGGGAAAAATTCGTCAAATACGACGCCCGCTACGAGCGCCCCGCCGAAGTGGAACTCCTCATCGGCGACCCGGCCAAGGCCAAGGCCAAACTCGGCTGGGAGCCCACGACCCGCTTCAAGGACCTGGTCCGAATCATGGTGGACGCCGATCTGGCGGCCCTGGAAGGCGCGTAGCGGGGGCACTCTTAATCTTAATCTTAATCCCATCCGCTCGGATCAGATTAAGATTAAGAGTAAGATTAAGAAGCGGTCCCCACCCCTTGAATTTCCCCTTGACCACACTGGACAGGCCCTCCATTGTCCCCGCCCCACTTCGCACCTACCAATTTTCTCTTATGAGCAAAGTCTGCAGCATCACCAACGCCCGCCCGGTCAAAGGGAGCAAGATCCATCGCCGTGGCCTCGCCAAAAAGAAGGGCGGCATCGGCCAGCACGTCACCAAGTCCGTTTCCCGCACTTTCACGCCAAACCTGAAGAAGAAGCGCATTTGGGTGAGTGAACTCAAGCGTTTTGTTACCGTGAAGCTTTCGACACGTGCACTTAAAACCGTGACGAAGAACGGCGCATATGCCACGCTGAAGGCTGCGGGTGTTGTTTAACACACCCGCGCGAGCTCGAACCAGAACCCAATTCAACCCCAACCGAGTTATTCCCATGGCATTCAGCGTCATCTCCAAGAAATCAGGAAAAACCTACTTTCTCCATCAGCGCCATCAGGAGCTGAAGGGCGGCCAGACGGTCACTCTTTACTACTTTGGTGCTGAGGCCAAGGACGGTGCGATCGATGCGCTCCCGGAAGGCTACGAAGTCTCCGAGAACACCAAGACCGGCCTGCCGCTTCTGAAGAAAAAGAAGTAGGCTCCCCAACACTACTCACAAAGATTTCTGGCGACTCTGGAGTTATTTCAGAGTCGCCAGTTCTTTTTTGCGGAAATGTCGGCGACATCTTCTACGTTCCTCTTCCGCCTTTTTACTGAACTATGAATCCTGTCCCCGTCACCATCCTCTCCGGCTTCCTCGGCGCTGGCAAAACCACGCTGCTCAATTACATCCTCAAGCAAAACCACGGCTACAAGTTTGCCGTGATCATCAATGAAGTCGGCAAGATCGGCATCGACGGCGCCCTCATTGAAAAGACGGATGATGACGTGCTGGAGCTCTCCAACGGATGCGTCTGCTGCACGGTGCGCAAGGATTTGGTCAAGGGCGTGCAGAACCTCGTGAAAAAGGGAGGCTTCGATTACTTGCTGATCGAGACCACCGGCATCGCCGATCCCGGACCGGTCGCCCAGACCTTCCTGAACATCCCACAGCTTCAGCAGTACGTGCGCATGGATTCGATCATCACGGTGGTCGACTCCGAGCAGATCGAAAAGCAGATGAGAGAAGTCGAGACGGCCCGCGAGCAGGTGGCGATGGCGGACTTCCTTTTGCTGAACAAGAGCGACCTCGTCTCGCCGGAGCAACTCGACCATCTCGAGGCCAAGGTGCGCGAACTCAATCCGCACGCCACCATCTTCCGCACCAATCAATCGGAGGCCAACCTCAAAGAAATCCTCGATATGAACGCCTTCAAGGTGGACCAGAAACTCGCCGTCGATCCGGAATTCCTCAACGAGCTCAATACCCGCCATCACCACGACATCCAGAGCTTCTCCTTCGAGTTCGATAAACCGTTTAACGTCGAGAAGTTCGAATTCTTCGTGCAGAAGCTCTCGGAGGAGGAAAAGGTCTATCGTTCCAAGGGCTTCATCTCCATCGCCGGCAATCCCCGCCGTGCCATCTTCCACGGCGTGAACAATCGCTTCACCATCATGTGGGATCGGCTCTGGGAAAAGGACGAGACCCGCACCAGCCAGCTCGTCTTCATCGGCAAACACCTCGACGACAAAAAAATCCACGCCGAGCTGGAGAAGTGCCTGGCGTAGACGTTCTTTCGCCAGCGACCGTTCGGTCCGCTCTCTGACAAAGCCTCCGCAATTCGCCTGCGTCTTGGAGTGCGGTGCTGCTGCACCGCTTTCGGGCGAAGGCGGCGGAAGAGCTCAGCAATATTCCCTCAGTTTTGCCGAAAGCGGCCCACCCCGCAGACTTTCCGAAAGCGGTGCAGCAGCACCGCACTCCAAAACGCAAGCGCCGTGGGGATGCGGTTTGTGATTACCGGGGTAACTCTGAGCGAAACTTTCGGAGCGCGCCCAGTGCGAAAACGCTTCCCATGAACGAAACGGCGTTTTTCACTGACTAACCCCATTCCCATGATCCGCCCGCTTCGTCTCTTCGCCCTACTTGCCCTCTGTTCCCTCGGCCTTTCCGCCTTTGCCGACGAACACCCCAACCCGGAAGAAGGCGAGAAGAAGCCGGACACCGAGAAGAAAGAGAATGCCGGGCACCCGGAAAAGAAGCCGGAGGAGAAGGCTGAAAAGCCGAAAGAAGAGAAACCCAAGGAATCCAAAGGCTCGGTGACCATCGCCGGCCAGGAGGTCAAATACGTCGCCAAGACCGGCACGCTGCCTTTGCTCAAGGAGGACGGTTCCGGCGAGAAAGCCACCGTCTTCTTCATCTACTACAGCGCGGTCGGAGCGGACGGCAAACCGCTGGCCACGGCCGATGCGGCCAAGCGGCCGATCACCTTTTGTTTCAACGGCGGGCCGGGAGCATCCGCGAGCTGGCTAAATTTCGGCGGGCTCGGTCCCCGCAAAGTGGAAGTGGATCCGCAGGGACTGCAGGATCATCCGCACGCGCCCGTCGTGTCGAATCCGAATTCGATCCTCGACGTCACTGATCTCGTCTTCATCGACCCGGTCGGCACTGGGGCGAGCCGTCCGGCCAAGGGCGAAAAGGGCGAGCAGTTCTGGAGCGTCAATGGCGACATCGAAAGCGTCGGTGAATTCATCCGGCTCTTCACCACGCGCGAGCAGCGCTGGGAATCACCGAAATATCTTTGTGGCGAAAGCTACGGCGGCATTCGCGGCTCCGGACTCTGCGAGTACCTCCAGAGCCACGACGGTCTCTATCTCGATGGTTTCATCTGCATCTCCGGGGTGATCAATTTCGAAAACATCAACAACGACTTCGCCGGCGCCCTTTGCTACCTGCCCAGCTACACGGCCACCGCCCACTTTCACGGCAAGCTCCCGCCGGACTTGCAGGCCGATCGCGAGAAAGCGATCGCCGAGTCCCGCGCCTTTGCCCGCAGCGAATACGCCCTCGCGCTGATCAAGGGCACCGCGCTGCCCGCCGCCGATCGGACGCGTATTGCGGAGAAACTGGCGCGGCTCACCGGGCTGGACCGCGATCTTATCGAGCGTTCGCACCTCGTCATTACGCCATCGCTCTTTTTTTCCAACCTCCTGCGCAAGGAAGGAAAAATCATCGGCCGCTTCGATGGCCGGGTCACGTCCGAAGGTTACGATCGGCTGAACAACCATCCGGAATTCGATCCCAGCTTTACCAATATCCTCGGCTCTTTCTCCTCCGCGGCCAATGCCACCATCCGCGGCGAGCTTGGTTACGATTGGGACCTGCCCTATCGCGTTCTGGGCGGCCTCAACTGGAGCTTCCGCGAATTCGAAGGCGAAGCGGTGAACCTCGAGGATCGCCTCGCCAGTGCCCTCAAGACCAATCCCAAGCTGCGCGTCCTCTTCTGCCTTGGCCTGCGCGATCTCGCCGTGCCCATGGACTCCACCCTCTTGAGCATCGACCATCTGCACATCCCCGCCAACCTGCACGCCAACCTCACCGTCCAGTACTACGAGAGCGGGCACATGATGTATCTGAATCTGCCCGACGCGGAAAAGCTGCGGCGCGACATCGTGGCGTTCATCAACGCTAAATAGCGTGAGGGATGGCAGTGCTTAGTGCTTAGTTTCCGGTGCGCTACCATTCACTAAGCACTAAGCACTGAGCACTCCCCCTACAACTCCTTCTCCAGCCGCTCGCTCAGCCACTGCTTGATCATGCTCTGGTAATTCAGGTAGCGCGACCGGGCGATGCGCTTGATGCGCGCGAGCAGGCGCGGGTCGAAGCGCAGCGTGATCGTGGTCGACTCGCGCGTGTCGGTCTTGAGCAACGAGGCGTTCATCAGTCGCACGTCGACGCGCGAGTCCGCCCAGTAAGCGGCCTCGTCTTCTTCCGTTTCGAAACTTGGGACCTCGGTCCAGTTGGTGACGACTTTCATGCAGGGGGGATCAGTAGCTGGCCTCGGCGTTTTTGCGCTCGTAGAAGGCCACTTCCTCCGAGGTCATTTCCCGGGAAAGAATGGCCCGGTAGCGTTTTCCGTCAGTCCAGAAGACCGTAAAGATCGAGCGGTCGCCCACGGACTTGCCGAGATTGAAATAGCGCGCCTTCTCGTCGTCTCCGACACCGTCGGGCAGGAGCCGGAGGCTGAAGGGGTCCTCAAAGGATTCCTCGATTTCCTTGGGCGAAATCTTCCGGAGGTCGAAGGGAGCGTCGAGCCAGTCAAACTCCATTGCCGTAGGCGGATGCGGATGTGGCTGCCAGTTTTGGGGTCATCATGAGGCGCGCTGGATCAATTCGATTTCGTAACCTTCGGGGGCGTCGATAAAGGCAATGACGCTACCGGAGCCGGTGGGGGTGGGACCATCAGAAAGGGGATAGCCTTTGCCGGCGGCGTGTTTGGCGAAAGCCTCGAGATCGTCCACTTCGAAGGCCAGATGGGTGATGTCGTGGCCCACTTTCACTTCGCCGCTGCCGTCGAATTTGCAAATCTCGATCTCTTCTTCGCTGCCCGGCGCCTTGAAAAAGACCAGTTGGGAGCCGCGCGGCGAGGTATGGCGGCGGGTCAACTCGAGGCCGAGCACGTCCCGATAAAAGGACACCGTCTTCTCGAGGTCGCTCACGCGATAGCGGGTGTGGAGGAGCTTTTTAACCATGGAAATTTTCAGATTTCGGTTTCCGGCATTCGCATTTAGCCTCGCGATTGCCTGGATGACGATTGCTTTTCAATCCGAAATCCGAATTCTGCAATCTGAAATCCATGATCTCACTCGGTATCGACAGCGGTACGCAAAGCACCAAAACGATCGCACTCGATCTCGATAGTGGCAAAATCCTCGCCACCGCAGCGCAAAGTTATGGTCTGATTGAAGGCCTGCCCCCCGGCCATCTCGAACAGGAACCCCAGCAATGGATCGACGCCGTGGACAACACCGTGCGCGCCGTCCTGGAGAAAATCGGCAAGAAAAAGGACGCGGTCAAAGCCATCGGCGTGAGCGGCCAGCAGCACGGCTTTGTCCCACTCGACAAAAAAAACAAAGTGATCCGCCCGGCGAAACTCTGGTGCGACACCTCCACGGCGGAGCAATGCGCGAAATTCGAGGAAGAATTTGGCGGCGCGGATGAGCTCATCAAGCTTGCCGGCAACGCCATCCTGCCCGGCTACACCGCGCCGAAAATTCTCTGGCTGAAGGAAAACGAACCGCGCAATTTCAAGGCCCTCGCGACAGTTCTCCTCCCCCACGACTACATCAATTTTCATCTCACCGGCGAACGGGGCATGGAGTACGGTGACGCCTCCGGCACCGGCCTGCTCGACGTGCGTGAGAAAAAGTGGTGCGAAGCGCTGATCGATTTCATCGACCCGAATCTCATGCAGGCTCTCCCGCCCCTGGCCAGTTCGCGCCGCCCGTTCGGTCTCCTGCGGGAAAACTTGCGCGAGGCTTGGGGACTCTCCAAGGGCGAAGTGACCGTCAGCGCCGGCGGCGGGGACAACATGATGGGCGCGATCGGCACGGGGAACGTCCAGCCCGGCGTGGTCACGGTGAGCCTGGGGACGTCCGGAACCGTCTACGCCGTTGCCGACAAACCGGTGATCGATCCGCGGGGCGAAATCGCGGCGTTTTGCGACAGCACCGACCGGTGGCTGCCGCTGGCCTGCACCATGAACGTGACCGTCGCGACCGAACAAATCTGCCGGATGTTCGGCTGGTCGCACGAGGAATTGGAGAAGAATGTGAACGCCGCGCCCGCGGGTAGCGGTGGCCTCCTTTTCCTGCCCTACCTCAACGGCGAGCGCACCCCCAACCTGCCCAATGGCAGCGGCGTCCTGCACGGCATGAAGACCGACACCATGACCCCGGCGCATCTCGCCCGCGCCACCATGGAAGGCGTGACGCTGGGACTCGGCTACGGCTTGAACCGCTTCCGCGAACTCGGCATCCAGCCCACCGAAATCCGGCTGACCGGCGGCGGCAGCAAGAGCGCCGTCTGGCGGCAGATCGCCGCGGACATTTTCGGCGTGCCGACGATCTGCCTCGCTTCCGCCGAGGGCGCGGCGCTGGGCGCGGCCCTGCAAGCCGGCTATGCCAGCCACGCGGCGACGGGCTCGCCCACGACTTTCCGCAGCCTCACGGAAAAGTTTGTGAAGCTCGATGAGCAAACGCGCGCCAAGCCGGATACCGATCACAAAGAACTCTACGCCGAGTTGCTCACCCGCCAGGGTGATCTCACCCGCCGGTTGCACGCCGCGGATTATCTCTGATGAAACTGGTCCTCGCCGCGACCGGCGCGAGTGGCGCGATCTATTTGCAGCGTTTGCTCGATCAGCTCGATCCGGTCGCCCACGAAATTCACCTCGTTTTCAGCACATACGCGAAACAGGTCATCTACGAAGAACTCGGCGGCGAATTGCTCGTCACCGCCGGGGTGCATCAGCACAGCGACAAGACCATGAACGTGCCCTTCGTCAGCGGTTCCGCGCGATTCGACGCCATGGTCGTCGTGCCTTGCTCCATGGGCACCCTCGGGCGCATCGCCGCGGGCACGAGTGAAACGACCATCCTCCGCGCGGCCGATGTTTTCCTCAAGGAACGCCGCAAGCTCATCCTCGTGCCACGCGAAACGCCGTGGAACCTCATTCACGCCCGCAATGTCGTGACCGTGATGGAAGCCGGCGCGCTGATCCTTCCGGCATCGCCCGGATTTTATTCCAAGCCAAAGACCATCGAGGAAGTCGCCGACACCGTCGTGGCGCGCATTCTGGATCAACTCGGATTGCCCGTACCGGGCGCATTCCGCTGGGCGGAGAAAGCGGAGTGAAGCAGGCGACCAAGGCCAGGTTGATCGCGATCGTCGGTGGATGGATCGTTAAATTACTCTGCGCCACGCTGCGCTTCCGGATCAACGATCCCACCGGTTTTTTGCAACTCCCCGTCACCGTGCGGATGACCGGCATTTTCTGGCACAATCGGCTCTTCATCGTTCCCTGGTTTTTCACTCACTACATGTGCCCGCGGCGATCCTCGGCGCTGACCAGCCCGAGCAAGGACGGCGAGATTTTGGCCGCCTTTCTGGCGCAGTTCGGAATCGGCGCGATCCGTGGATCGAGTTCGCGGCGCGGGACCAGGGCGGTGTTTGAGATGAAACGTGCCGCCGAGGCTGGGGCCGATATCGCCATCACTCCCGATGGACCGCGCGGACCGAAGTACCGGCTGAATCCTGGCGTCATCGCGCTGGCGCAGCTAGCCGATATTCCGGTGCTGCCGGTCATCGTCCACTACACACGCTTTTGGGAACTGAAGAGTTGGGATGCGTTTCGGATTCCCAAGCCTTTCTCGGTGGTGAATGTCGAGTTTCTGGCGCTGGAGAAAATTCCCCAGACCGATAGCGACGAAGCCTTCGAAACCCAGCGCCTCCGGCTTGAGCAAATCATGCGGGACGCCCATCATGTGGAAGATGAATCTCATTGACGGAAAAGCCATCGCCCAGAAAACGCACGCGGACACGAAAACCGCGGTGACCGCATTGAAGGCCCGCGGGGTGACACCGGGACTCGCCGTGGTGCTCGTGGGCGATGATCCGGCCTCGCGCGCCTATGTCCGCTCGAAAGACAAGATGTGCCTGGAACTCGGCATGCATTCGGTGAAGCACGAGCTGCCCGCTTCCACGAGCCAGGCTGATCTCATTGCGCTCG
The DNA here is from genome assembly GCA_036501065.1 of Chthoniobacter sp. GTDB lineage: Bacteria > Verrucomicrobiota > Verrucomicrobiia > Chthoniobacterales > Chthoniobacteraceae > Chthoniobacter. The sequence goes on along the minus strand of DASYAY010000037.1, from coordinate 1,136 downwards.
TCAAAAGCCTCAATGCCGATCCCGCCATTCACGGCATCCTCGTGCAATCGCCGCCGCCCGCGCATATCGACGAACGGGCGATCATCGAAACCATCGACCCGCGCAAGGATGTCGACGGCTTTCACCCGGTGAACGTCGCCAAGCTCGCCCTCGGCGATCCCGATGGCTTCGTCCCATGCACGCCGCTCGGCTGCCAGCGCTTGCTCATCGAGAGCGGCGTCGAAACCGCCGGCGCCAACGTCGTCGTCCTCGGCCGCTCCATGATCGTGGGTAAACCGCTCGCGCTGCTTCTCATGAACAAAGGTCCCGGCGGCGATGCCACGGTGACGGTTGCTCATTCGCGGACGAAGAACCTGGCCGCGGTCTGCCGCGGCGCCGATATCCTCATCGCCGCGATTGGGCGCGCAGAATTTGTCCGTGCTGATTTTGTGAAAGATGGCGCGGTGGTGATCGACGTGGGGATCAATCGTGTGGATGACCCTGGCTCGGCGAAAGGCTATAAGATCGTTGGGGACGTGGCCTTCGCGGAAGTCGCGCAGAAATGCCGGGCGATCACGCCCGTGCCCGGAGGCGTCGGGCCGATGACGATTGCCATGCTCATGGCCAATACCATTGCCGCTGCCCAGCGCGCCGCGGCGCTTTAGCGCTGGGTGTGGACCGCTCCAGGGGGCGAGTTGGACGGGCGGGGCTGGTTACAGATGTGTCGTCCCTGCGGGACTCATCGCTTCTTTGCAGATTCCCAGCGCTAAAGCGCTGGGCTATTTTCTGGGCGTCCCTGCGGGACTGACGCCAGGACGATCGTTTGCATTAGTTCCGTCGCTGTCCGCTAAGAGGGCGTCTAAAAAATAAGTTGCGGCCCAGCCCGAAGGGCTGACGGACTGTAGCCGGGGGTAACACCCCCGGAAGCGACACCCCACACAACGGATGCACCCCGGAGGGTGTGCCGGAGTCGCCTTCCAGGGGTAATTTCCGGCACCCCGGCCGGGGTGCGTGAGTTATACCATCTTTCATAAATAACGTGACATATGTGAGGGAGGCTGGCAAAAGAGAGCGATGGCTGGAGTAAAACTCAAATTAGGCGTGCCTGAAGTTGCCGCGTGTATTGACCAGAGACATGCACGGGAGGGCGACGGATG
>DASYAY010000036.1:0-7245 GCA_036501065.1 Chthoniobacter sp. | reverse complement strand
CTTCCGGTTGCTTCCCACCCCGCCTCGCGGCGGCGCAGTTTCCTTCCGCTGCCGATATCCATGCCGATACCGGGGTCTGACTTTCACATCCTGAGTTCATGTATTTGATGACGCACTGGAGCGCATGGTCCCCATGCGCTTGAACCTCCAACCGCGTTTGGCTCCAAATCACCTTGGGACCATACTCTCCACTCATCAATTTTCATAAAACCCGCAGCCAATGCTGCGTCCGCTGCCGCCCGCGCCCTCACGCTCTTGCCATCTTATTTGCCGTGATCGGCGTGGCCTCCTCGCCCGGCGATTCCGTTGACGACGCGGTTGCGCGCCAACTCGTCCTTCATCATCTGCCCGGCCTGTCGCTGGCCGTTTTCGACCACGGCAAAATCGTCAAGGCGCAAGGTTACGGGGTGGCCAGCCGGGCATCAGGAAATCCTGTCACGCCAGAAACCCTTTTTCAGGCCGGTTCCGTCAGCAAACCCGTTTCAGCGGTCGGGATCCTTCAGCGGGTTGAAGCCGGCCAGCTCACTCTCGATACGGACATCAATCAATATCTGAAGTCTTGGAAGCTTCCTTCGAATGCTCTCACCAAAGCGACCAATGTAACCGTCCGCCAGCTCTTGTCGCATTCCGCCGGCACGACGGTCCATGGGTTCGCAGGATATGAAACCGGTGCCCCGTTGCCCACCGTGGTCGACGTGCTCAACGGCGCGGGGCCGGCGAACAACCGTCCCATAGTCGTCGACCTCGAACCAGGGCTGCTCTGGCGCTACTCCGGCGGCGGCTACGTCGTTCTGCTGGAGGCCTTCGTTGACGTCACCGGCCGTCCGTTTCCCGATTACATGACCGAACACGTCCTGAAGCCGTGGGGAATGACCGAGAGCACGTTCGAGCAGCCATTGCCATCGGACCGACGTGCTTCGGCTGCTACCGGACACGACGTGACCGGGCGGCCCGTTGCTGGCGGTTCTCATGTCTATCCCGAACTCACGGCCGCCGGCCTTTGGACCACGCCTTCCGACCTCGCCCGCTTTGCCCTGGGGCTGGAGGCCGCCTACGCCGGGCGCAGCTCCGTGCTTTCGCAGGCAACCGCCCGCGCAATGCTCACGGTCCAAATCGGACAGTGGGGCCTCGGCATCGCCCTCCGCGGGACCGGCCACACGCGAAAGTTCTGGCACAATGGGCGCAATGATGGCTTCGACACGTTCCTGGTGGGATCCGTCGAAATGGGCCAAGGCGCGGCGATCATGATCAATCGAAATGACAACTCGCCCGCGATGATGCACGTGCTGGACGCCATTGCCGCCGCGTACGGTTGGGCGGATTTTCAAGCCTACCGGCCGCCGGAACCCATCCGCGATGCCAATCCCGCGCTGACCTCAGAATTGTCCGGCATTCTGGTCGCGATGGGGAAAGGCGAATTTGAGCCCTCGCTGTTTTCGCCGGCGCTGTGCGACATGCTGTCCAAAAAATTGAAAGACGGCTCGTCCTTTAGAACGGAATACGCCGGCAATGGCGCGTTCCGATCGCTGGAAGCCCTCCACTCAACCGACCGCGGCAGCACCATCCGGTACTTCTACCGCGCCCATTTCGAAAACCTGAACGTGCTCCTGGAGCTGTCCATTCAGGAAGACGGAAAAATCGGCGCCTTGACGCTCAACCCCGAGTAGGAAGACCCGCCCGCGCGAGAACTTTTTCGGCGCACACGTCAACCGAGTCGATGGAGGTGTCGACCTCCAACGCGTACACCTTGCCCTCGTGCACTCGGTCTATCTGAAACCGGGCCAAGCCACCGCGCCGATCCGGCCGCGTCCGTTCCCGGCGCTCCAACTCCGAAAGCGGGCATCGCACGCCAATCAGATGAGTCTCGGTTCCCTTCAAGGCCTCGATGCAGTCCAGATACCATTGGGATTCCTCGAACACATGGTCTATGACCACGGGAAACCCGCAGCCCGCCAAAATCGGCAATGCCCGATGGAAGTTCGCCACGCCTGCCCGATGACAGGACCGTTTCTGTTCCTCGTCCGGGATGGCGGCCCAATGAAACATGTCCGTAAAGGTATCGAGTGACGCGTGCAGGACCGGCGTGACCGACAGATGTTGTATGGCCCGGGCGATGCTGGTCTTGCCCGAACTCGAGGCTCCGTTGAGGACGATGGCGATCGTCTTCCCGACGGAGGTGTCATCCCTTTTCATCTCCGCTTCAAGCCGGCTTCAATGCGATCCAGTACCGATTTACCACTTCGCCCGTGACCGGATCCGTTCCTTGGACATCCTGAATTCCACCATTCGCCAATGCCACGCGGATCGACACAAGGTTCGCCGGATTCACCGTGATCAAAGCACGATTCACTCCGCGCCTCTTCAACTCTTCCAAGCCGAGCTTCAACGCCAGCCTCCCATATCCGCGGCCACGCTCAGCGGAGCGCACATAGTAGCCGATATTTCCACCATACAGGAAAAGCCGCTCATCGAGCTGGGGCCGCACTCGAACGATGCCGACCGCCGACTGACCCGCGCCTACGAGCCAGAAGGTGCCCTGTGGCACTTTGCCCGGCGGAAGGTTTTTCCCCTGCTCAGCGTCGCAGCATTGCTGCAGGAAGGTTTGAAAATCGCATTCGCCCCGTCCAAAGGACGTGCCGCTGAAGCGATGATCGCCGCACCCCAGTTCGCTCAGCATCTCTGGCGCATTCGTCGGCGCAGGCGCAGAGCAACCGATCAGTCGAAACTGAGAATCAGACGATTGCATTCGTATCCGATATCCTTTCACGGAGGGCCGAAACCGATAGCGTATGCTTGGAACTCGTGGTGCGGTCCAAATAGGCCCGGGGGCCGAGACCCAGCCGGCCCATCAGGCAATCGAAGCTCACTCCCAAGGTCCCGAATCCATAGGCGAGGCTCCGGCGGAAGTTGATCGACGAAGCCTCCGGGAAGTACCGGGTCGGACAGGAAATCTCGGCGATGCGAAAGCCCCACCAGTGACATTGCACCAGCATCTGGTTGTCGAAAAGAAAGTCGTCGGAGTTGGCGAGGAGCGGCAGCGACTCCAGGACTGTTCGCGAAAACGCTCGGAAGCCGGAGTGATACTCGGAGAGCTTTTGCCCGATCATCAGGTTCTGCGCGAAGGTCAAAGCCCGGTTCGAAACGTACTTGTAGCGGGGCATGCCGCCCTCGACCGCCCCGCGGCCGAGAATTCTCGAAGCCAGGGCGACATCGTAAACGCCCGACGCCACAACGTGGGCCATCGCCGGAACGAGCTTCGGCTCATACTGGTAATCCGGGTGCAGCATGACGACGATGTCGGCGCCCTTCGCGAGCGCCAGGGCGTAGCACGTCTTCTGGTTGCCGCCGTAGCCCAGATTGCGCCGGTGGCAGGCATAGCTGACTCCCAGCCGGCGCGCCATCTCCTGGGTTCCATCCGTGCTCGCATCGTCCACCACGATCACTTCGTCGATCAGCGCCCGGTCGAGTCCTTCCAGGGTGCGCGCCAGGGTCTTCGCAGCGTTGAATGCGGGCAGGACCACGCATACTTTCGCGCCGTTAATCACCGCTCTCGGAGCACAAGCATCGTGCAACCCTTGTCAAGCACCCGCGTCATTCTCCGTCGAATGCCCCCCCGCCGTACCCTGCTTCTGGGCGCCCTCCTGTTTGTCGTGGTGGCGGCCGTCTTCGCTCCCACCCTCACGCATGGCTTCATCAGCTACGATGACCCCACCTATGTGACCGAAAACGCCCATGTGACGGCCGGCCTCACCTGGGCCGGCATCGGATGGGCATTCCGCAGCACCGAGGCGTCGAATTGGCATCCGCTCACCTGGGTCTCCCATATGGTCGATTGCCAGCTGTTCGGCCTCAATCCCTGGGGACATCATGCAACCAGCGTACTTCTGCACGCGCTGAACGCGGTCCTGCTTTTTCTCGCGCTTCGCCGATTGACCGGCAAGCCGTGGGGGAGCCTGTTCGTCGCAGCGCTCTTTGGCCTCCACCCGCTCCACGTCGAGGCCGTCGCCTGGGTCGCGGAGCGCAAGGAAGTTTTGAGCGCCTTCTTCTGGATGCTGGCGCTGCTCAGCTATGCCCGCCGGGCGGAACTGACTCGGAATCGGCAACGATCCGCCTGGGCGCATTACGCTTTCTGCCTGGGGTTCTTCGCCCTGGGGCTCATGAGCAAGCCGATGGTGGTCACGCTTCCCTGCGTCCTTCTGCTTTTGGATTTCTGGCCCCTCGACCGCTGGCGAACCGCGACCGGCCGCGACCGGGCCTGGATCCTGATGGAGAAGATCCCCTTTTTCGTTTTGGCCGCCGCCGCGTGCGCCGTCACCCTGGCCGCGCAGGCAAAGGGCGGCGCCGTCGGCACGCTCGAACACTTTCCGTTGTCGGAACGGCTGGCCAACGCGCTGATCGCCTACTGCTGGTACCTGGGAAAGATGTTTCTGCCCACCCGGCTCGCCATATTTTATCCGTACGGTTTGGTTCAGCCGACCCTCGCCCAGGCGGCACTCGCGGGCTGTCTCCTTGCCGCGATTACGGTGGCGGCCATCCTGCTGGTGAGGCGGAGGCCGTACCTCCTGGTCGGCTGGCTGTGGTTCCTTGGCACCCTCGTCCCGGTCATTGGATTGATTCAAGTGGGCGGCCAATCCAAGGCCGACCGCTACAGCTATCTGCCGCTGATCGGCATCTTCCTCGCCTGCACATGGGCTGTGGTCGAAGTGGCGCCCGTTTGGAAGCGCAGCCGGCGCTTCCTGGCGATCATGGCCGGCCTGATCCTGGTCGCATGCGCGGGCGCAACCACGCATCAACTGGGCTACTGGAAGGACGGCCTTACCCTCTTCCAGCATGCGCGCGACGTCACGGACAACAACTGGGTCGCGCACTCCAACCTCGCGATCGCCCTTGCCAAGACTTCGCCCGCGGAAGCGGAAAAAGAATATCAGGCGACGCTGAAGATCCTGGCCACGTTCGCCTACACGTACGTAAAGAAGGGAATGGAACAGGAGAGGTTGCCGGGGCACTTGCCCGAAGCGATCGATGACTTCCGGACGGCGATTGAAATCCTGCCGATCCTTGCGGTGCCTCATAACAGCTTGGGCGTCGCCCTGGCCAAGACGCCCGGCGGCTTGCCCGAGGCGGCGCAAGAACTGCGAAAAGCGATTCAACTCAAGCCCGACTTTGTCGCCGCGCACTACGATTTGGCCTCGGTGCTCGCCAGCCTGCCGGGAAGCGATTACGAGGCCATCGAGGAGTACCGGACCGTCATCCGCCTCGCGCCCGACGATGTGGGGGCCCACTTTGGCCTCGGCCGCGTCCTGGCGCGGCTGCCCGGGCGAAGAGACGACGCCGTGGAAGAATTCGAAGCCGCGCTCCGCATCAGGCCCGACCTGGCACCCGCGCGCCAGATGATTGAGCGGCTGGAAACAGCGCCTGCTCGTTAGCCGAGCCTAGTACCATGTACCACCTAAAGTTTCGGATATAGGCGTTTGAATTTGATTCGGGCATCTGCAGTGGTAAAGCGCCAGTCGATGGTCGCGGCGCGGTTATTACGGTCGCGCTCCCAAGCGGAGACTTCCGATCGCATCAATGCGAGGGAGGGGATTCGTCGGTTGAGACACTGGCCGTTGAGGGCGCTCAATTCGATCTCCGCGATGTTTAGCCAGCTGCCATGTTTGGGCGTGTAATGGATCTCCAGGCGGCTGGCCAGCAGCCGGGCCACCTCGGGATCGAAGGCTTCGTAGAGCGAGGCGGTCGAGTGGGTGTTGAGGTTGTCCATGACCAGGATCACCTTCATCGCTTTCGGGTAGCGATCCTCGAGCATTCCTTTAACGAAGTTCGCCCAGTCCGTGCGGGTCCGCCGTTCGGTGATGGCAACATGGCGGCGGCCGGTCATGGGTTCGACCTCCATAAAGATCTCCGCCACGCCGTTGCGAACGTATTCGTGGTCGAGGATCTGCCCGCGGCCGGGGGCCGGGGCGATGGGGGCGTGGACCTCGCCGATCAACTGCTTGCTGGACTCATCCATGCAGATGAGCGGAAACAGCGCATCGTATGGTCCGTGATAAAGATCCAGGATGTCCTCCATGCACGCGACGAACGAGGCGCATCCGTCCGGAGGGATCTTCCAGTACTTGCTCAGGTGAGGCTTAAGTTCGTTTTTTTTAGCGCGCGATGGACGCTCATCACGGAGATCTTCGGCGCGATCTTCAGCTCCACGATCTTCTCGGCCAACAATCGCACGGTCCATCGCGTGCGCCCCTTTGGGGCCGGCGAGCAAGCCAAGGCCGTCAACCGTGCGCTGAAACCGCCGTCGAAGGTGAGCTTCGGCGGCTTCGCACGCGGCCGTCGCTCCAGGGCGGCTTCGAGGCCCTCTTCCACGAATCGTTCCTTCAGGTGCTCCACCGTTCGCGTGGTGATTCCTAACGCCTCGGCGATCTTGGCCACGGTCCAGGGCTCGCGCCGCCCGCCGGCATCGCAGAGCAGCAGAGCGCGGGCGTGGACGTATTTCGGCGCAGTGGTCTTGCCGCTGCGGGTGAGCGTTTCCAATCGGCCGCGCTCGTCTTCGGTCAGGGTGACCTTGTATCGGGGTGGCATACCCCAGTATGCCAGCATTCGTCGCCCCCGGTCAATATGCGAAATAGACGATGGTACGTGGTACTAGTTGACAAATCGTCTCTCGAAACCCCTCGCACCGGGAAGAGTTGAAATTGGAGGCGCGGGCCGGAATTGAACCGGCGCATAGAGGTTTTGCAGACCTCGGCCTTACCACTTGGCTACCGCGCCCTCTTGAAAAGGACAGAACTCAACCAGTTAAAACGCACGCGGCAGTCCGGCAAGGCCAAATCGCCTGAAGCGTTCAGTGGAAGTGAGACCCACGCCCGCTGACAGGGCTTAAAGCGACCATAATTTGGAGGCATGTCCGCATCCACCGAGCAACTGACAGCCCAGGTGCTTGCGCTTGCCGACAAGGATCGACTTGCGGTTGCCGCAGCGCTTTTGAAAAGCCTCAAGGGGTCCCCCGAGGCACTCAATGAAGATGTGGCTGACTTCGTTTCACTGGCCCGAGCCCAAGAGATCGATGAAGGAAGGATCGAGTGTCTCGGCCACGACGAAGTCTTCTCGTCAACGACGATTACATCGACCCAGTAACGTCAATGACACCTCCCCACAGGAGGTGTAGTTGAGGAAGGGGTACAAGGGGAGGGAGCGAAGCTCTCTCCCCTCCGGGAAGAAGATTCGTAAGAATCGGGGTGGAGAGGG
>DASYAY010000035.1:0-118021 GCA_036501065.1 Chthoniobacter sp. | reverse complement strand
GGAAATTACCCCTGGAAGGCGACTCCGGCACACCCTCCGGGGTGCATCCGTTGTGGGGGTGTCGCTTCCGGGGGTGTTACCCCCGGCTACAGTCCGTCAGCCCTTCGGGCTGGGCCGCAACTTACTTTTTAGACGCCCTCTAAGATATCCTCAGGGATCTTACCGAGCCTATCGTAGATAGCCGTAGCTCCACGGATCGGAACTCGCGGGAGGCAATGAGTCGCAGATGGTTCCGGAAGATCAAGCCTGTCGTTGAGAATCGGAAAGAGCGCAACGCGCTGCATGGTAGCCGCACATGCCGTGAACACCCCCGCCGGGTGGTGTGGAAGAAGAGCAGAGATAGTAGCGAGTCCGGCCGAGGCGATAGGGCTTGGGGCTGAGGAAAGGGCGGGCAAGGAGATGCCGGAGATCGCTCGCGCCGCCGGAAATATCGCCGCCATCGAGATTAGCGTTGGAGAGTTGGAGATCACGAGGACGTGAGAGCGCTCGGGCAAGCACGGTACTGCGGAAACCCGGGGCAAACCGCTCGATCTGGCTCTCGATAGCCTCGGTCATTTCGGCGGTCGAACCGCGCGGCAGGTGGCAGTAGGCCCACGCGATGTGCTTGTCGGCAGGGGCGCGGCTGGAGTCGAAAAGCGTCGGCTGGGCGAGCAAGACGAAAGGGCGGCTGGGGACGGTGCCGAGCGCGACCTCGCGTTCGGCCAGGGCAATCTCCTCCAAGGTGCCGGCGAGATGAACGGTGGCCGCGCGGGCGCAATCTTTGGCCGCCCACGGGATCGGCGAGTTGAGGGCGTAGTCGATTTTAAAAACGCTCGGTCCGTGAGGAAAGGCCGCCAGCTTGTCGCGCAAGCGTCGGGGGAGTGCGGGACCGGCCAGGCGAGCGGTCTGCCAGACTGTGAGATCGAGAAGAGTCGCATCCACCTTGGGGAGGGCGTTGAGAGTGGTCACCTCGTGGCCTGTCTCGATGGTCCCACCGAGCGCGCGCAGGTGGGCGGCGAGGGCATCGCTCAGGCGCTGAGCCCCGCCTTGCGGCAATGGCCAGCCGACGGCGTGACCGAGCAACCCGAGCATCAGGCCAAAGGACGCCGAGCCAGGGGCTTCCAGCGGCAGAAATGAATGGGCGGCGATTCCCGCGAAGAGGGCGCGAGCGCGTTCCTCGCGAAAGCATTTCCGGGCCAGCCAGGCCGCGGGCAGGAGAGCATGCGCGCCAAAGCGGGCGGCGAGGAAAGGGTGGTTTGGAAAATGCAGGAAGGGTTGCAGAAATTCGTCGAGGAGCGCTTCCCAGCGATCGACGAACGGCTGCAGGAGATTTCGATAACCGCGTCCGTCGCGACCCAATTCCCAGCCGGTTTGCTCGACGGACCGATGCAGCAGGACGGCCGTGCCGCCGTCCAGCGGATGGGCGAGGGGAACTTCCGGCTGGATCCACCGCAGGCCGTGCTGTTCCAACGGCAGGCTGCGCAGAAACGGCGAGGCTATCCCCAGGGGATGAATGGCCGAACACCGATCGTGAACAAAGCCCGGCAGTGTAAGTTCCGCAGAGCGAGCCCCTCCGCCCAGGGTCTCCTGCGCTTCAAAGACGCGGACTTTCCATCCGGCTTGCGCCATCGTAATCGCCGCGGCCAAACCGTTCGGCCCCGAACCGACGACGATGGCATCCATCGAATCGTCAACCGTGCCGCGGTTTCGGCAGCGTCAGATTCAAATCCCGCCGCATATAAGCGTCCGCCGCGACGACGATCCAATAAGCGGGAATGAGGGTCCAACCAAAGATGAACATGGTGAAGGCAAACGCCATCATGGCGATAATCGGAACGCCGAGGAACAGAATCAACACGGCAGCGAGGCGGTAACCCTTGAAAAAATGGCCCGCGCCCGGCACCACGCTCAAGACGGCCGCGGCCACGTCACGGGGATTACGGGGAGGGCGAAAATCGGACGATTGGGCGATCGGCCGGACCCAGTCGCACTTCGTGCATTCCATAGCGTGAGGGTCCAGGGGTTCGCCGCAAAGGGGACAATGGAAACCAGTTTGAGGAAGAGTATCAGCTTGCATGGCACTAAACAGGTTCGCGTCGCAGCGTTTCCGCGCGCGTGTTTACCAGGGCCAAACCACCGATTAACAACGGCGAAGGTCTGCGCAGAGTCAAGACTCGGCTTGGGGCTGCGGCTTCCTGATTTTCAAGCGTTTTACCTCGAGCGATGGAGGCGATCGATGGCGTTGGTCCACGTGACGAGTTCCTCGCGCGTCATCCGGACACGCGGGTCGAGGCGGGCATCGCGATAGCCCCAGCGCTCGATGTCGGGCAAATATTGGGCGCGCGAGAGCAGCGTGCCGCGGCAAAGTTCGTCGGCATCCGAGGTGGGTGAATTTTCATCGCGAAGACGGCCCAGGAGATCGTCGAGGATTTCCGCGGGGATTTCGTGGCGTTGCCGGGGATAAACGAAACCGAAAAGGACGAGGTGGCTGAGCAGAACGCGCCAGTCCTCGCCGAAGCGGCTGACCAGCCTGGGCCAATCCAGCGCATGTGCGGTGCTCCGCAGCAGGTGCATGATATCGGCGCCGTCGAAGCGTTCGCGCTCCATCACGTAGGCCTTTTGCCAGATCATTTCCTCGGCTGGACAGACGCGCAGCGGATGGCCGAGGACCTCGGCTTCCTGCGCCGGGACGAACCAGCTATCATCGACTTCGCAGAGGCCGTTGCCTGCACGGTAGATGAGATCGATGAAATGTTCGCCGAAATGCACCTTGGCGATCCAGTGGGGAAAGGCGAAGTCCGCATGGTAACCAGCCTTGCGGCTGAGGTCGAGGACACGTTCGACGTCTCGCGGGCGCAACATGAGATCGAAATCTTTTGTGTCCCGGTCGATGCCGGCGTGGACGCGCATGGCAAAGGCGCCGCCGACGAGACATTCCACCGACCCCTCGTTGAAGACGTCGAGGATTCCGCGGTAGAATTCCTCCCCGGAGGCATGCTGGGGACGCGGAGGCTTCATAAAGGCTGAAACGCGGCTGAGTGGGGCGGGAGGGGTCTGGATTTTCGGAAAGTAAACATGATGAAAGCGCCGGAAGCCGGTGCGGCGGCGATTCATGGAGAGTCATGAGTAATCAACCTCTGCGGATCGCGGCGGCGGCCGATCTCCATTGCACGAAGTCTTCGCGGGGACATTTTCAACCGCTCTTTGCCGAGGCTTCAAAGGCGGCGGACGTGCTCTTGCTGTGCGGCGACCTGACGGACTACGGTCTGCCGGAAGAGGCGTACGTGCTGGCGGAGGAACTGCACAATTACGCCTCCATACCGGTGCTCGCCATCCTTGGAAATCATGACTTCGAATCCGGACGCAGCGAAGAAGTGGGGAAGATTCTCACGGAATCGGGCGCGAGGATGCTCGACGGAGAGTGCTGCGAAATCGGGGGAATCGGTTTTGCCGGAGTGTGCGGTTTCGGGGGAGGCTTTGGGCGTCGGATGTTGAATGCATGGGGGGAACCGCTGATCAAAACCTTCGTGCAGGAAGCGGTCGATCAAGCGATGCACCTGGAGCGGGCGCTCGGGCGAATCGAGGCGGAAAAGCGCGTGGCGATGCTGCATTACGCGCCGATCCGCGAAACCGTAGAGGGAGAATGCCCGGAAATTTTTCCGTTCCTAGGTTCAACCCGGCTGGAGGGGCCGCTCAATCGGTTCAACGTGCAAGTGGCTTTCCACGGCCATGCGCACAACGGGCAACCCGAAGCGAAAACCAGTACCGGCGTACCGGTTTACAATGTTTCATTGCCGGTAATAAAACGCACGCAACCCGACCATCCCTGGATGCGGGTCGTGGAGATCCCACCTTAGGCGCGACAAGGCCGAACCGCTTGGATGGTAGCGCCGCAAAACCATTTTGATGCACGCAGTTTCCGCGGAAAATCCGAAGTGTCGGTTGATGGGTGATTTCAATCATTTCTGCCCGATGCACGATTCCGGCAAACACCTGACCGGGGTACTGCGATCTCTCAATGTCATGATGAAATTCTCCCCCGATCTCGTCGCCCGTGTCCGCGGTGCCTTGGAACGGGTCGGCTATTGCTTTTTGAGTTATGATGAATTGCGCCGATTGCTCGGCCATTGCCCGGAAAATCGCCAGACGCGGCATCAGGCCCTCCAGGAGTTTGCGGGGATGTGCGGAGCCGAAGTGGAAACGACCCCCAATCTCAAATCCGCGCGGTTTGTCCCGTTGGGCCGCGACTCGGCGAATGCCACTTGCCTCGAATCGATGGTCGAGGATCACGCGGCCTAAAAGCAACTTTTTCAATCAAACTGGACTCCCATGAAAATCCGCAAACGCGACAAAATACGGCTGCTCTTCTGGCTGCCATTCTGGACAGTCTTGGCCACGGTGTGCGGGGTGCTCGGGTGGGGCGCGACGTTGCTCCATTTGGGCCGGCACTAGGACATTTTCGATTTGGTCAGTCGCACGATAGAAGCGCAAGCGCCGAAAACCAAATGCTGTCCTCCTGAGCGGAGCGGGGAAGCATGGGCGGAGTCGAAGGACCTCTAATTTCCACGGGTTCCTGGGCGGAGCGGTAGGTGCTCTCTTTTTCCGCAACCTTGTCCATAACCAGACGGATGAAGAAGAAGGATATTGGAGGTCCTTCGACTTCAGTCAGTCGCTGGAAGCTCCCTCCTTGCGCTCAGGATGACAGAGTTTGGATTTCGGCGCTCCCGCTACTTGCAGTGTGCGTCAGATTAATGAGAAACCGCTCTAAATCCGGCGCTCGAGGGCGGCGGCGAAGGGGCGGAGATCCAGAGCCGGGAAAAGCTGCTGGAACCCAGGGCCGGCTGCTTCAGGGCTGGATGGCCGAGATTGGCAGGTGGCAGGTGACTCGCACTCCGCCCTTTTTCAGGCTTTCGATGGTCAGTTGCGCGCCCATGGAACGGGCGCGGTAACTGAGGATATCCAGTCCCATCCCACCGGGGTTTTCGGGCATGGGCTTCGGCAGACCGACGCCGTTGTCCTGGATACTGAGCACGATGCGAGTTCCGTTGCGGTGCAAGCGGACGACGACGCGGGATGCTTGCGCATGTTTGACCGTGTTCGTGAGCGCTTCCTGGGCGATTCGATAGAGCGAGAGCTCCATCTCCGACGAAAGGGTGATTCCGAGATCTTCGATGTGAAGATCGCACGGTATTTTTGGCGAATACTGAGTGGCCAATTCCTCCAGGGCGGCGGAGAGACCGCCGCTCAGGCAAACAGGATGGAGGCCGTGGGCGATTCGCCGGGTGTTTTCGACCAATTGGTTGAGGCGGACGGCCAGCCGCTGGAGTTCGGGAGCGGACTCGGTGTCTTTCAAGCGTTGGGAAAGCGTCGCCAATTCCATGGCATGGCCGGTCAGCGCCTGGCAGGTTTCGTCGTGGAGATCCTGGCCGAAGCGGCGCCGCTCGCGTTCGCTGATTTCCAGCAACTCGCCCTCGAGGCGCTGCCGACGGGCGATTTCGGTTTCCAGTTCGTCGTTGATGCGAGTCAGTTCACGGGTGCGCGTTTCCACGCGCAGTTCCAGATGGCGCTTGGAAACTTCCAGTTCTTCCTGGATCGCTTTCATTTCGGTGAGATCGACGATGATGATGCGCAGTTCATCGACGTCCTCGACGAAGGCTTGCGACCGGAGCAGGCGCACCTGTGCGGGAAAGGTCGTGCCGGACTGCCGGCGCAGCGCGACTTCGAAGGGGCGCATGGCAAGGCCGCGGCGGCAGCGGCGGAAGTGCGTCGCAAAAGCGGGCCGGTCGTCCAAAGAGATGAAATGCTCGAAGAGGTGTCCGCGCAGCACCTGCTCATGGCCGAGCATCGCTTCGGCCACCCGGTTGCTTTCGAGAATCCGTCCTGAGAGGTTTGCGGTGACGTAGCCGACGGGTGCGGCATCGAAGAGATCGCGGTAGCGGCGGCACGACTGCCGGAGTTCCTCCTGGATGAGGCGCATCTTCTCGTGGCGCTCGCGCAACTGGCCTTGTGCCTTGCGCAGATAGTCGATGACCTTTTCCACGTCTCCATTGGACGATCGAAGTTTTGGAGATCTGGCCGATGGCATGGCGCAACGGAATAGGGCGGGTCAGGTTTTTTCCAGTTCTTGAATCGCGGCGACCAGCAATCGCTCGTGATCGCGGCCGATGACGCAGGCATTGAGCACGAAACGGCGGTCGGCATAGGCAAAACGATGGGTGGCCGAGCGGCCGCGCCGTGCCGCTCGCGTTCCCAGGGTTTTCTCGAGAAACTCCCGCAGTCCGGTGATCTTCCAGGCCCCGCTTTTCGCGTCGAAAATGACATGGTTCGCGAGCTCCGCTTTGGTCATGCCGAAGGTTTTGTAAAATGCGCTCGTGGCCGAGAGGATTTGCAGAGACGAATCGATGACCAGCACGCAAGCCCCACTGGCCTCGGCGGTGGTCTGGGCGGCGGCCGCGAGGTTTTCCAAGGTCACGTGGCTGCGCCGCACCGGGTCGAGGTCCACGAGGGTGATGACCGCGCCGTCGATCTTGTTGTCCCGGGTGCGGTACGGGCGAATGCGCATGGAATAGGTGACGCCACGGTCGTCGGCCACCTCCCGTTCGTCGGTCTCGAGGGTCTCGATGACGTGGCGGATGAGCTTGTCGAGGTTGTTGATCTTGAGGTTGGACTTGATGTCGGTGAGGCGGCGGCCGATGTCGGTGGGGATGAGGTTGAAGAGCTTCTCGCCGAGGGCGGTGGCGCGGCGCAAGGTGAGCGCATTGTCGACCATGATGATCGGCAGGTTAATGCTGCTGAGGAGATTGCTCAGGTCATTGTTGACCTGGGACATCTCCGTATTACGCGTATTGAGCTCCTCGTTGAGGGTCTGCAGTTCTTCGTTGGTGCTCTGGAGTTCCTCCTTGGCGGTCTCCAGCTCCTCATTGCTGCTTTGCAACTCTTCGTTGCTCGACTCGATTTCCTCGTTGGCGCTCTTCAGCTCTTCGTTGGTTGCTTCCTGTTCCTCGATGATCGCCTGAAGCGATTCCTTGGTGGCGCGCAATTCATCGCGCAGCCGCACTTCGACGCCGGGCCGCGATTTGCCGTCTCCGCGACTCTCTTGATCGGGAGCCGAAAGATCGGCCGCTTGTATGGGCCGGCTGGTAAAAAGGACCAGAAGCCAGCGTTCGGACCCGCCGGCGGCGACCTTGAAGGGGAGCACGTCGAAATCGACGAGGAGGGTGTCGCGACGATGCTGGAGGTAAATGCCCTCCTTGCGCACGGCGACATTTTGCTTGAGCGCCTTATGGATGGCGGCGCGCAGGTCGACCACGAGATTGGGCCGCACCATTTGCAGGAGGTTCAGGCTGGCGTCGCCGCTGGCGTGCTCGAGATAGATGCCCGTGGAGCCGCGAAACTGCACGACTTGCAACTGGGTGTCGATGACGACACCGCTGGGGACGACCCGCTGGAGCACGAGACGGTCCGCCTCCCTCTGGATTTCACTGCCCACGTCATGTTCGCGACGCGTCATCTGGGCTTTTACCGGCAATGGTCCGAGGGTGAGCCGGGGCTTGCCGAAATCCACCGGAGGGCGAAGCGGGGTGATTTTTTTGCCGTAGATTTTGTGGCGTTTGTCGATGAGCGAAAAGAGGTCGGCGAAGGTGCCGACGGTTTCGGCGGAGCCGAGGAGGAGATAGCCATTCGGGGCGAGGGCGTAATGGAAAATGGGGACGCACCGTCGCTGGAGTTCCTGGCCGAGATAGATGAGCACGTTGCGGCAACTGATGAGGTCGATCCGCGAAAAGGGCGGATCCTGGCAGATGTTCTGCCGGGCAAAGGTGCAGAGGTCACGCAACGATCGATTGACCTGGTAACAGGAATCGGTCTTGTTGAAAAAACGGCGGAGACGTTCCGGCGAGACGTCATTGGCGATGCTCAGCGGATAGCTGCCCGCGCGGGCGATATTGATGGCGGTTTCACTCAGATCGGTGCCGAAGATTTGCAAGCGCACCTCGATGCCGAGCTTGCGCATCGCTTCCAAGGCGCTGATGGCCAGCGAGTAAACTTCCTCGCCGGTGGCACAGCCGGCCACCCAGATGCGCAAATCGCCGCCTTCGGCGCGACGGCTCCGCACGAGCTTCGGGAAAATGCGCTTTTGCAGGGCCGTGTAGACCTGCTTGTCGCGGAAGAATTGGGTGACGTTGATGAGGAGATCGTCAAAGAGCGCGTCGAGTTCATCGGGCGAACTGCGGAGCTGCTTGGCGTAATCCTCGATGGTGTTCACGCGGCTCAGGACCATGCGCCGGGCGATACGCCGTTGAATCGTGCTGCGCTTGTAGAGCGTGAAGTCGACACCGGAACCCTGGCGCAATTGGCCGAAAATGGAGGTCATTGCCTTGCTCGTGCCTTTGCTCTGGGGCGCATCCGCGCGGGGCGGTTCGATCGGCGGTGTCTTGCGGAGCCAAGGGTGCCGGGCGATCTGGCCCAAACGCGTGCCGATCTGTTCCGCGGGGAGCACGGAGTCGACGCAGCCCGAGGCGATGGCGGCGGCCGGCATGGCAAAGTATTTCGACGAGCGCTCGGATTGGGCGAAGGTGATGCCGCCGGCTTCGCGGATGGCGCGCAATCCACTGGTGCCGTCGGCATTGGTGCCGGACAAGACGACGCCGATGGAGCGGTGCTTGTCCTCGGAGGCCAGCGACATCAGAAAGCGGTCGATGGGCATGCGAATGTGTTCGCCCGCCGGGCCGCGCGTGAGAACCAACTGGCGGCCAGACAATTCCACATGGGCGCCCGGTGGAAGAAAGTACACGTGGTTGGGCTCGACCGTCATGCCGTCGGTAATTTCTTCGAGCGGCAGCGACGTCTCGCGCTTGAGCAATTCCCCGTACCGGCTCCCGCCCCGGGGATCGAGGTGCTGAAGGAGCACAAAAGCCATCCCCGTATCCGTCGGCAGAGCGCGCAGCAGGGCACCCATCGCTTCAAACGCTCCGGCAGAACCCCCAATGCCGACGATGGGAAACAAATCGTCATCGGATTCCTCATCCTCCGTGGAATTGCCGCGGGAATCTTCCGCCCGATGCTCGCGCGCGGACGCAGTCTTAGGCCTTCTTCCTTTTTTTCGAGAGCCCGTGGCCGCCGTAGTTTTGCGTTTCCGGGGAGCGGCTGGGGAGGACTTGGGCTTGGCCATGAAAAGAGACTCTCACGAATGTTTCGTGATGGAAAAGGAAACTCGCCACTGGAGGCCAGCGATTTCCGGCACGCGCAATGACAGCGAATCGCGGCCGTTTACGGTGCGCTGAACGGGAGTGGGAACACCATTCAGCAACGATCGATCTCGCGCTGCTCCAAGGGATCATGGAGCGCTTGTCGCGGGCGGCGCCTTCGAGCTCTTTTGCTGGCTGGATTCGGACAGCGGACCTGGGGTGCTGGCGGTGGCCGCGCGGGTGATCCAGCTTCGCGCCTCTTCGACATCGTCAAAAATCTCGAAGCTCGGATTGTCGTTGATCGTGAGTGAAGCGTAGGCGCGCGCCAGGCCGCGGATGAAATTGCTGTTGGTGACCACGGCCACCGGGCCGGGCGTGGTGGAGGACATCGCCCGGCGGACTTCGTCGACGAGCCGCCCGATGTCGATGATGGAGAGATCGAATTGAGCGCCGCGAGTGTCGAAGACTTCCGGGTAGGCCAGGATCCGCTGCCGTTCCTTCACCTGCAAATGACGGACGAGATCCTGGAGATTGACGATGCCCGTCGCGCGGGTCTGAATGATCTTCGTGGCGGGCGCCACGCGAAAGGTGATCGGCATGAAAGCCTTCGCTAAGCCCTGGCTAATTTTGTCCGCACGTCCGTGGGAGTGTGGCCTCTTCCAGCGTGGTGGCGATGACCAAACCCGACTCGTCTACGACCTGGAAATCGCGCGTCGGGTTGGCGGCAAATTGGCTGCGCATGATGAGAATGCATTCGTTGCACGAGCACCAATCGCTGCCGTCGCGAAATGGTTGCCCCGCAGCTTCACGAAAACGAATTTTGTAACGGGAAGGAGAAGACACCGGAGTGACTTAAGCGGTGGTCGGATTTGTTGCCAATCGGGCAGTGACCTGATGCCAACGTCAGGGAAAAGTTCGGGAGTTGTCGTGGATTTCTGCCACGTCTGTGTGGCGATGAAAGCAGCCGAAGGCCCAGGGAAATTCCGGCCGGGCAATCACTGCGCGCCCGCGCTGCGAATTGTTGGCAAAACGTCGCCATGGATTCCACCATTTCTGCACGGCACGGATGGATCGAGACTCGCGTCCCGGCGCGGCTCGATCGCCTGCCCTGGAGCGGCTGGCATTGGCTGATCGTGTGTGCTCTGGGGGTGACCTGGATCCTCGACGGCCTGGAAGTGACCCTCTCCGGTGCGCTGGCGGCGACGCTCAAGAATCCCGTCGCCTTGGGATTGACGAATACCCAGGTCGGCGCGACGGCCACGGCCTACCTCGCGGGCGCGGTCATTGGCGCCCTTTTCTTCGGCTACCTCACGGATCGATGGGGACGCAAACGACTCTTCTACATCACGCTCGGCGTTTATCTGGTGGCCACCGCGCTCTCGGGTGTGGCCTGGAATTTTTGGAGCTTTGCCGTGTTTCGCGCCTTCACCGGCGCGGGGATCGGCGGTGAGTACGCGGCGATCAATTCGGCAATCGATGAACTGATTCCGGCGCGATTGCGCGGGCAGGTGGATCTGGCGATCAACGCCACCTATTGGATCGGCGCGGTGCTGGGCTCGGTGCTCACGCTCTATCTGCTCAATGCGCAAATGATCCCGGCCTGGCTCGGCTGGCGGCTGGTCTTTGGCGCGGGGGCGCTGCTCGGCCTGTGCATCCTCATCTTTCGCCATTGGGTGCCGGAGAGCCCGCGCTGGTTGATGGTGCACGGCGAACCGGACGAAGCGGGAAAGATCGTCAAGGGGATCGAGGAGAAAGTGGAAGCCCACGTCGGAAATCTGCCGGAGCCGGCCGACACCGTCACCCGCCTGCGCGTGCGCCATCACACGCCGTGGCCGGAAATCTGGCACGCCATTGCCCACGAACATCGCCGCCGATCCATCCTCGGATTGGCGCTCATGGCCAGCCAGGCCTTTTTCTACAATGCCATTCTCTTCAGCTACGCGCTGGTGCTGACGACATTCTACGGGGTGAGCCCACAGTCGGTGAGCTCTTATCTTTTGCCGATCGCCCTCGGAAATGCCGTGGGACCGATGATCATCGGCCGGCTCTTCGACGCCGTGGGACGGAAGCCGATGATCGTGCTGACTTATGGAATCAGTGGTGTTTTGCTGGCGGTGAGCGCCTGGCTTTTCAAAGCCGGAATGCTCACTGCGCATTCGCAAGCGATGTGGTGGAGCGGCACTTTCTTCGTGGCTTCGGCCGCGGCCAGCTCCGCGTATCTCACGGTGAGCGAGATTTTTCCGTTGGAAATCCGCGGGCTGGCGATTGCGATATTCTACTCCGTCGGCACGCTCGCTGGCGGGGTGCTGGCGCCGATACTCTTCGGCCATCTCATCGGCGCCGGAAGCCGTGAACCGCTCTTCTTCGGTTACCTGCTCGGGGCGACGCTGATGATCGGCGCCGCGGTGGTGGAGGCGGTGCTGGGCGTGAAAGCCGAGCGACAGCCCTTGGAATCCATCGCCAGCCCGCTTTCCGCGAAATGAAAAACCATACGGCCTGCTGACTGCGAATTCGCGAACCCTTACCAAACTCGTCAACGCCACCTGTCATGCCTGCCATACCCTTGAAAAGCTTCGGTAATACCGGGGTGAAGATATCCGCCTTGGGAATGGGCGGACATCATTTGGGGAGTGCGAGCGATGAAAAAACGGCCATGCAGATCGTGAAAGAGGCGATCGACGGCGGGATCACTTTCTTCGATAACTGCTGGGAATATCATCGGGGAAAGGCGGAAAATTGGATGGGCAAGGCGCTGAAAGGTTCGCGCGACCAGATTTTCCTCATGACCAAGGTCTGTACGCACGGGCGCGACGGAAGCCTGGCGCTGCAGATGTTGCACGAGTCGCTCAATCGCTTGCAGACCGATCATCTCGATCTTTGGCAAATCCACGGCGTGACTTTCGACAATGACCCGGAGCTTTTCATCCGGAAAGGCGGCGCGGCGGAGGCTCTGGAGAAAGCGAAGAAGGACGGCAAGGTGCGCTTCGTGGGATTCACCGGGCACAAAGATCCGGCGATCCATTTGAAGATGATCGAGACGGGTTTTCCTTTCGACTCCGTGCAGATGCCGCTCAATCCCTTCGATGCCAATTTTCACAGCTTCGAGAAACTGGTGTTGCCGGAGTTGCAAAAGCGGGGAATCGCCGCCCTCGGGATGAAGCCGCTCACGGGCAAGGCGGAGCCGTTGCAGAAAAACATTCTCACGGTGAAAGAAATGCTGCGTTACGCGATGAGCCTGCCCGTGGCCACGACCATCACCGGCATGGAGAAGCTGGATGTCTTGAGGCAGAACTTGAAGATCGCCCAAGAGTTTGAGCCGTTGCCGGCGGCAGAGATGGAAGCCTTGCGCACGCGTTGCCAGAAACTGGCCGCGGACGGACGCTTCGAGCACTACAAGGTATCGCTTCAGTTCGATAATCCCGAAGCCCGGCTGGCCCACCATTTCCCGATCGATCCGGAGCAAATGGAAGTGAAGGAGATGCTGAAAGAGGCGACGAACACCGGGAAGCCTTATCCGGAATTGCCCACATGAAACCGAGTTCACTCGAAACGACGGATGCAACCGGACTGGGCCGGCGGAAATTTTTGAAAGGTGCGGCCCTGGCTGGAGCGGCGACGATCGGCGCGGCCACTGCGGCCGTGGCGCGGGTCGAGGGAGTTGAAAAGCAGGAGGCGGTGAAGGGTGCGCCCATTCCACAAAAGGAGCTGGGAAACACCGGCGTCAAAGTCTCGGCCCTGGGCCTGGGTGGGTTTCATCTGGGCGTGCCGCGTGACGCGAAGGAGACGGACCAAATTGTCGGCGAAGCTCTCGATGCCGGGGTGAACTTCTTCGACAACGCCTGGGAATATCACAAAGGCGAAAGCGAGATGCGTCTCGGCGCGGCACTCAAAGGCAAGCGCGACGAGGTGATTTTGATGACCAAGGTTTGCACCCACGGACGGGGCCGGAATGTCGCCATGGGCATGCTCGAGGATTCATTGCGGCGATTGCAGACGGATCATCTCGACGTCTGGCAAATTCACGAGGTCGTGTATTTCAACGATCCGGATCTCATTTTCGCTCCGGGTGGCGCCGCTGAGGCGCTCGCAGAAGCGAAGAAACAAGGCAAGGTCCGGTGGATCGGTTTTACCGGTCACAAGGATCCGGCGATTCATTTGAAGATGCTCGAGTCGGGATTTCCGTTCGACACGGTGCAGATGCCGTTGAATTGCTGCGACGGGACGTTTCGGAGTTTCGAAAAGCAAGTGTTACCCGTGGCTCTTCAGCGCGGGATCGCCGTCCTGGGCATGAAGAGTCTGGGCGGCAGCGGCGAGTTGGTGACCAGCGGGACGATCACGCCCGCGGAAGGCTTGCGCTACGCCATGAGCCTGCCGGTGGCGACGACGATCAGCGGCATCGACTCGCTCGACGTGCTGCACCAGAACCTGGAGATTGCGCGCGGATTTCAGCCGATGAAAGAGGATGAAATGGAAGCGCTGCGGGAAAAGGTGCGCAGCGTCGCCGCCGATGGGCGTTACGAGAAATTCAAGACGACGAAGTTTTACGACGGCGATGTGGGGCGCGAGCAGCATGGGTATCCCTCGGCGAAGGCGCTGCCGCTTTAAGCCGCGCTCATGGGGGATGGCTCGACCCAGCAACGGGCGCTGAAACTCTCGAAGCGGAGCGGGTGTGGCTTATGGGGCGCCACTTTTTTAAAGTCATGCTGAGCCTGCGAAGGATCTCTGACTTTTCTGTGGGCGGAGGTGGTGGGGAGCATTCTGCGCTTGGTGCCACCGCCTCCGCCCACGGGATGCGAGAGATGCTTCGACAAGCTCAGCATGACATCGAGATAAGGCGGCGTTCCCAATGCCGTGCTCGCTCCGCAGCGGGCCTGTCCGGTTCCGCGGCTGGTTTTACGAAGCGACGATCTTGTCGATCAGCTCAACGAGACGGTCGATCTGGATGGGCTTGGTAAGGTGATGCACGAAGCCCGCTTCGCGGCTGCGGGCCACGTCGGCTTCCATGCCGTAGCCGCTGACCGCAATACCGAGGAGCGAATGGCGGTCGCGCAGTTGGGCCATCAATTCGTTGCCCGTCATGTCGGGCAGCCCGAGATCGCTGATGACGAGATCGAATCGCGCGACGGACGCGGCGTTGAGAGCGGCCGTGCCCGTGGCGGCGACCGTGACTTTGTGTCCACGCCGGGCAAGGAGACGCTCCAGGGTGACCCGCGTGTCGGAGTGATCTTCGACGATGAGAACATCCGCGCCGCGAGCGGCGCGCGGTGCGGCCGTCCGCGAACGCGCCGCCCGGGAATTCGGAACTTTTTTCAAGGGGAGGACCACGGTGAAAACGGCGCCGGAGCCGGGACCTTCGCTGTGGCCGCGAATCTCCCCGCCGTGCGCTTCGACGATGGAACGGCTGATGGTGAGGCCGAGCCCGAGGCCGCCGAATTGCTGGGTGATGCCGCGCCCACTTTGTTCGAAGGCCTGAAAGAGCTTTTGTCCCGCCTCGGATTCGAAGCCGATGCCGGTGTCCCGGACTTCCAAGCGCAAGCGGTCGGCTCGCGGATTTTCGGTCGTGACGGTGATGGCGCCGCCGATGGGGGTGAATTTGATGGCGTTGCGGAGCAGGTTCCAGAGAACCTGTTGCAGACGCACGGTATCGCCCGCGGTCTGCGACTGGCGGGCTTTCAACTGGAGAGTGAGTTTCTGGTGCTTTGCATCCATGGCCGGCCGGCAGATTTCGACGGCGCGGGAGAGGATGGTGTGCAGGTCGATGGGGGCGGCGTGCATCTCCAGTTTGCCGTTGGCGATGCGCGTCAGATCGAGAAGGTCGTCGATCAGCCGCGTTTCCAGTTCGATGTTCCGGCGGATCATCGCGACCTCGTCGCGGACGAAGTCGGACAAATCCTCTTCGCGTTCGAGCGCCAGGAGCGACATGAGCGCGGGCGTGAGCGGGGTGCGCAACTCATGGCTGAGTGTGGCCAGGAAGGCATCCTTGGCGAGGTTGGCGCGTTCGGCGACTTCCTTGGCCAGGCGCAGTTCTTCCTGGCCGCGCTGGAGGGTGAGGTCGGTAACCACGAGGCAAATGACCATCTGATCCTCCAGGGGCAGGGCACTGGCCGACAACTGCACGGGCAGAACGTGGCCGCCGCCGCAGGAAAGGGTGCATTCGTGCTTCACCGGTTCCTGGCTCTTGCCGATGACGTTGGAAACCATGGCGACGGTGTCTTTGGGAAGGTAATCGGAGGCACGGGAACCGATGACTTTCTCCAGTGGCAGATTCACCATGTCGGCAAACCGCTGGTTGCAATAGAACACCACGCCCTCGGCGGAAATGGTGACGGCCCCTTCCTGCATCCGCTCCACATAAACGCGGTAGGGTTGATCGGCATTGGTCAAGCTATAGACGTGGTTGCCATGCGGGCCACTGACGACCACGGCATCGACCTCGCCCGTGCGAATCGCGTCGAGCGTCTCCTGGGCTTCGAGGAGGCGATTTTGCACCTTGGTCAACTCCTCCCGCGTTACCCAGTGGCCGCGCACTCCATTCTCGGACCGAGTTGTCGACGCGGACGGTTTTTTCGTCGGCGTCGCCGGCGTTTTGCCGGTCTTTCTGGCGTGCGCCTTCATAGCTTCAACCAATGCATCCTGGCCGGTGCCTTGGCACCCGCATCCACTTTTTCCAGGCCGAGACCGATGAGGACCTTGTCCCGGTCGGCCAGGTCGCCGATGAGCCGCCTCACGGGAGCAGGCACTTCCTTGATCAGCGTCGGCGCGGCGATAATCTGTCCCTTGGCCGCTTCCGAGGGCTGCTGGTAAATGTCGATGACCTGGAGATCGTATCGCCCGCTGAGATATTCCTCGCAGAGCGAACGCACATTGGCGATGGCCTGGCTGGAACGAACGGTATTACCGGTGACGTAAAGCCGCAAAACATATTGGCCTCGTCCGGAGGAGAGCCGCGCCTTTTGCAACAGCCTCTCGAATTCCGCCGACTCGTCTCCGCTGGCCCTCTTCGCAGTTTTGGCGACTTTTCTTTTGGCGGTCATCGGGCCTCCCACGTCCGGTTTCAACTGGTAGCCTGCATATCCATGCCGACGAGCACTCTTTCCGTATTGGAAAGATCTCCGACGACTCTTTTGATCGGCTCCGGAAGCTTCCGGACGAGAGTCGGAATGGCGATCACTTGATCGCTTTGGGCAAGGTGCGGATTCTTCACCAGATCGATGACTTCGATCGTGTAACGACCGGCCAGCCGTTCTTCACAGAGCCGCTTGAGATTTGAGAAAGCAGTGATTGAGCGCGGGGTTTGGCCGGCGACATAGAGCCGCAGCGTCCATTCGGATGACGATTTGCCGCGCGCTCCAGCCGGCTTGGCCGCGGCTTTCGGGGCCTTGGCCGGCCGGGTTTTGGTTGCGGCTCTTTCGCCGACTGCAGTTTTCGATTTGGTGGCGGGTTTGGATTTCATCAGGCACCCTCCTTGGTGGGGGAAAGCGATTTGCGGCTTTTGGCCATGGCCGTGCGTTCCTGCTGAATCGTATCGCTCTTCAGACGTGCGCTCGCGAGGCCACGGGAAAACTCTTCTTCTTCGGCCTTGAACTCGGCACGGAGCGCTTCCACTCGGGCGTCGATGGCCTTGCGGCGATGTTCGAGGGCCAGTTGCTTGCGTTCGATGTCCTCCGCGGCCAACTGGATTTCCATTTTGTCGCGCGCTTCCTGGCTCAATCGTGCCGAACCGGTGAGCACTCCGGACGGTCCAAGATAAGCCGGGGTGAGCCGCACGCCCTTGGAGGTGATGAGGAATTCGCGCACCTGATTGGAGTGCGCCATGCCGCGCGATTTGAGGACATAGAGACCGCGGTTCCGCTCGCCGCCCAGTTCGATGTCGCGCAACAGCAGCCAGGTATCGACCAGCGAACTCAATCCTTCGTCGGTGCTTTCCAAGCGTCCGCCTGCCGTGGAGAGGGAGACAAAGAAGGCGGTGATCTGTCTTTTCCGCAAAAAGTCGATCAGCCGGATAAGCATGTTGGTGGAGTCGTCTAACGATCCCGCCGATTGCAGGTTCGAGATGGGATCGACGACGACCACGGAAGGTTTGAAAGCCTCGATCATTTTGTGCATCCGTACAAGATGCATTTCCAAGCCATGCATGGTTGGCCGGGCGGAGTGGAATTCAAGGAGCTTCTTGTCTACGTACGGCTGCAATTGAATGCCTACGGATCGCATGTTGCGCGTCAACTGCGCGGGTGATTCTTCGAAAGAAAAAAACATGCAGCGATCGCCCCGCCGGCAGGTGGCCTCAGCCAGATGGGCGGCCAGACTGGTCTTGCCAGTGCCCGCGGTGCCGGTAACCATGATCGTGCTGCCGCGGTAATAGCCCCGGCCGCCCAGCATGTCATCCAGTTCCGGAATCCCGGAGGAGATGCGGGCATTGGAAACTTCGTAGTTCATCCCCGACGCACTGACCGGCATCACGGAGATGCCGTGTTCGTCGATCAGGAAAGGGTATTCATTGGTGCCATGGGTCGAGCCGCGGTATTTGACGACGCGCATCCGCCGGGTGGAGATCTGGCCGTTCACGCGGTGATCGAGCAAGATCACGCAATCGGAAACGTACTCCTCCAGGCCCTGGCGGGTGAGCGCTGTGCCGCTGCCGCGCTCACCGGTGATGACGGTGGTGAGCTTGCGTTCCTTGAGCCAGCCGAAAAGGCGGCGCAATTCCGCGCGCAGGATGGCTTGGTTGGCAAAACCGGAAAACAGCGCCTCGATGGTGTCCAGGACCACGCGCTTCGCGCCGGTGGTGGCCACGGCATGCGCTAACCGGACGAAGAGTCCCTCGAGGTCGTATTCCCCGTTTTCGTCGATCTCCGAGCGCTCTACGTGCACATGGTCGATGTAGAGCTTTTTTTGAGCGACGAGCTTGTCGACATTGAAGCCCAAGGAGGCGACGTTTTTGCGAATGTCGCCCGCGGTTTCTTCAAAAGTCATGAGCACGCCGGCTTCCCCGAATTCGAGCGCCCCGCGGATGAGAAATTCCGTGGCGAAGAGCGATTTGCCGCAGCCCGCAGTGCCGCAGACCAGTGTCGGCCGGCCGGCTGGCACGCCGCCATTGGTGACCTCATCGAAACCGACGATGCCGGTGGGTGCTTTCTCGAGGTGCGGCAAAACCTCGCGCCGGGGGTGGGGAGTGCGGGAACGCCTGCTGGACATATAAACGCCATAGAACCGTTGGGTAGACGAATCCGTCAAGTGGACTTAGCGGTAATTTCTCATCTCGCGGGTTGCTCCGCCGCGAAATAAATACGCCGCGAGGCGGAGCTTTTCAGAAGACCGGTGCGCTAGCCTTGGAGGAGGCCGGATCGTGGCGCCCTTCGGCGAACTCTTCGATCATCTTCCGATTGAATGCGGGGATATCATCCGGCTTGCGGCTGGTGACCAATCCATGGTCGACGACCACTTCCTTGTCGACCCAGGTGCCTCCGGCGTTTTTCAGGTCGCTCTGGATCGCCGGCCACGAAGTCAGCGTTCGTCCGCGGACCAACCCGGCTTCGATCAAGACCCAAGGCCCGTGGCAGATGGCGGCGATCGGCTTGCCCGCCACACCAAAGGCGCGGACAAATTTTACCGCTGCGGGAGTAGAGCGCAGTTCGTCGGGGTTCATCAGGCCACCTGGAAGCAGGACCGCATCGAAATCGTCGGGCTTCGCCCGGTTGAGGGTAATATCGACCGGGAACTGATCTCCCTTGTCGGCGTGATGCATGCCCTGAATTTTTCCCGCTTTCGGCGAAACGATGCTGACTTCGGCGCCAGCCTCTTTGAGCGCGTTCATCGGCTCTTCGAGCTCCGCTTGTTCAAAGCCATCGGCCGCGAGAATGGCTACGCGTTTTTGATTCAATCGTGTACTCATGACTCCAACCGGTTCGCCGGTGGGCGAGGCCTTGGCTGTGCGGACTAGCCGAGCACCGGCTGGCTGGTGAGACGATCGCGCAGGACGTGAATGCGATCGTGAACGTTGTTGATACTCACGAACTGCCGCTCCACGGCGCGCCGGATATGGTCGGGCAATTCTTCATGAGCGAGGGCTTGTTGATAGGTGTCGATGGCGGCGTCTTCTCCGCGCTCGCACTCGGCGAGAATCGCGTGCTGGCCACCGTGGGTAATGGCTGCCTTCAAATCCATCCAGCCCCGGTGGATGGCGCCGCCCACGCTGCCCGTGGTCTGGGCTTCTTCGCCGATAGCGGAAACCAACCGGCGGAGTTCGCCGACGAATAGCTGACGCTGTGCCGCCAACTCGGTAAACAGAGATTTAAAGTCGTTGCTTTTGGCGTTTTCCGCAGCTGTGCGAAAGCCTTCCTGCCCGTCCCGGCAGGTTTCGATGAGAGAATTGAGGACGGACGCAATCGATGTCGTGGTCGTGCTCATAATACCCTGATTCGAATGGCGGACCAGCCGCGCGCTTGGCGCGCGCTCCTTCACGGTCGCATCCGCCATTGCTGTGACATTTCCGGCCAATGCCGGCGAGCCTTCCGGTCGTCGGCTTTCCCTTTGGGCATAGGCTCCGGCGGCGCTCCCAAGCCCAGTCGATGGGCCAGCGACATCGCGTCAAAAGGGGCGTGCACTTTGACGTCGTTGTCGAAATAGACGAAGACATCGCGTCCGCGCTGGGAGGGCCGGGCTGGCCGCCCAAGCTGGTGGGCCGAGCGCGGGGCGCGGCCCTTGACCCAGGAGCGAATCTTCGTGGCCCAACGCCGCAGTGCCTCCGGAGTGTATCCGCTGGTGTAAAGCTCTTCGTCTCCGTGCAGCCGCACATAGACAAAGTCGCTGGTGATATCCTCGAGGAACGGCCATTTGCCGGCGGTGTCGGCGACGACCAGCGCGATGTCGTGTTCGCGGAGGAGGTCGGTAAACTCCGGCGTTTCAAAGGAGGCATGCCGAACCTCGAGGGCGTGGCGCAGCGGGCGGCGTCGATCGGCGGTCATTGCGGCGCGGCTTTTGATGCGGTTGTCATGCCGGTGCGCGAATTGCGCCGCCGCAAAGGTGTCCCGCGGCAGCAGATCGAAGAAAGCGGCGAGCCGGTCGCGGTCATAGCGGAAGCTGGGGGGCAACTGCCACAGGATGGGCCCGAGTTTTTCGCGCAGACAAAGTGGTCCGGAGGCCAGAAAATTTGCGAGGGGCTTTTCCACTTCCTTGAGCCGTCGCAAGTGGGTGATGAAGCGGCTGCCCTTCAAGGTGAAGACAAAGTCCGCCGGCGTCGCTTCGTACCAGGCGCGATAACTTTCGGGCCGCTGGAGGGAATAGAACGAGCCATTGATCTCGATCGAGGAGACCTGTCTGGCGGCATATTCCAGTTCCCGCTTCTGCGGCCATCCTTTTGGGAAAAAGACGCCGCGCCAGGGAGGATATGTCCACCCGGAAATGCCGATGCGGATTTCGCCCGCGTGCTCACCTGACTTCGAGTTCTTCGCAGAGCCCATGGGACGGGGGTGGGAGATTCAGCGTCCGCCGTGGGCCTATTTTCCGCCTTGTGGCTGGGATTGACCTTGCGCCGGTTGAGCGGGCTGGGTTTTTCCTTGCTGGCCCTGGTCCTGTTGCGATTGGCCCTTTTGAGAAGAACCTGGCTTGGCCGGATCTTGCTGCGCCGGTGGAGCTTCTTTCGGCTCGACTTTCAGTCCTTCGGTCAAGTCATCCGTTGGGTTGACGACGACGCGCGCGTTTTCGTCCAGCCCTCTGAGCACTTCCATATAAGTGCCGAAGTCGCGGCCGACTTTGATGGGTTGCCAGTGGATCTTGTTTTCATTGGTGACCACAGCGACGAGCGGTCCTTCCGCGCGGAAGACAAAGGCGTTGGCGGGAATGGTGATCGGGCCGTTGGGGTTGGTGAGCGTGAATTTCACCTGGGCGTACATACCGGTGAAAAGGGCGCCATCGTGATTGGGAACATCCACCTCGGTGAGCATCGTTCGCGAGGTGGGATCGATGGCCCCGGCGGTGCGAAAGACCTTGCCGGTGAAATTGCGATTGGGGCGCTCGCGGACGAACAGTTTCGCTTCCATGCCGACGGTAACAAGCGGTGCGTCCGATTGCGGGACATCGACAAAAATCCGGACCGGATCTGTCTGGGCGAGAGAGAAGAGTGCGGTGCCGGCAGTGCCGCTCCCCTGCGAAACCAGCGAGCCCACATCGATCTTGCGTGAGGTAATGATACCATCAAAGGGTGCGGTTACATGCTTGAAGGCCTGGAGAGCTTCGAACTGGCCGACCGTGGCTTTGTTGGCGGACAACGTGGCTTCCGCCGCGTGAAAGTTGCTCTGGCGCGTGTCGTTGTCTTCCTTGGAGACGACCAGTTTCTGCGCCAGTTGCTGCCAGCGTTCCGCGGTAACTTTGGCGAGATCGTAGTTGGCCTGGCTCTGCTGGAGATTGCCGCGGGCGCTTTGGAGTTCCTGGTCCAATTCGGGAGTTTCGAGCTCCGCCAGGACCTGGCCGGTTTTGACCCGGTCTCCGATGTCCACGAGCCATTTGGCGACATAGCCGTTGGCCCGCGCGAAGATGGTGGTTTCGAGATTGGCGACAATGTTGCCCGGCAGCCACAGCTTGTGCGGTTTGGAGTCTGCCTTGACGCTGACCACGTCGACGGACGTTTTGCTCATCTGCTGGGAAAATTGCTTTTGCGCGGACTCCTGAGAGATGTGTCGCCAGATGCCGGCGATGAGCATGAGGGCGAGCGCGAGGACGACGAGCAACGGGCCCCAAATGGCGATCCGCCGTTCCGGGGCGCGCCGGCGGGTGGGTGGTAATGTTTCTCTCTGCTTCCCGGGCGGAGTCTTGACTTCGGCGACCATAGATTTCGTGGAAGGATTCGCGGGCGGCAAAGCCCACGGCTGGGTCAGGCGTCGTGTTCGGCGTGCTCGTGTTCTTCTTCGCCGTCCGCTTCGCGTTGGAATTTCTCGTCCGCATCGCACTCGAACTCCTTCTTGCGCAGCATGCTGTAGACGACGGGTACGAAGAAGAGGGTGGTGATGGTGGCAATGAACAAACCACCGATGACCGCGCGGCCGAGCGGGGCATTCTGCTCGCCGCCTTCACCCAATCCGAGCGACATCGGTAACATGCCGATGATCATGGCCAGTGCGGTCATGAGCACTGGGCGTAACCGGGTGTGACCGGCGGAGAGGGCGGCGGCCCGGGCATCCTTCTCGCCTTCACAGCGCTCGTCGTTGGCGAAGGTGATGAGCAGGATCGAGTTCGAAGTCGCCACACCGATGGCCATGATGGCGCCCATGAGCGAGGGGACATTGAGGGTGGTGCCGGTGAGGAAAAGCACCCAGATGATTCCGCAGAGGGCGCCCGGCAGCGCCATGATGATGATGAAGGGATCGGTCCAGCTTTGGAAATTCACCACCATGAGGAAGTAAACGAGGACGATGGCGAAGCAGATACCCAGCCCGATCCCGTAGAAGGACTTGTTCATGCTATCGACCTGGCCACGCACTTGGATGACGGAGCCGCGAGGCAGCTTCGACTTGGGCACTTTCAGCCAGCCGTGCTTGTCCAGCCAACTGCCGAGGCCCACGAAGGTGGCGGCTTTTCGCAGGAAGCTGGGCTGGGGATTGTACTCCTGGAGGACTTTGTTGATGTCACCGGCCACGCCGCCGAGGTCGCGGTCCTGGCTGGTGGCGAGGATATCGAACACCGGTTGGACATTGTAGTGATTGACGATGACCGGTGATTCGCTGCGCGTGATGGTGGCGAGATTGCCGAGCAATTCCGGATGCGTCAGGCCGGGAGCCGCGACCGGCGTGTTGCGCAGGTCGTTCAGCGTCTCCATGTCGTACTGGGGCGTCTGGACGGCGACGTTATAGTTCACGCCGGTTTTGAAATTCAGCCAAAAGTTGGGCTGGGCCTGGCCGCTGGAACTCAGGGAGGTGAGCATGGTGCTGGCGACGCTTTCTTGAGTAAGGCCGATCTGCTGTGCCCGCGTGCGGTCCACGTTCACCCAAAATTCCGGGCCGTGGACGAGTTGGTGAATATGGACGTCGGCCGCGCCGGGAATGGCCGCGATTCGTGTCCGCAGTTCCTTGGCGATCTCGTAATTTTTCGGATCGTGCCCAGTGATTTGAATATCGATGGGCGCAGGCAGGCCGGAATTCAGGATCTGACTGACGATGTCCGGCGCCGCGAAATAAAAGCTCATGTCGGGAAACTTCGCATGCAGCTTCTCGCGGAGTTCGCGCACGTATTTCGGCGTGGAGCCGTGGTGTTCCGGATCGAGCCCCACGAGGATTTCGCCATCGGCGGCGCTGACTGTGGCATTGTCGCTGAAGGCCAGGTTGATGCCGCTGAGCGGCAGGCCGATGTTATCCAGCACCGTTTGCACTTCCTTATCCGGGATGGTTTGACGGATGAGCCGGCCCACTTCGTAGAACCGCTGTTCGGTGGATTCGATGCGGGTGCCTTCCGGGGCGCGCACGTGCAGACGGAATTGTCCGGAATCCACGGAGGGAAAGAAGTCGCGGCCGAGAAACGGAAGAAGACAGAGCGAGAAAACGATCATCACGCCCATTGCCGTAAAGACAACCCAGCGGTGATCGAGTGACCAGTCGAGGGCGTCGGTGTAACGATCGCGCAACCGCTGGAAGGCGCGGTTGAAGGCATCGTGGATGCCGTGGAAGTAATCGCCGACTCTGGCCAGCGAGCCGCGGATCCAGGCAAAACGAGGAGGCTTTTCTTTCTTTGGTGGCGGAGCTTGTTGCCAATCCTCGGTGTGTTCGGGCAGGAGAATCGGCATCTCTCCCGCGGGCAAGGCGAGTTGCGGCGCCCGGGCCTTGGCGCGATAGGCCTCGATGCGATCGTGACGGCTGGTAGGGGTGTTCGCGGATTTTCCATCATGCCGCGAAGGAGAGTCGCCGTGTTCTTCGCCCTCGGTTTCGACTTCGTCGAGGTGATCCTTGAGGAGAAATTTGACCATCGTCGGAACGACCGTGCGCGAGAGGAGATAAGAGGCCAGCATGGCGAAGATCACGGCCATGGCCAGAGGGGCAAAAAGATAGCGGGAGACGCCGTTCAAGAAGAAGATCGGCACGAAGACGATGCAAATGCAGATGGTCGAAACGAAGGCCGGGGTGGCGATCTGCTGAGCACCATCGAGAATCGCTTTCACCATCGGCTTCCCCATGCCGAGATTGCGGTGGATGTTCTCGATCTCGACGGTGGCGTCATCCACTAGGATGCCCACGGCCAGGGCCAATCCGCCGAGCGTCATGATGTTCAAGGTTTGTCCGAGTGCGCCGAGAAGGATGACCGAGCAGAGGATGGAAAGAGGAATGGAAGTGGCGACGACCAGGGTGCTTCGCCACGAACCGAGAAAGAGCAGAATCATGAGCGCGGTAAGACAGGCCGCAATGACGCCTTCCTTGAGCACGCCATTGATGGAAGCGCGCACGAAGAGCGACTGGTCGAAGAGTTGCGTGATATCCAGTTCCTTCGGCAAAGTGCTCTGAATGGCCGGGAGCGCCTTTTTCACCCGCTTGATGATGTCGAGCGTCGACGCTTCCGCCGATTTCAGGACGACGAGCAGCGCGGCGCGGGTGCGGTTCTGGGCGACGATATTCTGCTGCACGGCAAAGCCATCGCGAACGTGCGCGACGTCCCGCATGTAGATGGTCGCATGGCCGATTTGCTTGATCGGGAGATTGTTCAAGGCGTCGAGCACCTCCGGGCTGCTGTTGAGGCGCACGGTGTACTCGCGGTCGCCGATCTTTTCCGTGCCCGCCGGGAGGATGACGTTTTGCGCGGTCAAGGCATTGGTGACATCCGATGGAGAGATGCCCGTGGCGAAGAGCTTCTGCGGGTCGATGTCGACCATCACTTGCCGGGATTTGCCGCCATAGGGCAGGGGAACCTGGGCGCCCTGCACGGTGGCGAGCTGCGTGCGGACAAAGTTTAGCCCGAGGTCGTAGAGTTCCTGCTCGGAGAGGGTCTTGCTGCTGAGCGCGAGTTGCAGGATGGGCACATTCGAGGCGCTGAATTGGACGATCAGCGGCGGTGTCGTGCCGGGCGGCATCGTGCGCAGGAGCGTCTGGACGATGGATGTCACTTGGGCGACGCCGAGGTCCACTTTCGCTCCCTCATGGAAGTAGACCTTGATCACCGCGACGCCGTTGTAGGACTGCGACTCGATGTGTTCGATGTCGTTGACCGTGGTCGTCATGGCCCGTTCTGTGACGGTGCAGAAGCGCTTTTCCATTTCTTCCGGCGCCACGCCGGCGTAGCTCCAGATGACGCTGACCACGGGAATATCAATGGACGGAAAGATGTCCGTCGACATGCGGAAGATCGTCACGATACCGAGCAGGACGATCATGATGGCCGCCACCGTGAAAGTGTAGGGCCGGCGCAAGGCCAGGCGAACGATCCACATCATAACGTTGGTTCAGTGAATGGCATCCCTCTGCATTCGCGCGCCGACCGACGACTGGATTGACCGGACCCGGCAGGCCCATCGCGGATCGCTGGCCTCGGGTAGGGAGCGCCCCTGTTCCGGACGGGCACTCCCCAAAAACCCGAATCAAATAGTGGCTATCAAACCTGCCAAAATGAACCCGGACAGAGCCCAAATAATCTGATCAGCGTTCATGCGGACTACAATTCGGCGACAGGTGGGCTGCTGGCTGCATGGGATTACGCGCCTTTTTCCCTGATGGGGGCATCGGCGGCCGGGGCCAAATTCAGGTCCCATCCGCCGGGCAGTGGCGCGCGAAGCTATGGGTGGAAAGGAAGTATTTTTATGTCAGTCCTACTTATTGTTTTATTGGTTCTCCTCCTGGTCGGTGCACTGCCCATGTGGCCCTATAGCACCGGATGGGGGTATTACCCCGGCAGCGGCCTCGGCTTGGTGTTGCTGATCATCGTGATTCTCGCCATCACCGGCCACATATAAGGCACGGTGCGATAAGCATTCGTGAGGGTGCGTGCAACGAAATCGCGCCCTCCATATCTTTTCCCCATGAGAGTCCTTTGGAAGGGCGCAATCACCTTCGGGTTGGTCACGATTCCTGTGTCGCTTTATCCGGCGACGCAGCGGGAGGAATTGAAATTCCGCCTGCTGCGCGCCAAGGATCACAGTCCGGTGAATTACAAGCGTGTCGCCGAAGCGGATGGCAAGGAAGTCCCATGGGACCAAATCGTGAAGGGCTACGAGTACGAGAAGGGGAAGTTCGTGATCTTGAAGGAGGAAGACTTTGCGCGTGTGGACGTCGAGGCGACCCAGACGGTGGATATCATCAATTTTGTCGCGCTCGAGGAGGTGGACCCTTTGCTTTTTTACAAGCCGTACTTCCTCGAAGTGGGCAAGGGAGGAGACAAGGCGTATGTGCTCTTGCGCGATGCGCTCGTCGATACGGGCAAGATCGCCATTGCCAAGGTCGTGATCCGCGCCCGGCAGCATCTCGCCGCAGTGAAACCGCAAAAGAGCGGGTTGATGTTGGAACTCATGCATTTTCCGGAGGAATTGATCGACGAGTCGGAATTCCATCAGCCGGCGAAAAAGACGGTCGGCAAGGCGGAGATGCAAATGGCGCGGCAACTGATCTCCAGCATGAGTTCGGATTGGAAGCCCGAGGAATATACCGATGAATATCACAGGGCGCTGGAGAAATTGATCGAGGAAAAGATTGAGCATCCGGATCACGCTCTGCCCAAACCGGCGAAGAAACGCGAAGCGACAAACGTCATCGATCTCGTCTCGGTGCTGCAAAAAAGTTTGCAACAAACCAAGGGTGGCTCGCATGCGGGAACCGGAAAGAAGCGGAAGGCGGTGAAATCGCGGCACGTGACGCGGAAGAAGGCGGCGTAACCGGCTATGTCCCTCAAGGAATACGTCCGGAAGAGGAATTTTCGAGAGACGCCCGAGCCGGCGGCGAAGATTCCGAAGAGTCGGATGGGACATCGTTTCGTGGTGCAGAAGCATGATGCTTCGCGCCTGCACTATGATTTTCGCCTGGAACTCAGCGGCACGCTGAAGTCGTGGGCCGTTCCCAAAGGGGTGCCCTTCAAACATGGCGAAAAGCGGTTGGCTGTGCAGACGGAGGATCATCCACTGGCCTACATCGATTTTGAGGGAAGCATTCCCGCCGGGCAGTATGGTGGCGGCACGGTAATGGTCTGGGACCAGGGAACCTACGAACCGCTCAGCAAGACCCCGGCGAAGGATTTGGCCGGAGGCAAGCTGCATTTCGTTCTTCACGGCCGGAAGCTGAAAGGGGAGTGGTACTTGGTGCGCTTGCGGGACGGCAAACAATGGCTGCTCATTCGCGGCGGCGAAGACTTGAAGCCACTCTCCGCCAAACGGGAGGATTCATCCGTTCTCTCGGGAAACTCGATGCGGCAACTGTCTCGTGGCGATCGCGTCTGGCAATCACGGGAGAATGAGCAGAAATCTTCGAAGACGACCCAGCGACGCAATCCGAAGCCGGCATCGCTACCGCGATTCGTCGAGCCGATGATGGCGAAACTGGCCGCACATCCGCCCAAGGGTCACTGGCTCTACGAGATCAAGTTCGATGGATACCGGGCGCTGGCGCTCAAAGGCGGAAGTCAGGCGCGTTTGCTTTCCCGAAATGAAAAGGATTTCGGCGGCAAATTTCCCGAATTGATGAGCGCCATTTTTTCGTTGCCGGCGCAAGATGCGATTGTCGATGGTGAAATTGTCGCTCTGGACGAGAAGGGGCGTTCTTCCTTCCAATTGTTGCAAGCTCGCGAATTGGGCGAGGAACGACCGCCGCTTTTCTTTTACGCCTTCGACCTATTGCAACTGGACGGCGAATCTCTGGTCGATCGTCCATTTGACGAACGACGACGAAAGCTCGCGCAGTTGCTGAAGAAAGCACCCGATCTCATCCGCTTTTCCGAC
This sequence comes from Chthoniobacter sp., assembly GCA_036501065.1. Lineage (GTDB taxonomy): Bacteria > Verrucomicrobiota > Verrucomicrobiia > Chthoniobacterales > Chthoniobacteraceae > Chthoniobacter. Next base: position 89,965 of record DASYAY010000035.1, on the reverse strand, counting down.
TCACTGGGAGACGATGCTTCACCGCTTCTCAAGCAGGCGCAAAAGCTGGGCCTGGAAGGTCTGATCGGCAAGCGCGAGAACTCGCTTTACGAGAGCGGCAAACGATCCGGAGCGTGGGTCAAACTCAAGCTCCAGCAGGAGCAGGAATTCGTCATTGGCGGATATACGGATCCGGAAGGCACGCGGCCCCACTTCGGGGCGATCCTGGTCGGTGTGCACCAAGGCAAGGAGCTGATTTACACGGGCAAAGTCGGGACGGGCTTTGATCGAAAGCGGCTCACCGCGCTCCACGCCGCTTTCAAAAAAATCGCGCGCCAGTCCTGTCCCTTTGCAAATCTTCCGGAAAAACATGGCGGCCGCTGGCGCCAGGGCATTACTGTGGCGGAAATGAAGCGCTGCCATTGGGTCGATCCAGTGATGGTATGTCAGGTGAAATTTGGGGAGTGGACGCGCGACAATCTGCTGCGTCAGCCGGTCTTTCTGGGATTACGGGAAGACAAGTGGGCGAAGGACGTCGTTCGCGAAAGACCCTCTTGATCCATGGGCACGAAAGGCACGCTCGAAGTCGCCGGCCGGAAGCTGGAGGTCAGCAATCTCGACAAAATCTTTTACCCGAAGTGCGGTTTCACCAAGGGGCAGGTCATCGATTATTACATCCGGATCTCGGAATTTCTGCTGCCGCACCTCGAGAACCGGCCAATCAGTCTGAAGCGCTATCCGGACGGCGTCGACGGATTCTTCTTTTACGAAAAGCAATGTCCGAGTCATCGGCCCAAATGGGTCAAGACGGCACGCGTGAAGAAGAGCGAAGGCGGGGAGATCAACTACTGCGTGATGAACGATCTTCCGGCGCTAGTCTGGGCGGCGAATCTCGCCGATCTGGAGTTGCACACTTTCCTGCATCGCGCCCCAGCCATTCAACGTCCGACGGCCTTGGCCTTCGATCTCGATCCCGGTGCGCCCGCGGACATCGTGCAATGCTGTCAAGTGGGACTCTGGCTGAAAGAGATTTTCGATGCGCTGGAGCTGCAGTGTTTCCCGAAAACCTCTGGGTCCAAAGGTCTGCAAGTCTTCGTGCCGCTGAACACAGCGGTGACTTACGACAAAACGAAAGCCTTCGCCCACGCGGTCGCCCTCTTGCTGGAGAAACAATATCCGGACGCGGTCGTCACGCGGATGCAGAAAGTCCTGCGCAAAGGAAAAGTCTTCGTCGACTGGAGTCAAAACGACGACAAGAAGACGACCGTCTGCGTTTACTCGCTGCGGGCGAAGGAGCGGCCGACCGTTTCCACGCCGGTGACGTGGGAAGAAGTCCACGAAGCTCTGAAAAGAAAAAGCGCCGATGCGCTGACCTTCGAGGCCGAGGAAGTCGTGAAGAGGGCGTCGAAGCTGGGCGATCTTTTTGGCCCGGTGCTCACTCTCAAGCAGAAGCTGCCGCCGCTCCAGAAACTGCCGAAGGACTCGTAGCGCGGGAAGCGCGCACCCGTGGGCGGCAGAGTTTGTTTTTCGGGAGAAGAGCAAACAGAGCGACGCCGAAGTCATACGGCCATTCATTTGGTGTGCGACGAAAAACTACGTGCGAAAGCATAACTGACACGCTGTGAATGCGAGCGCGGTGATGGTTTCGCCGGTGGGGGGTCATAGCCGCGCCGTCATCCCGATGAGGGAACAACACCGATGCCATGGCGCAGATTTTTTCACCCCGCGCGAATACGATCGCCAGATCTTCGATCGTGGGGGTGGTTGCGGCCATTATCTTCGGAGGATGGGCGACGGACGCCATCTACTGGTCGCCGTACTCCACTTACGTGCACGTTCCTCAGGAACAACCGGTGCCTTTCAGCCACAAGCATCACGTGGATGGCCTCGGAATCGATTGCCGCTACTGCCACACTTCGGTCGAGACTTCGCACTACGCCGGCTTGCCGCCGACGGAGACTTGTATGACCTGCCATTCGCAGTTGTGGACCCAGGCGCCGCTGCTCGCCCCGATCCATCGCAGTCTGGCTTCGAATACGCCGGTGAAGTGGACACGGGTCAATGATTTGCCGGACTTCGTTTACTTCGATCACAGCATTCACGTGAACAAAGGAGTCGGGTGCGTCACGTGTCATGGCCAGGTGGATCAAATGCCGCTGATGTGGCGCGAGAACACGCTCTACATGAAGTGGTGCCTGGAATGCCACCGCGCGCCGGAAAATCAGCTCCGGCCGCGCGAGGAAGTCTTCAATATGAAATGGACCAAGCCCGCGGATCAGGCCGCGCTCGGGCGTGATCTCGTCAGCAAGTATCACGTGCATACTGATCGCCTGACCAATTGCAGCGTCTGCCATCACTAATGAAAGCGGACGCCCCTCTCGACCTGGATACGATTCGCCAACGGCTGGCTGGAACGCGAGGTCGGAAGTACTGGCGCTGCCTCGAAGAAGTCGCGGAGACGCCGGCCTTCGAGGAGTTTTTGCACCGCGAATTTCCTGCGGGCGCTTCGGAATGGGGCGACGAATTCAGCCGGCGTGGCTTTTTGCAACTGATGGCGGCGTCCTTTGCACTCGCCGGATTCAGTGCCTGCACCAAGCAACCCTTGGAAAAGATCGTGCCCTACGTTCGGCAGCCCCCGGAACTGACGCCGGGCAAGCCACTTTATTTTGCCACGGCACTGACGCTCGGCGGTTTTGCCCAGGGAGTTGTAGCCACGAGCCATGAGGGGCGTCCGACGAAGATCGAGGGGAATCCGGATCACCCTGTGAGTTTGGGGGCGACGAAAGTCTTCACGCAGGCGGCGGTGCTCGATCTGTACGATCCCGATCGCGCTCAGACCGTCTTGCGTGCCGGCCAGCCCAGCGATTGGAACACTTTCGTCTCTGCGATGCATGCCATCCTGCAGGATCAGCAGACGAAAGCCGGCACAGGTATTCGCATCCTCACGGGCTCAACGACCTCCCCGACATTGCAAAGCCAGCTCAATGCCTTTCTTCACCAGTATTCCGCGGCGAAATGGCACCAGTGGGAACCGCTCTCGCGGGATAACATCCGCGACGGGGCCTGGCAGGCCTTCGGTGAAATCGTCGAGACGCAATACGCTTTTGACAAGGCCGATGTCATCCTCGCGCTCGACGCGGATTTCCTGTTCACGCACCCGTCGAGTTTGCGCTACGCGCGAAACTTCGCCCAACGGCGCAGGGTCAAGGACGCGGCCGGTGCGAAGATGAGCCGTCTCTATGCCGTCGAGCCGACTCCGACGATCACCGGCTCGATGGCGGATCACCGCCTGCCGGTTTCGTCCGCGGAGGTGGAAGCGATCGCGCGCTCACTGGCGCAAAAGCTCGGCCTCGAGGTGGAGGCGGCAGCAACTCCGCACGAGGAGTGGGTTGCAGCAGTGGCGCGGGACCTTCAGGCGCATCCAGGTACGGGCATCGTCATTGCCGGGGAAACGCAACCAGCCGCCGTTCACGTGCTGGCTCATCTCATCAACGCGAAGCTGAATAACTCTGGCCAGACCATTACCTACACCGTTCCGGCTGAGCCGGTGCCAGTGAATCAGCTCACCTCGTTGCAGACATTGATCAAGGACCTGCAGTCCGGTGGGGTGGATTTGCTCATCATGATGGAGGGCAATCCAGTCTTCGACACGCCCGCGGATTTGGGATTTGCCGAAGCCGTGGCGAAGGCGAAGACGGTGGTGCGTCTCGGTTTCGAAGAGAACGAAACCTCGCGCTATTGTCACTGGCATATACCGGCCGCCCACGCTCTCGAAAGCTGGAGCGATGTGTGTGCATTCGACGGAACCGTCACGCTCATTCAGCCGCTCATTGAACCGCTGTTCGAAGGCAAAACGGCCCACGAACTGATCGATGCTCTTTTCCAGCCGCCCGGGCGCAATTCCTACGACATCGTTCGCGCCTATTGGCAGGCGCAGAAGTGGCCTAATTTTGAAAAAACGTGGCGCACCGCTTTGAACGATGGAGTGGTCGCTGGCAGTGCCTCTCCGGCGCAGCAAGTGAAGCTGACGGCAAAAGCACCGTCGAAAACGGCCCAGGCCTCCGGGAAACTCGAAATCCTCTTTCGCCCGGATCCGTCGATCTGGGACGGTCGATTCGTCAACAATGGCTGGCTTCAGGAATTGCCGCGACCGATTTCCAAACTCACGTGGGACAATGCCGCGCTTGTCAGTCCGGTTCTCGCCCAGCGGGAGAAATTGGAAAATGGGGACGTCGTTACCCTGAAGTTTGGCGGGCGGACTTTGCGCGCGCCCGTTTGGATCATGCCGGGCCAGGCCGAGAATTCCGTGACGCTTCACCTCGGCTATGGTCGCGAACGCACCGGCCGGGTCGGCGCCGGGACGGGATTCAATGCCTATGCGTTGCGAACATCCCAGGCGCTGTGGTCCGGCGCTGGCCTGGAAATCAAACGAACGGGCGAGAAGTACCCGCTCGTCGATACGCAAAAGCATCATAGCGTCGAAGGCCGGGATATCGTCCGCTCCGGGACGATCGGAGAGTTTACCGCGAACGCTCGCTTTCTCGAAGCGCATAAGGAGCCGCGACCTGAACGCGATGTTACTCTCTATCATCCGGACGAATTTAAATACGACGGTTACAAATGGGGGATGTCGATCGACCTGAATGTCTGTATCGGCTGTAATGCCTGCACGATTGCCTGCCAGGCGGAAAATAACATTGCGGTCGTAGGAAAGACTCAGGTGGCCAACGGGCGCGAAATGCATTGGATTCGCGTCGATGCCTACTTTCAGGGTTCGCTGGATAATCCGGAAGTGAACAATCAGCCGGTGCCATGCATGCATTGCGAGAATGCGCCGTGCGAACTGGTGTGTCCTGTCGGAGCAACGGTGCATGACGATGAAGGGCTTAATGTTCAGGTCTACAACCGATGCATCGGCACACGCTACTGCTCGAATAATTGCCCGTACAAAGTCCGGCGGTTCAATTTCCTCGAGTTCAACGCCGGGATGACCCCGGTGCAAAAGATGGTCAAGAATCCCGACGTCACTGTGCGCTCGCGCGGCGTGATGGAAAAGTGCACCTATTGCACGCAGCGAATCAATGCGGCGCGGATCACCGCGGAAATCGCGAACCGCAAGATTCGCGACGGGGAGATTATCACCGCCTGCCAGGCGGCGTGCCCCGTGGAGGCGATCGTCTTTGGCGATCTCAATGATCCCGAAAGCCGGGTAGTGAAACTCAAGGGGCAGCCCCTCGACTATTGGATGCTGGGCGAACTGAACACACGTCCGCGCACCAGTTATCTCGCGAAACTTCGTAACCCCAACCCGGAAATGAAATCATGACCGATCCGTCGGACAAGCCATTGGGAATTACCCCGCTCGGTTATCCGTCGCGATTACTGGCGCCGGGCGAGAGCTACGACTCGGTGACCGACAGGATCGCTTCCATTCCGCTGGCGAAACATCCGCCGCGCCAATGGTACTTCGGCTTCGGCCTGGGTTTCATCTTCTTCATGCTCCTGCTGTGGGCGGTGACCTGGCTCTTTGCCAAAGGCGTCGGTATTTGGGGGATTAATATTCCCGTCGCTTGGGGCTTCGCGATCGTCAACTTTGTGTGGTGGATCGGGATTGGGCACGCTGGCACATTTATCTCCGCCATCCTGTTACTCCTTCACCAGCGGTGGCGCACCGCGATCAACCGCTTCTCCGAGGCCATGACCCTCTTTGCGGTAGCCTGCGCGGGGATGTTTCCCTTGCTTCACTTGGGGCGTCCGTGGGTCTTTTGGTGGATTCTGCCGTATCCCGATACCATGGGTGTCTGGCCGCAGTTCCGCAGTCCGCTCGTCTGGGATGTCTTTGCGGTGAGCACTTACTTCACGGTGTCGCTCCTCTTTTGGTATCTCGGCTTGGTGCCGGATCTGGCCAGCGTTCGCGATAAAGCGGTCAAGCTTTGGCAAAAGCGGATATACGGTGTCCTGGCGCTCGGTTGGCGCGGCTCGGCCGCACATTGGCAGCGGCAGCAATCCGCCTATCTTCTCTTGGCCGGTCTCGCCACTCCGCTCGTCTTGTCCGTGCACAGCGTCGTAAGTTTCGACTTTTCCGTCGCCATTGTTCCCGGATGGCATTCGACTATCTTTCCACCTTATTTCGTGGCCGGCGCGATCTATTCCGGATTCGCCATGGTGCTCAACATCGTCATTCCAGTGCGAAAGCTCTACAAGCTGGAGAGTCTGATCACGATGCGCCATCTCAATAACATGGCGAACGTGATGTTGGTCACGGGGGAGATCGTCGCTTATGGCTATCTCATCGAAGCGTTTATGTCGTGGTACAGCGGCGATGTCTTCGAGGAATACATGATGAAGAATCGCGCCTTTGGCCCCTACGGTTGGGTCTTCTGGGCGCTGATGATCCTCAATGTGATCATCCCGCAATTGCTTTGGTCGCGGAAAATTCGAATGAATCTGCTGCTCCTCTTCCTGATCGCGCTTTCGATCAACCTCGGGATGTGGGTGGAGAGGTTCGTGATTGTTATTACCAGCCTGAACCGTGATTTCACGCCTTCGGCCTGGCATCTTTATATCCCGACTTTCTGGGATTGGGCGACCCTCGCGGGGAGCATCGGTCTGTTCTTCACACTTCAATTCCTTTTCATGCGTTTCCTGCCGATGATCTCGATCTCGGAAACGCGGGAGTTTGTCGCCGAACCGAAGACCGCCGAAGCATGAGTGAGCAACCCTCCATCTTCGGAGTTGCCGCGGAGTTCTCGACGCATGAGGAATTGCTGAGCGCGGCGCGGGCGGCGCGGGACCAGGGATACAAGCGGATGGATGCATACGCCCCGTTTCCGGTGGAAGGCCTTCCCGAGGCCCTCGGGCGGAAACGCACGCTGGTGCCACTGGTGGTCCTCATCGGAGGGATCATTGGCGGGACGGGAGGTTACTACATGGAATGGTACGCCAATGTCGTCAGTTACCCGATCAACATTGGCGGCCGGCCGTTGCACAGTTGGCCCTCATTCATCCCGATCACCTTCGAATTGACGATCCTTTTCGCGGCCTTGTTTGCCTTCTTCGGGTCGCTCGCGATGAACAAACTCCCACAACCGTACCATCCGATCTTTCATGCGCCGAACTTCGAGCGCGCTTCCATCGATCGCTTCTTTCTGTGCATTGAAGCGACGGACAAGAAGTTTGAGGCGGGTGCGGTGCGCCGCTTTCTCGAAGGGCTGCAACCCATCGCTGTTTCGGAGGTGCCCTTGTGAACTGGCTCCGAGCCACACCTGCCTTGCTTCTCTTCGCCTGCGCTGGATGTCGCCCGGATATGTTCAACCAGCCGCGTTACAAAACCTATGCGGAAGACGATTTTTTTCGGGATGGCGCCAGCGCGCGGCCGCTTCCGCCGCATACCGTGGCGCGGGGCCACGCAGACGTGGATTCGGAGTACTTCGAAGGGAAGACGGAAGACGGGAAACTGGTGACGACGGTGCCCGTGGCGGTAACACGCGAAGAATTGGAGCGGGGCCGCGAACGATTCGATATCTATTGCGCGGAGTGTCACGGCCGGACCGGGGACGGGAAGGGGATGATCGTGCAGCGGGGTTTTCCCGCGCCGCCCACCTATCATAGCGAACGACTCCGCAATGCGCCCGTTGGGCATTTTTACGACGTCATTACCAATGGCTACGGCGTGATGTACTCCTATGCGGCGCGCGTCGAGCCATCCGACCGTTGGGCCATCGCAGCGTACATTCGAGCGCTGCAACTCGCGCAAAACTCCCGGATCAACGATGTCCCCGATCCGGACCGCACCCGATTGGAAACACCATGAACGAAAGCGCCATCCAGTCCCGGCTCGGCAGTTGGCAAACCAAGGCCCTCATCGTGGGCGTGATCGGCCTCCTCTGTAGCCTTTTCGGCGCGTTCTTCGATACGCGGCAGTTTTTCATCTCCTATCTGTTTGCCTATCTTTTTTGGGCGGGAATTGCCTTTGGTTCCCTCGAATTCCTGATGATACACCACCTAACCGGTGGCCGTTGGGGATGGCCCGTTCGCCGTTTTTTCGAAGCAGCGATCATGACGCTGCCTTTGCTGGCGCTGCTCTTTCTTCCGCTTTGTTTCGGGCTGCGGAACCTTTACGAATGGATGGATCCGCACTTGGTGGCGACCAATCCGATACTGCACCACCGGCAGGCCTATATGAATGCACCGGCCTTCATCGTTCGGGCGGCAGTCTTCTTCGGGATCTGGATTTTCTATACACGGCGAATGAATCGCTTGTCCTACGCGCAGGATAAAACTCCGGACGTCGAGGCGACAAAAACTCTGCGGACCATGAGCGGACCGGGCTTGGTGATCTATCCCGTCACGGCGACCTTTGTCCTGACAGACTGGGTGCTTTCCCTCGAGACAGACTGGTATTCGACCATGTTTCTAGTGCTGATTGTCATCGGCCAGATGCTCACCGGATTGGTCTTTGTGATCTGCCTTTTGGCGCTTCTACGGCGGGAGGAACCCTACCTCAGCGTGGTCAACGACACGACTTTTTACCATCTGGGGATGCTGCTCTTCGCCTTTATCATGCTTTGGACATACATGGCCTTTGGGCAGTTGCTCATCATTTATTCGGGGAACTTGCCGCATGAGATTGGTTGGTATCTGCACCGCATTGCCTCGTCCTGGAAGATCATCGTATGGTTCCTTTTTCTGTTTCATTTCCTGATTCCCTTCTTCCTCCTCCTATCACGCGATTTGAAGAAGAAGGTCGCGCCGCTGGCTATCATTGCCCTGGTTGTTTTATTCGCGCACTTGGTGAATGACTATTGGCTGGTCGAACCTTCTTTCGACAAGGGCGGGATCGTCCTGCATTGGCTGGATTTTGCTGCCCCGATCGGCATTGGCGGTATCTGGCTTTCCGGATTCTGCGCACGCTTAAGAAGCCGGCCGCTCCTCGTAAGTCACGACCCCAGACAGGCTCAGCCCCATGATCACGAGTAAGCCAACAGAACGCGCCAACCCTGGCTACGAGACGACCGATGCGGAAACCCGGCCGATTTGGATCGCCGCTGGTGGATTGGTCGTGACTGTCGCCGTTGTCGTGCTCGGCATTTCGCTGATGTTTTCCTGGCTGCACGAGCGCGATGTGGCGCAGCAACAGCGGACCCGGGTGGATCGAGTAACCGCGGCGGTGGCGGATACGCGTCCGCAATTCCCCGAGCCGCGATTGCAAGTCGCGCCGCAGGTTGATCTGGCCACCTTGCGGGCGCACGAGGACGAAGAACTGAAGACTTACGGTTGGGTGGATCGCAAGGTGGGTGTTGTGCGGATTCCGATTGACCGGGCCATGGATCTTCTGGTGCGCAAGGGTTTGCCCGTGCGTGGAGATCCGAACGCCCCGAAACCCACGCTCACACCGTTGGACATGCAGCAGACACGGCCGCTGCAGCGACAGCCGATATCGCAAGCTCCGTTACAGGAGGTCAAATGAAACTCTTTCTCTTCGTCGCGTTTTGCACCGTATCGTCGCTCGCACTAGCCGGGCAACTATCCGACGATACCCTGCGGCAGATTCGCTTTGACCAAAAGATCGGCGCGCAGATTCCTCTCGGCGCCGTGTTCCGTGACGAAACCGGGAGATCCGTTCACTTGGCGAATTATTTCGGAAAGAAGCCGGTGGTTCTCGTGCTCGGATATTACGGCTGCCCCATGCTCTGCACGCTCGTTTCGAATGGGCTGATCGAAAGCTTCCACGACTTGAAATCGAACATCGGTGATCAGTTCGATGTCTTGCATGTCAGTGTCTCCCCCACGGAGAAGCCGGCTCTGGCGGCAGCCAAAAAGCGTGAGTATCTGCGTCACTACGGCCGGCCGGGTGCGGAAAAAGGGTGGCATTTTCTCACGGGCGACGAACCGGCCATTCATGAGCTCGCCGATGCCGTCGGCTTTCGTTACGCTTACGATCCGGTCGCCAAACAATACGCGCACCCCAGCGGATTCATCGTGCTAACTCCGCAGGGGCAGGTCTCGCGCTACTTCTTCGGTGTTGATTTTCGCGCCGAGGACCTGAGCAACGCCCTGCATACGGCGTCCAAAAACGAAACGGGTTCCGTCATTCGCCAGCTCTTCTTGCTTTGCTTCCACTACCGGCCGATCACCAATAAGTACGGCACACTGGTCCTCGACGGCATTCGGACGATCGGCGTGGCCACGCTGCTCGCGCTCATCATCTACGTTACCCGTTCGTTCCGGGGCGAACGAAAGCTGCGGTCATGAACTTTCAGCTTTTTCCTCCACAAGCAGCCACGACCGCGCAGGAGTCGGATTGGCTTTTCTGGTCGCTCACGGCGACGAGCTTTCTCATTTGTGTCTTGATTTTCGTGCCGCTGGGGTGGTTTGCGATCAAGTATCGTCGCGGTCGCAAGGTGAATCGGGATTTGCGGGATTTCCCGTCATGGAAGTTGGAGGTCGTATGGACGACCATTCCCCTGATTCTGATGATGGGCCTTTTTGCCTGGTCTGCCGAGGTCTTCTTCCGCATGGAGAGTCCGCCGCCAGGCGCTATCGAGATTAATGTCGTGGGCAAGCAATGGATGTGGAAGCTTCAGCATGCGGAGGGCGCTCGCGAGATCAACGAGCTGCACATCCCGCGGGGAGAGGCGGTCAAACTGACGATGACATCGCAGGACGTCATTCACGACTTCTTTATCCCGGCGTTTCGCATGAAACAGGACGTGGTCCCTGGTCGGTATACGTCGGAATGGTTTATACCGACGAAGACCGGGCGTTACCATATCTTCTGTGCGCAGTACTGCGGAACCAGTCACGCGGCGATGATCGGCTGGGTGTATGTCATGGAACCGCAGGACTATCAGCGGTGGCTTAGCCAGGGGTCGCCCGAGCCAATGGCCGCCCAGGGAGAGGCCCTCTTTCATTCGCTGGGTTGCAGCGGTTGTCACGGGGTGAGTTCCAAGATTCATGCGCCCCCGTTGGAAGGCATTTACGGTCACCTCGTGCCGTTGGAAACCAAGGAATTTGTGGTGGCCGACGACCAGTACATTCGCGATTGCATTCTCCAAACCAAGCCAGCGCTCGTCGCGGGTTACCAAAAACTGATGCCGAGCTTCAAAGGGCACATTAGCGAGGGGGAAATCATGGAATTGATTGCCTACGTCAAAAGCATTGCGAACACGACGCCTCCGGAGGGTTTTACCAAATGAGTCACGAACCTGAAAATTACCTCACTGAGCACAGCGTCCGCTCCTGGTTGCTGACGACGGACCATAAGCGGATCGGCATTTTGTATCTCCTTTCAATCGTCGTTTATTTTGCCATCGCAGCCGCCGCCGCCGCGATGATGCGGTTGCAATTGCTCCAGCCGAATAACGATCTCGTGCTGCCGGAGACTTACAACAAGCTTTTCACCCTCCACGGCGTCCTGATGGTGTGGTTCTTTCTCATCCCCTCGATCCCCGCGGTCCTGGGCAATTTTGTCATCCCGATGATGATCGGTGCACGGGATGTCGCTTTCCCGAAACTGAACTTGCTGAGCTGGTATCTTTTCAACATTGGTGGCTCGTGCGCGCTCTATGCCGTCATTTGTGGGGGAGTGGACACAGGATGGACCTTTTACACGCCTTATAGCACGACTTACGCAAATGGCCATGTGGTGACGATGATCATGGGTGTTTTCATTGCCGGCTTCGCCTCGATCCTCACCGGACTGAATTTCATCATCACGATCCACAAAATGCGGGCGCCGGGCATGACGTGGTTTCGCTTGCCGCTCTTTATCTGGAGTCTTTACTCGACCAGCATTATCCTGGTTTTAGCCACGCCGGTACTGGCCATCACGTTGCTAGCAATCGCAGTGGAGCGGTTGTGGGGCGTGGGAATTTTCGACCCGAATCTGGGAGGCGATCCGGTGCTGTTCCAACATATGTTTTGGTTCTATTCGCACCCGGCGGTTTACATCATGATCCTGCCGGGGATGGGCGTGGTCAGCGAATTGATCACCTGCTTCTCGCGGAAGCGGATTTTCGGATACCATTTCGTGGCTTTTTCCAGCCTGGCCATTGCGATCGTCGGGTTTCTGGTTTGGGGACACCACATGTTCGTGAGCAGCCAATCGGTTTACGCCGGAATGGTCTTCTCCATTTTGAGCTTCATCGTTGCGGTGCCGTCAGCCATCAAAGTCTTCAACTGGACGGCGACGCTCTACAAAGGGTCAATATCCTATGATACGCCGATGCTTTACGCCTTTGGCTTCATCGGTCTGTTTACGATTGGTGGACTGACGGGGCTATTCCTGGCCGCTATCGCCGTGGACGTTCATTTGCACGATACTTACTTCGTCGTCGCTCACTTCCATTACATCATGGTGGGGGGGATGGTGCTCTCCTTCATGGGAGGGTTGCACTATTGGTGGCCGAAGATTTCGGGACGCCTTTATCCGGAAATGATGGGAAGGGTCGCGGCGGCGGTGACTTTCATCGGGTTCAATCTGACGTTCTTCCCGCAGTTCCTCCTCGGCTATCTCGGACAGCCTCGGCGTTATCATGCGTATCCGCCGGAATTTCAAGTCTTTCACGTGTTATCGACGGCCGGTGCGTCGATTCTGGGCGTCGGCTACTTGATGCCCCTGATCTATTTCCTTTGGTCACTGAAATGGGGCAAGCGGGCATCGGACAATCCCTGGCAAGCGACTGGCTTGGAGTGGCAGACCACGTCGCCGCCGCTGCGCGAGAATTTTGAAGAAATTCCGATCGTGACCAAAGAGCCCTACGATTACCGGCCGGAAGACGACCCGGAACACGAACCCCAAGCGCAACCGCAACATGCCTGAACCCGACGCCGCACACGCACATCAATTCGAATCGTTCGAGCAACAGCGGGATGCCGACACCACCGGGATGTGGACGTTCCTGGCGACGGAAGTGCTGTTTTTCGGGGGACTGATTGTCTGCTACACCTTCGGACGTTTCAGCTTTCCGGCGGCTTTCGAGGCAGCCAGCCATCATCTCTACGTGGGCTATGGGGGACCGAACACGGCGATCCTGCTCTGCAGCAGCTTTACCATGGCGTTGGCCGTTCGTTCAGCCCAACTCGGTCGGAGAAAGGCCCTGGTGGGTTTTCTCATTGCGACGGTGCTTTTCGGGATCGGATTCCTCGTGGTGAAGGGATTTGAATACCACACCGACTACGTCGAGCGGTTGGTACCGAAATGGCATTTCCACTGGGATGGACCCGACGCCGGCCACGCGGAACTCTTCTTCTGGCTTTATTTCGTCCTCACTGGTCTCCATGCGGTGCACGTGACGATCGGAGTCGTGCTTTTGTCAGTCGTGGCCTGCCTCGGCTGGAAAGGGAAAATTACCGCCGAGAATCATATGACTGCGGAAATCAGCGGCCTTTACTGGCACTTCGTGGATATCGTTTGGGTCTTCCTCTTCCCGTTGCTCTATCTCATCGGCCACCGCTAATGTCTCACACCGTCGTCTCCCTCAAGACTTACATCGCCACCTTCGTTTCGCTGATGGTGCTGCTGATCATTACCGTCGTCGTCGCCTATGTCGATCTAGGTGAATTGAACCTGGCGGCAGCCATGGCGATTGCTGTGCTCAAGGCGGTACTAATCATCCTGTTTTTCATGCACATTCGCTATGGCCGCAAGCTGACGTGGGTATTTGCCGGCGCCGGCTTTTTCTGGCTGGCCATCATGCTCATCTTCGTGATGTGCGACTACGCGACGCGCCACTGAAGCGAGCTTGGTGAGCCCGCCTCCCCGCACACAGCGAACGGGGAAGCGGGGCTCACAGGGGGAATCCTAACGTGGCAAAGGGGAGATATGAAAGTAGCGCGTGCAAAGCGCACGGCTCATACCGATAAGATGACGGCGTTCGATTTCCGCACGCACGACGGTGCGGCGGCTTTGGCGGCGGGAGGGGAGTTTCATGGGGACCAGTCACTCGACGCGGCATTCTCCTCGAAGCAAACGAAAAAGTTAACGACATTAACTTTTTCTTGACAGCAACGGTTGCTGAACGGTTTCTGAACGAACCACAAGCGGCGTGTCTTACTTCTCCGCGGCGCTTGGCGGCTGGATGGAATTGGAGCGATGCCGTGCCGGGGCCCCGGATGCGAGCAGGCGAACGGCGTCGTTCAAGGAAGTCGCGACCTCGATTTCCGGTTGATCCAAACGTTCGATAGCCCGCGCCCGATCACCATGCCAGACCCCGAGAATTTTGGTTCCCACATTGGTCGGAGTCAGCCGCTTGAAAACCGAAGCGGCCACGCGGGCCGAGCCTTGGGTCAGAGCCGAAAGGCAAATCATCGCCTCCGGTTTTTCCTCCAGAAGCGTTTGCGCTTCGCTGCTCAGGGTCCGTTCGGAGAGCAGTGTGCAAGCCACTCCCTTTTGGCGAAGAAGATAGTGAAGCATCGCCGCGGCGATAGCATCGCCTTCCGTGCGGGCGGGAATCAAGACGGCCGTCCGGATTTCGTCGTCGTCGACAAAGCGGAATCCGTCGATGTCGCTGAGCGCCGCGTGCAAAGCGCGCCAGACTTCCTTTTGATCATCGGGCTCGAGACAACCGCTGCGGACGTCCCACTCAGCCAGTTGCAGTGCCGGCAGGATGATCTGTTCGAACAGTTCCCCCGCAGCATTGCGATCCAGATAGCTGCAGATGGTTTCGTCGATTTCCGTTTGGTCGACGGCCAGGAGGCGTTGATAAAAGCGATGTTCCGGTGCGATGGGAGGGCGCTCGCCGAGAAGAATATCGAGGAAAGTGAGCGCCGGCACGTACTTCCCGAGCACTGCTAGGCAGACGGTGAGCGGAGTGGCGAGGAGCAATCCACCGGCGCCCCAGAGCCACGTCCAGAACGTCGCGGAAACGATGATCGCGCTGGGCGAGAGCCCTGTGCTCGCTCCGTAAAGCCAGGGTTCGATGAGATTGCAGGAGATCAATTCGACGACGACGAACAGAGCCAGTGTTTCGAGCAAGGGAGCCCACGTTGGAGCAATGGCCAGGGATATCGCCACGGGGAATGAAGCGGCGATCCAGGTGCCAATATAGGGGACAAAACGGAGGGCAATCGCGAGCAGTCCCCAGAGCGCGGCATTCGGAATCCCGATGAAATACAGGCCGAGGCCAATGGGCACTCCGTAAATCGAATTCACCATTAACTGCGCTCCCAGGTAGCGGCTCACGCGATCGGCCGCATCGTCGATTGCCTGGGTGGTGATGTGCAACCGTCCCCGACCGACGAGGTAAATGAATCGGTCGCGCAGCCCTTTCCGGTCATAGAGAAAGAAAACGACATTGACGATCACGATGGCCGCAGTGGCGATCGGTGAAACCACAGGTCCGGCAAATTCGCGGATGACGCCGAGAACTGAGAGCTTGCCGCTCATCACCTGGACGGGGACCGGTCGATCTGTGGTCGAGGTGTCCTCCGCCGGTTGGAAGCTCTTCAGCAAAGAAGCGAAGGAGGAGGTAAGATGATTGAGCGGGGAAAAAATCTTCAGGCTGACGTTGTCGCGATATCCGGGCAAGGCATTGACCAGATCCACGAGCTGCGCCGCGATGACATAGAGAATGAGGCCGATGGCCGCGAAAGCGAGCGCCGCGACGATGGTGACGGATGCGGCCCGCCCGAGGTGCAGCGCCTCCAGTCGTGCCACGACCGGTGCAAGGAGGAAGGCCAGCAGCACGGAAAGCGTGATCGGAAGGAGAAAGGCTTTTCCGAGATACAAGACCGCGGCCACGAGGCACACGGACAAGAGGACGGTGAACGGGTTCGAACGGATGGAAGGCACAACCTTACTTCGCCTTCCCGTTGCGCGCGGGTGTGCGCTTGATCCGCCAGGTGGTGGTCTGCGCTTCCGCGAGCATATCCGCCCCGGGCCACAACCGGAGCGCACCGCGAAAACTGTCCTGGTTATCACCGAGCACGCATTTGTCCGGAACCGGATCGATATACTTGGCATTGCCTCCGCCCAACTGGAAAATGTCCGGGCCGAAGATATCTCTCAAAAGCTCCACCGCACGGGCGACGGATTTTTGCCAGCGCCGTTTGCCTCCGGTGTTGAGCGCTTCCTTGCTGAGACGATCCATCAGCGCCTCGGATTTGGAGAGAGGCATGTTGCCGAGTTCCAGCGGCACGACCGTGTCGTCGACGATGAGCGTTGCTCCCACGCTGGTCCCCAGGCCGAGAAAGAGCAGCCGGCCGCTTTCGTAACTGGCGAGGGCTTGCAGCGCGGCATCGTTGATGATGCGCACCGGGTGCTTCAACGCCTTTTCGTAATCAAAGTCGACCCATCCTCCCCCGAGATTGAGTGGATTGCGCTTCACCTTTCCTTCACTGACCAAGCCGGGGTAACCGAGCGAAATCACGTCGTAGGTCCAGTCTTCGGTTTTCTCCAGCACACCCTTGACCATTTTTGCCGCTGTCAGGCCGCGGCCGGAAGGAAACTTACGAAATCCTTCGTGTCCGCTGGACATCATTTTCACGTTGGTTCCACCAATGTCGAGCATCAGCACTTTCATGGGGCGACCTCCGTCGGAGCGAGCATCCGTCCGATGAGTTCGGAGACGCCGTCGCCATGGTCACCGGCGGTTATGAAGTCCACCTTCTCGCGGATCGCCGGAAGGGCATTGGCCACGGCGACGGAATAACCGCAGATCTCGAGGAAGGCGTGGTCGTTCTCAGCGTCGCCGATGCCGGCGACTTCGCTCAAAGCCAGACCCAGACGTTGGGCCGCGGCGCGCAGCCCCGTCGCTTTGTTGACGCCACTGGGCAGAATCATGACGGCGCCTTTGTTAAAAATGACCTGCATCTCGAGACCCAGGTGCTTGATCGTTTCCAGCACCAAGGTTTCGTGCGGTTCCCAAGTGGCCACGATGACCTTGCCGATCTGGAGGGGTAGACCCTGCTCATGCAGGCGGGCGACAAATTCGCTTGGCGGCGCGGCGGCCAGGGGCTCGACTTCACCAGTGTGGGGATGGAAGAGGACGGCTCCATTCTCCGTCACGGCAAGGTCAAACCAGTTCAACTTCGGAAATATGCCCTGAAGCTCGTGCAACTCACGTCCAGTGACCAAAATCAAGCGGAAGCGCGCCTCGCGCAGCCGGCGAAGCGCGTCCAGCGTGGATTCAGAGACGGTGCCATCGTGCGCCAGCGTCCCGTCAAAATCCGTCGCCAGGGCGCAAAGATTGGATGGCATTGGTCTTTTCATACACGGGGAATCTCCTGGCGGGAAACAGGAGCGTCGCGCCGCCGCGGCGGTACGCGCAAAGCGTCAAACTTCATTTGTCTCAAGTTCGTTCGACAACCGACAGATGGACGCATCGCGTAAGGGCGCGGTGGGGCGTCCAAATGACCGATGGTGCCACTCGGCGGACCGCAGACGGCCATACCGAAGTTTCGCTTCGAACAGTCTTTGCCGGCCGATCCGGCAACTGAAAACAATCGAAAGGTATAAGTTATGAAGAATGACATTTTCTTGGGCGCGGCAGCATTGCTGTTGCTCTCGTTGTCTGCGGGTGCACAGACGGTGATTCGTGAGTCGACGACGACCGTTCCCGCAGCGCCTGTTCCGGTGGCCCCGGCGGCTACCACCACTACCACAGTCCAGCCAGTCGACGTTGCCGGCACCATTACGGAATTCACCCCGGATGCCCTAATGGTTCGCGCGCAGGACGCGGCGGCACCCATGCGTTACACCTTCAGCAAGACCACGGAATATCTGGATGACGCTGGCAATCGCGTGAGCCGTAGCGTGGTCAGGACGGGGGCCCCGGTGACCATCAGTTATGTGCGCGAAGGCGATCGGATGCTGGTCAATCGTGTCATCGTGCACCACGTCGCGGTGGCGCCCGAAGCGGTTACCACCGAGCGGACGACCACCACGACCACCACGACCACCACGACCGAGGAGAAGCACCATCAACACGATAAGGATTAATAGGCGCGCAAATGCCACTCCACTCCTCAGGAGAAAGCTGGCATTTCACGACCTCATCGAACGTGATGAAAACGACAAAACCAAAGTCCAGAACCGGGGCCAGCAAACCGAAAGAAACTCGGCACCTGAGTGAAGCGGAAAAACAATCCTTGGATATCCAGGGAGAGGCGGAGCACGCAGGCGGCAAAGAGCGTGAGAGGTTGACGCGTCATCTGTCGAGAAAGGAATAGCAGCCCCGACGACGTTTAGTTCCGGAAAATCGAACAGGCAAATTGAGTCGAGGATCGGAGGAGATATGACTATTCCGCTGATTATTTTGCTCTGCGGATTAAGTTTGGCAGCGGCCACGGCAGAACACAATCACCGAAGCGATCGAACGGTCACACAGACCGGCACCGCTTCCTGGTACGGCTACGAATGCTCGAAGACTGCGAGCGGGGAACATTACAATCCTAAAACGCTAACCGCGGCACATCGGACGCTCCCGTTCGGCACCATGGTCCAGGTTCGCAATACAGCGAATGGAAAAACGGCGACCGTTCGAATCAATAATCGCGGACCCTTTAAAAAGGGCCGCATTATCGATGTCAGCAAAGCGGCCGCCGAGCAGTTGGACATGATCCATTCGGGAACCGCGAAAGTCGAATTAGTTGTCGTCCACTAAATTGACGGGACAGATGTTGGCGGCGCTTTCGGTGAAGCTTCAATCGGTGACGTCAATCAAAGCGCGAATGGCCTCACCAAGGGCGGGCCGGATGGCATGTTTCGGGACGAAGCGGTCGATCCCGACCTTTTCTGCCAGGGACTCGGCTTCAACGCTTCCGGAAACCATGATGATGGGAATGGCGTTCTTTTGCCGGCGAATGGTCGCCGTCAACTCCAGGCCATTCATGTCCGGCATTTTATAATTGGTGATCAGCAAATTGGCGGCGCCGCATTCAACTTCGTGAAGGGCGTGTAAGCTGGAAGTGTATTCAGTAACGACTGCAGACGGTACCGCTTCCCGGGCAGCAGCCGTCAGAATCGGTCGAATGTCATCGTCGTCGTCGACAATGATGATATGGCAAGGCACGAATTCTCATTAATGGAGATTCATTTTGAAAGATAGGTGAAAATGCGAAGAAGTCTCAGCGCGATAACAAAAGCCAACGCGTAATGAACTGATAGTTAAATAGGTGAACATGTGACTCGGCGATACCACCGGGTATTTCACGGCTCGCGATTCTGTCTTCAAAAGATGAAGCTACTATTTGCCATTCTCGCACTTTCGGGATGCCTCACAGGGTGCTCGTTGCTGGGGCCGGATCCGCGCGCGGCAACGGACCCTCGCTATTCGGCCTATCCGCTGGCGCCGTCATTTGCGATGCGTCGGGATCCTGGTGTGGATAACACCCCTTTGAATATGGGAAACCTGCCGCAGGACAACGACCCGCACACCATGCGCTACAGTTACGGGTGGTGACGGAGGCTGGGGATTGGCTCGATGTTCTGATCAGACCGTTCGGGGGACAGATTCATCAAGTGCCATGCAACCTACCGCGACGGCTGTTTCGAAATGATTGTAAACAGTTGCAATGAAAATCTTTCTTACCTCCGTAATCACCGCGGCGCTAGCAGGCGTAACATTTGCACAGACAGATTCCACCCATTTAGCGGGCCGGGAAAACAAGACGCCAGGGCCTCCGGGCTACACCCAAGTCGGTGACAACGATCGGGCGATCCAACAGGCGGTCAGAAATGCCCGCCATTCATTGGGTTTCTTTATCGCGGTGATGAAAGCCAAAAAAGCGGACGATAGTGGTTTCGAAGTGAAAAAGGCCTTTGTCGACGGAAATAAGGTGGAGCATTTATGGATTGGCGACCTATCTTTCGATGGCCAGAACTTCCACGGGCGAATCAATAATCGGCCGATTGACGTGCACAACGTAAAGCTAGGTCAAAAAGTGACCTTCGCGCCTCGTGAGGTATCGGATTGGATGTTCGTCAAGAATGGCAAGCTCATGGGCGGATACACGACGCGGGTGCTGTATGCGCGGCTTTCCGCGAAGGATCGGGCGGAGTTCGACAAAAAAGCAGATTTTAAAATGGAGTAGCAGATCGCTATGAACGCAAAATCATTTACCATTGGTAACGGGCCGGAAGGCAAAGAAAAGTCCGCCGTGGAGGCGATAAAGCGGCTAAGTCGATCGAGATGGACGCGATTTGCCTTGTTGGGCCTTTGCATCGGATTTTTCGAAATGGGATGCGCGGTCTATCCGGATTATTCGGGTTACTATGGGGATTACGGCTATGTCGGAGGAGGCCCTTGGGATTTTGGCGACTACGGCGATTTCTGGGTAGGGGGGTATCACCACCACGGGCACTTTGGCGGCCACCACATCTCGCACGATTTTGGGGGCGGATTTCATGGCGGAGGCTTCCATGGTGGAGGATTTCATGGGGGTGGTGGTCACGGCGGGCACCGGTAGTTACCTCAGCGAGAAGGACGTGGTTGGCTTCGGGCGTCATTGGACCGGGGACAGAAGTTGGTAAAAGCACACCAGGTGGGTCTCGCGGAGGCGGAGTGGTGATGCGACTAAACCGCTCTGCGTGTACGAGGTTGGATAGGCCTGAGAAAAAACGCTCATCAATCGGGGCGAATTCGGTAGAATGACGAATATGGCTGAAAAACAATTGCCACGCCTGTTTATTGTTGGAGGTGGCTTCGCCGGTCTTGCCGCGGCGAAAGCCCTGGATGGCGCCCGTGCGGAGGTCACCATCGTGGATCGGCGCAATCACCATGTCTTCCAGCCGTTGCTCTATCAGGTGGCCACGGCCGCACTGTCACCGGCAGACATTAGTGCCTCGATTCGAACGGTGGTGCGAAAGATCGCCAATTGCCAGGTAGTCTTGAGCGAAGTCATCGGTGTCGACGTCGAGAAACGGCGGGTGATTTTCAAGCGAGGATATGCGGAGTATGATTACTTGATCCTCGCTGGAGGAGCGACCCATGCCTATTTTGGTCATGATGAATGGGCGACCGTCGCTCCTGGCTTGAAGAGCCTGGAGGATGCGATTACGCTCCGGCGGCGCATCCTTCTGGCCTTCGAAACGGCCGAGTACGAGGGGAATCTGGAAGCGCGACGGGCCGCGCTCACTTTCGGGATTGTGGGAGGCGGGCCTACGGGGGTGGAACTGGCGGGCGCTATCAAGGAGATCGCCGGGCAGACACTTTCGAAGGATTTTCGGCATATCGATACCACCACCACCCGAGTCATTATTTTCCAGGGTGGAGACCGCATTTTGCCCCAGTTTCCGCACGAACTCAGCGGGTATGCAAAGAAGCACTTGGAAGATTTGGGCGTCGAAGTGCGGCTCAACGCGCGAGTTACTAACATCACTTCGCAAGGCCTTCAGGTCGGAGAGGAGTTCATTCCGGTGCGCACCGTCTTCTGGGCGGCTGGCGTTCAGGCAAACCCCTTGGGTAAATCGTTGGGAACGCCCGTCGACCCGTCCGGAAGGGTGGAAGTGCTGCCCGACTTGACCATTCCGGGGCATCCGGAGGTGTTTGTCGTCGGCGATCTCGCGGCGGCGAAATCGGCGAAATCGGGAGAGCCCGTGCCGGGTGTGGCGCAGGGAGCCATTCAAATGGGCCACTATGCAGGATCAACGATCGCCAACGAAATCATGGGCCGTTCGCAGGTCGCGGACCGCGCTCCATTTTCATATCACGACAAAGGCTCGTTGGCGGTCATCGGAAAGGCGAGAGCGGTGGCCCACGTGGGGAGTTTGAATGTGAGAGGATTCACCGCCTGGATCGTCTGGGCGATCGTCCACATCGCCTTCCTTATCGGTTTTCGAAACCGCACTATCGTCCTGCTTAATTGGTTCTGGAACTGGTTGCTCAATTCGCGGGATGCCCGCCTGATTACCGGCGACAGCCAGATTGATGTCGAGCTTCCACGGTCCCCAAACTTCGTTCCGAACGAAGCGGCGTCGGAGCGCTCCGATGCAAAGGCGCCCGATGCCTAGTGGCAATTCGCGGAAGCATTCGAGGGGAATGGGGGAATGCCGTCTAATATTCACGACTGGCCGAACCAACCGATGAGAATAGCCAGGGCGGCGATGCTGAGATTAGCGACCAGGGTGCCCGAAGAAAGGGGAGCTTGCGACGTCGTTTCCGAAGCTGGGCCTTCCTCACCCGCCCCTTGCCTCAAGGCGATGAGCAAGCCCGCAGAGCCAAAGATCATCATGCCAGCAGTAGCCGCCGACACGAACGTCAGATAGCGTCCCACGAGAAATCCCAATCCGAGAACGAGCTCGAGGAGAGGATAGAGATACGCGTAGGGCCGGAATGCTTTGGCGAGCAGATCGTATGTCGCGAAGGTCGCGGCAAAGGCTTTCAACTCAGCCAGTTGGAATGCCGACAGAAGAATGAGCATCAGACCAGTGAAGTCGTGAATGCAAGTCGTCCAATCCCACACACTCATCGCGGACAATTGGCGGGCAGATGCGGCCAGGAAGGCGATCCCGGGAACAAGGAGAAGGGGAACCCAATCGGAAGGGCGAATGGTGCGTTCCGGTTCATGCAGACGAAAGTCGAGGCTGCGCATGAGTGCGTCCAGTTCTCCCCCCTCCGGATAGATGAATTCCCCTGGGTCCCGTTGAAATCTGGCGCGGCATTTCTGGCAGCAAAAGAGATAGAGAGTCCCGTGATGTTCCACCTGGAAGCGTGACGAAGCGCTCACTTCCATGCCGCACACCGGATCAACCGTCAGTGTTTTCATCGCCCAGCCTCCGAGTTGATTTGCCGGTGGCACACTTCGCAGTAGATGACGCCTTGGAACAGTCGTTCTGTCGAATAGGGATGCTGGTGAAAGCCCGAGAACTGCGAAATATTCATGGAGTGCAAAAAAAGTTCGCTGCTCGAGACACGCTTGCGCTTGCCCGGAATGAGCGCCGAGAATCACTTCAGGTGAAGTGCCTATTTTGGGCGGCCGCGTTTTGCAGACATCCGTCATCGCGAAGAGGCTCTGGCATCGGGGCGGGATGGCGAAGAGCTTAAGCATTCTCGCCAGAGGGGTCAGTTTAATCTTGTAGGGGTTTTGCGTCCGCTACACCCGCGCGATTTGTAAACGGCGAATCAGAGATGTATGAAAACACTGCATGTGCTCTCAATCTTCTCAGCATTAATGCTGACCTCCGCCTTGGCTCAGGTGAAGGATGGCCCGAGCCTGGCGCCGGCACGCCCCAACGCCTTCGATGGCCCACGCGCTGTCGCGACGACAAGCCACGATGGTTTTTGGTTACGGCAAAAAGTGCCAGTCATGACCCATAATGGTGTTACCACACCGCTAACCGATAACATGGCCTTGCCAAACGGTCTGCGGGTGCAGAAAAACGGAACGGTAACACTTCTCAACGGCGACAAGTCGGTGTTGCAAGAAAATCGGTTGCTCACTTTCGATGGACAGTTCGTGCCACTTCCGCTTGCGATGGAGGCCGCAGCCGGCACGATCCCGACGGTTCCGGACGTTTCCCGCGCGGAAAAAAAAGAGGTCGGCCTGTCTTCGAAAGATGGCATCACAGTATCCGGGACGGATGTTCTGATTACTCGAAATGGTGTGACTGACAAAGTCACGAAGGACATGAAAATGCCAAACGGCGCACTCGTCAGGTCCGACGGCCGGATAACTCTTGCCAATGGGCAGCATATCACTTTGCGCCCGGATCAGTTGCTCGATCTCAACGGCGTGTTGAGAGAGTCGCCCGTGCTCCCGAATCCTGCGGGTCCGGCGCCCTCCTCGAGCACTCCCAATCAATAGGCGATCGGGCGTGTGAGTAGCGCAGGGAGCGAAAACAGACGTATGGGGATTTCTCTTGCTCACGAAAACGTCGATCAGGGAGGCCATGCCGGAGGGGCGATCCATCGCCTGATGGAGACGCTTCGGGGGACGGGGCGTCTGTGGAGCGAACACAATATCCTCCAGTTGAGCGCGGCGCTGTCGTATTACTCCATTTTTTCGATGGCGCCGCTTTTGGTTATCGCCATGGCGCTGGCCGGCGAATTCTTCGGAGCAGAAGCGGTCCGTGGAGAAGTGGACCGGGAATTACGAGCGGGGATGGGGCCAGCCGTCGCGGGGATGATTCAATCGATGATCCAGAGCGCCTATCAGCCTGGCAAAGGCATCTGGGCGGGAATAGTTGGAGTTGCCCTCCTGTTGGTGGGAGCGGGCGGTGTTTTTGGCCAACTGAAGAACGCCTTGGATCTGGTGTGGGATACTCCCCGGAAAAAGACGTCCGGGATATTCGCCTATGTCCGCACAGAATTGGTCTCGTTCGGGATGGTCCTGGTCATTGGCTTTCTCATGCTCACCTCGCTTCTGCTGACCACGGCAATCGCGGCGGCTTGGGAGCGGGTGGCGATCTATCTGCCTTTTTCAGGAGACCTTCTCGCCGTGGTGGGCGTGGGTATTTCCGTGGGGGTGATCGGGACGCTCTTTAGCTTTATTTTCAAATGGCTGCCGGATCTACCGATCCGCTGGCGGGATGCGTGGGTGGGCGGGTTGTTTACCGCAGCCCTCTTCGAGATCGGGAAATTCGTCCTGGCGCTCTATCTCGGGCGCGAGAGCGCGGCTTCGAGTTACGGTGCGGCGGGAGCGGTCATTCTCATCCTGCTGTGGACTTATTACAGTTCAGCGATCGTCCTGACCGGAGCGTGCTTCACCCGCGCCTACGCGGAATCCTTCGACAAGGCGAAGACGCCAAGCCAGTCGAACGGGTGATTTAACTTGCGGCCGTTGCATCGGCGGCCACGCGTTTGGCGAGACGGACGATTTCTTCGCCGTCCGTGAGTCCCTCCACGAAGCGCGACGGTATGCCGCTAAGTCCGACCTGAGCTCCGACCAAGGCGCCCGCCAGACAGGCGCGCGACATATTCTGTCCGCCACCATTGATCGCGTGGAGGACGGCCTGCTCGAAATCCTGCGGAAATCGGGCGGCGAGATAGTAAGCCGCGGGCAGGACATAGTGAACCGCACACGACATTCCGTAGACCAGCGATACCTTCCAAGGTGGCTCAATGGGGATGCCAGGGTCATGGGCGACCTCGGCCGTCCAGGATGGAAGGAAGAGCGCATCCGGCGAGGCAAATCCAAAGGATTCCGGACCGGAAACATCGGCCGTGGAGCTCCTGGCGACAAATGGGATGCCGTTATCCTTCACATCGTCCATCACCTTATCGGAGAGTTCTTCATCGAAGGCTTCACCCCGCGCCAGTGCAGCCATGACGAGAGCAAATGTTACGCTCTGCTGCATGACGAGCGAGTCGGTCTGACTGAGTTGGCAACAATCGTATGCATGCCGTGCGGCCGCCGCCGGGTCCAAGGCAAATCGCGCTCCGAGGAGGCTAAGGCGCTCTGCGGCCTCCGAGGTATCCGCGTTGCCTCCGGTCTCGCCCCATGGCTTGTGCTCGCGCACGCGTGCCTGCCATACCTGGCGAAAGGAATGATTTGTATATCCACCCGGGCCAGCAAAAGGTTCGCCGGTGAGGTGTGGCAGTAATTCCTCGTCCAGACGGCGGGTAAAATCCGCCGGGTCATAGGTGCCTCGGTCGGCCAACGAACGAAGCAGCAGAAGCATGATGATGCCCGTTTGGGAAAGATCACCGGCCTTCATGCCGGCGTGGTAACGCGCGTTGGGTTTCGGCGTCGTGTAACCGTCGATCCATTCGCCGAAGTCGCGGCGCAACTCGCCGAGGTCATAATACCAATGGGGCCCCAGCCCGAGGGCATCGCCAACGAACGCTCCCACGATGCCGCCGGCGATGCGGTTTTCAATTTCAGAAGTGTTTGGAGTCATGATTATTCCTGGCGCTCAGGGCCAGCACGGTACACGCGGCGAAGGATCTTTCCATGCGCAACATGCGGGGAAACGCGGCTGAGAGCAAAAAGCATCAGACCACGCGGGCGGTCTGATGCTTTGCGATGGGCGAAATAGGGCGCCGATTATTTCCCCAGCTTGGACTCGAGAGCCTCCGCCATCGAGAGGTGTTCGCGCAAGGTGGGGAGGATCTTGTTGGCAAACGCCCTCACGTCCGGGTCTTTGGCCTCATTCGCGGTCTTTTCAAACAGCGCGACGGCCTTCTTGTGATCGCTCACCATGTCGCTGGCGTAATTCTTGTCGAAGCTGGCGCCGCTGCGCGCATCGAGCAACTTGGCCTTGCCCTGCGCCGTGAGAGTGGGTGAGGTCGCGACGGTGACTTTCTTGGAATCGGCCAGCGTTTTCAATTCGCTGTCGGCCTGGCTGTGATCAGTCGTCATTTTTTCCGCGAATGCCTTCACATCGGCGTTGGCTGTTTTGCCTTGAGCCATCTCCGCCATCTTCACCTCGGCCAAACCATCCTCATAGGCATTTTGGATGAAAGACTTATCGGAGCTATTGACAGCAGCGTCGTCAGCCAGGGCGTGACTGGCGGCGAGGGCGACGATGACAGCGGCTAAAGTGCCGGGAACAAAGGTGCGAAAAGAAATGTTTTTCATAAGTAATGCGGATTCGTTTAGGTAATGGGAACCGAGCGCATCCCGTTCGCGATTTCGTGAGTTAGCGGACTGGGGAAGACCTCCGGAGCCTCCGATGCGAATCCGTTTTATATGAAAACGACCAAACTAATTACCACAGGCATTGTGGCCTTGTGCGCTTTGGGCGCTTCTGCAATGGCTGTCCAAAACAACGAGGCTCAGAAGAAGCCGGCCAACATGGAACAGAAGTCATGGAATAATGAACAGCCCATGGCCTTGCGTGTCATCGGTTACCCCGTGGTCTTCCTCGAGAGGGCCGGCCATAGCTTGATCGACTCGCCGCAAATCGTTTCGCAGACATTCAAGGGCCAACGGACCATCGTGAGCAAAAACGGGCTCCTGACCCGCCGCGAATCGGCTGCCAACGGCGAAGCGAGATAGTATTTCGCGGAATCAGACTCTGCTTCAACGAGCGGGTCTGACCGGCAATTCGGCGTGAGAGACAAAAGCTGTCTCTCACGCTTTGCATCCATGGGATCTCCCAGCGAACCAAAACACTCTCGGCGAAAGAAGGGGATCGGACGATTCCTGGCGATACTCGGGCCCGGCTTGATCACCGGCGCGGCGGATGATGATCCGTCGGGCATTGCGACCTGCTCAATGGCCGGTGCCCAGCAGGGGACGGCGTTGTTATGGACGGCGCTGATCACGTGGCCATTGATGGGCTGCGTGCAAATGATGTGCGCGCGGATTGGCATGGTCACTGGTCGCGGTTTGGCGGGAACGCTTCGGATGAAGTTTCCCATTTGGTTGATCGCCATCGCCAGCTTCGCGCTATTCATCGCGAACACGATCAACATTGGGGCCGATCTTGCTGGCATGGCTGATTCGGTGCAAATGTTCACGGGTCTTGGTTCGCATTGGTTTGTCCCGGTTCTGGCGGTGAGCATCACCATGGCGGCGATCTGTTTCCGATACAAAAGGATCGAGAAAATCTTGAAGTGGCTGGCGCTTTCACTGCTGGCCTATATCATCACCGGGATCATCTGCCGGCCGCCTTGGGCGAAGATCCTGTGGCAGACGATTGTCCCGACCTGGCCGTCCAACCACGAGGCTTGGGCGACGCTGGTGGCGTTGTTAGGCACGACGATCAGCCCATATCTCTTCTACTGGCAGACTTCGCAAGAGGTCGAAGAAAAGAAGGCCAAGGGACAAAAGAAACTAGCCGCGCGACGTGACGCTTCGCGTGAAGAAGTCGGAAGGCGGCGGCTGGATGTGGCGATCGGAACATTTGCTTCCCAGTTAGTCACCTACTTTATCATTTTGACGACCGCGATTACGCTGCACGCCGGTGGGGCGACGAAGGTGGAGACCTCCCGACAAGCGGCTGAAGCATTGCGGCCTTTCGCCGGTGCTTTTGCGGCGCAATTGTTCGCCGCTGGCGTCATCGGCACGGGATTGCTGGCCATTCCGACGATGGCCGGTTCGGCGGCCTACGCATTTGCCGAGACGTTTGCCTGGCGCCAAGGGCTCGACGAACGCCTGCCACGGGCGCCGGCGTTTTACGCTGTTTTCATTGCGTCGATGATTATGGCGATGTCGGTCGACCTCTTTCACGTCAGCCCCATCCAGGCCCTCTACTGGTCCGCAGTCATCAACGGTTTGCTCGCCCCCTTGCTCTTACTGGGAATTCTTTTGGTGGCCTGTGATCGCGTCATCATGCGCGATCAGTGCAGTTCGGGAATCAGCCGGATCGTTGTCGCTCTGGCGACCCTGCTCATGTTCGGAGCGGCCATCGGCATGTTCATTTTCTAAACCGCTTCAAAAAAAAAGCGAATGTCTTTTCATGGAGATGCGATAACAATGAATAGCCATTGGCCCAGGATTTCCTGGGTGATGCGAATCTGCCTCGGGCCTATTTCAACCTCTTCGAGCTGTGAAGAACGAGACTTCCCAATCCCCGGTGGATGGCGCATCCCGCCCGGATAGCGCCGAGGGTGGAAATCCGCGGCGGAGAAAGCCGAAGAAAAGGCTTTGGTTGCGGCTGTGCCTGGTGATCGTCGCCGTTCTGGGGATCGCTGTTTGGTGCGGGAGGGAGCCCATGGCGAAGCTGGTCGAGGCGGCCATCGTGCAGCGTCTTAACGAGAGTGGCGTTTATCCAAAGTATGCCAGCCGCTCGTGGTCACCGTGGAGCGGGCTGCATTTGGAGCAACTCATCCTGTATCGGAATGTGGCGGCCAGTGAGCCCATCGTCGAGGTGAGTTCATTGGACGTGAGGTTCCCTTGGTGGAGGATCTGGAAAGCGCGCGAATGGATCAGCGATTGGCACGTGCACGATGCGGTCGTCACGCTGCATGACGCCAAGGGGGCGGTGACATTCAAGAACGTGAGTTGCAATGTCCTGCTCGAGGGCGGGGAGATCGACGTCCTCGAGTTGAGGTTCAAGGACGGGCCGATCGACGCGGAACTTTTGGGGCAAATCCTGTTCACCTTCAGCCAGCGCCCTCCGGAACAACCGGAGGAATTTGTCCTCGATCTCGAACCCATTCGCGCGGTGCGGGCGGCATTGGATATCAAGCCAGGTTCCGGACCGTTCTACATTCACGGGAAATTTTTTGTCGACCGTCGAGACGCAAGAAACTCCTGGGAAGCGGATTTACGCGGCAATGGAAAGCAGGTGGTGTGGCGCGATATCCCGCTTCCGGACTTGGACGTCCAAGCGCATCTTTCGGAGAAAGGGATGGATATCTCCGGTAATCTTCATTTCACCCATGGTTCGGGCACGCTCAAGGCATCGCGAAAGGATTGGGGCAATTCGCCGCTCGTCGTAAGCGGCGAGATCGCAGATCCGGCGGGAACGCGCGACGAGGTCTCGGCGAGCTACAATGGGGAACTGCATACGATGATGCTCGCCAGCATTCGTGGAAAGGCCGATCTCTTCGCATTTGGCCATAGCTTCCCGTCATTGGTGCGGGTCTTGCCGAGTGGCATTACCGTGCGGCAGTTTCCCGAGTTGAGCCTGACGAAGCTGGTTTATCGGGAGGGGAAAGGTTCGTGGACATTGGAGTCGTTGGAGTTGCAGTCCCCCGCGAAGATTTCCGTAATGGTGGGCAAGCAAGCATTGGCCATCGATCAGCTCACGGGCCGCGCGTCATTCGATGGTCGGGAGTGGCATTTTTCCAATGTGTCGGGTGCGGCCGCCGGCGGGCAGTTTACGCTGGCGGGTAGTTATGCGGAAGGGGAGGCGCGGGACATGAAGTTGGAGATCAACCAATGGCACTTGAAAGACCTCAAACCCTGGATGGGTGGGAGCGAAGGTGAATTTGGGGGATCCATTCTTACGATGGAGTATCAAGGCGCATTGGGGATGCAGGCGGCCCAGTGGCGGGGTGGTGGCGAAATACGGCTGGAGAATGCCCCGGTCGTGAAGGTTCCGTTGCTCGACGAAACCTATGCGCTCTTCGCAGCGTTGTCTCCGTCGGTGAAGCGTTCGGGAAACGCGGAAATGAAAGCGACCTTTACGGTCTCGCGCGGAGTCATCGAGGTCTCGCAATTCACCGCCACGGGCGAGGCGGTCACCGTGACCGGGAGCGGCGTGGTGGACCTGGTGCGGGGACAAGTCGACGGACGCGCCCGGGGCAATCTGCGAGGCGTCGCCGGCGTTGCCACCAGCGTCTTCAGCAAGGCCCTCGAAATGAAAGTGAGTGGCCCGCTGGATCATATTCGTGTCCAGCCGATCGGCCCCGTGGACATCCTCGGAAAAGCGGCCGTCGGCGTGGCGGAACTGCCGGGCAAAGTGCTCAAGGAAGGGGTTGCCGTGCCGGCCAAAATTTTTGATTGGCTCGGTGGAAAACCATCGGCGCCGGCGAGCAAGCCGTAGTGGAGCGCGGTCTGGGAGATGGGCTTACGGCGCTTGATGGTCGGAGTGCCGTCGCGAACAGCGAGGAAACGGACGGCCAACAAGTCAAACGGTGTTGGAAGCGCCGTCCCAAGTCATTCCAAAGGAGATAACGAACACGCCCCAAAAACGTCAGCGGCAGGTGTCTCGAATCGCGACACCCCTGTCCCGAATTTTGACGTGATGTCAGCCACAAGTCACTCCGTCCCAGAGTAAACCGCGTTTGGCACGGAGTTCGCAAATAGGTTCCTCAAACCACCAACTCCATACCTTATGCTCTACGAATTCAATCATCATCAAATTGCCACGCTCGCTCCGACAGACCCCACGGGCGCTGCGGACGAACAACTCATGATGCTGGTCCAGCGAGGCGACGAAGCCGCTTTGGCCACGCTTTACCGGCGTCATACGGCGATTCTTCGCACGGTCATTGCGCGGGTTGTCCATATCGACGCCGACGTCGATGATCTGCTTCAGGAAGTCTTCCTCGAGATCTGGAAGCGGTGCCAAACTTACGAGGAGAAAAAAGGCAAGGTGCTCGGATGGATGATCACCATGGCGCGCCGTCGTGCCATCGACCGGGTGCGCCGCCGCCAGGCCTATGCCCGCGCCGAGGAACGTCTGCGTTTGCAATGCGAGGCGGAGGACCGCGAAGTTCACTACCACGTGGAGGAGGATGCGGCGGCTTCGGAACGTGCGACCATGTTGCAGCAGACCATGGCTGCGTTGCCCGACGCCCAGCGCGAAGCCTTGCAATTGGCCTTCTACCAAGGGTTGAGCCAGCGGCAGATCGCGGCCAAAACGGGTGTGCCGCTGGGCACGATCAAGACGCGGTTGGAGCTGGCGTTGCGGAAACTGCGCACGGCGCTGACGTCTCTCGGTGGTGTCGAGGAGTGGTCGCTGAACCGGGCCTAAGGTTGAGGGCGGGCCAGGGTGGCGTCAGCGGAGGGAGGGGCACGCTGCGTGGAAGAGCAGGCTGCGGGAGGCGAATCCCGCTCCCGCGGATTTTCGGGTTACGATAAGATAGCTTCGGTAGCAATGGCTCCGTGTTCGAACCACGAGTTTCGCCACCACTATTTGTGACGGTCGCCCCGCAGGATCGAGATCACCAGGGCGATGGCTCCGGCCGAAGCCCCGAGGAAAAAAAGGATCGCAAAGCCGGGGTAACCGAAGATTCGAAAATTCGTCGGCACATGCATGAGCATGGCCGCGCCGACGATCAGCGCCGCCAGAATCAGCCCCACGGTGATGCGATTCGCGACCTTTTGCATTCCCGCCATGAGCAGGTCTTCGTCGACGGCATCGATCTGCAGGCGGAGTTTGTTGCTCGCGACTAGCTCGAGAAATTGATTCAGCCGCATGGGCAGCTTTTCCACCAGTTCCTTGGTCTCGAGAAGAGCCGTGAAAAAGGTCCCGCTGCGCAACGTCTTCCACGCGCGCTCTCTCAGAATCTCTCCAGCATTGCGCCGGATCGATTCAGTCGGGTCGAAATCAGGAGCCAGGGTGCGGCCGACAAGGTCAAGATTCAGCAAGGTCTTCCCGAGCATGGTGAGTTCGGCTGGGACGCGAATGCCGGTGTCTGCGGCAATGAGCTTGACCTCCATGATCTCCCGGCCGATCTGCCGCTGGGTGACTGAGGCGTCCTCCTGCCGCGCGACTATTTCGCCGATCCGGCGACGGAATTGCAGCTCGTCGAAATCTTCATGTTTGTCACCCATGCGCATGGCGGATTCCGCCGCCCGATCGGCCTGGCCGTCGGCGATAAAGAGCA
Source organism: Chthoniobacter sp. (assembly GCA_036501065.1). GTDB lineage: Bacteria > Verrucomicrobiota > Verrucomicrobiia > Chthoniobacterales > Chthoniobacteraceae > Chthoniobacter. The sequence continues at coordinate 57,878 of DASYAY010000035.1, read as the reverse complement.
ATAACTTCAAAATCTCTTCCTGGAGATGGCTGTCGATCCTCGCCGTCATCCCAAGATCCAGCAGCGCAATCCGCCCGTCGTCGGTGAGAAAGACGTTCCCCGGATGGGGGTCGGCGTGGAAAAAGCCATCGATTAATATCTGCTGGAGATAGGCGCGGAATAGGTCCTCAGCGAGGATATCGCCGTCCATCTCGAGTTTCGCCAGCGGCCCCAAGCGGGTGATTTTCCGGCCCGCGATGTAGTCCATGGTGAGCACGCGCCCCGTCGAATAATCATCCACGGGCTGCGGGACGACGAGCCGCTTGAAGTGGGCGAGCTTATCGCCGAGGAAACGCAAATTGGAGGCTTCCAACCGATAGTCCAGTTCGCGAATCAGTGATTTGCGGAGCTCTTCGACAATCGTCGAGAATTCGTGGCGGCGGCCGGTTTCGGTGTGGGCGTCGAGCAGATGTGCCACTTCCTGGAGGACATCGAGATCCTTGGCGACCTGTTCGCGGACGTGCGGCCGCTGGACCTTGACGGCCACCTGCCGGCCGTCCCGCAGGGCGGCACGATGCACTTGGCCCAGAGATGCCGCCGCGATCGGTTCGCTCTCGAACTCGGAAAAAGCTTTCGAGATCCGGGCGCCGATCTCCACGGTGACGATGGCTTCGACGTCCCCGAACGAGAAGGGTTCAACGTGGTCCTGCAGACGGGCCAGGCCTTCGAGATAGGCCGGTGGAATAAAGTCCGCACGCGTGGAAAGAAGCTGCCCGAGCTTGATAAAGGTCGGCCCCAGCCTTTCGAGATCCTTTGGCAGTTCGGTGGCCTCGGGCGGGCTGGACGAAGCGGAATGATCGGTGGGCAGATCGTCGACCAATGGCGCGTGCTTCAGCAAGTCACTCCGGCCATATTTGGCGGCGAGGACAAGGAGATCCTTATAAAGCTTGAGGTGATCCGCGTGCAGCGACAATCCCATACAGGTGTTTCGCATCGGGTAGGGAAGCCGCCCGTATCCGTCGGACTACAGCCGTGGGACCGCGGAGGTGCGAACTGCGGTTATGAAGCAATTGTCACCATCTCCGGAAGCGGCCGCAGCCGCTTTGGGGATGTCGATGGAAAACGCGATTCGATACTTGCAGAAACGCCGTGCTGAAGAGGGCCGATCCATGGGGACAGTGCCGTTCTTTTCGGCCAATCGCCAATCCGGGGACACCACCACGCGCCAAGCGAAACGATAAGTTATGCAATCAACAATCGACGTTCGCCTGGCTCTGAATCATTTAATCCAAACCTGCAAAGACGGTCAGGAAGGTTTTTTGACCGCAGCGGAGAACGTCAATAGCGAGGACGTCCGGCGGCTTTTGAGCGAACTATCGCTGCAACGGGCAGGATTTGCCGGCGAACTGCAACAGATTTCCCACGAATTGGGCGACCCTTCCCCGGAATACGCCAGCAGCGTCGCTGGCACTTTTCATCGGGGATGGATGAATCTAAAGACCGCCATTCTCGGACGAGATGCGCATTCGATTCTGACCGAGTGTGAGCGTGGCGAAAAAGCCGCAGTTTCGGAATATGAGCAGGCCCTCGGTCTGGACTTGCCCGACTATATCCGGAAATCGATTGCCCAACAGCATGGAGAGATCGGCAAAGCGCACCAGCGTATTCAGGCTCTGGCGCAGAGCGCCGGAAGCAGCTCGAATGAAGGTCAATGATTTGCTCGGACGGCGATTCGTGAGAGTGAAAGACGAGCCTGCCAACGCATCTTTTCGCCGGTGACGAAAGCGCGGAAAGCCCGTTTCAAACGATTCCATGGTATGGAAACTCCCAGTCATCAAGAGTGGCGTTCCCGTCAGCAATTGAATTGGAGCGCAGTCATCAAAGCGGCTCTGGCCGCGGGCGCGGTCGTATTTGTTCTATCTGGAGGAAGTCCCTGGAGTACCGCGGGGACGATGAACGCCATCATGGGGCGCGATCTACCCATCGCATTGCTCGCCTTGTTCGTTCTGCATTTCCTGTTTGCCCTGGTCTATGGCGGCATCATCGCCAGCGTGATTTATCGCATGCGGCTGATTCTCGGCCTGCTTTTCGGCGTCGCCACGGGCATGGGATTGTATGCAGTGAATTATGCCCTCTTTCATTTTCTGGCGACCCAGATGCAGAGTCCTGAGGCGCGCGCCTTTTATGTCCACGTCAGCTTCAGCCTCATCTTCAGTGCTGCCTACAAGGCGCTCTCAGTGCCCAAGCCTCTCCGGGGGGATCGCGAGGAAGTGAGCGATCAGACACACAAGGTTTTGCACGATGCCAATATCTATGACCCCGAGCCGATGCCCGTGGCGGATCGATAACTTTGGCGTCTCTCCAGATAGACTGGCGCATTGAAGTAGGGTGACGCGTTCGCAGTCCGGTGGGCGGGCTGGAATGTTACCCGAATAACAGCCGGGGGCACCGCTCCTTTCATTCATTCGCCGACAAAATGCGGAAGTTTCGGAAGCGGGCCTGGCGTTCGGGCTTTTCCAATCCGTAACCGGAGTGAATGCCGACGAGGAGCTCCTTTTTGGACTTCGGGAGAGGGCGATCGCCGACGGTTTGCCACGGATCGCTTTCGGAGGACCGGAACTGGCCGGTAACCTTGCTTCCGCGGATGATCAACCGCAGCCAGATTTCGCCCTCCGGGCATACCTTCCTGGGGCCGTCGGAGATCGGCTTGCCGTCCTGCGCGGCCGACATCATGACGAGCGGTTTTCCCATGAATTCCTTGTTGAAACAGATCGTGTTCAGGCCATCGAAATAACAAATCAGGCCCGCGTTCTCAAATTGTCCCTTGGGATGATTGTCGAGGAGGACTTCGACGATGAACCCTTCTTTGAGCGATACCGGGGCCGGACGGACGAGGGTGTTCTGCGAGTTATTCTCCTTCTCCCAGTACGAGCCGGGAAGGGTGTCGACGACAAGGGCTCCGTCCTGGAGACGCCAGGCGTCGGGCCGCTCCTGGATCCATTTCCAGCCGGGGTCGAGGTGGCCGGAAAAATTTTCCTCGAACAGGACTTTCGGCGCATCCTCTGCCGAGGCGCTTGTTCCAAAAATTGCCGCAAGTGTGAGAGCGACGAAGCAGCAGAGCGTTTTCACTGGGGAGGCGAATCGGGGAAAAACCGCGATCCGCGATGGAGGGTGGCTGGTTCCCGGGCTTCAGTCAAAGCCATTGCAAATGGCTGCCCTACGCACCCGCCGGAAACACCCACTATTTCCAGCAAAGTAAAAAAGTCGCTCGGGATTGAGGACTTGATAGTATCGTCGCCATCTTCCCCCATCTCCAGAATCGCCCATGAAAGTAGCTCTCCCATTGTCGCCGGTCGCAATTCTCAGCCTCATTTGCGCTTCCGCAGCCTTGGGAGCGGAAGGCGCTTCGCTGTCGGATTCAAAAATCGAGTTCAATCGCGATGTGCGTCCGATCCTTTCGGAGAACTGCTTCTATTGCCACGGGAACGACCCGAATCATCGCAAAGGCAAAATGCGGCTCGATATCCGTGAGGAGGCATTGAAAAAGGAAGCGTTTGTGCCCGGAAAACCGGGGGAGAGCGAACTCATTGATCGCCTCGATTCGACCGACCCCGACGACTTGATGCCGCCGGCGGATTCGCACAAAAAGCTCACCCCGCAGCAAAAGGAAGTGCTCAAGCGCTGGATCAAACAAGGGGCGGTCTATCAGGAGCATTGGTCGTACGGCAAGCTGGTGAAGGCCGCAATTCCCGCGGGCCTCAATGGTGTCGACTTCCTTGTCCAAAAGCGCCTGTCGGAGATCGGCCTGAAGCCATCGCCGGAAGCGGATCGTCGCACGCTCATCCGCCGGCTTTACGAAGATTTGCTCGGGCTCCCGCCGACGCCCGAGGAAGTGGTGGCCTTTGAAAAGGACGCTTCGCCGGACGCTTATGCCCGGCTCGTCGACAAGGTGTTGAAGAGTCCCCACTATGGAGAGCGGATGGCGATTGGCTGGCTCGATGTCGTGCGCTTTGCCGACACCATCGGCTATCACAGCGACAACCCTCGGAACATCTGGCCGTATCGCGACTGGGTGATCAAAAGCTTCAACGACAACAAGCCCTTCGATCGTTTTACCATCGAGCAGATTGCCGGCGACCTCGTGAAAGATGCGTCGCCGGAGACACGCATCGGTTCGGCCTTCAACCGGTTGCTCCTGAGCACGGAAGAAGGCGGCGCGCAGGCCAAGGATTACGAGCAGCGCATGCTCACCGACCGGGTGCGGGCCATCGGGGCGGCGTGGCTTGGGCAGACCACCGGTTGCGCGCAATGTCACGATCACAAATTCGATCCATTCACGCAGCGCGACTTTTATTCTCTCGGCGCATTCTTTGCCGATATCACCGAGCCGATCATTGGGCGGCGCGAGGACGGGATGGTCATCGCGACTCCGGCGGAGGAAAAGCAACTCGCTAAGCTCGACGCTGCGCTGGATCAGGCGAAGAAAAAGTTCGAAGCCATTCGTCCGCAGCTCGAAGCGGCCCTGAAGCAATGGGAAGCGGATCTGAAAATCTACTCCGTGACGCTTCCCGAATTGCGCGACGGCGCCAAGGCCGCCAGTGCGGATGTGCAACTGGCGAAGAAAACCGCCGCGGCCCTGGCCAAGGAACCCGGCAAGCGCAACCGTAAGGAACTGGATGCGATTCGCGATTATTTCTCCGCGCACGGCACGGACCTCTTCCAGCCCGAGCGTGAAGCGCTGGCCAAGGCGCAGAAGGCGCGCGACGATTTCTATAACCCGCTTCCCAAATGCATCGTGAGCGTGAGCAATTCGCAAAAGCGCATCGTTCGCATTCTTCCCCGTGGCAACTGGATGAACGAAACCGGCGAGATCGTGAAACCGGCGCTTCCGCATTACCTGCCTCAGGCGGATTTTGGTGGCCGCGAACTCACCCGTCTCGACCTGGCGCAATGGCTCGTCTCCCGCGACAATCCGCTCACTGCGCGCACGGTCATGAACCGGCTGTGGAAGCAGCTCTTCGGCACCGGGCTCAGCAAGGTGCTCGACGATCTCGGTGCGCAAGGCGAACTGCCTCCGAATCAGGCATTGCTCGACCGGCTGGCTCGCGAGTTCATGGACAGCGGCTGGGACATGAAGCATATGGTCCGCACGATTGTCACCAGCGCGGCTTACCAGCAGGTTTCCACCGCGACTCCGCAACTCCTTGCGGCCGATCCTTACAATCGCGAGATCGCCCGGCAGAGCCCGTTTCGTCTGGACGCCGAGCTCGTGCGCGACAATGCGCTGGCCGTCTCCCGCCTGCTCGTCGAAAAAATCGGCGGCCCGAGCGTCAAGCCGTATCAACCGGATGGCTATTGGGAAAACCTGAACTTTCCCGCGCGCACTTATCCCACCGACACGGGGGAGGCCCAGTATCGCCGCGGAGTTTATACCTGGTGGCAGCGCAGTTACGTGCATCCGAGCCTGCTCGCTTTTGACGCCCCGACTCGTGAGGAATGCTGCGCCGAGCGCACCCGTTCCAATATTCCGCAGCAAGCATTGGTGCTGCTCAACGATCCCACTTATGTCGAGGCCGCCCGTGTCCTGGCCGCGCGCATTCTCAGCGAATGTCATGCGGATGACGACCAACGGATCGCTTGGGCCTGGCAACAGGTCCTGCAACGCGACCCGAGTGACGAAGAGCGAAAGACCATGGCCGATCTCCTGGAGAAACGCCTCGCGGCCTATCGCAACGATGCCAAAGCCGCCGAGGAACTCCTCGAGGTCGGCCAGGCGCCGGCCCCGGCTGATCTCGACAAAGCCGAACTGGCCGCGTGGACGCACATTGCCCGCATCCTCCTGAATCTGCACGAAACCATTACGCGCTCTTAACTCATGTTCCCGATCAATCCTACTTCCCTCAACCGGCGAGCCTTTCTCGGCAAAGCGACTCGTGGTCTCGGCAGTGTCGCGCTCGCTTCCTTGTTGCGTCCCTCGATTTTGCAGGCGGCGCCGGCGCACGGTGTTCTCCAGACACTCCCCTATCCACAGAAGGCGAAACGCGTGATCTGGCTGGCCATGGCCGGCGGCCCTTCGCATCTCGAGACCTTTGATCCCAAGCCAAAGCTGGCGGAAATGGACGGACAGCCGATGCCGGAGTCGTTGACCAAAGGACAGCAGCTCGCGCAACTCCAGGGGCAGGCGCTGAAATGTTTCGCCCCGCAGTATCCGTTTGCCAAATACGGCAAAAACCAGACGGAGATCTGTTCGCTGTTTCCGCAAATCGGTTCGGTGCTCGACGAGATTTGCCTCGTCCGCTCGATGACCACCGATGCTATCAACCACGATCCCGCGCACATGTTCATGAATACCGGCTCGCAGATCGCCGGCCGGCCCAGCATGGGCTCCTGGGTTACTTACGGCCTCGGCAGCGATGCGGAGGAATTGCCCGGCTTTGTCGTCCTTACTTCACTCGGCAAAGGCGGCCAGAATCAACCGATCGCCGCCCGGCAATGGAGCAGTGGCTTTCTGCCGTCGAAATATCAAGGCGTGCAACTGCGCGCCAAAGGCGACCCGGTCCTCTATCTCACGAATCCGCCGGGCATCGATCGCGATCAGCAGGGGGGCGACGTCGAAGCCATCAACAAGCTCAATCGCGCGCACGACGCGCTCGTCAACGACTCGGAGATTGCCACGCGCATTGCCCAGTACGAGATGGCTTTCAAGATGCAGGCCAGCGTGCCCGATCTCATGGACCTTCGCTCCGAAGGAGCAAAGACCCTCGAGCTTTACGGTTGCCAGCCCGGAGACGGCTCCTTCGCTTCAAACTGTTTACTCGCCCGGCGACTGGCGGAGCGCGGCGTGCGTTTCATTCAGCTCTATCACAAGGATTGGGACCACCATACTAACTTGAAGGAAGGCATCGCCTACAAAGCGCAGGAAATCGATCGTGCGTGCATGGCCCTCATCACCGATCTCAAGCAGCGCGGAATGCTCGATGATACCCTCATCGTGTGGGCCGGCGAATTTGGCCGCACACCGATGTCCCAAGGCGGCAGCGGACGCGATCATCACAACAAAGCCATGACCGTGTGGCTCGCCGGCGCCGGCGTGCGCGGCGGCCTGGTCTATGGCTCCACGGATGATCTTGGTTACGCCGCGGTCGAGAATGTGACGACCGTCCACGACCTGCACGCCACCATGTTGCGTCAACTCGGCATCGAGCACGAAGCTTTCCGCTTCAAGTTCCAGGGCCTGGATGCGCGGCTTAGTGGGGTGGAAGGCGCGAAGGTCATCAAGGATATTTTGGTTTAAGATGAACGATTCGGTGAAAACTGGAATGGCCCGTAAGAAGCAGGGCTATGTAAGTCCGGTACGCCGATCAATGGAGAGAAAGGAACTCCACCGGTGGAATCCATCGAGTAAGGCGTTTGCCGCGATGGGCGCACTCCTCTTTGCCTGTCTTTATATCGTCGTCCGGGTATGGTTCGCTATGCATTCGGATTCGGCGACCGAACGACCGCATGCGGCGCACGGTTCGGTGGTGAATATTCAGCTGGTTACTCCCGTGTCCCATCCGCCTTCGGCGCTGCCGCCCGCCGATCCCTCTTCCACATCGTCAAGGAGCCTAAGCCTGCCTCTCCCCGCAAACTGACGCTTTCAGTTTTCAATCCGCTCTATCCGTGCGACAGACCCGTTGATGGTATTGGATCTCGCCTAATGTGCCGACTCACTCCGATTCGCATCTTATCATTATTAGGCATCATCGGCGTGGCCATCATGGTTTATTTCAACCCCACTGTCCGGAGTATATTTGGCGTGTATCGTCAGAAACGCGCCCTCGCTACGGCTGCAGACGTCAATCAAGTCGCACTCGCCTGCCTGGAGCTTTTAAAATCGGGGCAAAGCGGATACATCCCGCGAGATGATCCCCGAATTCCGCCTGTCATACGCTTTAAGAAGCCCATGGCGGTGTTCATCGATCCTCCTGCGAAGGTCATGATTGAATTTGGGGGAGGCTTTGAACACTACGGATATCGTCTCGAACCCGCATCCCCGGAACTGAAGAACTGGAAGCTGCTCTTCTACGGTGAAGAGCCGGACGATATTCATGAGATTCTTCGCTTCTGAAGGGAAGCTGCTGCTTGCGTGTGTTAGAGCACTTTAAGTAAAACTGTGGCCGGTAGGCGACGTCCTCGTTGGAGGGCGTTGCTTCGTCAGCGCCCAAACTTCCTCGGAAAAGTGGGCGACGACAAAGCGTCGCCCTCCACCGCGGTCGCGCCGCGCGGCCCGGACTGAGATACTCGCGCGGTTTGACGAAACTTTGAAGCTGGACGAACCTTTTTGCACCGATCCATTCGTATGAATAAACCAAAGCTGTCGCAAAGACGCATCGTCGCAGCATTCGCCGTCGCGATCATGGCCGATGCGATTCAGTTTCCGGCGACGGCGGCGGCAGCCACCGGCATCTTTGCCGTGCCGAGCGAAGCCACCGACTTTCTCGTCGATTGCGTGGTGGCGGTCATCACCAGTGCCTTGCTCGGATTTCATTGGCTTTTGCTGCCGACGATGTTGGTCGAGGCCATTCCCGGTCTCGATCTGCTCCCGACTTGGACGGGATGTGTGGCTCTAGTGGTCCGCCAGCGTTTGAAAGCTCCCCAACCGGCGCCGCAACCTGCCTCGCCGATCATTGATATCTGAGCAACCGCGCATTGCTCTTCAGGGAATTGGAGAGATCATTTCGGCAGAGCCGCCTGGTAGAAGTACTCGCTGGATTGCCATTGGCCGTTGACGAGAGAGGAAAGAGTGACGTAGAGCGGACTGCCGTCGACGGGCAGGGTGATGGTGACGGTATGTCTGGACCCCTGGCTGGCATTGTAGAGGTCGGTGGCAATGGCGGAGGTGCCGACGCTCAGCCAATATTCGGTGGCGCTGCTCCCTGGGTCCCAAGTGAAAGTCACCGGACTACCGGAAAGCGGGCTTTGGTCGCTTGGTGAAAGGATCCGCGCGTCCGCGGGAGAGGCGGCATTGAAGATTGCGCTGCCGGGATCGGCGGACGCCGGTGCCGTTGGGGGCGTATTGGAGTCGTTCGGAACGGGAGTTGGCGCACTGACAGAAGCAGGTTTGGGGGCCGTTGGGGCGGCGGCGCTTCCCGCCGCGGTGAGCGTGCTGTCACTCGCGAGCCATTGGTCGTGGATGCTCGTTCTGAGCGTCACAAACAACTCGCGTCCATCGGTAGGCAGCGTCACCGTCTGGGTCAGAGCCGTTCCTTGATCCACGCTATAGATGTCAGCGCCGCCATCGGTGCTGCCGATGCTTAGCCAATAATCGGATGCTCCAGGAATGGCATTCCAAGTGAAGGCCGTGGCCGCGCCGGTAAGAACACTCTGATCTGCCGGTGTGAGGATCACCGCTTTCGAGGTATCTTGTACGGTATAGACGTAGCTATTGTTCAGCCAGAGGTTGTTGATCAGCGAGCCGAGAGTCACATAGATAGCTTCACCATTGGTCGGGATGGTGACCGCTTGGCTGAGGGCGAGGGTCTGCGAGCCGTCGTAAAGATCCGAGCCACCCGCGGTGCTGCCGACAGTCAGGCGATAGCCGCTGGCGCCTGTTCCGCTGTTCCAGGTGAATGTGACCTGGCCACCCGGTAACTGCCCCGGTGCCGGGCTGATAATGCTGGCTTTGCTATTGGTCGCTTTGGTGGTGAAGACGTAGTTGTTGGATTGCCAGCTACCGTTGATCATGGAATGGAGAGTGACATAGACGTTCTCGCCATCCGTCGGGACGGTGACCATTTGGTTGAGACGGTCGCCTTCACTCGAGTCATAGAAATCCGCGCTACCCACCGTGCTGCCGACAACAAGCCAGTAGGCGCTCGCTCCGCGACCGGCATTCCAGGTGAAATTGATCTGGGCGTCAGGAAGTGCATCCCCGTTGGCGACCGGTCCGATTAACTGAGCTTTGATGGGAACAGGAGCGGTCACGCTGGCCGCGGCAGCAGTGGAATCAGCACTCGAAGCCGCGACTTTCGGTGCTGGAGTGGATTTGTCGGCGACGGTGTCGGCGTAAGCGGGCGAGTCGTTGGGCTTGGCTGGCTTTTGTCCCGATGCCGTGCGGGTGACGGTGAGGGTATAAGTTTTGGTAGTCAGGTGGTCTTGAGCGGTAACAACGACTGGAATGGCATTGGCGCCGGCATTGAGATTGATCGGCGCACTGGGTGAGCCCGAGGTGACGCTGACCCCGACAACGCTAACCGTGGCATTGGCGTTGGTAACTGTGGGAGTCACTGTGACCGAGGTCGTGGTGCTGCTGACCGTGGCCGCATAGCTGGTGGTGCTGCTGCCGAAGGCCGGACTGAAAGTGCCGCCGCCCAGGCTCAGGGCGGAAAGAGTGGCCACGTTGCTCGGAGTGGTAAACGAGCCGGTGGCCGAATTGGTCCCACCGGTGCTGGTGGCCAATAGTTCATAGTCGTAGGTCGTCGAAGGTATGAGGCTCGTGAGCTTGGCGCTGACTCCAGTGGACGCCGACCCGGTAACCGTGGCCGGAGTGGCCGCGGCCGTGGAAGTGTAGTTCGTGGAGGTGCCATACTTGAAACTCACGGTCGTGCTGTTGCCATTGGCGTTGACTGCGCCGTTCAAGGTAATGCTCGTAGCCGTGGGCAAGGTAGCGGGATTCAGTGTCACGGTCGGCTTCATTAGCCGGGTGACGCTGAGATTATAGGTCTTGGTCGTGACGCCATCCTGGGCTGTAACAACGATGGCAATGGCGTTGGCCCCGTAGTTAAGACTGATGGAATTGCTCACCGTGCCGGACACCACGGGGCTGCCATTCACGGCGATGGTGGCCAGGAGGCCGGTGGTAGCCGTGGGGGTGACTGTCAACGCCGATGTGGCATCAGGTACGGTCTCTGTATATGTCGTGGTCGTGCTGGTGAAAGCCGGGCTGAGGGTCCCGGAACTAAGCTTCACGCTGGAAAGAGTCGCCACGGTACTGACGGTGGTGAAGGAGCCGGTCGCGGTGCCCGTCCCGGCGACACTGACACCCTTGGCCCGGTAAAAATAAACCGTGCCGGGCTTCAATCCGCTCAGCGTCGCGCTCATGCCCGTGCTGGTGCTGCCGCCGGCCGTGGACGGCGAGGCGATGACATTGGTGCCGTAGGAGGTAGACGTGCCGTAGTCGAAACTTAAAGCCGTGGATTCATTGTTGGCCAGCGCAGTGCCATTGAGGGTGGCTGTGGTCGTCCCGATATTCGTGACCGGCGATATGCCCATCGATGGCGGCACCAGACGAGTAACCACGATAGTATAGGTGTCGATTGTCACGCCATCCTGTGCCGTTACTGTCACGGTAATGTTATTCGGGCCGGGCGCCAGAGTAATGGCCGCGCTGGGTTTGCCGGAGGTGGCCGGGTTGCCATTGACGGTAATGGTGGCCACCGGGCCGGCGGTTGCCGTGGGAGTCACCGTTAGCGAAGTGATCGTGCCGGCTACCGACGCGGTGTAAGCCTTTGTGTTGCCAGTGAAGGCCGGACTGAGGGCCCCGGAACTCAGCGTCAGCGCGGAGAGTGTGGCCACGGTGCTCACGGTGGTGAAGGAAGCGGCGGCGGTGCCCGTTCCAGCGACACTGACACCTTTGGCCCGATAATAATAGACCGTGCCCGGCTTCAATCCCGTCAGCGTAGCGCTCATGCTAGTGCTGGTGCTGCCGGTGGCAGTGGAAGGCGAGGCGATGACATTGGTGCCGTAGGAAGTAGACGTGCCGTAGTCGAAACTTAAAGCCGTGGATTCATTATTGGCCACCGCCATGGCGTTGAGGGTGGCCGTCGTCGTCCCAAGGCTCGTCACCGGCGATGTGGTCATCGACGGAACTACCACTCGGTTGACCACCACGGTATAGGTGTCCGTCGTGACGCCATCCTGTGCCGTCATCGATACGGTAATGGTATTCAGCCCCGCTGCCAGGGGAATGGCCGCACTGGGTTTGCCGGAGATCACGGGTGACCCGTTAACGGTGATTCCGGTCACCGCGCCGGCGGTAGCCGTGGGAGTTACAATGAGCGAGGTAATGGTCGTGGCAACACTCGCCGTATAACTCGTCGTTTTGCTATTGAAGGCAGGACTGAGAGACCCGGAACTGAGGGTGAGGCCGGAGAGAGTGGCGACGTTGCTGATCGTCGTGAAGGTCGCGTCCGATCCGGTGCCCGTGCCGACGCTACTCACACCCTTGGCGCGAAAGTGGTAAACGGTGCCGGGCTTCAATCCGGTCAGCGTCGCGCTCATGCCCGTGCTGGTGCTGCCATTGGTGGCAGACGGCGAGGCAATGACATTGGTGCCATAGGAAGTGGACGTGCCGTAGTCGAAGCTCAAAGCCGTGGACTCATTATTGGCCACGGCTGTGCCGTTGAGGGTGACCGTCGTCGTGCCAACGTTCGTCACTGACGATGTAGTCATCGACGGAATCACCAGCCGGTTGACCGCCACGGTGTAGGTGTCGATCGTGGCGCTATCCTGTGCCGTCGTCGAGACGGTGATGGTATTCGGCCCCGCTGCCAGGGGAATGGCCGCACTCGGTTTGCCGGAGATCACGCTTGACCCGTTGACGGTGATTCCAGTCACCGTGCCAGCGGTAGCCGTGGGAGTCACCGTCAGCGAGGTAATGGTGGCAGCAACACTCGCAGTGTAAGTCGTCGTGTTGCCATTGAAGGTCGGGCTGAGAGTCCCGGAACTGAGGGTGAGGCCGGAGAGAGTGGCCACGTTGCTGATCGTCGTGAAGGTCGCGTCCAGTCCGGTGCCAGTGCCGACGCTACTCACACCCTTGGCGCGAAAGTGGTAAACGGTGCCCGGCTTCAATCCGTTCAGCGTGGTGCTCATGCCGGTCGCGGTAATGCCGCTAGCAGTGGATGGCGTGGCCGCGACATTAGTGCCGTAGGAAGTAGACGCGCCGTAGTCGAAGCTCAAAGCCGTGGATTCGTTATTGGCCACCGCCGTTCCGTTGAGAGTGGCGGTCGTCGTGCCCAGGTTCGTCACTGGCGATGTGGTTATCGACGGGATCACCAGTCGATTGACTACCACGGTGTAGGTGACGGTCGTGACGCCATCCTGTGCCGTCGTCGCGATGGTAATGGTATTCAGCCCCGGTGCCAGGGGTATGGCCGCATCCGGTTTGCCGGAGATCACGGGTAAGCCGTTGACGGTGATTCCGGTCACCGTGCCAGCGGTAGCCGTGGGAGTCACCGTCAGCGAGGTAATGGTGGCAGCAACACTCGCAGTGTAATTCGTCGTGTTGCTATTGAAGGCAGGACTGAGAGACCCGGAACTGAGAGTGAAGCCGGAGAGAGTGGCCAAGTTGCTGATCGTCGTAAAGATCGCGTCCGATCCGTTGCCGGTGCCGACGCCATTCACGCCCTTGGCGCGAAAGTGGTAAACGGTGCCTGGCTTCAACCCAGTCAGTGTGGCGTTCATGCCGGTTGCGGTGCTGCCACTGGCCGTTGATGGTGTGGCCACGACATTGGTGCCGTAGGAAGTAGACAGGCCGTAGTCAAAGCTCAAAGCCGTGGATTCATTATTGGCCACCGCTGTGCCGTTGAGGGTGGCCGTCATCGTGCTGACGCCGGCGGCTGCCAGCGTCGTCATCGTTGGTACTACTGCGGTACGGGTCACGGCGACGGTATAAGTCTTGGTTGTCTTGCCATCTTGGGCAGTGACGACGACATCAATTGCCGGATTGCTCCCCACGTCGAGGTTGATGGCCCCGCTCGGACTACCCGAGGACACTAAAGTTCCATTCACGGTTACCGTCGCGCTTGTATTGGTCACGGTCGGTGTCAACGTCACCGACGCCGTGGTATTACTCACCGTGGCGGAGTAACTTGTCGTCGTACTACTGAAAGCCGGGGCTAACGATCCGGTGCTGAGCGCTAAGCCGGAGAGCGTGGCCACGTTGCTCGGAGGGGGTGGATTCGCAGTGGTGATCGCGATCGCCTTCGGCGATTCCATGAAGAGGAAATCTGTATCGTTAATGGCGATACCATTAGCCGCGTTGTAGGAGCCCACGTCGCCGGCGGGTTCCACCACGTAGAGGGTGTTGTTCCAGATTGCGGAACCTTGCGCGGAATTACCCTGGAAATAGTTGATTAAACTTCCCGTGGTCGCATTGAGCTCAGTCACGTCAACGGCAAATTGCTCGCTTGCTACTGTATACCCTATGGCGTTCGTGACGAAAAGGTCGTTGCCGGAGAGAGTAAGACCGTTCGGTTGGTTCAATCCCGCGATGAAACTGGCTTTGATCAGTTTGCCAGTGGAGGCGTCATATTCGTCCACGGAATTGCCGTAGAAGTTTGTCACAAAGAGGTTGTTACCCAAAACCGCGATTCCGACAGGTTCGCCCCCGGTGCTCAGTGTGGGAATGAGTTTCGTTTGAATCGTCGCCCCGGTGGTTGCGTTGTATTCGCCAAGAGAGGCGTAATTCGCTACATAGAGGTTATTGCCGGAGATTGTGATACCCGTCGGATTTTGAAGGCCCGTAATGAATTTTGCGTTGATCAGCGCGCCAGTGGTCGCGTTGTACTGGACTACTGATCCGTCCCAATAATTGAGAGCAAAAAGGTCGTTTCCTGAAATCACGAAACCTGACCCACTAAGTCCGTTGAAGAAGTTTGCGTTGATGAGAGTGACCGTCCCATTGTTGGTGTTGTATTCTGCCGTGTCGCCTGCGGCGTCTGTCACGTAAAGAATGCCGTTCAAAGTAGAGAGACCCGTCGGGCCGGGAAGTCCCGTTATGAACTTTCCGGGGATCGCCGCACCGGTCGTGGTATCATAGGCATTCACGGCGCTGGTGCCGAGATTTGTCACGAAAAGAGTGTTGCCTGAGACAGCCAGCGAAAGCGGTTCGTTCAGACCGGTAACAAAACCGCTTTGGAGTTGTGCACCGGTGGTGGCATTATAGGTGTTAACGGTATCACTGCCGGCATTGCCGTAGTCTTTGGCATAGTCGTAGTTCGAAACGAAAAGGGTGTTGCCCGAAATTGCTATGGCGACGGGATTATCCAGCCCGGTGATTGTGGCAAAGGTGGCAACGGGAGTGCCGAGGGTGGCATCGTACGCTGTCACCGTGCCGTCGGATGAGCCGAAATCGCCGGAGCAAACCACATAGATGGAGTTGCTCGCGATCGCCAGCCCTGCCGCATCGTTCAGCCCAGTGACGAATTTGGCTTGGATCAATGACCCAGTATTTGCGTTGTAAGTGTCGATGGAACTTCCGTCCGTTACATAAAGCGTATTGCCCAATACCGCCATCCCTGTCGTCCCGTCGAGACCAGTGATGAAACTGGCATTAATGAGCGCCCCGGTACTAGCGTTGTATTCTGCGATAACGCCGTTTTCAGCGACGAAGAGGTTGTTGCCAAAGATCGCAAAGGGTCCTCCAGGCGAAGTGATGAAATTTGCATTGATCACCTCCCCGGTGCTAGGGTTGTAAGTGGCGATCGTGCCACCCCCATCGCCCTGCACATAGAGTGTCTCCGCAAACGTCGTCGGTCGGATAAGACAGAGCAAAAAAAGCGCCGTGAGGTAGATGGTGAGGGTGAGGGAATGCCTGCGGCAAACGGCCACACGAAATCTTTCGGCTGTTATGCAAGATTCCCAATTGGAGTTCACATTCATAAGGGACCTTTCCTTGGTAATTTATTTTCTCCGTTGAGGGGCGAACAAGCCTTCTTCCGAGCTGCCCACGTGCTCTATCTTGGGGGCGGAAGGTGTGATTCTTCCTCCCCTACTCCGGCGAATGCGATCTCATAGATATCGCCCTTCAAAAAATGAAGGTTGCCATTTGTATCTGAGGTCAGGGCGCGCGGCATTGCGCCCCTCACGACACTGGTCGGCACTTCGGCGGATGTCGCTAATCGGGTCTTCCTCGATTTCGATACGGAGGCCACGAAGGCTGCCGACGGGAGCAACCTTCCGAATCGAAAACGAAACCGCTTGAAGTCATGGCCTCTGGCAGGATCGTCAGCATCAGGATAGCGGCAACGGCGGTGGGGGGATGGCGCAGCAGAGTCCATAGGCGACAACGTTTGGGGAACAAAAGCGACACTTCCCGTTTGTCGACTTTAAGGCGAGTACTAAAACCGCTATCCAGCAGTCGTTGGTTCTTCGACGATCCCTGTCAGGGTCGAAAGCGGCGGAGATTTGCGTCATCGGGACGTGGAGGACAATAGCCGGAATTTCTTGCCTGCCAGCAACTTGCCGAGGTCGCGCGTCTATCGGAAAGTCATCTCCGTAGCAAAGGCCAATCAGGAGTCGCAAGACGATTTCCGAGTATGAGAGCGGCTCTGTGCATGCTTGATCGAGAAATCGGATGGAATGGAGCGCCCCAAGCCGCCCGAAGTGCGCCGCGTTCAGTCAGAAAAAACGCCTATTCAAAAATGCCTGAGCCCCGTCCCCAAACCCATGAATACTACTCTTGAATGGCCGGAAATAGGATTGCGACTCCTGCTCACCATCATTGGAGGCGCATTGATCGGACTAAATCGTGGAGAGCGGGGACACGCCGCCGGGTTGTGCACAACGCTCCTCGTTTGCCTGGCCGCGTCTGTTTCCATGATCCAAGTGAACCTCTTGCTGGGTGTGGCCGGCAAAGCCAAGGATTCCTTTGTCGTGCTCGATTTGATGCGTCTGCCCTTGGGCATCCTGACCGGCGTCGGTTTCATTGGCGGCGGGGCCATCCTGAAAAAGGAAAACATTGTCATGGGCGTCACCACGGCTGCCACGCTCTGGTTTGTCACAGTCATGGGACTATGTTTTGGTGGAGGGCAATTGGCGCTGGGCCTGACTTCTTTCGGAATCGCCTTTCTCACTCTCTCTTTGCTCAAGAAGATGGAGCAGCGGCTCGACCAGGATCGGCGAGCGGTGGTGAAGCTCAAGCTGAAGGCCGAAGTTCCGTCGAATGCCGACCTGAAACGTCTATTGCAAGCAATGTCTCTTCACATCCTGTCCTGGAACCTGATTGAAGAACGCGACGCCGGAGAGCGCGAGGTCAGCCTTGTCCTTAAACGCACGGTGCGACCCGCAGACCTGGAGCCGCCGGACTTTTTGCAACAGCTTTTGAAACAACCGGGCGTCGCCAAAATCGAATGGCATGATCTTGGCGCCTAATCGCGGAGTTTCGTCCCGCCGGGTAAGCCCAATATTCGTCTGCCCCGGCGCTGGCTCCGCTTTCTTCCGCTATTGAGCTTGGTAAAAGTGGGCTGCATTGAAACTCAATTCATCGCAGGTTTCGGATGTCGACGCGCCACCGTGCAAGGCGATCCAGGCGAGACACCCGACCAGTTGCGAAACCCGTCGATTGTGATCGTGTAGGTGATTCGCCATCAACGAATTGTGATGGCGGAGTCTACGGGGCTCGAACCCGCAACCTCCGCCGTGACAGGGCGGCGCTCTAACCAATTGAGCTAAGACTCCTTAAAGGAGGCGCGCACAGTAGAGCCCGGGTTTCGGGTGGGCAACAAATTTTTCAGGGATTTTTCGGGGGCGGTATTGAGGCGAATTTCGGCCGCGAAAGGGCGGGTGGAAATAGGTATGAGCCTTCGCGCGGATGGGCTTTGTTCTCCTCAAACATGCTTTATGCTCCTCGGGTGCATGCCTCAGCCGCCCCTGCCGATTCGCCCGCTTCGTTGTTTCTCGCCGCGGAATGGCGGTCGCTGCTGATGATTAATTATGCGGTCGATGCGGAGGTGCTGCGTCCCCTGGTTCCCGCGGGCCTCGAACTGGATCTCTGGGAAGGGCAGGCGCTGGTGAGCATGGTGGGGTTTCTCTTTTTGCGCACACGCATCCTTGGTTTGCCGGTCCCGTTTCATCGGAATTTCGAGGAGATCAATCTGCGGCTTTATGTCCGGCGCCAGGCTGCGGAAGGATGGCGGCGTGGGGTGACGTTTGTGCGTGAAATCGTGCCGCGGCGGGCGATCGCCTGGCTGGCTCGATCGCTTTACAATGAGCCCTACGTGGCGTGTCCGATGCGCCATCAGGTCGATGGCGGGCGACGGGAATTTGGCTGGTATCAGGGTGGGCGATGGAACCATCTCGCCGCGGAAGTGCGCGGAGAGCCGGCGCCGCTGGCGCCGGGAAGTCCGGAGGAATTCATCTTCGAGCATTACTGGGGCTACACGCGCCAGCGCGATGGCGGGACGGTCGAATACCAGGTGGAACATCCGCGCTGGCGGACGTGGGAAGCGATGAACCCGCGGCTCGATTGTGAAGTAGTGGCGCCGGCGCTCTACGGAGAACGGTTGGCGGCGGCGTTGCGCCAGCCGCCGGTGTCTGCATTCGTCGCGGAAGGGTCAGCGGTTGGCGTTCGGTGGGCGAGAGTCGTGAAGAGTCGGCAATGAATGTTCATGTAGCGTTCGGCGCGACAGCGGACCGTCGCTCCGCTTCCCCTGAGGCTGCCGAGGAAAAGTTCGTTTGTCCGTTTGCTCGACAGTGCGACGATGATTTGTTCGCATCGGCCACGATGAGTTCGTTTTGGAACCGCTATCGAAAACATCTGCTCCGCGACGAAGCCCGCGAAAGCGCGCTGGACATTCGCCGCATGTGTTGTGACGACGGCTTCCTTTCGAGCATCGAACCGTTCGTCTCGAACCATTTTTCATGCGATCAATCCCCCGCGGCAAACGATTATTGCGTGCGCAAGCAATCCGGTAAGGCCGTGGCCGCCGATACCTTCGTGCTGATCTGATGTCGAAACTCACGCCGCCGAAAACGCTTCCCGAAGAAATTGCCGTTCCGCTTCCGCGCGTCACGGGCTTGGTCCGGCAACTGACGCACGATGTGCGGAATGGCCTGAACAATATCGACCTGCAGTCGGCGTATCTTCTGGAACTGGTCACCGATCCCCAGGTGGTTACAGAGATGAAGCGCCTGCGCGGCATGGTCGGGGACGCCGCCAGGATGCTGAAGGATTTTTCCGCCCGCTTTTGGCTGGCCACGCCGACCGTCGTCAAGTACTCGGCGCTGATGTTCATTGAGGATTTCCGACAGCGCCTGGGCAAACTCCCGCCGGAGGATGCCCCCACGGTCGAGTGGACGGTGAGTCTCCGCGACGAGTCGATTGCGGTGGACCTGGAGATGATTTCGCGATGCCTCATGGAATACTTCCGCAATGGGCAGCAGTTTCGTGAAGAAGGCCGGCCGATGGAGGCACGCGTCCGCGCGCGGGACAAGTGGCTGGTGCTGGAACTTGTGGAGACCAAATCGTCGGTCGCTTCGGCGCCGGATACGTGGGGCTTGGAGCCGCTCGTCTCGACACGGCGCGGCGGTTTCGGGATGGGTCTATTCTATGCGCGACAGGTGCTGGCGGCGCACGGGGGAGAGGTTGCGGCTACCTTTGATCCGGCAGCGAAGCTGTTGACCACGCGGCTGTCGCTTCCCTTGGTTGGCTCCTAAGCTCAGAATGGGCAGCCCTACCGGCCATAAAATTGTCGTTGTCGACGATGAGCGTCCAGTCTTGCTCACGCTCGAGGCCCTGCTCACGCGGCATGGTCATATGCCGCAACTGGCCCATTCCGGATCGGCTGGGCTTGCCCTGGTGCGCAAGACCAAGCCGGACCTGGTTTTGCTCGATCTCGGTCTGCCGGACATGGACGGGCTCGACGTGCTTCGCCAGTTGAAAAGCGAAATCCCGCAGATGCCGGTGATCATTTTAACGGCCAACGATTCGCTGAGCAACGCCGTCGAGTCGATCAAGCAGGGGGCTTTCCACTTCATCAGCAAGCCCTATGCGGTCGAGGAGTTGCTCAGCCTCATCACCCGGGCGACCGAGCAGCGGCAACTCCTGCGCGAAGCGGAGACGTTGCGCGAGGAGAAACACCAGCTTTCCCAGCGCCTGGAAAAAGCGGAACGGCAGCTCGCGCCCGTGGCGCAGAGCCGTTCCATGCGCAATGTCCGCGAACTCATCGAGCGGCTCGCGCCGAGTGACGCCAATGTGCTGCTCCTCGGGGAAAGCGGAGTGGGCAAGGAAGTCATCGCCAATCAGGTCCACCGGCTGAGCCGCCGCGCGGATGGGCCGATGGTGAAGCTCAATTGCGCCGCCTTCCCGGCAAACATGATCGAGGGCGAACTCTTCGGCTACACCAAGGGCGCCTTCACCGGAGCGCAAAACGATTTCCCAGGGATGATCTCCGAAGCCACGAACGGCACCTTGTTTCTCGATGAAATCGCGGAGATGCCGACGGAATTGCAGACCCGCTTTCTACGCGTGCTTCAGGAGCGGGAATTTCGCCGTCTCGGGAGCACCAAGACCATTCCTGCGAACTTCCGGCTCATCGCCGCGACCAACCGCCCGGTCGGTGAACTCGTGCGCAGCGGGGCCATGCGCCAAGACCTCTACTATCGGCTGAATACCTTCCAGATCGAGATTCCACCGTTGCGCGAGCGGCGTGAGGACATTCCTGCGCTGGTGGCGGCATTTGTCGCCCGGTTTGCGACCCAGCTCGGCAAACCGGAGCCGGCGATCGATCCCGAGGCATTCGACCGCTTGCTAACCTACGATTGGCCGGGCAATGTGCGTGAATTGCAAAACGCCATCGAATATAGTGTCGTTCTCGCGGACCACGCCTTGATCACCCGCAAGGAATTGCCGCGGGAAATTCAGCTCCCGGCGGTCCTGCACGACGCGCGAAATGGCCCGGCAGTCGCATCACTGAATCTCGACGAACAGGAGAAGCAGGTTATTCTGCAGGCACTCGCCCAGGTGCACGGCAACAAGAAGAAAGCTGCCGAGATCCTGGGCATCCACCGACCGACCTTGTACAGCAAGATGAAGCATCACGGGATCAGCCTGTAGCGAACACATGCCTCGACACAGCGAAAAAGTCCTCGCCCATGCCGAGCAGCAGCTCCGTTCCCAGGGGCAACTGAATGCGGCCGAACTGCTCTCGCTTTATAAGAAGTTCCTGAAGATCGAGAATCATCGCATTCGCCTGAAGCATCAGAGTGGGGGCGGTGGCCGGGAGATTTGCGAACAACGCGCGCACCTCGTGGATATCGTCCTCCGGCATCTGCTCGAAGCCGCCGTCGAGGCGGATAGCGAAGCGACACCGCTGCCCAGTCTCGCGCTGGTCGCCATCGGCGGCTATGGCCGTGGCGAACTGAATCCCTACAGCGATGTGGACATCATGTTCCTGCACGAGGATTCCATGAGGAAGCTCGACCCGCGGCTCAACGACATCGTCCAGCACATCCTCTACATGCTCTGGGACGTAGGCTTCAAAGTGGGCCACTCGACGCGTTCCATCTCCGACGCGATCAACCATGCCAACCAGGAGATGCTCTCCAAGACGGCGTTGCTCGAGTCCCGTTTCATCGCCGGCGACGGCGAGCTCTTCGACCACTTCAAAAAGAGCTTTGTGGAAAAGTGCGTCGTGCGCCACGTGGAGGAGTACCTCACCCAGCGCGTGGGTAATCAGGCCGAGCGGCACGAGAAATTTGGCCACACCGTTTATTTGCAGGAGCCGAACATCAAGAATGGGTGCGGCGGCTTACGCGATTACCAGAACCTCCTCTGGATCAGTTTTTTCAAGGAGCGTGTCCTGACCACCGCCGGGCTGGTGGAGAAGAAGCTGCTCAATGAAGCGGAACGCCGGCAACTCGACCGAGCCTACGATTTCCTCCTGCGGATTCGAACGGAACTGCACTACCTGAACCGGCGGTCGACCGACGTCATCCTGCTCAGCCAGCAGGTGCAGATCGCCAATCGGCTCAACTATCCGCAGAAGAATATCTTGCGCCGGAGCGAGGCGTTCATGCGCGACTACTATCAAAACGCGCGCAACATCTACGCGATTACCCAGATGCTTTCGGAGCGTCTCTCGATCAGCACCGCACGGGCGCAGAAGCGGCATGGTTTCCTCGGCTTGCTCGGCAAGGCCAAGCCGTCGCGGAGCGAAGAGTTCGACGGCTTTTACAGCCAGGAGGGGATGATCTACGCGGATTCCTCCAACGTTTTCAACCAGGAGCCCGCCCGGATGATGCGGCTCTTCCAGCACATGCAACAGCGCGGTCTGGACTTGAGTCCGGAACTGGCGCAACTCGTGCGGCGCCGCCTGCATCTGGTCGATCGCACGTTTCAATACGCCCGCGCCACCCGGGAGACGTTCCTCGCCATTTGTTCGCGCAAGGGCCAGGTCGGCCGGATTTTCCGCGCCATGCACGAGGTCGATTTTCTCGGGCGCTACATTCCGGAATTCGGCCAGCTCACCTGCCTCGTGCAGCACGAGTTTTTCCATCGCTATACGGCGGACGAGCACACCCTGGTTTGCGTGGACAAGCTCGACCTGCTCGTGGATACGACGGAGCCGAAGTTCGAGGAGTACAAGAAGCTCTTCCAGAATCTGGAGAATCCCAGCGTCCTCTACCTCACGGTGCTTTTGCACGACACCGGCAAGGCCTCCAATGCGCGCTTGCACGCCGAGGCCAGTGCGCTCTTTGCCCAGAAGGTTTCGCGCCGCCTGCAACTGCCGGCCGAGCAGCGAAAATCGCTCGTCCTGCTCGTCGACAACCATCTCCTGCTGTCCATGACTGCGCAGCGCCGCAACCTGGAGGACCCGGCGACGATTGCGGAGTTTGCCAGCCTGGTGAAAGACCAGCCCAATCTCGATGCCCTCATGCTCCTTACCCTGGCCGATGGCCAGGGCACCGGCGACGTCAACTGGTCGGACTGGAAGGAAGCGCTTGTCTGGCAGCTTTACCGCAGCACCACTCTGTATCTCGCCGATGGAGAAGCCTTCTACCGCCAGCGGACCATCGAGCGCGAGGAGTTGCGCAGTCTCGCGCGGAAAAAGCTCTCATCCGAGTACCGCGAGGAAATCGACGCTCACTTCGAGCACATGCCCGAACGCTATTTTCAGGCCTACAGCGTGGCCGAGATCGTCGAGCACATTCGCCTGTTCCGCACCTTCCTGGAGGCCCGCCATGACGACAAACTCGGCCCGCTGGCCCCGGCGGTGAAATGGATCGCCCAGCCAAATCGCGGCCACAGTGAATTCCTTTTCTGCGGCTGGGATCGAAAGGCGCTCCTCGCGCGCATCGCGGGTTCGCTCTCCGTGGCCCAATTGAACATCCTCAGTGCCGACGCCTTCACTCGCACCGATAACTTGGTGCTCGATATCTTCCGCGTCTGCAATACCAGCTTCGAAGCGGTCACTGATCCGGCGGAAACGACGCTCGTCGAGAAGCGCCTGCGCCAATCGCTCGAGGAGGAGAATTTCGATTTTGCGCCTCTCCTCGACAAATCGCGGAAAAAGCGCGGCTTCCAACTCTCGCAGGAGCTCGACTTCCCGACGCGTATTTCCATCGATAACGATGTCCACCCGGTCTACACCGTGGTCGATATTCAGACCCCGGACCGGTTGGGCCTGCTCTACCGGTTGCTCACCGCCTTCGCCGAGACGGGAGTGGCCATCGCGCTCTCCCGCATTGCCACCGAGAAGGGGGCGGCGATCGACGCCTTTTACGTCACCGATTCCGAAGGCCGGAAGCTGCGCAACGCCGTGACGGTCGCGCATCTGCAGAAAGCGCTGCAGGTGGCTGCACAGGCGGATTTGCCGGGGCTGGGCTTGGTGAATTAGCCTTGGGCTGGAAAAAGTTTGGCCGACAACGTGAGCGCGAGGCTGCGGAAGTCCGAGTAGCGCACTCGTCCCGAGTGCTGGTTTCGGCGTCCCGCCGAAACGAACTTCCCGAACGGTGCGCCTCAGAGGAAAATTCGGCTGCTCAGCGAAAGTTCGCGAAGGCGGGACGCCTTCGCCAGCACTCGGGACAAGTGCGCTCCCCGGAGGCGCTACGCGCGACCTGATTCTTGGCTACAGTTTTACTTAAACTGCTCTAATTGCTGGACCCGCTGGACGGCGCGGCGATTTTATCGAGGAAGTCTTTCATCAAGGCGATCCTTTCGTCGTCGAAGAATGGTTTACCACCGTGGACGGCGCCGGGGATGATGACCAGTTGCACCGGCAGACCGGCGCGCTGGTAGGCTTCGGCGAGTTCCTTCGATTGTTCGGGCGGCATTTGCGGATCGGCGTCGCCGTGGATGAGGAGCAACGGCGGATCGTGGGCGTCGATGTGGTCGACCGGGCTGGCCAGTTTCGCGAGCTCGGGCTTTTCGGTCGGCTGTCCGCCGAGCAGAAGCTGCAGGGCGGGAGCGCGCACTTGCAGGCCGTGGGGCGTGCTTTGGCTGAGGATGGTCATGAAATCCGATGCCCCAAAGAGGCTGATGATTCCTTGCACGTCGCTGCTTTGGTCGAGGTTCCCGCCGATGTCGCCTTCGAGTTCCTTGTTTCCGTTGGTGGTGCCGACGAGGGCCGCCAGGTGTCCGCCGGCGGAAGCCCCTGAAATGACGATCCGATGGGCATCAATTCCCAGCTCGGTCTGGTGCGCGCGCAGGTAGCGGATCGCCGCCTTGATATCGTGCGCCTGGGCGGGGAATTGCGCCTGGGTGGAAAGCCGGTAGTCGACGCTGGCAATGGCGAAACCGGCGGCGACCAATCGGCCCAGCGGGAAATCACTCTTCGAGCCCGATCTCCAGCCTCCCCCATGAACGAAAACGACCAGGGGCGGGCGCGCGGCCGGGGGAAGGTAAAGATCGAGCCGAAGCGAAAGATCGCCCACGCGCGCAAATTCGATGTCGCGCTTTACATCCAGGCAGAAGGCCGGTCGAGGAAACACCATCGCGGCGAGGACCAGCAGAGTGAGGAGGGGGAAGCGGGGGTCTTTCATAGCCATGTCGTATTAACCGCCGGAAACGGCCCCGAGAAGAGACAAAATTCAGACACCGCTCACCAAAAAGACGATCTCCCCTTTGACGGCCTTGGACGAATAGTGGGCCAGCAAATCCGGTGCGACGCCGATGCGAAACTCCTCGAACTGTTTCGTCAATTCGCGGGCCACGCAGAGTCGCCGCTCGGGAAAGCGTTGAGTGCAAACCTCCAGCGTTTTCAGCAGCCGGTGAGGCGATTCGAAAAAGACACTGGTCACTTCCCGGGCCGCCGCCGCGAGGAGGTCGCGTTCGCGTCCGCCGCTCTTCACGGGCAAAAAACCGCCGTAATGAAAAGCCTCGGCGGGAAAACCGCTGCCGACGAGCGCAGTCAGAACGGCACTGGCGCCGGGCAGGATGGTGTAGGGGAGTCCGCGCTCGATACAGGCGCGGAGCAAGCGATGGCCCGGGTCGCTGATTCCCGGCAGCCCCGCATCGGTGATGACCGCAATGTGCCTGCCCGCGGCGATTTCCTCGATCAACTCGGCGGTCCGGCGCGCTTCGTTGTGTTCGTGGTAGCTGACGAGCGGTTTGTGAATGTCGTAATGCCGCAGCAGGTTGCCCGAGTGCCGCGTGTCTTCGCAGGCGATCACGTCCGCGCTCTTCAGCGTCTCGAGCGCGCGCAGAGTAATGTCCCCCAGATTGCCGATGGGCGTGGCGACGAGCGAAAGCACGGGAAGAGAATTCCCGGCGCCTTACCAGCCTTCGGTGTAGGCGCTCACGAGCTGCGTGGCCATGTCTTCCGCGGCCAGCGGCACCGCCTGACGCTCGTCGGCGAGCACGTCCTCAGCGACGGAGCCGGATCCACTCGTATAAAAGCTGGTCTGACCGACGACCGCGCGCTGGTCGATGATCACACCCGTGTCCTTCTTGGTGAGGACAAAGCGCCCCCGAACCTGCAGGGTAAATTCCTGAGTTTGCAACACGTTGCTGATGACCGTGCGCGCCGGCCGGCGGGCGAGCATATCCACCGTGGCGTCGAGAATGGCATCGGCATCCTTGTCCTGCACGATCTGGACGGTTCCGTCCTGCTGAAACTGTTTGATGACGGCGTTGGCCATGTCGACTTCGATCCGGGGCTCCAGAGTGTCGTTCCGGAACGTGTGCACGGCGATCTTGTTGATGTCCTTCATCCAGGTCGGCTTGATCGCGCCGATCTTGTAGCCGGCACAGCCACCGAAGCAGAGGACCAACAGCGGGAGGAAAATGGCGAATCTCATTGCGCGGGAGGAGGCGGAGGCGGGCCCGGTTTGTTGGCATCGGTGCCGGGCAGCGGAGGTTCCACCGCCGGAACGGGTCCGAGATTATCCGGCGAGGTCCGCAGCTTCGGCTTCGAAGGCGCCGTTTCGACCGCGACCTTCGGCACTTCCACCGGCGGCCCGACGTAGTCCGGCCGGGAAGCGGTATCGACTTTCGCCTGAAGCTTGCGGCGCTCTTCGGCACGGGCGCCGGTTTCGGTCTTTTCAGGACCAGCGCGCAGGGCATCCTCGCCGTAGTTATTTTTCAGAATATCGATGCGGTTTTTGGCGTAGTCGGCATCCGGCGTCCCTGGTTGGCCTTTGATGACGTCGTTATAGTAAAGCACCGCCGCCTTGTACTTGCGCGTCTTGTCGTAGAATTTGGCGATTTCGAGCGTGTTCTTGTTCGTGCCCGTTTCGAGCGTCTTAATGTTCTCGCGGGCTTGCGCGACCTTTTCGCTATTCGGGTAGCGGGCGATGAAGTCCTCGAAGGCTTCGCGTGCCTTGGCGTTGGTGTTCGGATCGTAGGAACCTTCGCGAGACTGTTTCGCGCGAACGTAGCCGACTTGGTAAAGCGCATCGGCCGCCACCGGATCGTTCGGATATTTCGTGTAAGTCTGGTTGTAGGCGTCGATCGCCTTGTCAAACTCCTGCTGTTTTTCCAGCGACTGCCCGACGTTGAACTGCGCAATCGGGGCCAGCTTGCTAAAGGGGGCATTCTTGACGATGCCTTCGAACATGGCCTGGGCACGAGCCATGGAGGGTGCGACCCGGACGCCCATCAACCGGCGCTTTTCTCCCTGGAGGAAGCTCATGGCGATCTTGTACATCGAATCGACGACGGCATCGAAGTCCTCCCCTTGCGGATACTTGGTGAGGTAATAGCTGTAGGCGTCGTAGGCCTTGTCGTTGTCGTTGTGCTTCTCCAGCAACTGGCCGACTTTGCGCTGCGCCTTGGGGGCGAGGAAGGACTGGCCGTAACGCTTGACCAGCGCCTTGTAGGACTTGTAGGCGGCGGCGTCATTGCCATCGGCTTGATACTTCTCGGCCTTTTTCATCTGCTCCGCGGCGTTGCCGGCGACGGCGGTTTCTTCACCTTCCACCGTCCAGCCTTCATCCGAGCGATAGACGACAGCGGCGTTCAACTGACTCTGGGAAATCAGCAATGCGACGAGCGTAGTGGCAAGGGCAAATGCGGTTTTTGACATGAGGCGCGCACGCTAAGCAGTAGAGAGGGTTGCGTCAAGAGAGGATGGGGGGCGGCTGCGCTGGAATTTCCAACGTCCAATGTGCTCACCACGGGACCGGAGACGGTGGCGCCGCCAAGGGTGGTGTCGACGCGACGAGGGCGAGGGTTTACGTTCCAAGGGACACCTTGGACAATTCCGCAAAAATCAAGATCGGCACTTGTGCCTGGAGCTACGAAGACTGGCGCGGCGTGTTTTATCCCGAGCATCTTCCGGCAGCGAATCGCCTGGAATTTTACGGACGGCACCTCCCGGCCGTTGAGGTCGATTCCACCTTCTACCATCCGCCAACGGCGAAAAACGCCGCCCATTGGGCCGAAGTGACGCCGCCGGAATTTGCCTTTTCCTGCAAGCTGCCCCGCGAGATGACGCACGAACGCAAGTTGCGTGATTGTCAGGGGCCTCTGGAGGAGTTTCAGGAAGCCTTGCGGCCTCTCCACGGGAAGCTTTGGTGCGTGCTGGTGCAATTGCCACCCTTTTTCCAGCCGGCTCAGGACGAGACAGCTCTGCGCAGTTTTGTCCGGCAACTGCCGCGCGAAATGCGTTTCGCCATCGAATTCCGGCATACGGATTGGCATCACCCGCGGATCATCCACTTGCTTTCCGAGCATCGGGTGGCTTGGGCCTGGAACGATTTGACTTCCGTCGAGCACCAGCAGGAGGGCGCCTACGAATTCCTCCCGGATACGGCGGATTTCGTCTACGTGCGGCTGATGGGGGACCTGGAGAGAAAGTACGGTCCCACCGGACGCCCCGTCCATCACTACCGGGAACTGATGTGGCCGCGGGATGCCGCTCTGGACAGTTGGGCGCTGCGAGTCCAGCAGGCGGCGGAAACTCACGCCGGCGTATTCGTCGCGGTGAGCAACCACTACGAAGGATTTGCGCCGGAAACGGCCCAGCGCCTGGGGGAACGGCTCGGCCTCACCCTGCAGCCACCGGAAGTCGGCCGCGGAGGGGATACGTCGACTGACGGGCAACTGAACTTGCTTTAGCCAGTCAGATCGCCCCGTCATCTTGCGGGACCACCTACGGTCGCCCGGCGAATTCCCGCTTTTGGGAGCTAGTTCTGGAACTTCAGCGGCACGCCCTTGGCCATGGCGTCGTGCTCGGCATCGGAACAGGCGGCGTTCAGCGGAACATTGGTCGTCTTGTCGGTATCGCCAACGAGGCCTTGCTGGAGCATCCACTGCTCGAGTTCTTCTCCGCTGATATCCGGGAGCATCTGGCCGTTCACTTCCACGCAGGGGCTGAGCGGTTGACCGCTCTTCTGCTCCATCTCCCAGCGAAACGCCGGATTCTGGATGATGTCCTTCTCGGTGAAGGGCAATTCATACTTTTTGAGCACGGCGCGGACGCCATTGCTCCAGCCACAGTAGGTTTTGAGATAAGCGGTGATTTCGGGAGCGGGCATAGAAAGGAGCAACCAATCTAGCCCAACTCCGCGGGGGTGCCAAGAGGCAATTGGCGGCATGCTCAGATGTTGTTTGCGGGCGGCGAAGCGCGTTTGCTGGAAAAGAGTTTACTTTCGCTCCGAAAATTTACGTAATCGCGCTCCCAAACCGTGATGGGAATGGAGCCTGCTTGCTGAGGTGCTTCCCGTCGCGCATGAGCCCCGCCATTTTGAAGAAGCTTCCAGGATTCCAGAAAACAAGAACTTCCCTTTCGCTCGCCGCGGCCGTCGCCATGGTGCTGGCTGGGAATCGCCAGGCGCAGGCGCTGTCGATTACGCCTATCTTCGACTCGTCGATTACCAACGATCCCAACGCCGCGACGATTGAGGCGTCCATCGAAACCGTCGTCACCACTTACGAGACGCTGTTCCTCGACCCGATCAATCTGTCGGTGACCTTTAGCGAAATGTCGGGCGGGCTCGGTGAAAGTGACAAATTCCTGACCACCGACACTTATACCGATTTTCTTTCGAAGCTGACGGCCAGCCAGACCTCGGCCTCGGACACCACGGCGCTCGCGCATTTGCCCACGCAGAGCACCAATCCGGTGAACGGTAGCGCGAGTATGCAGATGTCGACGGCGAACGCCGAGGCGCTGGGCATTTTCACCGGGAGCAATACGACGAGCGCGACCATCCAGCTCAATACGTCGATCATGAATCTGTCCCGCAGTGGGACGCAGAATCCGAACAATTACGACCTGGTGTCCACAGTGGAACATGAGCTGGACGAAGTCCTCGGCCTCGGCTCGGCGCTGGTCAACGGATCCAATGGCCTGGCCGCGCCCACCGGGGCCGTGATGCCGGAGGACCTCTTTCGCTACGACCAGAATGGCAACCGCAGCTTTACGACAAGCGCCACGGCCCAGGCTTATTTCTCGATCGACGGCACCACGCACATTGCTCAGTTCAACCAGCAGTCGGGCTCCGATCCGGCCAGCCAGGGCGATTTTGGCGACTGGTACAGCTATCAGGTGGCTCACACCCCGCAGGTGCAGGATGCCTTTGGAACTCCGGGCATCGATTTGAATATCGGCACCTCGGAGAAGACGGCGCTCGATGTTATCGGCTACACATTGCTGACTTCCCTGACGTGGAATCCGACGAGCAGCGCCTCCGGCACGCCGCCCGATGGCGCGGGCATCTGGACGACGGCCAGCGGCAGCACCTGGTGGAACGGCACAGCGAATTCCGTGTGGAGCAATACCAACGTGCAGAATGCCCAATTCGGCACGGCGGGCACGGCCTCGAGTACTGCCTATATTGTGACGCTGGGCTCGGCGATCACGGTGGGCGAGATGGTTTTCGGCAACGCCAATTATACGATCAACGGCGGCGGCAATTCGCTGACGATCAATGGCGGCATCGTCGCCGCCGTCAATGCCACGGTGGATGCGCCGGTAATCCTTGGCGGGAACAACACCTGGGAGACGGCGGGCCCGATTACACTCGCGGTCGGCGGGAATGTCTCCGGTGGATTCATGCTCACCAAGCAGGGGACGGGAACGCTGATTCTCTCCGGGACAAATTCCTATGCCGGCGGCACCACGATCAGCGACGGAACGCTGCAAACGGCTAGTGCCGGTGCGTTGCCCACCGGGCACGACGTCACGATGAATGGCGGGACCCTGGACATCAACGGCCAGACGCCTTCCATCGGCAACCTGACATTTGGCGACGGCGTCACCGCGGTCATCGGCAGTGTCATCGATTCGGCCGCGACCAAAGGCAGTCTGACCCTCGGCGGAAACATCACCTACACCGGAACGTTGGATGGCGGGTCCTACTTCTTCGACGTGGGCACGCTCGCGGCGAATGTCACGCTGGCTTCCGGCACCCACCACATCACCACGGCGGACACGGGCATTGCCGCAAATTACGACCTCGTGATTTCGGGCAACATGAGCGGCACAGGCGGAATCAGCAAGGACGGCGTCAACTACATTGCCCTCACGGGGGCGAATACCTACTCCGGGGCGACTGCGATCACCAACGGGTGGCTGTTTACGGCGGCCACGAACACGTTGTCGGCGAATAGCGATGTCACGGTCAGCGGCGGCATCCTCAGCCTGAATCCGCAATTCGCCCAAACCGGAGTGGTCCCCGGTTCCTATAACCAAACGATTGGCTCGCTGGCCGGCACGGGGCAAGTCCATTTGGGAACCGCTACTCTTACCGTGGGCGCCGACAATGCATCGACCACCTTTTCGGGGGCGATTTCCGATGCCGGTGGGGGGACGTCCGGCAGCGGTTCCCTGACCAAGACCGGGACAGGCACCTTTATCATCAATTCGAGCCAGGGCTACTTTGGGGCGACGACGATCAACAACGGGACGCTGCAATTGGGGGACGGGACCAACACTGGGTTCATCGCCAATTCGAGTGGTGTCACTGGCCTTTCCACCGGGACGCTCGCTTTTGATTTCTCGGGAAATTTCAGCTTTCCCTTGTCGATCGGCGGTGCGGTCAACGTCACACAGGCCGGTCCCAACGGTAACTTCGTCTTTCTCACCGGAAACAATACTTACACCGGTATGACCACCGTCAATTCCGGGACGGGCATTGTCGTCGGGAACGGCGGGACGACAGGTTCGCTGGGCACTGGCAATACGACGAATAATGGCGCCGTCGATTTCGAACGGACCGATATGCTGGTGGTCAGCAGCGCGATCAGCGGTCCCGGTTCGGTCACCATCTTCTCCGGCGGCACGATTGTCTTTACCGGGACCGATTCCTATTCGGGCACCACGACGATTTCCAGCGGGACGCTGCAATTGGGCAATGCCGGCACCTCTGGGTCGCTGTCGGCATTGACGTCGGTCAGCGGCAACGCCGGCAATACCCTGGCCTTCAACCGCACGGACTCGTTCACCGTCGGGAGCAGGATCAGCGGCGGATTGACCGTGGCGCAGAACGGCACGGGGATTACGACCCTCAGTGCCACGAACAGCACCTTTACCGGCCCGACCAATATCAATGCGGGAACGCTCCTCGTCAGCGGCTCCATCTCTGGCAGCACCGTCACTGTGAACAACAGCGGCACGCTGGCCGGCAACGGCTCGGTGGGCGCGGTGAACGTGGCTAGCGGAGGGACGGTGCTGCCCGGCTCCAGCACGGGTTCGGGTCTGCTCGACAGCGGCAGCGAGATTTTTGCCAGCGGCTCCCACTTGATGCTCGAGCTCGGCGGCACGACGGGAACGAACACCGCGGGCGTCACCTATAGTGAGTTGAGTGTCACCGGCACGGTGAGCCTGGCGGGCAATGTGCAGGTCTCGCTCTTCGGCGGCTACACGCCCCGGGTGAACGACATCTTTTACATCATCTTGAATGACGGTTCGGACGGCATTTCGGGGACCTTCTCCAACGCGCCCGGCGGTATCTTCACCTCGGACGGCATCCAGTTTCAGGTCAATTACGCGGCCAACGGCGATAGTGGTTCGACGGCCAATGACGTTTCGATTCAGGTCTTGTCCGTGGTGCCGGAACCCGGTTCCTGGTTGCTCCTGCTGGGCGGCTGGGCAATCGCCGCCGGTTTGCCTCGTCGTCGGCGAGCTTGAACGCGGGGACAGCGCCGGTGCAGGATGCGGCTCCCATGCCGCCTTTTGTGATTTTTCCAACCGTCCGTAAAATCGGACAGGTTGCCGCTGTTTGGGGGATGCTTCTCGGGGCTTCCGTCGCTCTGGCCACTTCCGAATACGACTACGGTCCGGACGAATACGTGACGATTGAGAAAGGGATGTCCCCGGACCGCAAGTATGCGATCACCGGGCACGGAGGATCGGAGACGAGAGAGGAGCGTTTCCACATTTATCTGACAAACGCCGTGACCGGGAAGAAGATCGGGCCGCTGGAGGAGATGTCCGAATTTCTCGATACAGGTCCCGATGCGATCTGTGCGAAGTGGTCGAAGGATTCGCAGACGGTGACGATCATCTACCGGATCGACCGCCACGAACCGTTGCGCGTGTACTCATACCACATCGGCGATGGCCGGGCGAAGTTGATCAAAGGCCCGACGGACGCGACGAACGAGCAAACCAACTATTGGGGAAAGCAATGTGGCGGCGAGCATCCCGCGCCGCCGGAAAAGGTCTTCGGGGCGCCGAGAGGTAGTTAGAAACTCTGGGGTGAATTTATCCGGGAGGAAGTCGCAACATCCGATCCGGTCTCAATCACACAAAGCCATGAAACATAACATTGTCTGGTATGATATTCCGGCGATCGACCTGGATCGCGCCGTTCGCTTTTATTCGGCGGTCCTGGGTGTGCCGGTGACGAAGGATGCCACGATTGAGCAACCGCTGGCCTGGATGCCCACCGAGGACGGTGAGCGCATGGGATGCATTTGTGTGGTTCCAGGCTTCAAACCGTCGCCGGATGGCGTGATGATCTATCTGGACGTGAACGGTCGCTTGAAGGAGGCCGTGGCGGCCGTCCGAACCAATGGCGGGACCGTGCAATCAGACATCCACTCGATTGGCCCATATGGCTTTCGTGCCGAAGTGTTCGATTCCGAGGGCAATTGCATCGCCTTGCACTCGGAGACGGAGGCGTGAGAATCGGATTTGAACCCACAGTCAGCGCAGCCCAATTCATCCGATGCCAGCGTGAGCCTTTCCGCGGCGTTGCGTCTGGAACTCGATACCGGGCAACCGACACCTCAAGAGCCTCGGCGTTTGATCCAGGAAGGGGCGCTTTATTTTCATCAAGTGCGCTTCGGGAATGAATGGCACGACGTGAGTGAGTTCACGCTCGAGGAGATGCCGCCCGTCGATCGCGAAGTGGCGAATTCGTACACGTCCACCCTTCCGCAATCCAAAAGCGGAGTCGCTGCAGGCGCCCGCCGAGCATTTCCACCTGCACCTTGCTCCCGATGTCCCGCTCACTTCGCCTGGCGCTTCGTGGCTTACGTGAGGGAACTCAGCTGATGAGCAGCAGCCGTGGCGGCTGATCGGGTGTGTGCTCGGGAGCGCGATGAATGCAGGGCAGGACGGGACTGCCCGGCCAGTCCACGGCGATCCGCCAGAGATTGCCGAGACCGAAGGAATAAGGCTGCGCATTGGGCAGGGGAGCGTAATGGAGATCGTAGTGATGCTCGCTCAGGTATTCGAGAAAGGTGGCGTCATCCGGCCCGCCGAATTGGCGAAGTAGCGCGCCACGGGTCTCCGGATTATCCACGCGGCGCCGTGCCTGATCGTTCGGCAGCCCCTCGCTCGCCGGACCGTGATAGGTGCAAAGCCAGGTATCGGTTTCCACCGGGGCGCTGTCCGCATGAAAGGAAAAGACGTCCGTGGACACTGGCCCCGGATTTTCATCGCGAGGGTAGCTGTGGATGCAATTGAGAACAGGTTCGCTCTCGCGCGCCCGGAGCAATCGCAGGTCTTCGAGGAGAAGCTCAACCGCGATGCGCCCAGCGGGACCTACCGGGAGATCTTCCAATTGGGTGTCCTCGATGGTGACGATGCCTTCGCCTGGCCCCAGCAGCCTTACCACTTCGCCGAAGTCGCCCGGCAAAGCGCGCCCCCAGCAGAGGGCGTTGACGCCGTTCACGAAGGGAGTGGCGATCAGTTCATCGAAACTGTGCACCAGATGAATGCTGGGGTATTCCAGAGGTAGGCCGAAAGCGGGAGTCATGGGCGAGTGCGAGACGGATGCCGCTGGAATATGGACTCCCGGCCAGCAAATGAGGGGTCGCTAAAAGGTCAGAGGTAAGTCTATAAGTCATGGGCAAGCAATCTATAAACTTAGTTAGGGACAAAAGCCGCTACTTGTCTAACAACGCGCACGAAATCTCAACAGAGCCAGCTTCGATCTCCCATCTCGATTCCCGCCTTGGTCACACGATTGTGACTTGCCTCCATGTCCCTAAGTCCCTATTAAGTCACCGTGTGAGAGCCGGAAGCTCGCGACTCAGGTCGGTATCATCGCGAGCGGCAAAGGCACAAAGGTATCATTATCTCACAACACTGTAACACAAAGAGCGACATATGAGAGGGAGATATTACGCCTTCACTTCTGCGTACCGGAACGACGGCCATCAACATCCCGCGACGATTCGGCCGTGCCCTCGCGGCGCTGGAGCGGAGCCGGGCGCGGTGCGAAAATCAAATTACCCCGGCAAAGGTCTCAAAGCGCTTCCCGTCGTCATGGCCTCGGCCGGCCTCGCTGCTATTTTGTTCCCGAGCCATTCCGCGGCGCAGACGCTTTTTGCGTCGGTGCCCAGCGCCTACAATGTTTACGATTTCCCTGGTGGAACGCAGGATACCTTTTACACCTTTCCCAGTAGCCTGAGCAATGAGCCGTGGGGTCTGGCCTTCGACCAGGCTGGCGACCTCTTCGTGGCCAACAATTTGGGTGGCTTTATCACCAAATTCGCCGACAACGGCGGCACGCTGAGCACTACCGGTGTCACTTTTTCTGCCGGCATGGATGCGACGGCGCTGGCTTTCGACAGCGCTGGCGATCTCTTCGAGGCCGATGGCGCCAGTAAAATCAGGGAATTCAAAGTTAGCGGCGGGAGCCTGAGCACTACGTCCTCCTCGTTCGCCACGGTCAATGGGAGTGACCCGATGTCCCTGGCCTTTGATAGTGCCGGTGACCTTTTCGTGGCCGACTATGGCACTAATAAAGTCAGCGAGTACAAATCCACCGGCGGAGTGCTTAGCACCTCGGCTTCCACTTTTGGCACCGGGACCAATCACTTGAGCGGGCCGGTGTCCATGGCTTTCGACAGCCAGGGTGATCTCTTTGTCGCGAGCAACAGTAACAACGGCATCTACGAGTACTCGCCGAGTGGTGTTCAGACCCTCTTTTCGAACACGGACGTCTCCGGTCCTGCTGGTTTGGCCTTTGACAGCGCGGGTGACCTCTTTGAAGCCAACCAGGGCACCACCAACGGGCAGGCCACGATCAACGAATTCGTCATGCAAGAAAACGGAACCTTGAGCGCCACCCCGATCGTTTACGCTTCCGGGTTGAATTTTCCGGACTCCCTCGCTTTCCAGCCCGCGCCCGTACCTGAACCTGACGTCATCGCCTCACTCTTCGGCGGCTTGGGGATGTTAGTCGGCTGGCGCCGGGTGCGCCACCGCGGTTGATCGATCTCCAACCGGGTGATTGGGCATGGAGGGCTGGAGGTGGAGGTTTGGAATCGTTGGGTGGTCACTGTAGAAATATCTCCTCAGAGCATCTTGAAATGTGCACGCTGGGCTCATGTTTCCGTTGCTCAAGAAACGATTTCTGTGGAAGCGAATTCTCATCCTGGCCGGGTTCGTTGCACTTGCTAGTGGAGCGGCATTGGAGAAGTAAAAATTGGGCCTCGTAACTTGCCAACGTGGGATTGCTCCCGCCTTGGATTCCCGGATACCATTCAGCGTGCACCGCTCCCTCCGAACTCTTCTTCACGTTTCCCTCGCGCTTCTCATGGTCCTCATGCTGACGGGGCGTCCGGGTCGCGCTGCGGAGACTTACACGGAAAATCCGGGAACGGATGGAGACGGGGAATTTACCGTCGGTCCGGAATATACGGTGGACAAGGACCTGACGGATCTCGGCAATCCGAAGGGAAAGGACTTTCAGTTCACGATGAAACTGGCGGACAGCAAAATCTTCCGCGGGGACGACAAGACGCTGACGCCGGACAAGAAGCCAGTGCGGGTCGAGCGCAAGATTTTCGTCTACGTTCCGGCGGCGTACCAGGATGGCACGGCTGCGCCGTTTCTCATCATTCACGATGGGCCCGGCCAGTTGAAGCTGGTGCGCAATGCGCTCGACAACCTGACGATTTCCAAGGACCCGAACCGGCGGTTGCCAGCATTCATTGCCATCGCCGTGGAGAATGGCGGGAACGATGGGAAGAAGAGCGAGCGCGGACTGGAGTACGATACGATGTCTGACCGGTTGGCGCGGTTCATCAATGATGAAGTGCTGCCCACGGTGCTGGCCAACCCGGAGATCAAGGCGGCGTATCCGCGGCTGGCCTTGACGAAGAATCCGTGGGGCCACGCGGTGCTCGGTTGCAGTTCGGGCGGTGCGGCGGCGCTGAGCATGGGCTGGTTCCGGCCGGATCTTTTCCGGCGGATTGCCGCTTACTCCGGCACGTTCGTGGCGCAGCAAGACGACGACGCGGCCGAGCAGGCGCAATTTCCGCACGGGGCGTGGGACTATCATTCCGAGCTGAAGCTCATCGAGAAGAGCGAGCAGAAGCCTTTGAGGATCTTCACTCACGTCTCGGAGAACGACAATCGTTCCACGGATCCGGAGGAGACGTATCATAACTGGGTCATGGCGGGAAAGCGCACCTCGGCTGCCTTGACCGCCAAGGGGTACCACCATCGTTTCATTTTCAGCAAGGCCACCAAGCACTGCGACGGCAGGGTCTTCCAACAGACCCTGGCGGATACGCTCGTGTGGCTCTGGCGCGGATGGCATGGTTGACATCGCGTGAGCGATCCGCGGATTTCGCGGGGCTTGGGTGCGGATGGCGAGGCGTCCGGCGGGGCGACATTCGACGATTCTCCACGGAAGGAGCCCGATCATATGACCCAGATTTCCGGATACGATTACGGGACGCCGCAAGCGGAGCATTCGCCGTTGACGCTCGAGGAGTTGCGGCATTTGGAGGAGACGGTCGAATGGACGGACGCAGATGCCGACGCGCTCCGGAAAGCGGAACCGTTTTTCCGCAAACATGCTGAGGAGATGGTGGATAGCTGGCGGGCGCGGATCGCCAAACAGCCACACCTGGCGAAGTGGTTTGTCGGTCCTGACGGAAAGCCGGACGACACTTACAAGGCCGCGGTGAAGAAACGCTTTGTCCAATGGGTGATCGATGCCGCGGTGCGTCCACACGATCAGGCGTGGCTCGATTACCAGGAGGAGATCGGCCTGCGCCATACGCCGGCGAAAAAGAACAAAACCGAGGGCGCCAATACGCCCGATGTCGTTCCGCTGCGCTATCTCGTTGCCTTTCTCGGGCCGACGATTCTGGGCACGCGAGAGTTTCTGGCGAAGGCGGGCGAAAACGCGGAGGAGGTCGACAGGCTGGAAGAAGCGTGGACCAAATGCGTCCTGCTGCACGTCGCACTTTGGAGCCGGCCTTACACGCGTGAAGGGCTCTGGTAACTCCGAATTCATGGGCGGCATTTCCTAGCGAGTCACTACCAGCACGATCGCGGAGGTCATCAAAACCGCGCCGGCCAGTCGCCA
Source organism: Chthoniobacter sp. (assembly GCA_036501065.1). Classification (GTDB taxonomy): domain Bacteria; phylum Verrucomicrobiota; class Verrucomicrobiia; order Chthoniobacterales; family Chthoniobacteraceae; genus Chthoniobacter. Next base: position 19,976 of record DASYAY010000035.1, on the reverse strand, counting down.
ACGGAAGATACTGCCGCCAAGTTGCGCCTCGGTATTCGCGAACCAATGGCCGATGAGCCACACGGCGACGACGCTCCAGACGCCGCGGACGCTGTAGACGACATTCATGGCGGTGGCGTCGCCAAAGAGGGATACGCCGGAGACGAAGGTGAAGGACTGGAAGGCCATGAAGGCTGCGCCCGTGGCGAGCGAAGGCCAGGCGGCGCGCGGCACGGCGGACAAGGGTTCTTTGAAAAATGGCACGAAGACGAAGGACATCACCGCCGAGAAGCCGAAGACGAGTGGGAGGAAACGGCCCGTGCCCCAGACCAGCGACCACTTTTGCACAAGCACATCGAAGAGCGCATAGGCGGCCGCGGCGAGCAGGGAAAAGAAAAGCGTTTGCCCGAGCCGGTGATGATGATGATCCGTGTCCGTCGGAGCGGCGCCCGCCGCGGGACTGGGACGAGGCGCCTGGTGGAGGAGAGCGATCGCGGCGAAGCTGAGTCCAGCGGCGCACCAGAGCTGCCAGGGAAGGCGGGTGGCGAGGAGGAGGGTGGTGAACCAGGCGACGAAGATGGTCTTGGCGCCGAGCACGGGCGTGGCTACGGAGACATCGCCCAGGGAGAGCGCGAGGATGGAGAAGATCTGTCCGGCGACGAAGAGTACGGCGACCAGTGCCGGTTGCCAGAGTTGGCTGGCTGGTTGACCTTTCCCGCCGAGCGGGAGCAGCGCGGCGAAGACCAGCCCGACGGCCAGATTGGCAACGAAGGTGGTGCGGAGCACGCCGCCGCCGAGCTGTTGCGCCCGCTTCAAATAGAGGGCGGAGGTGATGTAGAGCAGGCTGGCGATGAAGGGGAAAAGCAGATGCCATTTCATGGAAGAAACGCGTGGGCCGGAGCCGGGCGGCGGGGATGTCGGGGAGGGCTTGGGTGAGGCTCCGAAAGGGCAGGGCGGCGCCTCCGGGTATGGTGATAAATGATGACTTTTTCGGGAAAATCCGGGGATTTACTCTGGAGAGAAGTGGCCGGTGTTGACTCGGCGGAGGGGGTGTTGGAAACGATGGGCGGCTGGGTCGAAAGGGGAAACTGGCAGGCTGTTTCGGCCCGTCGACCCCTCGACCCGGGCGACGAATCCGTGGCGTGGGTCCGTCGAAAGATGGAATCGGGTGTTTCACACGACGCGCTTTGGGACTTTGGGCGTGGCAGTCAAGATGAAAAGTGGGGCGGGATTAGTGATTTCAAGGGATGGGTGTCAGGATCGATCTCGCATGGAGGTTGTTTTTGGGGGATTGACGTTGCCTGCCCGCAGACACCCCCGCCTGCGAAGCACAGCTTCGCTCCCAATCGCGTTCCCAAGTCCAACTTGGGAACGAGAAGCCCGCATAGCTATGCGAAGCACCGTTGCTGGCGAGCGCCGTCAGCGCCAAGGCTGCTCAGGCGGCGCGGCGGGCGCCGGATTTTGGCCCGCAATTGATCTCCACTTTGGACGATTTGGCGGGCGCCATGTGGGCGCCGGATTTGGGACCCGCCGCGGCTGGTTGGGATTCCGCTTTGAGATGAGCCAACTCAGGAGGCAAGGTGCCTCCCCGGGCTTCGCTGGCCACGCGAACGATGAGTGACCGCAACCGCTGGATTTCGGCGCGGGCGTTATCCAATTCCTGACGCAGCCATTTCTGCTCCTGGTGGGCCGCTTGGACAACGGGCGGGGCGCCCTGCGGTTCGCGATCCTTCTGGCGCTCCTGCAACTCCTGGTTTCGCTCGCGAAAGGCTTCGCTCTCCACTTTGAGGCTGTCGAACGCTGCCTGAAGTTCGGCGTGCCTGGCGTTCTGTGCGCGGAGTTGGTCTTCGAAAGTCCGGGCCATGTTTTCCGCGCGTTTTTGCGCGGCTTGGGCCTGGGAGACGACGGCCTGATTTCCATCATTCCTGGCCGGTGACCGCGCCGCGCCTCCGCTGGCCCGCATTTCCGCCAGCCGACCCTCGGCCTGTTGCTGAGCGGTGCGGGCTTTGGAGATTTCCTCCTCAGCGCGTTTCAGGGCCTGCAAGAGGCAATCGCGTTCCGCCGCTACTTTTTCAAGGCTCATGGGCACGTTCAGTCTGATAGGCGTGATAATACGCATAACGTCTGTTTCTTGGGATGTTCAAGCAAAACTGTGCGATTTGACGAGAAAGCCATAAAACCGGGATTTGGGCGTGGCTGAAGGGATTGTGCTGGATACGGGTCCGCGGGTGGCGTTCCTCGATACGCTCGTTAGAGGGGATTCCAGACTTTGGCGAAGCCGAAATCCTGGAAATCTTTGACGTTCACGGTGGCAAATTCGGTGACCCCTTGCTGGAGGAGGCAAAGGGCAGCGCGCCAGTCGTAGGCTCGCCGGCGGGCGAATTGGTCGCTCCGAAGGCGAGGCCATAATGCGTCGTGGAATGCGCGACTCTCGGGTGGAAAACCCAGCACCTGCCATCGGGGGTGGGAGCGGAAGGCTTCACAGGTTTCCGCCGCGGCGGAGGCGGAAAGCGGGCGGGCAAGGACCGCGGGGTTCCGGAGGAGAACGTAGAGTTCGAGCAGAATGAATTCCGAGAGAACGACGTCGTCGCGGTGCTGCAGCGATTGGACAAAGGATGCGGCGGCGGTGTGATGCGGATTACCCGACTCGATGGCAGGCAGGAGGATATTGGTGTCGAAGGCAATCACGGCAGGGTGGAAGCCCGCACCACAGGCAGGGTGCGCGTGGCTTCTTCTTCGGCGGCGACATCGTGCAAATTGTCCAAGGGCACTTTCAGGCCACCGCCATCGACGCAGGGCAATTTCCATTCGCCGCCCGACACGGGCTCCGTCGGATAACGGGAAATAAACAGTTCGATGCCGCGCCGGGCGATTTCCGCGAGGGAAAGCTCGCGCTTTTCGGCGAAAGCTTTGGCGCGCTGGTAAAGTTCGTCCGGGAGCTGGATCTGGGTGCGCGTCATGATGTTGAACTTACATCGTAAGGCTATGATGTCAATTTAACATCATGAGAGAGTCCTCGCTCTTGGGTACTTCCCGTGAAGTCACATCGCAAAAAGAGGCTCCCCGCCCTATCAGTGAGAAAAAGGGAGCGCGAGCTTCCAGCTCGTTCTCGTCGGCATCCTGCCGGCGAGATGGATGGCGCTTCGCCTCGTGAGGAAGTAGAGACCTTGATGGTGTGGATGTTCAACGGCAGGATGCCGTTGACGACGAGCTGGAAGCTCGCGCTCCCTTTTCGTCGCTGTGAGCAGTATCACCAGTTCTTCCCAGCCGCATCAACCTGCCGCACCGTGAGTAAGCGTCAGCCGTTCTCCAAGCCCTACCATTCTTACTCGGGTTGGGAGAGGGGAAACATTCTATTTCGCCCCGGCGACTGGCGCGGGTTGTCCTTGGAGGAGGGCTTTCAGCCATTGCTCGCGGCGGGCGGCGAATTCTTCGTGATGCGTTTTGTGATCGGCGTGGGGCATGGGGACGATTTCCTTGGGACCCTGGGCGGAATTGAAGGCGGCGTAGACGGCGCCGGCGGGTGAGGTGGTGTCGATGAGGCCGACGCCGACGAGGAGCGCGCATTTGGTCCGCGCGGCGAAATGGCAGGCGTCGTAGTAACGGCTCGTTTCCATGACTTTCGGCGAATGCTGGGCGCCCCAATAGGGCCAGCCGAAGGCGCGTCCGGCGGCGTTGGCGCCGGGATCGCATCCCGCCGGCACTTCGACCATGACGGCGGTGACTTTCGGGAACCAGGCGGCGGTGAAGAACGATTGAATGCCGCCCTGGCTGGTCCCGATGACGACGAGGGTCTTGCCATCCCAATCCGGTCGCGAGGCGAGATACTCCACGGCGCGGTGATCGCCCAAAAGCATGCGGAGGAAGTAACTGGTCTCCCGGCTGTCGCTGCCTATCATGGTGTAGTTTTTCAGCGGACCGTCGGCTTGTTTTTGGTAAAAGTCCGCGGGTTCATCGATCGGCAAATCGTGGGCGAGAATGTTCAGGGCCAGCCAGCCTTTGGCGGCCTTTTCCGTGACCCAGCTTTTTTGCAGCGGATAGACCCCGGCGTATTGGACTTGGAGGATGGCCGGGAATTTCGTGCCGGCGGTGGGCCGGGCGATCTGCCCCTGCACGTGCGTGCCGTTGATGTTATCGAGGGTGACCTTTTCGTATTGCACGCCTTCCTTGTCACTCGCGGCGGGAGTGAGCACGGGGTTCGCGGGGATTTTGTCCAGTTCCGCCAATTTACCCTGCCAAAAGGCATCGAAGTCATCCGGGCTCGGTGCGCCGACTTTCAGCTTCTCGGGAGCGACGACTGCGCCGGCGGCGCCTTTGATCGCGCCATTGGCGCCGCCTTTGATTTCCACCAGAACGGTGCCTGCGTCGGGCAACGTGACAGTGAGCGTGCCCACGCCGTGATCGAGCGGAATGGTCCCGTTTGCCATCGGGGTAAGCCCGCCTTTCTTCACGACATAGGAAAGGGGGGGCGCAGCGTCAGCGCCCGCGCCCGCGGCGGGGTTCGCATTGACCTTGATCTGCCAGTGGATTGTTTCGCCTTCGCGGTAGACACCGTTGGGGTGGTCTGGGGTGGCCACGATCGGGGCGTCGGCAGCGAGGCACGAGATGGCGGTCGCGATGCAGGAGGAGAGGAGGAGAAAGAATTTGAAGGACTGGTTCATGGGGTAAGCGCAGTGTGGATCGTGGCGTGGAGTTTTGAGGAGGTCCAATCTCGACTCACGGCAAATTTCGTCCCCCTTCCCAAAAGAGGGGCTTTTGGAACGCAAAAATGGAGATTTCGGTATTGCTGGGCGTTTCGCCGATGTCAACCCACCGCGGGCGAAGTTCCAGTTTCAGGAAGTATTTTATTTCTCTTCCAGTCTTTGAGGATCGGGATCACGTGTGGATAAAGGAGTCGCATCTTGATGAAGGCGCTCACTGGCCTTTGCCATGCGAACTCGCGTTGCTTTTCAATATAAACCTTCTCGAAAAAATTGCCGATTGCCCCATGAACTACACGATTCCGTTCATTGCCGCACTCTCGCAAACGGGAAGCAAATTCGGTAATTAGAATCTTTTGGGCGTCATTTGTTAGTTCAACTCGAACCGTGGTCTCCAAAAAAAGCGCGATGGACCCCATAGTCATATTGGTTTCATCACTGTTATTTTCCGTGCCGTGCTGAAGACAACCTCGAATTCCAGAAATAATGTCGGGCGGAAAACTCTCGCTCAGTTTAGTGACTTCTTCCTTGATCCCATTACTGATTCTAGCTTCGATCGGAGATCGATCATCAGAGGCCAGATTCCTGAGAAATGTCATGCGCATAGAACCCCGTGGGTCAAAAACCCATCTCTCGACGACTGAGCGCAGCAAAAAGTTTTTTAACCTGGTGTTTGCTGCTTTTTCCCGCTCGATTTTCTTGCTGTCGCATTGACGTTTCCAGTCATCCTTCAGGATACTGCAAAGTTCGTTTTCGCATAAAGCATAGTGGCGGGTCAGGAAAGCCATCAACTGTTCATTGTCTGCAAAAATCACCCATTTATAGAGATAGCGAAGGTCTTTGATGTATGGCCACCACCCTTCGTGGTAGAAAAACACGTAATGTAATTCCCTACGGATGATATGGACGAACAGATCGGATACCCCAGTCCGCGTAGTGCGCAATTGGTTGGTACCCAGCTGCAAGGTGGCGGCGTTACATTCCTCACTAAGCAACAGATTTCGAGTAATACCTACCTGCCCGGTTTCAGAATCATCACTTAATCCCAGCGCGTTGCTTTCCTTACGCAAATTCCGAGAACAGATGTAAGTCGTCGTTTCCCTGCCATCTTTCTTTTGTGCTGAAGCAAATTCGACTAAGTGTTGGGCGGTAGCGGAAAAGTCGGTAGTCTCACCCTTGAGTATAACGCCATTGAAATCGCGCGAGTAGATTGAATAGAGTGAAATGCGACTCTCGGGACGAAACATTGGGCTGGATTCCCGTTTCGCGGCGGTGCTCAGTTCTTTGAAAAGTTTCTTATTTTTTGCGGACGGCTCGCGAATCAGAATAAAGTACCGTAGCACGATCCGAGAATCGGAAGGACCACAATCGTATCTCAGGCCGGCGGGTGGATTCTGTTCGATGATCCTGAGTGAGTTTTCTGGTCGGAGATCATTGCTCCAACCCGGTTTGCTTTCGATCTGGCGCTGATACCATGTCTCCATGCTGCTGACGAGCAGACGGCGAACCGGTCGTTCCATATTATTGAAGGCCTTGCGGATGTGCTCCTCCAAATCGATGATCGCGGACTCGCTGGACCAAACCCTGATGATAATGTCAGTGTCTCCGAATAGCCAATATGCGCAAGCGCGGTCGTTCAAGCGGACGTCGCTCAATGCTTTTTCTACGTTGGCCGAAGCAAATTCGGCAGAAGTCTCAACGGTGATTAACAGATAATATAGGCGTTCTCCGCGGAGGTAGTGGCAAATCGGATGGTAATGCATTAGAATTTCTTTGCTGGGCTGAAGTAGAGCGGGGGCCGCGATGGGTGTGTTTTTGTGAAGCCAAAGCCAACTTCAGCTGCAGAAAATCCGAAGTCGGTGATGCATGGCTCAATCACGTGCTTAAGCCATAGAAAGAGGTGCGTTTGTCTTCTTGTGGGAGAGGGGGGCATGCTCCACGCTTTTCGACGAGATAAAGGTAGGATTGTTAAGTGCTGTGCGTCGGATGGACCACCGAGAAAGTGGTTGTGTGGCCACTGCCTTCCATATATCGGTACTAAGCCGGTCCGGGGGCGGACTGATGCTCTTCATTTTTGTGTCCTCTCGCGAGAGGTACGCTATAGCAAACCGGTGATTCGATTTCCAGCAAAAAGGTGGATAGAGAATGAAAGTCAGGCTTCGGGATTGGCAGGGCTCTTCTGTCGAAGGATAGCGGCGGCCGATGGCGAGGCTGGGGCCAGCGGTGTCGGAGGTGGTGGCGGGCGAGTTTGGGGAGGAAGGCGGATTCTTCGCCGCAGTTTGTGTTTTCAAGGACGACCGATGCAGTGCTCGGTCTCGTCGAGCGTTCTCGGTAATCCAAATGTTCGGTCAGGCAAGTGCCGATAAGAACTGCCCCGACGCGAGCACGCTACCCGGTCCAATTCGGCACGCTTCCGTCGAGATTTGACTACCCCTATTCTCCGGCGCAGTTCGCTGTGGGGGATCGTGAGGCGGTTCTAATCGGCTATGCCCGGTTGGTGGCGGCTTCCACGGTGGAGGCTTCAAAAGGCAGCGGCGCCTTGACGATTCCAGCTTGAGACAACCATGCATCGAGTCTTGGCCAATCGAAGACAAAAGCCGGAGCTATTTCGGCGCAGATGATCGGATTCACGAGCAATTGGCCGGTCGCTTTCGCCTGGCGCAGGCCGGTTGACGACCACCGAAGCCACTGCGGACCTACCGTGAGGATGTCGAGCAAGACGGTGGCGTCAACGATCACGTCCATGCGGATCAATCTTCACCACGTGTTTCCCGCATCCGATCGTCGGTGGTGAGCAGGCCTTTGGCCAGGCCGGTACTGCTGGCAAGCCACGCGTCGAACGCTGCGAAATTGCCCGTGGCATCGCTTTCATCACGTCCTTTCGGAAAATGAGAATCCTTCCAACGGCGAAGTTCTTCCGGCTGTTCGGTAGGTAGTCTCTCGATTGCGCGTTCGATTTCGACCACGGTGCTCATGCGGTGAGGGTATTCGGAGGGTGGGGTTTAATCAATCTTGGTTGTGCGCGCAAAACAAAGCGCTGCCGGTTTCCCGGGAGCGCTTTGCGAATAGTTGCGGGTAAGGGGTTTCGGCGGGGTGCCGAAACGGTCACGCTGGATGCGTGCGGCCGCCTATTTTTCCTTCGACACGCCGGAGGGGTATTCCTCGGCGGTGGCTGCGAAGGCTTGGGCTATATACTAAAAGGCCGTTTTGGATCGCTTGCAGCGCAACGCAGGTCATTAAGTAGCGGTTTCAGTCGGGTCTTTGGGCTTGTCAGGTTTCGGAGGATTCGGAAGACGCGGGATCTTGGATTCAACTGAGTTAAGTTTTGCGAAGTCCGGAAAGACATTTTCGGCAGTTTCGGGGGTCATTAACGATGGGTGAACTTCCATCCCTTTATTCATTAACTCGGCAAATGTAACTATCGAATGCTTAAGTCTTGCGATTTGTTCATGGTTTTCCTGACCTGAGAAATATTTGTCGAAAATCGCGTTGGCCTCTGCGTCAACGACCATCTCGGACGCGCGTTTTGTAGCTTCTTCGAGGGCCTCATAAGTGTTATTCTTGATTTCAAGGCCCCGGGCTACCTGTATAAAAAGTGTTCCTTCCGCCCATTTTTTTCTGACTACTGCTGCTGCCCACGCGATCGCACCAATCAAGGCGACCGCATTTGTTGTGCCGACAATTAGCTCCAGCCAAAACGAACCGTTCTCCCACGCCTTAATGACTAACTTTCCGCCAATCGTCTCATTCAGGATTGCTTGCTCGATTGCTGTCGAGATCGTCGATTGAAAATTGATGAGTGTTCGTAGGTCGTTTGTGTCGGGCAGTAAAATACGAATTGCCGTTTCATCAGGCTTCGGGACAATTGCGCGAAGCGCATTCCGAAGCGTGTTTACGCCAATAGAGACTTTCAGAGCACGATCTCTAATGTCATCTCTGACATTTCCAGGGTCGTAAATGTCAGAATCTGTTTGAAACAGCGAAGTACGCATCAGCCATTCGACTTCCACGGCAACGCCCGAAACGCTCGTCAATTTTTTCAATTCCCGCCGGAAAGCTTGGAGGTTTACCATCGCGTTCCCATTCTGATCCGATCTCTTGATGATCAAGGCAGATGTATCTACTTGGTCTAGAATCCGTAAGGTATCTGAGAGGGTCATAAGCGTGGAGGAAGTGCGGCTTATGGACTTTCGCAGTTTGCTATTCAATTTCCAATTTTCGCATAACTTCCGCTGACGCCGTCTTTGACATGCTTTTTCCGCGTGGTCCAGAAAGACGCCTCGATATTCGCTCGGTCACGTCAATAAAACAAAAGCGCTGCCGGTTTCCCGGCAGCGCTTTGTGGATTGTTGGCTAATTGGACAGGCGGCGGTTGCGGCCTGCCGCAATCAAATGCGTCGAAGACGCTACTTCTTTGGCTTGGAGTCGCCGGGGCGGTATTCCTCGGCGGCGGCGGCGAAGGCTTGTTCGAGGCCGACCATGTCTTCGCCCGGTTTGAGGGCGTCGAAGGCGGCGGCTTCGCGCTTGATGTCTTCTTCGCTGTAGTTCGCGGCTTTCAAGGAGAGACCGATGCGGCGCTCGCTCTTGTCGACTTTGATGACGCGGGCTTCGACTTCCTGGCCCACTTTGAGGTGGTCCTTGATTTTCTCGACGCGATCTTCGCTGATCTGCGAGATGTGGATGAGTCCGTCGATGTCGCCATCGAGGGAGAGGAAGGCGCCGAAGGTCGTGATCTTCGAGACCTTGCCTTTGACGAGGTCGCCGATCTTGTACTTGTTCTCGATTTCCTTCCAGGGATCGCCTTCGAGTTGCTTGATACCGAGGCTGATGCGCTGGTTTTGTTTGTCGATGTCGATGACGACCGCTTCGAGTTCGTCGCCCTTTTTGAGGACTTCGGAGGGGTGGTTGATCTTCTTGGTCCAGGACATGTCGGAGACATGGATCATACCGTCGATGCCTTCCTCGAGCTCGACGAAGGCGCCGTAAGCGGTGAGGTTGCGGACGGTGCCCTTGACCTGGCGGCCGATCTGGTAGCGATGCTCGATTTCGTCCCAAGGATTGGGCTCGAGCTGGCGGACGCCGAGGGAGATTTTCTGCTCCTCTTTGTTGACGCCAAGGACGACGGCTTCGATTTCCTGGCCGACGGTGAGGACGTCGGAGGGGCGGGTGATGCGCTTGGTCCAGGAGAGTTCGGAGACGTGGATGAGGCCTTCGACGCCTTCTTCGATTTCGACGAATGCGCCGTAGGGGACGAGGTTGGTGACCTTGCCCTTGACCTTGGAGCCGACGGGGAAGCGTTGCTCGGTTTCTTCCCAGGGATTTTTCTGGGTTTGCTTGAGGCCGAGGGAGACGCGCTCCTTTTCCTTGTTGATGTCGAGGACGATCACGTCGAGCTCCTGGCCGACTTTGACGAGTTCGCTGGGGTGGCCGAGGCGGCCCCAAGTCATGTCGGTGATGTGGAGGAGGCCGTCCATACCGTCGAGGTCGATGAATGCACCGAAGTCGGTGAGGTTCTTGACGGTGCCTTTGACGGTGTTGCCGACTTTGATAGTGTCCATGAAGCGCTGGCGCTTTTCGGCGCGTTCGGCTTCGATGAGTTCGCGGCGGGAGAGGACGACGTTTTTACGGTCGTCGTTGATCTTGACGATCTTGAAGTCGTAGGTATTGCCGACGAACTGCTGGAGGTCCTTGGGCGGGACGACGTCGATTTGCGAGCCGGGGAGGAAGGCTTCGACGCCGATGTTGACGGTGAGGCCGCCTTTGACGACGGCTTTGACCTTGCCTTTGATCAGGCCGTCGCCCTGGAAGACTTTGACGATCTTTTCCCAGTTCTGACGGTAGGCGGCTTTTTCCTTGGAGAGGATGACCGAGCCTTCTTCGTTTTCGAGGCGGAGGATGAGCACTTCGACTTCGTCGCCGACCTGTAGGTCGTCGGCAGAATCAAATTCGCTGAGGGGGATGGCGCCTTCGGATTTATAGCCGATGTCGACGAGGACTTCGCGGGGGCGAACTTCGAGGATATGGCCTTTGACGATCTGTCCTTCTCTGAACTCGCGAAAAGATTTCGCGATGAGGTCCTTCATTTCTAGCATGTCGTTATTCATGTTCTAACCACGGGTTCCAATTGTTCCTTTTTCATCCGGGCGCAGCCAACATAGCTGACGCCAAATTAACGGGGAAAAAGGGGGCGCAAAGATAGGCTCAAATGGGGTTGTGGCAAGGATTGATTTTGATCCGAGCGGTAAAGGGGACTACGGATGGGAGAAAACGGGTGGTTGTAGGGGATTCGGAAGGGAGGGAACATCCAACGCCCAACATCCAACATCCAACATCCAATGGCCGCCCGCGGACACCCCCGTCATGCGAAGTAAAATTGCTGGCGACCGCCGTCGCCACCCTGCGGGCAGACTTCGTCTGGCCTCTCACTCCGTTCGAGTTCGCTCCTCAGTGCTTTCCCAAGTGCAACTTGGGAACGAGAAGGGAGAAAGACGGCTTCGCCGCAACATCCAACACCCAACATCCAACATCCAACATCCGATGGCTCGCGCGCGGACACCCCCGCCATGCGAAGTGCAACTTCGCTCCTAAGTGCATTCCCAAGTGCAATTTGGGAACGAGAGGGCGAAAGTCGTGGCCAACCTGAAATGTGAGATACGGAACCACTTCCCGGAGCGGAAAACCCGAAACCAGAAACCTTAAACCAGAAACCCCGCGGTCTCAGTGGGCGAGCAATTGTAGGCGATAGGCAGCGGATTCGGCGGGGAAGAATTGCGAGTAGTAGAGGCGCTTATAGTCGAAGTGGTTGATGGCGGCGAGGATGGCGGCGCGATGCGGTTCGACGAGGGTGTGCTCGGGGCAAAGGGTGATGATCCAGGCGGAGAAGAGGGATTCGCGGACGATGTTGAATTCGGGACCGCGTCGCGGGGAAAGGTGGCCGAGTTCTTTGGCCTGGCGTTCGGCGACGGCGACGGCTTCGGCTTCGGAATGCTGGGGCTGCCACCAGAGGTTGAGGGTGCGCCAGTTGAGGAGACAGGGCATGGTGGCGTTGTTGTCGAAGGTGGTGGCGAGTGGGAGTCCGGCGGCGGCGAGGTCGAGGCTGGCGGTGAGGCCCTCGGTGTAGGCGCGGAGGTACTCGGGATTGGTCTCGATATCCCAGAGCCCGCGCAGGCAGACGACGCTGGAGGAGCCGGTCCAGGATTGGCGGCTGGCGCCGTGGAATTGCATTCCTTTGGCGCAGACTTCGAGGCGGGTCAGGGGTGGGGTGCCACCGCGTTCCTCGACGGCGGTCTGATACAGGTCGGCCCATTTGCGGTCGCGGGTGAGCTGGTGCATGGCCTTGAGGACGAAGAGGAGGCGTGGGGCGCTTTCCCAGGTGAATCCCTGGAAGCTGCCGCGAAAGGGGGACGGGGCGCCGGTGTTGCAGGGCATGCGCCAGCCGGTGGAGAGGAGGACATTGGCGACTTCGACCATGCGGCCGACGATGCGGGTGCGCTCTTCGGGCGTGGCCAAGCCTTCGTGCAGATAGCGCCAGAGGCCGTAGAACCAGGGCGAAGTCTGGTCGTTCGACCCCATGGGATAGGGCGTCTTGCCGTCGTCGGCGACGCCGCGGGCGATGAAGCCGGGTGGGCCGAGGGAGCTGAGCATGAGCAAGGCGTCGGCCATGCGCCGGGCGTGGTCTTTGTCGGTCTCGGTGCGGGAGATTTTCCAGCGATAGACGGCGGCGTCGAGGTAGAGGCCGTTGAACATGGAGCCGTTCTCGATGGGGGTCCACCAGCCGAGGGCGTTGGGCTTTTCTTCGCGGCACTCTTCGGCGGTGGGCCGGGGGAAGGAGCCGTCGGTGTCGGCATAGTCGATGAGGATGTCGTGTTCGTCGATGAAGCGGCGCCAGACTTCGGTGTGGACCTTCTCGGCGGCGTCGGCGGCGTCATTGGCGGCGTGCGTTCGGCGGAGGCCGAGGCTGAGGGTTGCGGCGAAAGCGGCGGTGGATTTGAGGGCGCGGCGCCGGGTGAAAGACATGGAGGATCGGGGAAGAACATCCAACATCCAACACCCAACATCCAACATCCAATATTTCGGGGTGGGGCGGCGGGCTGTGTGCGGGGGGCGAGACTTGGCGGGGGATCGCAGATGGGAGATGGGAGATCGGAGATCGGAGATTTCCCGATGGGGAAACTCACGCCGCAAACCCGCGATGGCTATCAACTCTCAACCCTCAACTCTCAACTGGCAGGCGGGGTGGTCGGGTGAATCGCAGCGGACGTGGGGAACAACGCGGCGATTTTTCCGACAAATGTACGGAGGCCAGCCGGCGCGTTCCCTTGCCATTCGGCGAGGTGTTGGGCGAGGGGTTTGCCTTGCTGATGGGCGCCGAGGTTCAGGTAGCAGAGGGCGTCCCAGCCTTGCGGCTCGGCTTCGAAGAGGGGGAGGAGTTGGCGGGCGATGATGACGTTTTTTTCCCGCAAGCGGGCATTGGCGCGGAGGGCGGGTTCGTTTTCGCGGAACCAGGCGGAGAAGGTGGTGTCGGCGGGGAGCTGATGCTCCGGCAGGGCGAGGCGATCGGCGGCGTATTTGGCCATGGCCGGGGCGTAGCTTTGCCAGGCGGGATATTGGGATTGCTGCTGCCAGCTCAGGGCGAGACGCCGGAGGACGAAGAGGGATCCGGTTTCGCAGAGGCTTTCTTCGAACCAAAGGTTGGCGTGTTGTGGCGGATGCCAGCCGCGCAGGGCGATGGCGGTGTGCTGGGCGAGGACGTGGCAGAATTCGTGGCCGAATTGAAAGGCCATCTGGTTCCAGCGCGTATCGCGGCAGTGCAGGCCGATGCGGACGCGTCCGCGCCAGTCGTGGAGGAAATCCGTCATCGGGTAATCGCCGCGGGCGTAGATGCGGAGAGGCTTTACATGTTCGCCGGGACAGTACGGCCAGATTTCTCCCGCCGTGGATTGCAGCACGGCGCGAATCTCGGAGGTGGAAGCATTCCCCCAGCCGCCGCTATCGATGACGATCTCGAGCTTGCTGGGATCGGATTCGGCGCGGGCGAAAACTGGAGCGATGACGCAGGTGGCCGCGAGGCGGGTGAGGAATTGGCGGCGGTTGGGCAACAATGGTTTCGGGTTTCGAGTTTCGAGTTTCGGGTTTACCGATTCGCAGTGCAACTCGTTGTTCCCAAGGTAACCTTCGATTCGAGTCGCCGGCGGATGGCAAGGCAGCATGGCGGAAAATTGGATGTTGGATGCTCCGGTCTAGATTGGCAAAGGGTGTGGGATGTTGGATGTTCTCTGCCTTTTACCCATGACGTGGATTACCGACCCGAATATCTGGATCAGCCTGTTGACGTTGACGGCGTTGGAGATCGTGCTGGGGATCGATAACGTCATCTTCATCTCGATTTTCTCGGATCGTTTGCCGGCGGAAAAGCGCGGACGCGCGCGGACGGTCGGGCTGAGCATTGCGCTGGTGACGCGCATTTTGTTGCTCTGCTTGATCTTTGCGCTGGCCCGCTTCACGACGGTGCTCTTCGTCGTGTTGGGGCATGGATTCACGGGACGCGACCTGGTGATGATCGGTGGCGGTATCTTTCTGCTTTGGAAGAGCGTGCGCGAGATCCATCGCTCGGTGGAGAGCGATGAGGATGGCCACCAGGCCAAAGGTGGAGTGTCGTTTTGGGGGGTGATCGTGCAGATCGTGCTGATCGACATCGTGTTCTCGCTGGATTCGGTGGTGACGGCGGTCGGACTGGCCCAGCAGATCGAGGTGATGATCGCCGCGGTGGTGCTGGCGATGGGGGTCATGCTCCTGGCGGCGCATCCGATCGGGGAATTCGTGAACCGGCATCCGACGATCAAAATTCTGGCACTGTCGTTCCTGTTGCTCGTGGGGGTGGTGCTGATCGCGGACGGTTGCGGGCAGCACATCGAGAAAGGTTATATTTATTTCGCCATGGCTTTCTCGTTTGGCGTCGAGATGCTGAACATGCGCCAGCGGGCGAAACGCGAGGCGGAAAAGAGTGGGGGAAGTTAGATAAGTCCTCGTCCTGATCGCCTGACGTATCGTAGCGCAAGCGTCCCGCTTGCGACCTTATCTGCGGCAGCCGGGATGGTTGGGCTACTAAACGAACCGCGCCTGTCTCAGGGCACCCCAGTCAAAGCGCACCTGCGCCCATCAACTGCTCCATGGTGAAGCAATCGACAGAATACCACCTAAAGACGTGCATGCCCGCCATGACCCAGATCTTTTCGAAAAACTCTGGCTAAGCGCCACCCCGGCTTGATCACCTCGGAAAGATCGCCAGCAACTTCCTCCACTGGTCGAGGTCGCCGTGAAACCGAAGGCTTTGAGCGGTGAAGAAGGCGGAGCGCACCAAATCCTCCATCCTCTTTCCTGATTTGGTCCGGCTTTCGTCTGCTCGGCGATACGCAATCCGGCTCTTCAGCAAGTGAACAAAAAGTGGATTAGCCTCAAGTCGGGTTGGCATCAGTGGCCTGCGCCGGACATGTGCCAACGCCGCAACCCATCGAGGTCGACTGCCGAAATTTACTCGGCTGCATGAAGACGGACACGACAGGATCTTCCCAGTGTTCGTTTGTGCATTCGTACTTGCAAGATCCAAGGCCTGGGTGCTGGAATGGAGGAATGAACAAGAGATTGCGGGAGCCGAACCTCCGGGAGGGCTATCGTGAGACAGTTCAGAATGGCAGTCTGGAAAGGATCTCGATTCCGCAATCCTGTAAGCAGCATTCGACTTTCGCGTTTTCGATTGCCATTTGCGTCATTGCCATTACCTCACTGCTTCCTTCATCTGCAAACAGAGGATTGTACCGTGTATTAATAAGGAGAATGGCCATTGGCGGCCCGGCTGCCTTCGCCTTGGCACAGGGCGCAGAGGCAATGACTATCCAAAACCAAAAACAGGACGTGGTCACGGACCTGAAAGAGGATAATCTATACCTGCCCGACAGTGCCATCTACCAGATTTATTTCCAGGTGGACCCAAATTCAGCCCATCGTTGGTTTTTTCGGCCCGATGTCGCCTGACCGCAATTTGTCAGGCGCTCCGCTCGAAGTCATTGGCGATTTCGAAGTGATCGGCAGTCTTGGCCAAGGTGGCATGGGCACAGTCTATCGTGCCCGGCAGATTTCCCTCGATCGACAGGTGGCCCTGAAGATTCTGCCGATGCATTATCGGGAAAATGCCGACTACCTCGCCCGTTTTCAGCGTGAATCGCGCTTGGCTGCCGGGCTCAGCCATCCGAATCTGGTCAAGGTCTTCTCCTCCGGCGATGTCAGTGGTTGCCACTACTTCGCCATGGAATTGGTCGAAGGAGAGTCCCTCTCTCAGTTGCTCCGGCGGGAGGCCTTGCCGCCGCTAAAAGCGTTACGCATTCTGCTCTGTGTGGCTTGGGCCCTCGAGTACGGCTGGCGCATGGCGCACCTTATCCATCGGGATATTAAGCCGGGAAATATTTTTCTCTCACCGAATGGGGATGTGAAGCTTGGCGATCTTGGACTGGCGAAAACCGTCGGTGGCGAATCCACCGAATTAACTGTCACCGGCGTGGCCATGGGCACGCCCCACTACATCAGTCCCGAGCAGGCTCGTGGGTACAATGACCTCGATATTCGCACCGACATCTACAGCCTCGGCTGCACTCTCTACCACATGCTGACCGGCCAACCTCCCTTCAGGGGAAGCGATCCGTTGGTGGTCATGAACCAACACATTAATGCCCCGCCTCCCGCGATCTTGAAGGTGCTGCCACAGTGCCCCATTCCGCTCGCCCGCTTGGTGGCGCAGATGATGAAAAAGTCAAGGCGCGAGCGGATCTCGAACTACGAAGAACTGATCGCGTCCATCGAAACCGTATGCGGGCAACTCGACCCAACGCTGGCGGCTGCTCCTCTGCCGGCCGCCTCCGTTTCGTCTGGTCCTTCCGCCTCGATGGTGATGCCGTCGCAATCACGGCGGCGACCGATGGAATCGTCTTCCGGCGTATCGACATCTCGAAGAAATGCCCGTCCTTCTGCCGTGGCCATCTCCGTTGCAGTCGGCATTGTGGTGCTCGCAATCGTCGGTTTCTTTCTTTGGCTAATGCAGAGACCTGCCTCAGTCGAAACGGACCTGCAGGATCAGGCTGCCCCCGAGACAACCGCTGTCTCACCGCCGGGATTGGTCCCACCGGTCGCCACGCGTGCTCCCATCACCCCGGCATCCACCGCAGAAAACAAAGTCGCTGCCCTGGCGACGGTCGTCGCACCGATCTCCACGGCCGCTCCCATTACTTCGTCGCTAAAGGCGGAATACAAAGTTGCCGTCCAAGGGGCACCGGCTGTTTCACCACCGGCACCGGATGCGCCAATTGCCATGCCTGTTCCCAGCACTCCGACGGCGGACAACAAGGTCGCCAAGGCTGTGGACGTTGGCGTCCGGACCACGACCGCGCCGCCGCTCGCCAAATCTCCGCCGGTTTCCAATTTTCTGGACCCTGCCTTTGGGAAGGACGGTGTGGTCTCCACGACATTGGGGTTGCCCGATACCTGGGCTTCGGGCGTCGGGGTGCAGCGTGATGGCAAGATCCTCGTTGCCGGCTACGCCAATGGGAAAACGTCCCTAACCATTGGATTGGTCAGATATACTCCCAATGGAGAGTTGGATCGCAGTTTTAATGGCGCCGGCAAAGTCACGACCTCCATTGGCGGGACTGGCAACAGCGTGACAAGCTCGTTGGCCGTCTTGCGCGATGGGCGCATTTTGGTCGCACTTGGGCACTTCATGGTCCGCTACAATACCGACGGTTCGGTCGATTCCACATTCGGCGCGGCGGGACGCATCCATTCCAACGCCGGCTCGATCTGGAGTCTGGCAGTGCAGCCGGACGGAAAGATCGTCACTGCAGGCTTCACTTCCGTTGACAGCCAGAATATCTTTGCCGTCGCACGTTACCAGCCGGACGGTCGGCCGGATACCTCGTTCAATAGGACGGGATGGGTCACGACCAGAATTGGAAACGGCGCGGACATTTCCTATAGCGTAGCGCTTCAGGGCGACGGCAAGATCGTTGTCGCCGGGTATACCACGCTGTCGACGATCCGCGATCGTGCCTTCGCCGTAGTCCGCTACAACACCGATGGCAGCCTCGATACCAGCTTCAACGGCACGGGAATAGTCACCACCGACTTCACGGACCAGGACGACGAGGCGCATTGCATGGCCCTGCAAAGTGACGGGAAAATTATCCTCACGGGATTTTATAGTGGCCGGATTCGGAACGCCGCGGTTGCGCGCTACAATCTGGACGGTAGCCTCGACACCACCTTCAATGGCACTGGCAAAGTGGCAGTTTCCGACGGACCGTACGCGAACGCTTTCGGCGTGGTCCCTTTGACCGACGATCGCATCGTCGTCGCGGGCACTTCCAAGGGCGCCATCGTGCTTCGCCGCTATCTGGCAAACGGTTTGCCGGATCCTACGCTCAACGGCAGCGGAGGCGTGGTTACCGCGTTCGGGCATGGCGGATCGGACTATGCCAACGCGATAGCCCTGCAAAAAGACGGAAAGATTCTCGTCGTTGGCCGTGCCCAGAACGACGGCGCCGACGATTTTGTCGTCGTCCGTTACCTCGCCAATACCGGCGTTCCTCAGACCACGCCTGCTCCGGCGCTGGCGAAACCGTGATGGAGTTCGGATCGGCTGCATATGGGGTGCATACGGGCTAGGTTGTAGTGGATGATTGCCATTAAATGCACCTTTTCCCTTGGGGAAACGCTGATTTAATCGAGGGTTCGAGGAACGCGCGAGTGACAGTGGGAGGCGTGGTAGTTAAAGTGGCGAGGATGAAACGCCAGATGAGTTTTGCCCAATCCGAATACGCTGGAAAGAAGAAGGTCACGAGGAGGGAGAAGTTCCTCGGGGAGATGGAAGAGGTGGTGCCGTGGTTGCGCTCATCGAGCCGTATTACCCGAAGGGAGAACGGGGTCGTCCGCCGGTGGGGCTGGAGCGGATGCTGCGGATCTATTCGACGAAGCGCTCGAAGATGCGCTCTATGACAGCCAGGGGTTGCGGACTTTTGCGGGGATCGATTTGAGCGTGGAGCCAGTACCCGATGCGACGACGCTTTTAAAGTTTCGGCGGTTGCTGGAGAAGCATCAACTGACCCAGAGGATCTTGCAGGAGGTCAACGCACATCTGCGTGAGCATAACTTGCTGATGAGGGAAGGAATCCTCATTGACGCCGCGGCCTCAAGAAGAACACCGCACAACTGCAGACGCTCTTCGCTCTGGCTAACTTGGTGATCACCAGGGGGCGCCTTTTGGCCGCAACCCGCGCCTAACGACAAAGATGAGCAAAACACGCCTCACCTCGTTCAGGAACTTGGCATTGACGGCGCTCGGGACGTTCCATCATTCCCAGCGATGACCCATACGAGTCTAAGTAAGGCTTTGGATTTCAAAAAACTCGCGACCATCTCCGCGCTCCCTCGACCACTTCATTGTTCAGCGTTTCCCTAGGAAAACTTGATGGTGGCATCCAGCGTCATCATGGTCTGGAGCAATGGTGCGCAACCTAGCTGATGATCAATTGCGTTGGGATCGTAATGACCGTCGCTGACATATTTACCCTTGGAATATTGATTGCTACCCGCCCAGACATAAGGAGAAGGGCGTCCCTTGGCAGCATAACCAAGACCGTTGTATTCCTCGAGCAAGGTCAAGGCACCGCCCGGCTTCCAGTTTGTCCAACTGGCGGCTTTGGGCGGACAATTTACCAATGCATCATAGGCGGCATCTTCCCATGACTTGAACGGACCGCGACCCTTGGGGACGTGGATGGAGACTTTGTTCCACGGGTCGCCCTGGGCAAGATTTCCCTTCCAACTTTGTGAGGCTTCACGCTCGTGGATGACAGCAATGATGAACCACGGCACTTTGGTCTTGGCGCTGACCGCCACATAGCGAGCCTTGGCGTCAGCCGCAACCAGTCGCTTCGCGGTCGATTGAAACAAAGCCTGGTAATCGGGCTTAACTTGCACCGCAGACCACCGCTTCGTATTGGCAGTAATTAACTTTGCGATATCACTCATTGCAATTTCCTCTGTTTGAATTTCCTGATCCAGTTGACGAGGGCAAAGATGCGTTTCACCCGTTATTCCGTCGAGCTTTTTCTATTGAGTCTCGTGAAATAGGGTGACTCGTTGCAGCCCGGAGGGCTGACTGGACCGTAGCCGGGGGTAACACCCCCGGAACACGCACCCCGCCACGCCTGCACCCCGGCAGGGGTGCCGGATCCAGAGCATCAGACCAAG
>DASYAY010000034.1:0-45130 GCA_036501065.1 Chthoniobacter sp. | reverse complement strand
CCATCCGTCGCGCTCCCGTGCATGTCTCTGGTCAATACACGCGGCAACTTCAGGCACGCCTAATTTGAGTTTTACTCCAGCCATCGCTCTCTTTTGCCAGCCTCCCTCACATATGTCACGTTATTTATGAAAGATGGTATAAGTCCCGGAGGGACGGCACTCTGCCCGTGATCGCCGGCATCCTGCCGGCAAGATCAGACTGGCCAAGCCCGGCGCGGTTTCGTGGGGCATCCAACCCGGATGCTCTTAAAACTTGTCAAACATCTGACCAACGTGCACCATCGCCACGACCTGCGATGGTCGCAGGGTGATTCAAACCGAACGCGGTCTTCCGAAAGAACAAGCTCTATGAAAACTCTCCTCGCCATAGTTGCCCTCTCACTCCTCGTTTGCACCGCCCCGGCGGGCACGATCAAATTACCGAAATCAAAACCCCTGGCCACCATTACCTTCCCCGCCGGCTGGAAGGCCACGCCCGAGGAAGACAACTTTGAAGCCGAGTCTGCGGACGAAGAGATTTATCTCTACGCGGAGGTCATCGACAGCGATTCCGTCGAGGCGGCCTTGAAGGAATCCGTCGCCTACCTGGAAAAGGAAAAGGTGATGATGAAAGCAGACACGAAAAAGGAATCCAAAGGTGAGGTGAACGGGATTCCGGTGGTGGATGTTTCCTTCGACGGAACCGACAAGGACGGTCCTTGCAAAATCAGCCTCACCTTCCTCGTCCTTTCGAAAGAAAAATGCATTTCCATGTTTTACTGGGCGAGTGAGGAGGGGGAGAAGAAGCACGCCGAGGAACTGAAGCAGATTTTTAATAGCATCAAACGCGCGGAGTAAGACGAAGGAAAAGGGCGAAGGCGGTCAGTTCTTAATCTTACTCTTAATCTTAATCCCTCCGAGAGCGACGACTACGAAGAGGGATTAAGATTAAGAGTAAGATTAAGATTAAGAGCCGGATTCCTGCACCCTTGCGTTTGGCGGAACGCGGCGGAGATTAAGGGAGAATCTTTCCGGTCATGAAAACGCTCCCGATGTTCCTCAACGGCGCGTGGGTGGAAGCCAGCGAAGGCAGCACGCGCGAAATCCTCAATCCCGCCAACAATGAATTGCTCGCCCTGGTCACGGATGGCGGCGAGCGCGATGCCGAGAAGGCGATCGGTCATGCGCGTCGCGCTTTCGACGAAGGCCCCTGGCCACGGATGCGTGCCCAGGAACGGGCGGGGTATCTTTTCAAGCTGGCTGACCTCATTGACGCGCACGCCGATGCTCTCGCCGAACTCGAAACCCGCAACAACGGCAAGCCATTGCGCGAGGCAAAATTCGATGTGGCCGATGCCGCGGCCTGCTTTCGCTACTACGCCGGGCTGATCACCAAGCCTCTCGGGCAAACCTACGAAGTCTCCGATCCCACGATCCAGGCGATGGTCGTGCGCGAGCCGATCGGCGTTTGTGGGCAGATCATCCCGTGGAATTATCCGTTGCTCATGGCGGCGTGGAAACTCGCGCCCGGTCTGGCTGCCGGAAATTGTTGCATTCTCAAGCCGGCCGAGACCACTCCGCTCACGGCCATTGAACTGTTCAAGTTGATCGCCGAGGCCGGTTTTCCAGCGGGCGCCGCGCAACTGCTGCTCGGTCCCGGACCGACCGTGGGGCACGCGCTGGCGGCGAATGGTCACGTCGACAAAGTCGCCTTTACCGGGGGCACGGTCACCGGGCGCAAGATCATGGCGGCGGCCACCGGGAACATCAAAAAGGTCACGCTGGAGCTGGGCGGCAAATCGCCGTGCATCGTCTTTGCCGATGCCGATTTCGAGGTGGCGCTGGAGTACGCCATGTTCGCCATTTTTGCCGGGCAGGGGGAAGTGTGCAGCGCCGGTTCGCGATTGATCCTGGAGAAGAAACTGGCTGATCGATTTCTGCCGCGACTGGCGGAAGCGAGTGCGAAGATCGTCGTGGGCGATGGGCTCGACCCGAAGACGGAGATGGGACCGCTGATCACGCGCACGCACATGGAACGGGTGCTCCATTACATCGACGTCGGCCGGACCGAAGGCGCGCGCCCGATTTGCGGCGGTTCGCGGCTGACCGACGGCGCCCTGGCCAAGGGCAATTTCGTCGCGCCCACGGTTTTTGTCGATACGCGCCCGGAGATGAAAATCGTCCGCGAAGAAATCTTCGGGCCGGTGCAGGTGGTGCAGTTGTTCGAGACGGAGGAGGAAGCGCTGCGGCTGGCCAATGACACGATCTACGGTCTCGCCGGTGGGGTCTTCACCGGAGATCAGGGCAAAGGCTTGCGCGTGCTGCGCGGCCTGCGCGCCGGGATCACCTGGCTGAATACCTATCACCCGACTTTCAACGAAGCGCCGTGGGGCGGCTACAAGCAGAGCGGCATCGGCCGCGAACTCGGCACCTTCGGCCTCGACGCGTATCTGGAGACGAAGCAGATCAACATCAACCTCGCGCCGCAAAGGCTCAATTGGTTCAGCGGGATTTGAGGGGTGATCGGCGGGGGCGGCCTTGAACAACGGCCAAAGATGGCCCCGCGATTAACGCGGTTTCGATTTAGTCAGTCGCACGATAGGAAGCGTCAGCGCCGAAATCCAAACGCTGTCTTCCTGAGCGGAGCGGGGAAGCATGGGCGGAGTCGAAGGACCTCCAATTTTCGCGGGTTTCTGGGCGGAGCCGCGGGCGTCCCCTTTTTTCGGAGCGTCTCCCGCAGCCAGACGGATGAAGAAGAAGGATATTGGAGGTCCTTCGACTTCAGTCAGTCGCTGGAAGCTCCCTCCTTGCACTCAGGAGGACAGCGTTTGGTTTTCGGCGCTCCCGCTCCTTGCGGTGTGCGTCAGATGAATGAGAAACCGCTCTAGAAAATGGAAACCCGTCGGGCGTCGGCCGGTGCGATTTCCGATTCGCCTTTCACCGGTACGGACATGCAGGCGACGAAGAGGAGGGTGAAGAAGACGTCGCTGAGCAGCGTGTAACGGTAGAACCACCAGGTGGGCGGGTAGCCGGGCAGACCGGAGGTCATCGCCTGGACCCAGCCGGCGGCGGTTTTGGCGTAGCCGGGTTCGTAGATCCAGGAGCCGGTGTTGCTGATCAGGTAGAAGAGGATCGACCCGGCGACGCTGGCCGTGAGCAGGCGGAGCAAATTGGAGCGTCCGCGCAGGGCAAAGCCGAGGAGCGAAATGAGGGCCAGGGCGAGGTATCGCGGGAGGATGTCGAAGGTGAAGAGCGGCTGGTGGTAGCAGAAGAGATTCAAGACCAGGTCGCTGAGGAAAAGCATGGCCAGCGGGAGGATCGCCGCGATTCGCCGCGGGAGATAGACCGCGCCGCAGAGGCCCACAGCGGCGACCGGCGCGAAATTGTGCATCCACTGAAAATCGTGGCTTCCGACAAATCCCGAGAGAATGCGGTAGGCGACGACAACGACCAGGAGGAGGAGCGCGGCGAACATGGCATCTACACTGAAGTCAATGGCGGGTGGGATCAATGGAATTTCTTCCGGATTCCAGAAGACCGGGAGTGCGCGAAGCGGCTTTGGTCATCTGGAGAACGCGGATTTCCCGGTGCTCCTTCCAACGGCGAGCGCTCCTCGGTGGGGTAACTTTGGAATGACCATTGCCACTAAAGTTATTGGAAGGAAAACGCACGATTAGTGCACCAATGGTGCACTTTTCACCAACTTCCTCACGAGGAGGAGTATATGAAATGTTGGTGGAAACGCTTCAAATGGTGCACTCGTGCACTACCGACCGGGAACCCTCCGGCGGCGCGAATTTCTCTTGCGGACGGACGGTCCGATTTTGCACACTAGGGGCAGTTCTTTGCGAGTTTAACGTCAGTGGATCGATGGAAGGAATTCCGTGAAAATCGGAAGCAGTTGCGCTGCTGTAACTGGATACAACTCCTCAATGGCCAATCGCCGGATGTCCCGGTGGTGAAGGCGGGGAGAAGGATGGCGTTCGCCGGCATTTTCGTGCCGGAGATCGCCGCAAGCCAGGAGCCAGAACATTTCCCCGGTTCGCTCTCATTCGTGCCGTCAGTGCGCGCAGCGACTTCGCTGCGGGTGCGGACGGTTGCGGCAAAACTTCTTCGCAAAAAAAGAAGAATGAGGGATCGAAATGCCGTCACGGCGCGCCCGGCCCCATCGTGGGAATCTCCGAGTGTCTGTCGCAAAGCGTTTGGTCTCTCTCCAACCCAACTGAGACCAAATGAAAAAAATCCTCGTCCTCTCCATCCTCCTCCACGGCTGCTGCCTGCTCGGGCAGGCCAGCGCGCAGTTTGCCAACGCCGTCGTGGACTACACTCCGGGCGCCTTGTTCGATTCGTACAATACCCCGACTTCCGCCCTCGGGCAGCCTGCGCCGATCGTCGGCCCCGACAGCGGTTTTCCCGGCGTGTTCAGCCCGTTCGATCCCCATTATGAAACGACCGATCTGGTGGGAATCGGGGCTGGCGGACAGCTCACGCTGCAACTGCAAAACTTCGTGAACGTGCAGTCCGGCGCGTTCGAAATCGGTGTCTGGTCCAATGTAGGACTCACGGATGTCGATTATCCAAACGGCACCGCCGGCAATCCGGTGACGACCTTCAGTCCGCCGAGTAGTGCCGTGGTCTCGGTGAGCGCCGACGGGACGCACTGGGTGACGCTCAATGGAGGCAGTCCGATCACCTTCTCACTGCCGGGTAACTACTACACGAATGCCGGCCCCTTCGACCCCACCGCTCCGGCTGACCCGCAGTTTGCCAATTTCGGCCAGCCGTTTACCGGCTCGCTCTCCGACTTCGATGGCGAAGACTATGCGCAGGTGCTGGCCACGCTCGATGGTTCCGCCGGTGGGACCTGGCTGGATCTGGACGGGACCGGGCTGAGCCAGGTCGGCTACGTCCGTTTCAATGGCGTCGCGGACGGCGACGAGCTCTACATCAACGGTGTCGGCATCAATAGCAGCCTGGCCGGCGCCGAAGTCGTTCCGGAGCCGGCTTCCGCGGGCTTGCTGCTGCTCGGCGCGGTGTCCGCACTTGCCTGGCGACGAAACCGCAAAGGCGTCCTCAACGTGCGGGAATCCGTGCCTCCGGTTTGGCCCCTATGAAAGCGTTGCTGATCCGTCTGTGGTGCCTCGCCGCGGTGTGTTTCACCGCGGGGGCCTCGGCGCAGACCTTTGATTTCTCGAACATCCAGAATTGGGTGGGCTCGGGGCCGAATCAGGCCGCCCTGGTCGTGGCCTGGTGGGATGGCAAGTCGCCCGATCCCATGGTCTGGGGCTACCGGTGGAGCGGGTCTGCGCCGACGATGCTGGGGATGATGCAGGCCATCTCCTCGGCGGTTCCGCAATTCTCCTTCACCGCCAATCCGGAATTCAGTCAGCCCACCGACTACGCAGTATATTCGATGTTCTACGATCTCACCGGCCAGGGCGGGACGCCGACGGTGGGCCGTCCGGAAAATCTCGGGGGCACGGAGAATGGATTCCCGCCGAATCCGGGCGACCATTATCGGGAGGGCTGGGTGAAGAATGGTTTTTGGGGGGAATTGGGCGCCAGCGGCAATCCTTACAATGGCGGTTCCTGGGTCGAGGCGTCGTTCGGAGTCGGCCAGGTGACGATCAGCAATAACTCCTGGTACGCGATGAGTTTTTCGACGGACGAGACCAATTTCACCGTTCCCTCGCCGCCGATTCCGCCACAGTCGCAAGGCGTTCCCGCGGCCCCCGAGCCGGCGACGGGTTGCATCCTCTTTGTGGCCGCGCTGGTCCTGGTGGCGAGGAACCGGCGCCTTTTGATCAAAGCCCCCGAACGGCCGTGAAACGCGGATTTACATTGATCGAGCTGCTGGTGGTCATAGCGATTATCGCGACGCTGATTGCCATTCTGCTCCCGATGCTATCGGCGACCAAGGTCGCCAGCGCACGGGCGATCAGCGCCAATTCCCTGACGGAGTTACTGGTCGGCGGGCGTGCTTATTTGAACGACAACAACAATCAGTTCTGGCCGTACGAACAGGCCACATCCGATGGCATGATGTGGTGGTTCGGCTACGAGACGTGGCAGTCGGTGGGCATGCCGGAAGGGCAGCGCACTTGCGATTACTCGCAGGGGCCGCTGGGGCCGTATGTCAGCGCTTCCGGCGGGGTCAAGAGCGATCCGGCGCTGGCCCAGTATGGGGGAAGCCTGAAGCCGAAATATCAAAACGGGAATTACGGCTACGGTTACAACACCGTGCTGGCCGCGGATGCGACCGGGGCCTCGCGCAATGCGCTCTCGGTCAATTTACCTTCGCAGATGATCGTCTTCGCCACCTGCGCGCAGGTCAATACCTTCGAACCCCCGGCGACGCCAAGCAATCCGATGGTCGAGGAGTTTTACATGATCAGCGACACGCAGGTGACCGCGCACTTCCGGCATGGCCGCCACGCGCTGGCCGCATTTCTCGACGGCAGCGTCCGCGAGTTGAGCATGGCCACGGACATGCAGCCGGGCAGCCAGGACATGCGGATGCCCTCGGCGAACATAGGATGCTTCAAGAGCAGCTATGTGCGGCAGGCGGGGTGGTGAGGCGGCGAGGGAATCAGTAATCAGTAATCAGTAAACCAGTAATCAGTGGCTCGCAGCGGTGCTCGCTCGTGGAGGAGCGAGGCGCTCCGCTCCAGGCACTGATTACTGGATTACCGATTACTGATTACTATCAGTTCGCTCGAAGTATAAACGTGTTGCGCGGGCCATGGGGCGATACATAGCGTGCTCAACAGCATGAGCATCTTCGACCAAGCGATCCATGACGCCTCGGCCACGATCGAGTCACTCCGTTCCCTGGAAGCGGCGCATGAACGGGCGGCGGAATTGGTGGGGCGATGCCTGGTCGCGGGTGGAAAATTGCTCGTTTGCGGCAATGGAGGGAGCGCGGCGGACGGCGCCGATTTCTCGACGGAGTTTACCTGCCGGTTTGTCTCCGATCGCCAGCCGTATCCGGCGATGAACCTGGCCTCCGGCGGCAGCCTGCTCACGGCCATTGGCAATGATTACGGCTACGATGAAGTCTTTGCCCGGCAAGTCCGCGCCTTTGGAAGAAAGGGGGATGTGCTGGTCGTGATCAGCACGAGCGGCAATTCGGTGAACATTCTTTCGGCCCTGGCCGCGGCGAACATTGCCGGATTGGGAACGATTGCCCTGCTCGGACGGGACGGTGGCCGGGCGCGAAGCCTGGCGCACGTCGAGTTGATCGTCCCGAGCACGATCACGGCCCGCATCCAGGAGGCGCACAAATTCCTCCTGCACGTGCTCTGCGAGATCGTCGAGGAGCGCTGGCTGCCCGAACGAAAAGCCCGCGATTGAGGCGCGCGGCGGGAATGCTCGATGGGCCATCAGTGCCAACTTGGAGCGGTTTAAATAAAGCCGTAGCTATTTAACCGCAGAGATGCAGAGAGGATTGGAGAGGGTCGCAGAGGGGCGCTTTGCACTCTTCCTCTGCGAGCCTCTGCATCCTCTGCAGTGCTAACCCGAAAAGTTTCCGCAAGCTGCGTAAATTCTCGAGCGAAGAAATTCGACCACGGATTCCACGGATTCCACGGATTCCACGGATTGATTTCGCAACGGAGGCTTTAATCCGTGAAATTCGTGTAATCCGTGGTCCAATTTTTCCGACAGTGTTCTATCCCTTTTTGGCGGGCGTCGCGCCTGGTTTGGTCGCCGGCTTGGCGGCGGCGGGGGTTCCGGCTTTCTCCGGTTGGGCCTTGCCGACTTCTTCTTTCATGCTGAGCGGTTCGTAGGTCTCGGCGGCCAGGGTGCTCCCGGCATAAACCTGGACGGCATATCCGACGAATTTGGCCCCGGCCGCGGGAATCTTGGTCGCCGCTTTGCCTTTGCCGCCGGCCTGGTAGTGTTCGTCCGTCGAGGTGGACGTGGCCGAACCGAGGTCGACAGAGGCCTCGCCATGCGGTTTGACCGCGACCTGCTGTTCGCCGGAGTTGATGACGACGACGTCGTGGCTGCTCAAATCGCGGCCGAAGTAAGTGTACTTCACTTTGAGATCGGCGGGATTGGGCAATGAGTTGGTGAGATAGACCATGAGGGCGTGCTTCTGTGTTCTCGAAAAGCGATCCTTGGCATTCATGTCGCTGGTATTGTGCTGTTCGACACGGAGCAGGATACCGCTCTCATCGGCACACAGGGTGGAGAAGGTGAAACCGAGGAGGATGGCGACAATGGGGAGGAAGCGATTGGGGAGCATGCCTAGTTTCCTGTCACAGCTCGCGAACGAACGCAAGCGGGGCCTTCCGGATTGACGGCGGCACGGGCGCTGCTTTGACTGCGCGCGGTGTTTCCGCCCAATTACGAATTTCTCTTTGCCTCGTTTGCTTTCGTGCTCGGCGCGTCGATCGGCTCATTCCTCAACGTCTGCATTTATCGGATGCCGTTGGGGTTGTCCGTCAACGAGCCGAAACGATCGTTTTGCCCGAGTTGCAAATACCAGATCCCACTCCATCACAATATCCCGCTGGTCACCTGGCTGGTGCTGCGTGGGCGATGTGCCAACTGCGGCTCGCGCATTTCGTTTCGCTATTTCGGGGTGGAGTTCCTGACCGGAGTGCTCTTCCTCGCCGTCTGGTTGAAAGTATGGGCGTGGGGACGGCCGGACTGGCCGGCTCAGGATTGGATACTGGCCTTTCCCTACTGGATCATGATGGGGCTCTTCATCGTCGCCACATTCATCGATTTCGAGCATTACATCATCCCGGACGAGATCACCATTTGGGGGGCCGTGGCGGGGATCGCGCTGAGCTTTGCCTTGCCGGCGTTGCAGGATCAGGAATCGCATTTTGCCGGCGTGCTCTGGTCGCTGGGCGGTGCGGCGCTGGGTTACATTGTCCTCTGGCTGGTCGTGGAATTGGGCAAAAAGGCTTTCGGGAAAAAACAATTCAAGCCGGTTGCGGCGATGGAATTCAGTTGGATTCGCCGCGAAGTGAAGGGGCCGGACGGGAAGATCGAATCGGACGCCGACCTGGTGGTGGGAGACGTCCGTTGGAAAGAACTTCCTCCTCCGCCGTTCTGGCATGGGCTGGGCGATCTTTGCCGATCGCTGCTCGTGGCCTTCAAGCTGGCCAAGCCCAAGGCGCAGAATCAGGGCGAATCCTGGCTCTGGAGCGAGACCTTCGCCCGCGAAACCGACCAACTCACCATGAAATGTCCGCGCGTCGAGGTGGACGGCGAAGAGTTCACGGACGTGACGCTCGTCTTTACGCATTCCAAGCTGACGATTGGCGACCGCACTTGGGAATTGGAGAAGGTGGATGAGATCAAAGGGGTGATGGAAAATCTCCACGCGCCGCGCGAGGCGATGGGCTTCGGCGACGTGAAATTCATCGCCTGCATCGGGGCTTTTCTCGGGTGGAAAGCCGTTCTTTTCACGATCATGGCTGCCTCCACGGTGGGCGCGGTCATCGGGGTCGCGACGCTGGCCGTGGGCCGTCGCGAATGGTCGGCCAAAATTCCCTTCGGGCCTTATCTCGCGCTCGGCGCACTGATCTGGTTTTTCACCGGGCCGGAATTGGTCCGTTGGTACTGGGTTTACACGTTTTCCCACGTGCAATAGGGTAGTGTCAGTTAAAACCGACACCGCCAAACGAGGAAATGAAACCGTCCCTTAAAGCTGCTTTAATCGCCTTGTCGGCATCGGCAATTTTCTTGGCCGTTCTCTTCGTCTGCCGTCGTTCGTCCAACTTCGAATCTCACTCGGAATTGATCGTTCTACCAGACCCGCTATCCAAGTAATGAGCGAACCGGAAAAGCTCAGTGGATGTGGCAAATTCCTCATCTGGGCGGTGATTCTGATAGTGGCCGCTATTGCGATTTTCTTTCTCCATTTTATCTACGGAATGGGCAGCTTCGAGGGAGGCCATTAGTCCGGTGGAGCATTTTCCAGAAATTTAATTTAGGGCACTTCCTGCAATAGGGGCGGCTTTCATTTTCCGGGTTGGGTGGTATCGTGCCGGCACCCCCCAGTTATGTCCCCCGAAGAATTTGCCGATTTGTCCGCTCGCGCGCAGAAGGCGGAGTCGATTGGAAACTTTGCCTACGCCGAAACGCTCTGCGCCAGTATCCTCCGGAGCAAGCCCGATGAGCATCGAGCGCGTCGCATGCTGCGGCACTGCCAGATGGCCCGGTATCGCCAGAAGCACGGCAGCTATCGTCCGCAGCTCAAGATCGCCGGGAGCGGTATTTTCTTTTCGCCAAAGCCGAGCGCGGATGCCTTGCGCGACGCGGAAGTGGCCGAGGCGTCGCTCAAGGAAAATCCCTGCGAAGCGACGGCCAACGAGTTGCTGATGCAAGCCGCAGACCGCCTCAGGTGGGTGGAGATCGAACAGCTCTGCCGGGACGTCATTGCCGAGGGCGCGCCGACGCCGGAAAATCTGATGAAGAAAGCGGACGGGTTTCGAAAACAGAAACGGTTCGATTCGGCCGTGGCGGTTC
This sequence comes from Chthoniobacter sp., assembly GCA_036501065.1. Taxonomy (GTDB): domain Bacteria; phylum Verrucomicrobiota; class Verrucomicrobiia; order Chthoniobacterales; family Chthoniobacteraceae; genus Chthoniobacter. Next base: position 34,663 of record DASYAY010000034.1, on the reverse strand, counting down.
TGGAGAAAGCGCAGAAGCAGTTCCCCTCGCACCTCGCGCTCGACAAGATGCTCCGCGATACGCAGGCGGAAAAAGCGGCGCACACCGGCTGGGAGACGGCCCGGGATTTCACCGACGTCCTCGCGCCCGGACAGGCCGCGAATGAAGCGCAACGGCTGGCCGAAGCGATAGAAAAGGATCCGGCAAATGTCGGCCTGGTCGACAAGCTGATCGCTGTCCTCGAGCCTCGAGCCGATACGAGGACGCTCCTCGAATGGATCAACTACCGGCGGAATATCGAGGAGCACCCGCACCTGCGCCGCAAGGTATTTGACCTGGAACGGCGGCAGGGAACGCTCACCCTCGAGCGCGAACTGGAAGAGTTGGAGTATTTCGCCAAAGAGCATCCGAGCGACCTGGATCTGAAACTGGCGCTGGGCGGTGCGCTCTTGCGGAGTGGGGATTCGAAGCGGGCGATTCTCCAGCTCCAGAGCGCGCGCAAGCACGGCAAGATCACCGTGCGAGTCGAGGCGTTGACGGCTCTGGCCCAGGCCTACGACAACGTCGGCCTCAAGGAACTCGGCGAACGCGCGCGCACCCAGGCGTTGAACATGGCCGGTGAAGACGAAGTTTTGAAAAAGGAGATCCTCTACCAAATGGCGTTGAGCCTCGAAGTGCAGGGCAAGAAAGAGGAAGCGCGGTCTCGATGGATGGAGCTCTTTGAACTGGACGCCGGCTTCAAAGACACGGCCGAGCACGTTCTCCCGACGAGCTGACGCCGGCTCGAGCGAAGCCCGCGCGGCAATTCCCGGGCACTCCTGCCGGGCGGAGAAATGGCGTGTGTTGGCGAACAAAAACAAACTTGAGCAACGCCTGCTAAACGTACGTTAATGGTCGCATGAAGAAGCTTCGCTGTGCCCTGCTCTGCGCGACGCTGTTGGCCGCCAGTTCGGGCGCCGTCCACGCGCAAACGGTGACGGAAGAAAAGGGCAACATCGTTTTCACCAGCGCCGATGGCCTGCAAAAACAACTCACGGATAGCGGACACGATTCCGCGCCGGCGCTTTCACCGGATGGCAAGCGGGTGGTCTTTGTGCGCGATACGCCGGACAAAATCGTGGCCACGGGTTCCGGCGACGTATCGGCGACCGAATTGTGGATCGTGGGCAGCGACGGCAAGAAGCCGACGATGCTCATCCAGGGACGGGATTCCCAGGATGCAAAGCAAGTCATTGGCGGAATCGCCGGTGCCCAATTTTCGCCGGACGGACGGCACGTCTATTTCGTGAGCGCTTCGACGGCGACCTCCGGGGCGGTCCACGTCCTGGACCTCGCCACGAAAAAGGAATGGTTCTTCACCGACGGTAGCGGGCTCGAGGTCGTGCCGAATGGCGACTACAAAGGCTATCTGCTCGTGCAAAAGCACAAATACCTGATTGGTGGCGGAGCTTACGACTGGTTCTGGCTGTTGAAGCCGGATGGCAAGGAAGTCGGTCCGGTGGGCGAGAATACGGAAAATTTTCATAGCACCTTCGTGAAGTAGCGCGCCGCCTCCGGGGCGATTCGCGTCATTGGGAGAAGCTCGGGTGATCGGTCAGCCACAGGCTGGTCCTTGACTCCTGGTCTTTTCTGCGAAGGAAGTGTGCTGTTAAGCAGTTGTCTTGCGCACCTCCCGCTCATGAACTTTGCCCCCAATTCCCGCCTCTGGATTCTCGGGCTCGTGGTGGCGCTGGCCGCGATGGGCTGGAGCTTTTCGAGCGACTTCGCGGCGCCCTGGACGGACCAGATCGATGGAAATGGCGCGTGCTGGTCGCAATCGGCGCACAATACTTTGCGCGCCGGCCTGCTGACCACGGCGGGCATGCCCTCGGCCTTTTATTTTGGCACCATGCCGATTCCGCCGGAGGCCTACTACACGCATCACCCGCCGCTCTTGTCGCTCATGCTCACGGGGATGTTTTCGCTTTTCGGGGAAAAGGAATGGGTCGCGCGCAGCTTGCCGGTGGCGTGTTCGCTTCTCAGCGTCATGCTCCTCTGGTGGCTGGTGCGGGACTGCGCGAATGCCCGGACCGCTTCCTTCTGCGTCCTCGCCTTCGCCGCCATGCCCATGGAATTGCGCTACGGCCGGATGGTGAATTTCGAGCCGCTCGACCTGGTCTGGATGCTGGGCGCGTTTCTGGGGCTGCGGCTGTGGGCAAAAACAGCGAGACGCGGTTGGCGATTCCTCGCTTTTGGCGCGATTCTCCTCGCCTTGTGGACGGGCTGGCTCGGGTATCTGTTCGTCCTCGTGCTTTGCGCGTTCTTTGCCTTTTCCCGCCAACGACGGAATCTGGCCCGCGCTAGTTTGTACCTCATGATGATGATCGTTTCGCTGGTCCTCTTTTTCTGGGAGGTGCATCACGTCTACCCGGGAGCCTGGCGCGAAATGATGTCCGCATTGAACTATCGCGCTGCCAGTGGAGATCATGCGATCGCCTGGCGCGATTGGGCGGCGCGAATGTTCGCTATCCTCACTGGGCACATTCAGCCGGTGTCATGGCTGCTCGCCTTGGCTGGCGCGGTCATTGTGTGGAAGTCGGAAAAGGATGCTCCGCAACGCTGGCTCGGATGGGTGGCCTTTTGCTTTTTCGCGCTGAGCGCAATTTATGTCGTCGCGTTTCGGAATGCGTCGTCGGTGCACGATTATGCCTCGTTCTATTTCACGGTGCCGGTGGCGGTGATGGCGGCCATTGCTTTGGATTTCTTGTGCCAGCGAGCGGAGACTCACGGTAACTTGGTCCGAACCGGCGTATTTCTCGGCGTGATGGCGCTGCTCGGAATGCTCATCGCCACCGGTCAGCGGGAAACTCTGGCCCTGCGCCGCCAATTCCTGATCCTGACCGATGAAAATCCCGAGCCTGCTCAACTCATTCCGGAACTTGGCCGGGCGATGCGCAGCCGATTCGGGAGTGAAGACGTGGCGTTAATCTGTAACTTCCTCCCGACTTACGGACCGCAACTGCATTACTACGCGCAGCATGAGATCCTTGGCTGCGTTTATACTCCCGAAGAGTGGAGAGAAATCATCGCCGATCCGGACACCGCTCCATTCGGTGGCGTGATCTGGCTGGGGGCGCCGGACGCCGAGGAAATCCTCGCCAGCCTGCCTGGCGGTACCCTGGAGCGAAGATTGATTTGCGGCGTTCCGTTTTGCTTCTGGAACCCGTACTCCAGCGAAGAGCAGAGCGGAAAGTAGCCCGCCACTGCCAATCTTGGGAATTGGCGGAGAGCTGCGTCTGTGAGGTTACAATGACTATTGAGCCTCGCGCAATAGGGTGACGCCTTTGCAGCCCGGAGGGCTGATCGGAGCGTAGCCGGGGATAACATCCCCGGAACCCCGGTCCCTGCAACGGGCCTGATCCTCGGATGTTATCCGGGGCTACGGTCCGATCAGCCCTCCGGGCTGTGAAGCTGTCACCCTATGGCCGAGACTCAATAATTCCGCGAGGCGGAGAACCGGCGCTTCCGCAGCAAGGGCATCAAGGCCAGACCGCAAGAAGATGGCGATAGCGTGGGGGTGCAAAGCGAGACGGTGCCCAATCCGGTTGCCGTCCGTTACGCCTGGGCGGAACCCTGTATGCAATCTCTACAGCAAGGAAGGCCTGCTGTCGTCCCCATTTCGCACGGACGACTTCGCGATGGGGAAATGAATCGGTCTACAGATGGGACCGCTCTGCCCACGTAAGATCCTCGTAAACCCACTTCGCGCCAGGCCACCCTTCGAGGCTCAACCACGCTCCCAGCTCCCATTTCGTCGCATTGTGTAAGTTGACACGACGGAATTTTCGCCGGCGTCGAAGACGGGCGACGCACTGTCGTGCGAGGGCGAGGCAACGTTGTTTCCTTGGTTTTCTCACGCGGTGGCCGAGAAGGAGATACGCTTTGCGAACGCCATGATGCACATTTACTCGCCGCGATGTCCAACCTTCTTTGGACGAACGTGAACAGGGACCAGAGTGTCGTCGTCAGGCACGAAAGCCTCTCCCGGTTTTGCGGGCTGGTGCGACCAATAGAAAAGGCAATATCCGCAGAGTCCATAACCGATGAGGAGATAAAGGAGAAAGTCCATAGGTCATTGAAATGATTTGTTCTTTTTAGAATCGCTTCGGAACAAGGTCATGGCTGCCGAGGAACCCGGGGCCCCGGCCCGACTGTGGCGTCGGATCACCCCGATAAGATCTGTGATCGTTCGCTGGTCAGGCCCCGTATTCGCGATGCCATGACCGAATTCGAAGACGCAAAATAATGCGCCGAATCACCGGGCAAAAGATTGACTCGAGCGTACTGAATGACACCATCGCCAGCACCATGAAGACGCGACTGCTGGTGTTATTCGCCGTGCTTTTGACGGGTTGTGCGACATTGACTCCCTACGTGGTGCCCCTGGCTGATGTCGCCATTGCCATCGCCGCCGCTTATTATCACGTGCCGCCGGGAGCCAGCCAGGCCGCGACCCTCGCCTTTAATGACCTCTGGGGCATGGCCGCCCAGGCGAATGCCAATCTCGGGAAGACTCCGGCGCAGGCAAATATCGCCCAGGGAGCCAGTGTGCCGGTCGTTGGTCGGGCGGTGCAAAATGCGCTGCCGAATCAGCCGATCACCGCCTCGACGGTCAGCGTCCTGCAACAAGCCGCGCGGGATGTGCTTGCGAAATCAAAGCAAGCGCACTGAGCTTTCGCCAAGTTGGCCACCGTTGAAATTCGGGCAAGGGTCGCCGCGGAATTGTTGGCTTGTTCGAAGGTGCTCATTCCGCGATGGCATTTCACAGTAAAAAGTAGCGCCAGCCTCTCGCTTGCGATCGTTGTGCCATTTCGCACGACGGCACAAGCGGCTCGGATCTCGGTTAGTGCTTAGGTCCTGTTCACGAATTCGAGAAAATCGATCAAGGACGCTTGCGTTTTGGAGTGCGGTGCTGCTGCACCGCTTTCGGAATGTCTGCGGGTAGGGTGAGCCTGCCACCGCTTTGCCCGCTCCGAAAGCGCCAGAGCACTGGCGCACTCCAAAACGCTGTCGCGCGTGCTCACGTCTCTCGAATTCGTCAACACGCTCTAGTGATGGCGCTGCTGGTTTGCGCTCGCGACGATGGCGATGATGATGAGCAGATGATAGGCGACGGAGAGGAAGCCGAGGACGATGCCGATCCAGGCATGGACCGCGCCCTTGATGATTGGGGTTTTGGCACGCTTGCGCAGGCCGATGATGCCGAGAATGAAGGCAGGAATGGCGAGCAGCAGACCGATGAACGGAAGGAGTCCAAAGATGCCCAGATAGTATGCGATGAGGGCCGGGGCGTTTTTATAAGGGATGAGGCCGCCGGTGGCGTCGCCCTGTACCGGGACGGGCGGCGGTGTGGGCGGTGGGGGCGGCGGGACGACCCCGGCGCTGGCGAAGACGGCGTGAATGGGTTGCCACGTCTGGGTGTCCTCGGCACAGACTTGGGTGGTGGCGGGCAGTTCGCCGCTGGAGTGGCGGTTGGCGAGATCGGCGGCGGGGCTTGGGCCTTGGACCGCTTGGCCGTCGATGGTGAAGTAGTAGTTCATACGCTGTGAGGTTCCTTGCTTATTCCAGAAGGATGGCCCGGCGGCTATGGCAAAATCTCCTCTGGAATCGGCTCCGGGACAGTAGCGAGCCAAAGCTCATGGAGCAGGCGATGGAACGTCGCAAAGCCGGCGTCGAACGGCAGCAAATACTCCGACTCCGGCGTGTGGAACGAGAGGTTCCCGGTGCCATAGGCAATCCGAAGTTCCGCTGGCGGATGAAACTCCACGGTCACGCGCGGCTCGAGACGAAGGCCGTGATGGTCGAGTGTGGAAAAGACGACGTGGTGCATCGACTGGCCGGCGCGAAAGTAGCGATGCAAATGCGCTTCGACTCCCGCGCGGAGAAACTTTCGAACGAGTTCCTTCCAAGGCGTCCAGTGGGCTGTGTCCGCATACTCTTCCACGTCAGCGGCCACGGCGTCCCAAGACGCTTCATTGCCCTTCAGATGCTCGGGAGACATGGATCACGCCTGAATGTCGTTCGCTACCGGGCGTCGGAGGAACTTCATCTTCCAGCCTCAAAGGCTCTGTTCGCAGGACGTCAGCGAAGCTGCCGGCCTGCGTGCGGTTTCGCCGAGTTGGAGGGTGCGCCACGGTGGTTCCGTGAGAGATAACAACTCTGAGAATTCATTTTATAGCCGCTGGCTCCAGATCGACGGCTAGATCGTGGCTTGCATCCAGAACTTCAGCTGTGCTGTCTTAATATTCCCCTGTGCATCGAAGTACCAGTTTAGCCAATCGTCTGGCTTTGTTTTCAGATAAGCATCGACACTATCTCCGTGATTCACAGTCCAACGCCAGGCAAAATGGTCGTACACGTCCAGCACGTGCGTAGCGTAGGCCATCGCCAGCTTTTTATTGCCTGCAAACATGAGCAGGTTTTCGTCGTTGTTGTACGAAGCTTGATATCCAAGATTATGGCTTCCCGTCACGACGACGCAGTCATCCGCGAAGGGATCGATGACCACGATCTTGTCGTGAGTAATCGCGAATCCGGCTTTCAATATTTCCTCCTGCCAACCCGGCGGCACGGTCTTGTCCAGTGCGTTGGCAGAGATCACCCGGGGGTCTTGCGGCGCCGCCGGGTTCTTGACTCCCTTCTGCTTTTTGGGCGGCGATGTCCCTTTCATGTCGTAATAGAAGTTTCCGGCGGCATCCGGTGAAGTCACGCACCCACGCACGAAAAGGTCTTTGTTGGCTTTCTGTGCTGCGGCCGCGAACTCGGTGATGCTCGGCGTACCCGGTATGAACGCCAGAAACAGGACCGCATTTTTGGCAGCCATGATCCGGTCGCTCAAGTCTTTCATATCCACCGGGAAGGCCTCTTTCCCCTTGGCTTTGCTGCTGCGCTGCTTTGGCGTGTTGGGCGAGAAGTAACTGGTCACTGTGCTCGCGTCGTCCGTACCTGGGTCGAGCTTTAAATCTTTGCCCGCGGCATTGAAGTTTCTCAACGGCACATCCTGGAATGGTCCCCCACCTTCATGCGCTTCCTCGTCGGCCTGCAGTTTCTTCCAGTAGGACATGTACCGCGCCGCCACCAACTTGTCCTGAATCACAATCGAGTTGTTCGTTTGCGCGCACAGTCCTGTAGCTGTCCAGTTGCAGGACCCGGACAATACCGCCTGCGGTGTTCCACTTGCATCCGCGTAAATCAGGAACTTGTTATGAACAATGTGGCTGCTCGGAGGTTGACGATAGAGCAATTCGGCGCCGGACTTATCCAACTTGTCCTTGGAGCCGTCGTTCTCACCTGCCTCCTCTTCGGAACCATCCGTTGTGGGTTTGGCCACAATATTTGCCAGCACGATATTCAGCTTGTCTCCAAGGTCCACGAGCGACTGCACCAACTCCACATCCGTCAGTTCGTACAGTGCGGCGTATATTGAGCCCTTGACCTTCGCCCGCGAAAGAAATCCGGTGAGCGTGCCCAGAATGTCGCCGGCTAAATCTTTCCTCAACTGATTTGCCGGATCTTCAATCGCCGGCAGAAGTGCGGATTTGCTGACATTGCCTTTCAGCGCATTGGACACATGTTGCGTTGAGATAAGTCCGCGATTGAATATGGCCGTCAGGCTCGTGGAACACTGACCTGAAATAGTCACTTCGTTGCTCGTCAGAATCGGAAGGGACGACATAGGCTTGAGTGAGCCTGGTGTTCCTTCCAGCGGCACAATCTTATAGCGAAATGTGCTATTACCAGTTTGGTCTCCAACCAACCGTGCGTATACGTCTTTCCAGTAAAATTTCTGAATCGGAAACTGCTCCGTCGTTTGTCCGGGTGTGATCGTCTCGCCCGGAAAGACCGCATGACTGGACAGCGCCGTCTCTTTGCCGCTGGAATCAATGCGATACAGAGCGAAGCCCATACACCCGTCGGGTTTGGCTCCGTAGCTCCAGGCGATGGTGGCAACGTCGTTATTGGCAAATGCTACTGCGTTTCGCATAATTGGTAATGGTTCGCTTTTCAGCATTCCGCGCCTGATCGGTGCGGGAAAAAAGACCGATCAGCGATTTCCGTCCTTTGCTTTGGTGTCATGGGGATGTCGTCGGCTGATTGGGTATCGTCACTTGCCTTGAGGGCATTCTTCTCCAGGGGACAGATTTTCTTTGTCGTAGGTGAGCCTTACGGTCCTGTTTTCGGCTTCGGTCGTTATCTTCACAATGCAGATAGGGAGCGATTGAGAGAATGGGGTGAATTCCCAATTATGAATAGGGAGTTCCCCTTGGTTGGCCGCCGGTGAATTCCCATGCGCCAAGTTTAAATAGCTAAAACGGAGAGGCTTACGCATGCCAGAACGTCTAACTCCTTACTCTTTTGCTTCGACAAAGAAATGATTGACGCCATCCGCGGAGACCGACTAAACGCAGCGCATGGAAAGGACCCTGCCACAGCGAAAGTTTGGGATCATGCTGATCATTGCCAATGCTCTCGTCGGCTGGACCGCCTGCCAAATGGCTTAGTTCCGTTAAACTTAGTTCCGTTAAAGTATGCTGGCTGACGCCAGATGATTGATCACCCTCACTCGCAAACACAATCGACAATTCCACTCATCCTATGAAAACCCTATTGTATCATGTCTATCTTATCGCCTTACTGGCGTTCGCACCCCTCCATTGTTTCGCTTGGGACAACGAAGGGCACGAAACAGTCGTTGCCGTAGCTCTCAAGCTCGATCCGTCCCTCAGGGAACGGTTGACGGCTATTCTGAAGGATCTCCCGAATAGTCCGCAGTGGATCGAGCTCAAACAGAGCGAGCTTATCCCCCATAATCGCTATCAAACCGACAAGGGCGACGTGGACGGTTGGATTGCGGCCGCGACTGCGGATCCCGTGAAAGCAGCGACCTTTCCGGATTGGGCGAGAGATTACAACGACTACATCGCCAACAAATTCAACCTCTACCACTTTTATGACTCGGATTACGACGACGTTACCGACCCACGGTATGTCCAAAATCCCAACGCACTAAAAGTGTTACCTGGGTTCGAGCAGGATCTCAAAGGTAAGACCGGGGGAGATCGTGCCTGGGCTCTGACGTGGGTTCTTCATTTGGTGGGAGACCTCCATCAACCATTGCACTGTTGTTCCAAGGCGAGCCCTCGCAATCCGAAAAAGTCCGATGAAGGAGGAAATCTGTTCAAATATGAAGATAGTGAATTGCATTCATTCTGGGATGCTCTTCCAAAAAAGCAATATGACGCAGATCAAGATGAGTATGTCAGCTCACTCGTCTCAATTGCGAAGACCCTTCCTCAAACACAGACTGACGATCTGGATCTTACTCACTGGGTAAACGAAGCTCACGATCTCATCACCGGTATCGGCTATCCTGCCAGTCAAAAACGGGACAACGCCTACGATGCCAAAGCTCACCAGATTGCCGATAAGCAGTTAGCCCTCGCCGGTGCTCGGTTGGCGAAGCTCCTCGAACAGTATTTGCCGCCTGCCGGCAACTAATGACATTTCAAAGATCAGCGCCTACTCCTGGAGTAGGCGCTTTTCTTTTAGCTCAGCTCCGAAGACAACCGCCCTCGGTCATTGGTTCTGCTTTTGGAGATAATGCCGCAGTCGAACAACGCAGCTCAGTCCGACTGTGAGGAAGAGGAAACAAGCTTCCGCCTCGTCGAGATGACGGCACAAGAGCAGATAAAGACCAAAGGCGATCATCGCCATTTCAACGGGAATCCAACACATTTCCCACTTCAGCAGCTTGCGCGTCGTTGTCGTCATGGTGTTTCGGGTCAATTGTTCGTTACCATGGATTGAGGAAGATTTTCAGTCCGCCCTATTCGACGGATGTAGGTTTTGCGATGTTGCTCACGCCTCTGCGTCCGAGCAATAAACCTCCCCGGCCAAATTTCGCCTGCCAACGCGCTTTCTCCGCCGGGGTGCGGTCCCGGCACGGCCAGAAACGGGTGGAATTCGGAAGCTGTCGACATTGGTGACGTTGCTAAACTTTGGCGAATGATTGACCGCTTTAGTTCCGGCATTTCAGGTGTCGAAGATCGCGGAATTCGGTGCGCCAGGACGCGATGGTGGGGCACCTATTCAACAGATCCACGAATAAAGCCACCAACAGGGCACCCGGCATTTCGCAAATTCCATTGGAAGTGGCATCCGTTGTTTGCAACCACTTCATCCAAAGAGACTTCCAAAAAATCGGGCCGACTGGATTCGAACCAGCGACCTCTTGAACCCCATTCAAGCGCACTACCAAGCTGTGCTACGGCCCGAGATTTTTTAGGAGGGCCGGAAAGGTAGCCAGGCCGTGGGAAAAGGGAAGAGGTTTTTCGCATTTGGCATTTGCATCCCGGCGGCCGCTTGTAAGTTCACCGCATGAATCTCGAACCCGTCGCCATCGTGGGCGCCAGTGGCTATTCCGGTGAAGAACTTGTCCGGCTGCTCTCGCGGCATCCGGGCGTGGAGCTCGTGGCGCTCACTTCCCGGCAGCTTGCCGGGCAGACGGTGGAGACGGTTTTTCCGAAGTTTGCCGGGTTGCGTTACGCGCATCTCGCTTTCATCGAAAGCGATGTGGAGAAGATTCTGGCCACGGGGGCGCGCTTTGTTTTTCTGGCGTTGCCTCATGGTGTGGCCGCGGAATTTGCCCAACCGCTGGTGGCGGCGGGGGTGCGGGTGATCGATCTGAGCGCGGATTTTCGGATCAAGGACCCGGCGGTTTACCAGGAGTTTTATGGCGAGGCGCAGCCGGCGCCGGAGTTGGCGGCGACCAGCGTCTACGGACTTCCGGAGATTTACCGGGAACAGATCCGCACGGCGAAGCTGGTGGCTTCGCCGGGGTGTTATCCGACGAGTGTGATTGTGCCGCTCTACCCGCTGCTCAAGAGCCGCTTGCTGGAACGCGAAAGCCTGGTGATCAACAGCCTGAGCGGAGTGAGCGGCGCGGGGCGCAACGCCAGGGTGGATCTCCTCTTCGCCGAGTGTAACGAAAGTGTCCGGGCCTATGGCGTGCCGAAGCACCGGCATCTCGGCGAGATCGAACAGGAGCTGAGCAATGCCTATGGTGACACGGTGACGGTGAGTTTTGCCCCGCATCTCATCCCGGTGAATCGCGGCATCGCCACGACCATTCATGCGCGGCCGGCGGCGGGCGTGGGGATGGGGGAGATCGCCAATGCGCTGCGCGCGGCCTATGCGGAGGAGCCGTTCATCCGGTTGCTCGGGGAGAATGGGAACGCCGATACGAAGAATGTGACGTTCACCAATTTCGTGGACATCGCCTGGCGGCACGATCCGCGCACCGGGCGGGTGATCCTGCTCAGCGCGGAGGATAATCTCGTCAAAGGCGCGGCGGGCCAGGCGGTGCAGGCGCTGAACGTGATGTGCGGCTGGCCGGAGACGACGGCGCTGCTCTGATTTTCGATTGCCCCCGTTGTGCCGTGGGCGTCTCGCAAAGCCTCGGCTCTCGATTGCGGGATTTTCGAGTGGCCTCGGGATGCGTCAAGCAGATGCGTGACTCGGTTCGTACCAAACGTCTTCGTAGCCTGCGCGATCAATGATGAATTTGTATCCTGGCGCGAGGCCCAAATATTTTTGTGCCCGTGGGCACAGGGACTCGAGATGGGTCGTGTGCACGGGTTTGAAGAAGGCGGGATCTTCCGACATCGGGCCAGCCCAAATGTACCAGCCAGTTGTGTCTCCTTCGGGCTTGTGTCGAACGCCGTAGATCGGTGAGCGATCGAGCGATTCGATAGCCAGGCCGATCTTGAGGTGTGGATGTGCAGGGACGTATTCCGAGCCGACTCGCTGACAGAGATTTTTCTGTTCCCGCTCCGTATTCGTCTCGCTGGCCATTTCAGACGCGCTTACGCCAGCAGCGGCTTCACCACCTCGCCCTTCACGTCCGTGAGGCGGAATTCGCGGCCCTGGTATTTGAAGGTGAGACGTTCGTGATCGAGGCCGAGGAGGTGGAGGATGGTGGCGTTGAGGTCGTGCACGTGGACGGGGTTTTCGGCGATGTTGAAACCGAATTCATCGGTCTGGCCGTAGCTCACGCCGGGCCGAATGCCGCCGCCGGCGAGCCACACGGTGTAGGCGTCCTTGTGATGGTCGCGGCCGGGTTTGGTCTTTTCGCCTTCGCCGCCGATGCCCTGGGCGAGCGGGGTGCGCCCGAATTCGCTGGCGAAGACGATGAGCGTGTCCTCGAGCATCCCGCGTTCCTTGAGATCGGCGATGAGCGCGGCCATCGGTTGGTCGACATCGCGGCACTTTTTCGGCAGGGCGGCGGCGAGATTGCCGTGGTGATCCCAATCGCTGTCGTAGAGTTCGACGACGCGCACGCCGCGTTCCACGAGGCGGCGCGCGAGGAGGCAATTGTTGGCGAAGGAAGCCTTGCCCGGTTTCGCGCCGTAGAGATTCAAGGTGTCGGCGGTTTCCTTGGAAATGTCCATGAGCTCCGGGACGCTCGACTGCATGCGGAAGGCGAGTTCGTACTGGTTGATGCGCGTGGCGATCTCCGGGTCGCCGACATCGGCGAGCTGGCTCTGATTCAAGGCATCGACGGTGTCGAGCACCCGGCGGCGGCGATCGGTGGTGTAACCTTCGGGGTTCGAGAGGAACAGGACGGGATCGCCCTGGGTGCGGAACTGGATGCCTTGATAGACACTCGGCAGAAAACCGCTCGACCACATGCTCGTGCCGGCGCCGCCCGCCGGACCGCTGAGCAGGACGACGTAGGCCGGCAGATCGGCGTTCTCCGAGCCGAGGCCGTAGGTCACCCAGGAGCCGAAGCTGGGACGTCCGCCGCGGCCGAAACCGGTGTGGAGAAACATCTGCGCCGGGGCGTGATTGATCTCCTCGGTGTGCAGCGAACGGATGACGGAAAATTGATCGGCGACGCGGGAGAGATTGGGCAGCAGCTCGGAGAGCGACTGGCCGCTCTGGCCGTGCCGATCGAATTTGAAGTGGGTGCCAGCGAGCCGCATTTCGCCGCCGATGAAGGCGAAGCGCCGGCCGGCGAGGAGCGACTCGGGACATTTCTCGCCGTCATGTTTGACCAGGTCGGGTTTGAAATCGAAGAGATCGAGTTGCGACGGCGCGCCGATCATGTGCAGGTAAATGACGCGCTTGGCCCGCGGGGGGAAGTGCGGCGGGTGCGGGGCGAGGGGATGAGCTGAATCGGCGAAGGCGTTGCGCAGGAGCGAGCCCAGCGCCAGGGCGCCGATGCCGAGTCCGGTGCGCTGGAAGAAGTGACGGCGATGGAGGAGGTGGGTGTGCGTCATGGCTGGAGCGATCCGATTAAAGTGTGGCCGCTTTGAATGGCAGAACGACGGTTGGTGGGGAAAATGCCGAGGCGGTGCGGGCCGCACGGGCGGTGAGATGCAGAGGACGTAGAGCCGCCCGCAGCCCCCACCGGAGGAACGATGAGATCGAGGGTTCGTTGTCGGGTTCGTTCAGAGGTTTGCTGAGAATAGCCCAGCGCTTCAGCGCTGGGATTTGCGATCTCCAAAGGTCCAAGTCCCGTAGGGACGGCACATAAGGTCTTTCGTCCCTGCCGGGACTGATTCTGACACCCATCGGGTAACCCGGCGCTAAAGCGCTGGGCTATTCTCAGCGGACTTCTGAGGATCTCCGGACGCTGGCCACAAAGGCTCCAGTGCGTCTTAATCTTTCGTGATCGTTTCATCGAGGTTCAGGAGGGCGCTGGCGACGGAGAACCAGGCTTCCTCGGGTTTCCCGGTGGCGGTGAGTTCAGAGTCGTAAAGCTTGCGGAGAAGATTCAGTTCCGGCGTCGCGGGCGGGCGCGCTACGGCGAGACGGAAGGCATGATCGAGCTGCCGGTCGACGGCGGCGTTGGGTTCGTCGTGGACAATGCGCGTGGCCAGGGCGTGCGCGGCCTGCACGTAGACAGGATCGTTGAGCAGGGTGAGCGCCTGGAGCGGAGTATTCGAACGGGTGCGTTGCACGCGGCAGGCTTGCCGCGAATTGGCATCGAAATTCACGAAGCTCGGATACGGCGCGGAACGCTTGAGCACGACGTAGATGCCGCGGCGGTACTGTTCATCGCCAGGGCTGACGACATAGTCGTACTGCTGCCCGCCGACCTTCGCCCAGAGCCCATCGGGCTGCGGCGGACGAATCGGCGGGCCGAATTGTTTCAGGTTGAGCAAGCCGCCAATGGCGAGGGCGTTGTCGCGCACGGCTTCCGCGCTCAGGCGGAAACGCGGTCCGCGGGCGAGGAGATGATTGCGCGGATCGCGCTCCAGCATTTCCGGAGTGGCGCGCGAGCTCTGGCGATAGGTCTCGCTGGTCACAATGCAACGCAGGATTTTTTTCTGCGACCAGCCATTGTCCATGAACTCGACGGCCAGCCAGTCGAGCAACTTGGGATGGCTCGGCGGCTCGCCTTTGATGCCAAAATCCTCGGGCGTGCTGACGATGCCTTCGCCGAAAATCTCCGCCCAAAGCCGGTTGACGATGACCCGCGCGACGAGCGGATTTTCCCGGCTGACCAGCCAGCGCGCCAGGCCGAGCCGATTGCGCGGACCTTCCTCGTGGTAGGGGTGCAGCACGGCGGGCGTGCTCGGTTCGACGGCATCACCGGGGTTGCGAAAATCTCCACGGTGAAAGATGGCCGTCGGCCGGGGCTGCGCCATCTCGTTCATGACGAGGGTCTGCAACGCCGGCATCGCCTTTTCCTGCTTTTCCAATTGGGCGAGATGCGCGTTCAGGCGCTGCGTCTCGGGATCACTCTTCGCCGGCGCGGGTGCTTGTGGATAGCTGCCGGTGAGCGCGGAGAGCCGGAGCCGGCCGATGGTTCGCGCGTTGCCCAGTTCCTGCACGAGCCGGAAGGTGAGCACCGCACCATTCTCAAAGGCGATGGGCTCGACCACGCGGAAGGTGGCCCAGTGCGGTTTGTGAAACTGCGGGCCGATGGCCCAGCCGGTCTTCGGGTTCTCGTCGATCGCGCCGCTGACATCGTAATTCGCCTGGGAAAAATCGGCGCGCGCATCGGCGAGCTTGATCGGTTTGGCTTCGCTCTCGTGACCGGCGGGCGCGGCGGTGACGGCAAAAGTGTGGAGGACGAAATTGGTCCGCTGCGGATCGCCCCGGCCTGGGCCCATGCCGGGCAGCGACGGATCGGTGAGCGCTTCCAGTTTGAAGCCGACGATGTTCTTGAGCGGCGTGTGGACGGTGACAGTGTAAGTATCGGTGACCGGCGGATCGCCGACGAGGAGGACGGAGCCGTCTTCGAGCACGCGATGATTGGCCCCGCCGGCGGAATCGAAATCGGCCGGCGGCAGCACGTGCTCCTCGGTGCCTTGAGGACTCGGGGTGCTCGCGGTGGAAAGCTTCGCGGTGCGCTGGGCGATTTCGGTTTTGGTCGCGGCGATTTCTTTCTCCACCTTGGCGCGGTCGGCCTCGATCGGCGGATCGCTGACTTTCATGTAAGGGCCGAGAAAAGCGATGGAACCGGGCACCTTGGGATTTTTGCGATCGGCTTCG
The DNA here is from genome assembly GCA_036501065.1 of Chthoniobacter sp. Taxonomy (GTDB): domain Bacteria; phylum Verrucomicrobiota; class Verrucomicrobiia; order Chthoniobacterales; family Chthoniobacteraceae; genus Chthoniobacter. Next base: position 19,141 of record DASYAY010000034.1, on the reverse strand, counting down.
AGCTCGGTGTTATTGAAGAAAGCGAAGAGACCGTAGTAGTCGCGCTGTTTGAAGGGATCGTATTTGTGGTCGTGGCATTGGGTGCAGGCCAGGGTGGTGCCGAGCCAGGCCATGCCGAGGGTGTTCACCCGGTCGAGGACCTGGTTCACGCGGTTCTCTTCGGGATCGGTGCCGGCCTCGACATTGCAGACGCCGCAGCGGTTGAAGCCGGTGGCGATGTGCTGATCCTGGGTGGCGTTGGGCAGAAGATCGCCGGCGAGTTGCTCGATGGTGAATTCATCGAAGGGCATGTCGGCATTGAAGGCGCGAATGACCCAGTCGCGATAGGGCCAGAGATCGCGCAGATCATCCCGCTGAAAGCCGTGCGAGTCCGCATAGCGCGCCACGTCGAGCCATTGGCGCGCCCATTTCTCTCCGAATTGCGGGGAAGCGAGGAGGCGATCGACGAGATGCTCGACCGCTTTTTCTGTAACGGGAGGAGCGGCCGAAGATGGGGAGACAATCAGACTGGGAGACAATGAGACCTCCGCATCGGCAGTCTTCTGATTGTCTGATTGTCTGGCAGTCTGATTGTCTTCCTTCCCCCCCGCGGCACACTCGCGCACAAACGCCTCCACCTCCGCCGGAGTCGGCGGCAGGCCGATGAGGTCGAGGTAAAGCCGGCGGGCCAGGACGTGCGCTTCGGTGGGCGGCGAAGGTTGGAGATGCTCGGCCGCCAAACGGGCGCGGATGAAGGCGTCGATCGGGTTGCCCGTGGCATCGGCGACCGCGGGCACGGCGGGGCGCACCGGAGACACATAGGCCCAATGTTTGGCCGGCTTGATGCCGTCGGGCCAGGGCGCGCCCGCGGCGATCCAATCGCGGATATGGCCGATCTCGGAGGCCGTGAGCTTTTCGCCGCGATTGGGCATCACGTCATCGTCGCCTTTGGGCAGGGCGACGCGCCGGAGCAATTCACTTTTCTCCGGCTGGCCCTTGACGATGGTATCCCCATTGTCGCCGCCCTTGAAGGCCGCTTCGCGGACATCGAGCCGCAAGCCGCCCTTGTGTTTCTGGGCGCCGTGGCATTCGAAGCACGAACGCTGGAGCACGGGGTAGACGTCGCGGGCGAAGTCCACTGGCTCTGCGGCGGAAACGCGGCCGGCCAGGAGCAAACAGGCTGCGGCGATGCCGGAGAGCTTTCGAAGCCGGCGGATTTTTTTGTGCTGGGGGTGAGATGCGGGCATGGGCGGGCAATGCGCGGCGGACGATCAACGGGACGGCGCCTGGGTTGAACGTCTTCGCAGAAGCATAGTTGTGGAATCCCCGGGAGCAATCCTCGGTGTGCGGGAGTCTTAGGCTGGGAGTGGAGGCAGGCGGTTCCCGCGCTGGAATCGTCCCGGTCCTCGGAAAAGGGCAGGAGGCCGGTCTCTTAATCTTAATCGTAATCTTAATCTTAATCCCACCGCAGAGGATTAAGATTAAGATTACGATTAAGATTAAGAAGTTGCCGCCTCCGGCCGTTCCGGAAACCCCCGGCCACACGGTTTCTCTGAAGCCCCTCTGAAGGCCAAATTTTTTTCGGAAAGAATCTCGTCCCCCGGCGCGAAATGCGCTCTCCTCTCACTCCGCTTCGCAGACAAATTCCAGAACTTTTTCCTTCGCAGCACAACCATGTCCTACACCGAGATCTCTGGCGGGGTGACCGCCGCACAAGGCTTCCTGGCAGGCAGCGTCTACTGCGGCATCAAATCCACCAACACGAGCCGGCCGGACATTGCCCTGATTTATTCCGCGAAGCCCTCGACGGCCGCGGCCACCTTTACGACGAATCGCGTGAAAGCCGCTCCGGTCCGCGTTTCCATGGCCCATCTGCGCGGAGGCGATGTGCGGGCGGTCATCGCCAATGCCGGCAATGCCAATGCCTGCACCGGCCTGCCGGGCATCGAGACGGCGAAACGCATGGCCGCAGCTACGGCTACGGCGATGGAACTGCGCCCGCGCCAGGTGCTGGTCTGCTCCACCGGACGCATCGGCGTGCCGTTGCCCATCGAGAAAATCGAATCCGCCATCCCGAAATTGCCTGGCGCCTTGAAAAGCAACGGGAGCAAACGCGCAGCCGAGGCGATCATGACCAGTGACACTTTCGCCAAGGAGATCGCCGTGGAATTCGAACTCGACGGCCGCATCGCCCGGATCGGCGGCATCGCCAAGGGCGCAGGGATGATCGACCCGAACATGGCGACGATGCTCTGCTTCCTCACCACCGACGCGGCCATCGCCCGCAAGCAACTCCAGCACGCTCTCTCGGTCTCCGTCGACCAGTCCTTCAACCGCATCACCGTCGATGGCGACATGAGCACGAACGACACCGTGATCCTGCTCGCCAATGGCACGGCGGGAAACAAGCCGCTGCGCCCGGGCACGCCGGCGCTGAAAGAATTCCAGCGGGCGCTCGACTACGTCACGCGCAACCTCGCGCGGATGATCGTCGAGGACGGCGAAGGCGTGACCAAGTTCGTCGAGGTCCACGTCAATGGCGCGGCCAGCTTGAGCGACGCGCGCAAGGCCGCCGAGGCCGTGGCCAATTCCACGCTCACCAAGTGCGCCTGGTTTGGCGGCGATCCCAATTGGGGGCGCATCATGGATTCCCTCGGCTATTCCGGCGCCAAGGTCCGCGAGGAAATCGCCGATATTTTCTACGACGGCATCATCGCCGTCAAAGGTGGCATGGCGAGCAAGACGCCCTTTTCCAAGCTGCAGCACATCGTGGCGCAGAAAAAATTCACCATCACCATCGACCTCCACCTGGGCAGCGCGGACTACACCGTTTTTACGACCGACTTGAGCACGGAATACGTAAAGCTGAACATGGGCGAGTAGTTCGTAAATTTTCCTTCGTTTTTCCATGGCCCAATCTCCCGCTATTCGTGCCGAGGCGCTCATTGAAGCGCTGCCTTTCATCCAGAAATTTCGCGGCCAGCTTTTCGTCATCAAGTACGGCGGCAGCGCCATGGAGGATGAGAACGTGGTCGAGCGCTTTTTGCGCGACGTTGTCTTCCTCGAGGCCGTCGGTATCAACCCGGTGGTCATCCACGGCGGCGGCAAGGCCATCACTCAGCGGATGCGCGATGCCGGGCAGAAGCCGCGTTTCGTCAATGGCCTGCGCGTGACCGACGAGCAGTCCATCCGCATCGTCGAGGAGGTGCTCGACGGCGAGATCAACCCGGCGATCGTCAAGCTCATGGCGCGTTTCGGCGGCAGGGCCCAGGGCCTCAAAGGCAAGGACGTGCTCCTCGGGAAAAGGCTGCCGCCCCAGACCGAGGGCAAGACCACCGGGATCGATCTCGGTTTCGTCGGCGAAGTGGTCGACGTAGACACCGGGCCGATCGAGAAAGCCATCGCCGCCGACTGCGTGCCGGTCATTTCCCCGCTCGCCCGGGATAGCGACGGGAACGCCTTGAACATCAATGCCGACATCGCCGCCGGCACCGTGGCCGGGCGCTTGCGCGCCGCAAAATTCATCTATCTCAGCGATGTGCCGGGTATCATGCGCGTGCCCGCCGACAAGGACTCGCTCATTCCCTCGGTCACCCGCGAAGAGATCGAGCAACTGCGCGAGGATGAGATCATCACCGGCGGGATGATTCCGAAGGTCGAGAGCGCACTGCACGCCCTGGCGCAGGGTGTGGAGAAAGTGCATTTCATCGACGGCCGCACACCGCACTCGCTGCTCCTGGAGATTTTCACCAATACCGGCGTCGGGACGGAGATCGTGGCGTAGGGTTGAGCGGGAGGGTGGGAGAAACTCTCCAAAACCTTCACCGCACTGAATAGATGCAATGCGTTGACGGTGGGGCTCGTGTGGGGCCATTGTGAGGCGATGATTTCGGACATTAGGCCTTCGTTTCAATTGCGAGAAGGCAGGGAGCGGCAGGAAGCTCTCGGGCAGTTCTTCACGCCGCCGCCTGTCGGGGAATTCATGGCCTCGCTCTTTGACGGTCTGCCGTCCGCCGTTCGCCTGATTGACGCAGGAGCGGGAGGCGGAGCGCTCACCTCAAACCTCGTGCGCCGGGCCTGTAAACCGAATTCCGGAGTGCAGTCCATCCATGTCACCGCTTACGAACTCGATACGCTCATTCTCCCGGCCCTGCGGGAAACGTTGGCAGACTGCGAAGCCCTCTGCCGAACGTGTGGGATTGCCTTTGCAGCGTCGGTTCATCCCACGGATTTCATTCAAGAGATGGCTGGAAAACTTTCCGACGACTTGTTTAGCGGCGTGCCGCCATCGTTCAACGTGGCTATCGCCAATCCCCCCTACAAGAAGATCAACACGAACTCCCCGGAACGGCTGGCGCTGCGATCCGTAGGATTGGAAACGAGCAACCTCTACGCGGGCTTTGTGGGGCTTCTGGCGCGTCTGCTGGAGGCAAGAGGGCAACTTGTCGTCATCACCCCCCGAAGCTTCTGCAACGGCCCCTATTTCCGCCCTTTCCGGGAGGACCTCCTCAGCATGATGGAACTTCGACGGCTGCATGTTTTCGAGTCACGGGAAGCTGCATTTCGTAACGACGGTGTGTTGCAGGAGAACATCATCTTTCACGCCATCAAGAGCGGCACACAAACACCCACCGTAACGGTCTCGGCTAGCAGTGGTGAAGCGGGCGGTTCCATCATGGTGAAAGGATTCCCGTTTGCGGAGATCGTTCATGCGAACGACCCTGAAAAATTCATTCACATTCCAGCCGACCATGGGCACGCCAGCGCCAAAGCGAGGCTTTCGGAGTTGCCCGATACTCTCGCTTCCCTTGGATTGACTGTCTCTACGGGGCGAGTGGTGGATTTTCGGCTCAAGAATGCGCTACGGCCCCAGCCAGTGCCAGGAACGGTGCCTTTGCTTTATCCGTGCCACTTCAACGGCGGAACCATCCATTGGCCCAAGCTGGATGCCCGAAAGCCTAATGCTATTCTCGACAATGAAACTACCCGCCCTTGGCTAGTTCCAACTGGCCTCTACCTGCTGACAAAGCGGTTCACCTCCAAAGAGGAGCGTCGACGCCCCGTGGCTGCACCGTATGAGCGTCAAAACGAGATGCTCCAAGTCGGGTAAATACCACGAGCTCTCGCAAACACTTCGCTAAGCTTCAACTCCAAGTGAGCACCAGTGATAGTGTTCACGAAGATGAACCTAAATTGGTCCTTCAAGCTTTGCGCAACTAACACTTCGGCGGCTGTAACGGCAAAGAAATAGCCGCGGAAGTCGTTATCGAATTCTTGTTTCGTGGATTTGATTTCGCAGAACAAAATATGCGTTAGGTTTGCCTCGACGGACTCGAGCGAATCCAAGTCAACGGTGGCCGTCGTGCGGATGATGTCAAACGCCTTGCCGTAAACGATGAAATCGCTCTTAGCACACGCGATGACGAGGTTGCGCTTTTGCTTGGGCGTCGGAAGGATGTAGCCTGGGACTTTCTCGGCAAGCAGCTTCGCCGCTTTGGATGCCGTCGCGCTTCCGGAATCAGGCACATTCATGATTTTCTTATCCTTTTCCCATGTTTGATCGCCTGCTTGTTCGAGACGTGCAGACGCGAGTAATAGGCAGCTACAAAATTCGGAAGGTCGAAACCGAGGACTTCGCAGATCTTGTCGACCTCCACAAAATCGAGTCGTCGCTCGCCCATCTCATATTTGCTCACAAAGCTCTGAGCCATACCCAGTGCCGATGAGAGTTCGGCCTGCGTCATCCCCTTCTGAATACGGAGTTCACGCATGAGCTCTCTAAAAATGCGGTATTCGTCTGAAAAAACAGTTTTGGGCACTTGCCGATCCTGAAACCTAAAATAGAATATCCCAACATGGGTAACGCCGAAGCAGCCTGTCCACACGTGGAGCCTCACGTCGCATTCCACCGCGCAGCGGTTGTGCAACGCGCCGTCGAGATAGAGACTCTGGCGAAGCGGCTTGGTGTGGAAAGCCTCCTGACTTCACATCGTCTCCGGTGCCCTGACGGTTCTTTGATTTACACGCCACGTTTCCGCTGGTACCTCCTCATCAAATCCATCATCGAAGATTTCTGCCCGCACTTCGTGCCGGGTGGCGTGGTAGCCTACATCGGCGACACGGAGAATAAGTTCGCCCACCTTGAAGCGGACTACCTCGCAGGGCTTGGTGTTTCACTAGACAGCGCTGCCAAGATGCCAGATGTGATTATTCATTGCACAAGGCGGAACTGGCTTCTGCTTATTGAGGCTGTCACCAGCGCCGGGCCGGTGGATGGCAAGCGCCGGAAAGAACTCAAAGAGCTTTTCGCCGGGTGCAAGGCGGGACTTGTCTTTGTGACAGCGTTCGGCACGCGCCGCGTGATGCAGTCCTTCCTTGGCTCCATTGCTTGGGAATCCGAAGTTTGGATCGCCGAAGACCCGGCCCACATGATCCATTTTAACGGTGACAAGTTCCTTGGCCCGTATCCTGACACAACGCCGATAAACTGAACGGGTACGCTCCGCCCGCTTTGCCGTATTGGCCTTGGCGTTTTCGGGCGACTCGCCAGGCGGCGAAGCCATCACCCGATTGAGGAGCCTCACTAACGGCCCATCAGTTCCAAGGCCTTGTGCAGCGGTGCGCTGGAGACCTTGATGATTCCGTCCAGGGGGCGGCTCATTTCGAGAATCAGAAAGATCGCCGAGGCCACCGACAAAGCGCAGACGAGGAGCACCACGCAGACGGTGCCGTTGCGCGGCGCGAACAGCCCGAAACTCACGAAGAGGACCGTGACCCAGAAGACGAGCAGGACGATGAGTGAGGCCGGCAGCGTCTCCTGTTGCTGCTCGAGCGTGAGCAGCCGGCCCTGGCTGATCTCGCTGGCGATCTGCCGCGCCTCGACGAGTTGCGACTTTTGCCGGTCGTCCTTTGGAACGAGTTCCCGCAGCTTGCTTCCCAGGATTTGCATCTCATCCGAGCTCTCGATGGCCCGCAATCCGGAGGCGACATGGCCTTGCGTAGGCCAGATGCTTTCGATCCGGGCGCGGATGAGCTTTTTCAAAAGTTCGCGCGCGTCCGCGGTCTCCGGGCCGTAGTCGGCGAGGGTCCGATCCAACTGGATGAGTTTTGCGCTAATCTGCGCGGTGGCGGCGTTGACCGAGTCGAAGGACGCTTTGGACGAGCTGACGAGCAGCCCGAGGACCAGCGCAGCCATCGTCGCCACCATGCTCGATCCGAGCTTCACGGCATCTTTGGACGCTTCGGAGAAATGATGTTTCGGCAAGCGGCCTTGCAGCCACCAGCCGAGTAAGACACCGCCAAAGATGCACGCGGCGCTGACGAAACTGATGGTCAGGGAACGCATCGCTCAAATAGGCGTCCACCCTGGGTGGTGCGGACTTTGTGGAACTTGCGGAATTTTCCGCCCAGCCATCCCCGGCGGGATCCATTGTTTTCGTGGGAAGGGAGTCACGGGCATTCAAAGACCGAAGAACCAGTGGTGAGAGACAGGAGGCGGGCGCATTTTCGCGGAAGCGGCCATGCCTGCGGCGCAGACGGGGAGTCCGGCGCAGGACTTGCCCAAGATCAAGGGTGCGACCTGGTCGCGGACGAACTGCATCTTGATGTTATCGAAATGACGCCCGTAGTTGCCGTCCTTCTCGAGCTGGGCGGTCCAGGCGATGGTCACGAGCCTGTTGGCATAGAGTTTCCGCGTTTCGGCCGAGGCGTGAGATGGGATGACAAAGCCGGTGATCCCCGCGCCGGGGTCGAGGAATTTCCGGTCCGCGGTCCCCGTGAGTGGCATGAGAAAGCCGAGCATTCGGTCCTTGGTCGAGGTGTAGAGATAGACATGGCCTTTGACTTGGCGGAGCGCCCTGGTCAGGTCGTAATCCTCGCTGATTGAGCAGCCCAGGAGGACCACATTATCCACCTGGATATCGAGCGGCAGGTACTCGAGAGCGAAGATCGCTTCGACGGTCCCCGCAGAGAAGCCCAGGATGTTCACCGGGGCCTCGGGAAACGCCCGCTTCTGCTGGATGATTTTGAGGGCCAGCGCTTTGGCCTTGTTGCGTTTGTAAGTGTCGTCGGCGTCCTGGTCCACGAGCAGCCCGAGACCCGTTTCCCACGAGAACATCTCGCCGGCCCCGTGATATCCCCCGGCGATCATGCCTTTGCGGACACCGGCCGCCCAGTTCGTCATGGCCGTCCCTCCGCCGGCGCCATCGAGATAGTAGATATATCCGTTCTTCATCCGCGCCTTGCGATGGGGCATCGGCTTCGGCAGCCCGGTGGGGATGATCGAACACCCTCCGAGAAAGACGGCGCCGGCGAGGAGGAGGAGCGCGACCCGCCGCCAAACCTGGTGAAGAAGAGCGTAGTGGGATGGAAAAAATGTGGCGGCCATGAGGCGATATTGTCAGATGTAGCTTGGGAGCGCGGCAATTTGTTGTCATCCCGTGAAGCCAGGCAACAAGGAAGAAGAAGCCAAACCCCGGAGAAATCTCCGGTCGGGACGCGGTCGTAGAGCGAGAACGAGGCGGGGCTCCGTCGCTGCCGCCGATGCGTCGATCGTGTCCAGGAAACCTACGCCTTCCCCCGATCCGTCGGCGATTTGTGCACCCGCTTCCGGCGCAGGCGCAGCCAGTTGTTCCACGTCTTCCGCAGGGCGTCTTTGGGGGACATGTATTGCTGGTTGAGTTTGGTGCCTTTGGAAATCTGGCCGAGGAGGCCTTTGACCGAAAAATCCGGGGTGTCGAGGATGGTGTAGGCGGTGCCGATGGTCGCTTCGTGATGCGCGTCGCTCCCGGCGGTCATCGGGAGGTTTTTCATCGTGGCGTATTCGAAGGCCTGCCGGTTGTAACGCTTCAAGGTGGTCGCGGCATTGAAGACTTCCAAGCCGTCGATCTCGAGGGTGTCGAGGACGCTTTGCCGGATGCCGGCGCGGAAAAGGTCGTAGGGATGGGGCGGAATGGCCAGGCCGCCCATGCTGTGGACGAGCTTGCAGACTTCCGCCGCGGGCGTGCCTTTCAAATAGGGGAGGATCACGCCGAGGCAGAGCAGATGGCCTTCGGCGGTGGTCACTTCCACGCCGGGAATGACCAGGAAATCGTCCACCGGCTGGCCGTCTTCGCGCACCAGGCCTTTGTCCAGGAGGTAGCGGCAGCCGTCGGAGGTATTGTGATCGGTGAGGGCAAAACCGTGCAGGCCTTTCTTGCGGGCGGCGGCGATCAGAGCTTCCGGGGTGCTCACGCCGTCGCCCGAAAACCATGAATGGCAATGCAGGTCGATGTTGTAGGCCATGATGGGAAAGGATGGGGCGGGATTTTGGGACGCGAAAGAAAAATGGCGTGAAATCTCAATGTCGTTCATCGTCCTTCATCCCATGTTTGCGTTTAAAGAATGGACCCTCGTTTGTGAAGCCCTTGGCGGCGGTGCGCAAAGCATCATCATCCGCAAGGGGGGTATTGCCGAGGGACGGGACGGCTTCCGCTTCAAGCACGCCGATTTCCTGCTTTTCCCGACGCTCTTTCACGAACAGGTGAACAAGCTGAAGCTGCCGGCGGAGACCGCGTTGCCTCCAGCGGCCCCGGACGGACAACACGCCGTGTCGCTTGCGGCGCATGTGGAATGGACACGCGAGGTCACGGATTGGGAGCAGGTGAAGGCGTTGGCGCCATTTCATTTGTGGACCGAAGCGGAGATCGAGAAGCGTTTTCGCCAGGACAGCTTCCGCCAGTCCGGCCCGGACCGCCAGTCCGGCCCGGATCAGCCGGGCGTGAGCGTGGCCTTCGTGCGGATCTACCGCCTGAGCGCGCCGTTGATCTTTCCCGATGCCCCGAAATACGGCGGCTGCCGTTCCTGGATCGATGTCCCCGAACTGCCTGCCGGCACACAGCGCAAGCCGGTGATCGACGAGGACGCGGACTGCCAGCGCAGTCATCAACTTCTCGAAATCATCCGCTGAAGGCCGCTCCACCCATGCAAGAGATTCCCGGCATCGCTTCCTTTCCCAGTCCCTATGACGTCGAGGCGACGCTCGACCGGCTGCGGAGCACGATCGAAGGCAAGGGGTTGACGATCTTTGCGCACATCGATCATGCCGCCGGCGCGCGCGCGGTCGGTTTGCCAATGCCACCCGCCCATGTGCTCATCTTTGGCACGGCCAAGGCGGGCACGCCCTTGATGGTGGCGAGTCCGCTGCTCGCGCTGGATTTGCCATTGCGCGTCTTGGTCTGGGAAGACGGTGACGGGAAAGTGTGGGTGAGTTACCGGACGCCGGAAGCGCTCCTCGAGCATCACCCGATCCCAGCCGAACTCGTGAAAAATGTCTCCGGCGTCGGACCGCTGATCCAAGCGGCGCTGGGGTAGGGGAGGTGGTTATGTCGTATCCGTTGAGCGTTCCTACCTTGAAAAGATTTCAGCCCGAAGGGCTGTCGGACCGTAGCCGGGGGTTGAGCGAAGCGATACCCCCGGAATACATCACCAAACGGATGCACCCCGGAGGTGGTGCTGGAAATCTCCCCGCTACTCTCTGCTCCTGCACCCCTGCCGGGGTGCGTCCATTACGGGAACGGGTTTCCGGGGGTGTTACCCCCGGCTATGGTCCGGCAGCCCTTCGGGCTGACTTGGTCTGGACCCGCGGGTGACGCCGAATAGGAGCGCCATGTCTGGTCTTCCAGTTTCGCAAGCCTTTGAGCTGGCCATCGGCCATCATCGTGCGGGGCGTTTGGCCGAGGCGGAGACGCTTTATCGGCAGATACTCGCGGCCGATTCCCGGCACCCCGCCGCGTGGCACATGCTCGGCGTCATGGCGCTCCAGTCCGGACGCAATGATCTCGCGTTGCAATGGATCGGGCAGGCCATCGCGCTCGCGCCGGGCGATCCGGCGGCCCATTCCAATATCGGCGAGGCTTACCGCTTGTCGGGCCGGCCGGATGAGGCCATTGCGAGTTATCAGCGGGCGCTCCAGCTCGACGGTGATCATCTTCAGGCGCAGCTCAATCTGGGCGTCGCTTTGGCGGATCTCGGCCGCGTCGGCGAAGCCATCGCTGCCTTCGACCGGGTCTTGCAGCTCCAGCCGCACTACCCCGAGGCCCATCTCCATCGCGGAAATGCCCTCCGGAAACAGGGCCATTCGGAGCCGGCCGTGGCCGCGTATCGTCGCGCTCTCGAGCTCAAGCCCGACTTCGCGCAGGCGCAGAACAATCTCGGTGTCGCCCTGCTCGAGAGCGGCCGGCCCGGCGAAGCGCGCGCGGCCTTTCACCAGGCCCTGCAACTCGAACCCGGCAACGCCGACTTTCACAGCAATCTCGGAAACGCGCTCACCGCCGAAGGCCAGTTTGAGCCGGCGATTGCGGCCTACCGCCGGGCGCTCGAACTCAAGCCCGCCTATGCCGAGGCGCAGAGCAATCTGGGCAATGCCTTGCGCGAACAGGGCCGGTTCGCCGAGGCCATCGCGGCCTTTCGCCGGGCGCTCGAGCTCGCCCCGAACATCGCCGGCATTCACAACAACCTGGCCAATGCCCTGCGCGATGCCGGCCGGCTGGACGAAGCCATCACCGCGTATCGCCGGGCCCTCGCGCTCCAACCCGATCTCATCGAAGCGCAGAGCAATCTCGGCAGCGTCCTGGCCGAACACGGCGCGCTGGATGAAGCCCTGGCCGCGCTTCGCCGGGCGATCGAGCTTCAGCCCGCTTATGCCGAGGCGCACAACAATCTCGGCAACGTCCTCAAGGATCAGGGTCGCCTGGATGAAGCCGTTGCCGCCTATCGCCGCGCGCTGGAATTCAACCCCGACGGAGCCAAGTATCAGAGCAACATCATCCTCGCGCTCCTCTGCCATCCGCGCCGGGAAGAGGGTTCGATGATCGAAGAACAGCGGCGCTGGAACGAGCAATTCTGCGCGCCGCTGATACACACCGCCGCGCCGTTCTCCCGCGATCGTTTGCCAGACTGCCCGTCCGGCTCGGACCGTCCGTCCGGCTCGGATCGCCGACTGCGCATCGGCTATGTTTCACCCGCGTTTGTTGGCAGCCACGTCGTCGGCCGCAACCTCCGGCCGTTGTTTCGCCGTCACGATCACGAGCCTTTCGAAATCATCTGCTACTCAGACACGCCCAAGCCGGATGCGATGACCGGGGAATTCCAGCAGTACGCGGATGAATGGCGCGAGACCGTGGGCCTGACCGACACCGCCCTCGCCGCCATGATCCGGCAGGATGCCGTCGACATCCTCGTCGACCTCAGCCTCCACACCCGCGGCAACCGGCTCCCCGTCTTCGCCCGCCGCCCGGCGCCGGTGCAAGTGAGCTTCGCGGGTTACCCGGAAAGCGCCGGGATCGACGCGATCGAGTATCGGATGAGCGATCGGTGGCTGGAATCGGAGATGGGAGATGAGAGATCGGAGATCGGGTGGAAGGGCGAGCCCGATCTTCGATCTCCCATCTCCCATCTCCGACGCGCGGAGCGCGTTTATCTCATCGACAGCTTCTGGTGCTACGACCCGTGTGGGATCGAGATCCCGGTGAACGAGCTGCCGCTGAAAGCAAACGGCGGCGTCACCTTCGGTAGCTTGAACAATTTCTGCAAAATCACCGAGCCGATGTTGAGGCTCTGGTCGCGCGTGCTTTTATCATCGGCCGGCTCGCGGCTGCTGCTCCTGGCGCATCCCGGCAGCCATCGCCAATGGATCACGGGTGTGCTCGCGCAGGAGGGTGTGGAGCCGTCGCGCGTCGAGTTTCTCGACTGGCGGCCGCGCCGCGAGTACCTGGAGCTGTATCATCGGGTGGACATCGTTCTCGACCCATTCCCCTACGGCGGCCACACCACCACCCTGGATGCGCTTTGGATGGGCGTGCCGGTGGTCAGCCTCGCCGGTGCGCCGCCGGTCTCGCGCGCCGGGTTAAGCATCTCGAGCAACCTGGGCCTGCCGGAATTTTCCACATTTTCCGCGGAGGAGTACGTGCGCATCGCCGCCGATCTGGCCCGCGATCCCGCGCGCCTCGCGGAATTGCGCCGCTCCTTGCGCCCGCGGATGGAAGCGTCCGTGCTCATGGACGCCCCACGTTTCGCCAGAAACATCGAAGCCGCCTACCGGGCGATGTGGCGGCGGTGGTCTGCGCAGGGATAAGCTGGCCGCGGGTCGGAGATGACTGCCGGCCTCTGGTTCAGAAACTTTCCCCGGCTCCGGCTACCAATCGCTTCTCCAAAGCGGGCGCCACGAAGAAGTGGGCTTCAGCGCGCAGTCGCTTGATCTCGTCTGATAAGGACGGAATTTGACCAGTGCGCTTCGCTTTCAAAAGAATGCCGAGGACCCCAGTGATTTCGAGGCCCAACTCAACGGCGCGACGTCTCGCATCTCCGTCGTCGAGGATTATCATTGCGGCACGGACTTCCAGAGCAAGGGCGAGCGATTCAGCTTCACCGGAATGCAGGCCGGATCGGATGGCCGTGGAAACAGGCTCTTGAAGCAAAATCGCCCGTAGCCATCCCTCGGCAAAGGCCTCCTCGAGCGCGCACCTGGCGCCCGAATTTCCCAGCCGACTCAGTTCCTCACGGACAGCCGGCGGTACCATTACAAATTGATCACGCAACAGAGCGAGTCGGCCGATGATTGCGAGGTTCGAGAGTGGTGAAGTGTTACTGACCACCACCATAGGCCAGGTCCGCAGAGAGGTCGTCGTTGGTGTAATGGCGTGGGATTTGCCGGCGGCCCAATTCCTCTCCAAACTTGAAGCGATCGAGACCAGCCATGGTCGCGGCCTGTGCGTGAGTCAACGCGCCGCGCGCGCGTACAGGGCGCACGCGAGTTCGATTTGCACCTGGTGCGGCACTTCGCGTTCGGGCACATGAAATACACCGGCGAGGAGCTCTTCTGGTATCTCGATTGTGACGCTCACAAAGGGAGACTAACACTGCCGGCAACCTGCGCCAGACGATTGTGTCAGGCGCCTTCCCTATTTGGAGGAGAGGTTCACACCTCGCTGCCCATAGGCGATTTCGAAAAGAATCGGCACCCCAGCCAGTTCCTCAAGCACGCCGCGGTTGGTCGTCGTGGCGATGTCTTCCTCCGCGGTGGTGTGATTCAAAATGATCCCCGCGCATTCCAGCCCCCGCGCGCGAACCGACTCGACGGTGAGCAGCGCGTGATTGAGCGCGCCCAGCCGGTTGGCCACCACGATCGCCACCGGCAACCCGAATTCCGCAGCCAGATCGGCCACGCTGAAATCGCGGGTGATCGGCACCAGCCATCCGCCCACGCCTTCCACGATCACGCTTTCGTGGGCCTGCCGCGCCCGGGCAAAGGACTCGCGGATGAGATCGAGATCGATGGCCCGATTTTCAATCAAGCTCGCGGTGAAAGGCGCTGCCGGCGCCCGCAGCCACACGGGATTGATTTCATTCAACGAAATCGCTCCCTCCGCCGCGGCGTGCAGCAACTCGGCATCCTCGCGCCCACCGCAGCAGATCGGTTTCAAGCCCACGCTATCGCGCCCCGCCGCCCGCAAAGCGCGGACGATCAACGCGGCGATGTAACTCTTGCCGACATTGGTATCGGTTCCGGTGAGAAAGAGGTTCAAGGGGATGCTTGGCTCCAGAGCGTGTCATGCACATTCGAGGATGCAACTCTTTCGGAGTCGGACTGCGTTGTCGTTCTCGAAAGGACTGCGGTTCGGCGCCTGGGTGGATCGCGATCTCCGAGCGCGATGGGAAATTGCTTCGCGCGCAGCGCCAAACTTTCCATTAAGGCGCCGGATCGCAATCCATTCGAGGACGAGAGTCGAAACTAAGTACTAAGCACTTGGAACTGAGCCGCACCAATCACGCCCCGATTTTCCCAATGATCGCCTCCGCGATCTTGTCCGCTTGCTCGTTGATGCGGTCGCCGTTCCGGCCCTCAATCAGGAGCCGGATTTTCGGTTCCGTGCCGGAGTAGCGCAGGAGCACCCGCCCGGCGCCGGCCAGTTCCTTCTCCACTTCCGTCACCAACCGGGTCACGTCGGGAAGGTCCTCGAGCGGTTTCTTTTCCCGCACCTTCAGGTTGCGCTGTGCTTGCGGGTATTTGGAGAGGCAGGTCTTGAGTTCGCTCAGCGGTTTGCCCGTCTCGGCCATGATCCGCAGGATTTGCAATGCGCTCACAATGCCGTCGCCCGTGGTGGAAAAGTCGCGGAAGATCATGTGGCCGCTTTGTTCGCCGCCCACGTTGAGTTCTTCCTTCATCATCGCTTCGATGACGTAGCGGTCGCCGACCTTCGTCCGAAGCACGCGGCCGGCGTTCTTTTGCAGCGTCTCATCGAGCCCGAAATTGCTCATTACCGTGGCCACGAGGGTATTCTGCGCGAGCCGCCCGTGCCGGAGGAAATCGAGCGCGGCAATGGCCATGATTTCGTCGCCATCCACGATCTCGCCCGTTTCGTCGCAGAGCATCACGCGGTCGGCATCGCCGTCGTGGCTGATGCCGATTTGCGCCTTCGTTTCCCGCACCAGACGCTGGATTTCCTCGGGATGCGTGCTGCCGCATTCCCGGTTGATGTTGCGGCCGTTCGGCGTGTTGTGGGAGACGATGATGTCCGCGCCGAGTTCGCGCAGAATGCACGGCGTGGATTTATAGGCTGCGCCATTAGCCACATCGACCGCGATCCGCATGTCGTCGAGGGTGAGGCGGCGCGGGAAGCTCTGCTTGGCAAATTCCACGTAGCGCCCGAGCGCGTCGTCGATACGGGTGGCGCGGCCGATCTTCCCCGCCGTCGGCCGGATGGCCTCGATCTCGCCGCTGAAGACGAGATGCTCGATCTGCTCCTCGATATGGTCGTCGAGCTTGTAACCGTCGTGCCGGAAAAACTTGATGCCGTTATCCTCGTAGGGATTGTGCGAAGCGCTGAGCACGATGCCCGCATCCGCGCGCAGGGAGCGCGTGATGTAGGCCACGCCGGGCGTCGGCAACGGCCCGATGAGCAGCACGTCTGCGCCCAGGGACATGACTCCCGCGGCGAGCGCATTTTCCAGCATGTAACCGGAGAGCCGCGTGTCCTTGCCGATGACGATCGTCGTCCGGCCGCTGGAGCGCCCGGCGAGCACACTCATTTGGGTGAAGACGTGTGCCGCGGCCCGGCCCAATTTCAGCGCCGTCTCCGCGGTGACGGGCTCTATGTTCGCCGTGCCCCGGACCCCATCAGTGCCAAAGATCCGGCGAGCGGCGCCGTTGCCATCGCCCGTCCGGCCTGGACCGTTTTCGGCGGGTGCGTTCGTTTTACCTTTTCGAGTTCCCATGAGTGGTGGCATCAAACTGAAATTTGTCCTGCGCATGAAGTCGCTGCGAGAGTTCGATCTCGAAATTAGAAGGCGAGCCGGTCGTTTCCAGGCTCCGATGGATGACCGACCACAGAATGACGGCGAGAACCAGGGACAGCAGCTTTGCCAGCCAGTTGTTTAGAATCAGGTTCATCTTTGAGAGCGAAAAGTTCAGCCAGTCGGTGATCGAAACTTTCGGGGTCGAAGCTTCTTTCGATTAAGCCCCGATGACAAATGGAAACAATCCCCGTTTCCTCCGAGACGACGATGACAATGGCGTCACTTTCCTCAGTCAAACCAAGGGCCGCGCGATGCCGCAGGCCGAGCGCGCGATCCAGGTCGGCCCGCTGGGTGATGGGAAAAATGCACGCCGCCGAGACGATGCGATCGTTGCGAATGATGATCCCGCCGTCGTGCAACGGTGTCTTCGGAAAGAAAATGCTCACCGCCAGTTCAGTCGAAAGGGTGCAATCGATCTTCACCCCGCTTTCGGCGAAACCCTCGATGTTCTGCCCGCGTTCGATGGCGACGAGCGCGCCGAGTTGGCGGTTGGCCAAGTCGAAGGTGATCTCGCGCAGCAATTCCAGCGTTTCGCGGCCCTGATGATTCGTGGCGAAAAACAGCCGGTGCCCGCCGAGCGCGGCCAGGCCGCGGCGCAATTCCGGCTGGAAAATGATGACCAGCGCGATGACCAGCACCTTCGACAAGCTCTCGAAGATCGCGCCGATCACGGTCAAGCCGAGGAGCTGCGAGAGGAGCATCACCGAAAGAAAAAGCACCACCAATCCCACGAGCACGTTCGCCCCCGGGGTGCCCTTGAAAAAGCGCCAGGTATAGTAAATGGCCACCGCGAGCAGGACGATTTCAAGACCGTCCTTCCAATGGGCGGAGGCAAATTCCAGCACGTTCATGCCACCGCCTCCTCGTGAAGGATCGCCTCGGTCATGCGCAAGGCCTCGAAATTCGGCCGCACATCATGCACCCGGAAGACATTCACCCCATGGCTCCGGCCATAGCTGGTGAGAGCGACCGTCGGCCACAGGCGGTCCGCCCCTGCGCCTTCGCCGCCCAGCTTTCCCAGAAATGATTTCCGCGAGACCCCCAGGACCAGCGGCCGCCGCGCGTCCGTACCGGATTGGTCCTGGAAGTAGGAGAGGCTTCCAGCCTCTTCTGCCTTCAGTGAAGAGGAAGCGGCAGGGATGCCGCTCCTACTTCTCCGCCCGTCTGCCTCGGATGGGCGGCGGACATTGGATGTTGGATGTTCCCCTCCGGCCCCGTCCGGCTCGCCAACCCGCATGGCATCAAGCTTCCGCAGCAGAGCGAGATTGTGCTCCACTGTTTTTCCGAAGCCGATTCCGGGGTCAAAGGCCAGGTGCATGGGGTCGATTCCGCACGCTAGGCACGCCGAAAAAGTTTGTCGAAAAAAAATCAAGATTTCCGCCACTACATCGTCATAGTGCGGCGCCACCTGCATGTCCCGCGGCGAGCCCTGCATGTGCATGGCGATGGCCCCGGCCCCGCTGGCGCGCACCACCTCGCGCATCGCCGGGTCGCGCAGCCCGGTGACGTCGTTGACGATTTCCGCCCCGGCCTCGAGCGCCGCACGCGCCACGGTCGGCTTCCTCGTATCGATCGAGAGGATCAGGCTGCCATCGCCCGTCCGGCCCGGAGCGCCCGTCCGGCCTGGACCATTTGCCAGCCGTTCGATCACCGGCAGCACGCGCCGCAATTCCTCTTCCTCCGCCACCGGTTCGGCTCCGGGTCGGGTCGATTCACCGCCGATATCGATGATCGTCGCACCCTCCGCCGCCAGTTGCCGGGCGTGTTTCACCGCACTCTCCGTGTCCGCAAATTTCCCCGCATCCGAAAAGGAATCGGGCGTAATATTCACCACGCCCATGATGAGCGCGCGATGGGTGAGGTCGAGAGTGCGGGTGCGGGTCTTCCAGAGCATTCGGGAAGGGCGTCCGGAAAACGCCCTTCAGCCGCATCGCGCGACTTTGGGGCGGGCGCAAGACGAGATTGCGTGTTTTTCCGGTTAGCGGTAGTTTTCCAGCCGTTTCCAACCCGCCCTGTCTATGAAAGCACTTCATTTGATCCTCGCCATGTTGGTCATCGCCCTCGCGCTGCCGACTTCCGTTCAAGCCAGGCGAAGACCTCCCGGCCCCACTCCGGATTCCGGTGAACCCAGTGAATTGAAGATCGTCGAAGCCGACGCAGTGAGTGTGACCGTGACCGTCGGCAAGAGCGGCGATCAACACTTTACCTACAAGGTCACCGACAGCACCAAGGTGACCCTCAATGGCGCTCCGGCCTTCGCCCGCGATCTCAAGCCCGGAATGGTCGCCAAGTTCACGCTCACTCCGGACCATGCCACGGCCATCACCATCGAGGCCAAGGATCCTCCGGCGAATCCCGCGCGCCATCGCGTCGGGTAGCCGGCTGCGAGGCCGGGAAATCTCCTGCCATCCGCGAGAACGATCGCAACAGAGCGAGCATGGTGTGAGGAGCGCCACCATTTCTCGGTGTCATCCCGAGCTTGCGAGGGATCTCTCGCATCCCGGGGGCGGAGACGGTGGCGCCGAGCGGCGAATGCTCCACGCCACCTCCGCCCACGGGAAGCCAGAGATCCTTCGCAAGCTCAGGATGACCTGAAAAGAAAAGGCGTTCCAAGTGCCGCATTCGTTCCGCTGCGGGGGTCTTTTGGTTGTTACTTCTGGTTGTTGCTCTTTTTTTCTCGTGCCCAAATTCCGAGACTGTGTGAAAAGCCCTTGGCTCCCGAGGGTTGGCGGGTTGAAGAAGAGCAAGATGTCCTACATTCAGGGAACCGACCGAAAGCAAGCGATGCTGTTGCCGGAAAGTTTGGAAGATTATGTTGGGCCGGAGAACG
>DASYAY010000033.1:0-26343 GCA_036501065.1 Chthoniobacter sp. | reverse complement strand
GTGCCCAAACTCCGAGTTTGTGTGAAAAGCCCGAAAAATCGAGTTTCGCCGACGAACTTTCGATGACTTACAAAAGTTCATCAATGACTTGCATAAGCACCGCCGACTTTTCACACAGTCTCTCCATTTGGGCACGCAATAAGGAGCGAAATTCTATTTCGCACGGCGGGGGTGTCTGCGGGTGCGAAGGCATCTGCGGGTTAAAAGCCCCCCCGGAATCGTCAACCGTCCCCAAATCAAAAGCAGCCAAAACCCAAACCTCCGTCTACGTTTCCCCATTCTCATGCACGTCGAAAAACTCAAGTATCTCATCTGGGCCAAGGACATGGCGCGCGCCGTCCGCTTCTATCGCGAAGTCTTCGATGCGGAAGTCGTCCGCCAATCCGAAATCATGGCCGAACTCACCATCGCCGGCAGCACCCTCGGCATCCACAACGGCGGCGAAGACCCGCGCACCTGGACAGGACTGGCATTCCAAGTGGGCGACCTCTTCGCCGCCTGCGACACCCTCCGCGCCGCCGGCGGTGAAGTCCTGCGGCCGCCCGAAGACACCCCGGAGGAACCCGCCCACCTCGCCATGTGCGCCGACCCGGAAGGCAACGAGATCATGCTCACCCGCAAGCGCGGCGGTCATTGAGTCTTGTGATAAATGGGTAACGCCTTCCCAGCCCGGAGGGCTGCACGGACCGTAGCCCCGGATAACATCCGGGGATCAGTTCCGTTTCATCGCATCCACCCCGAAGGTGGTGGCGGAAGTTTCACACCAGTCCCGCAGGGACTTCCCGAAAATAGCCCAGCGCTTTAGCGCTGGGATTCTACCCAAAAAAACCACCAGTCCCGAAGGGACGGCAGAACTGCGCTGCTCATTCGCAAACGCGTCGCCTAACGCGCGCGTATAGCACCGACCCCATTCGTCCTATACGCCCCATGGGCCCTATTCAAACCAACCCCGTCAGGTGATAGACCGCGATCACCAAAAAAACAGTCACCGTCTTGATACAGGTGATCGCAAAAACACCGCCATAAGCCTGCCGGTGTGTGAGCCCGGTCACAGTGAGTAGCGTAATCACCCCGCCATTGTGCGGCAGCGTGTCCATGCCGCCACTGGCCATCGACGCAATGCGATGCAGCACTTCCGGCGGAATGCCCGCAACGTGCGCATTCTGCAAAAAAGTGTCGGCCATCGCCGCAAGCGCGATGCTCAATCCGCCCGAGGCAGACCCGGTGATCGCCGCGAGCAGATTCACGCTCACCGCTTCATTGATCAACGGATAAGGAATCGTCTTCAGCGCGCTGGCCACGACGAGAAACCCAGGCAGCGCGGCAATGACCGCACCGAAACCGTATTCAGACGCCGTATTCATCGCCGCCAGAAGCGCGCCGGCGACGGCCGGTTTGGAGCTCTCCGCGAACCGCCGCGTGACCGGTTTCCAGGCGAAGATCAGAACCGTAGTGAGCCCCGCAAGAAGCGCACCTTCGACCGCCCAGATGGCCGCGACCTTGGAAACTTCCTGTGTCACCGGAGCCGCGTGGCCGACGACCGCAGGCACGAAGGAATGACTCTCATAGTAAAAGCGAGGAATGCTCCAGGTGAAAAACTTGTTCACCACACCGACCAGGATCAGCGGCAGCAGGGCGATGAGCGGATGAGCGAGATGCCCGTGGTCGAATGGCTCCGGTTCGTGCAGCAGATTCGTCCCGTAACCTTCCCCGGCCACGATCGCGCGATGCCGGCAACGATTGAGATACAGCCAGCCCACGATGAAGATGAACAGCCCACCAATGCTCCCCAGCCACGGTCCGGCGTAGATCGTCGTTTTGAAAAACGGCCCAGGGATGATGTTCTGGATTTGCGGCGTGCCCGGCAGCGAATCCATGGTGAACGTAAACGCCCCCAAGGCGATCGTCGCGGGTATCAGGCGCTTCGGCGTACCGCTTTCGCGGAAGAGTTCCGCGGCAAACGGATACACCGCGAAGACCACGACGAAAAGTGAGACGCCGCCATAGGTCAGGACCGCGCAGGTCACGACGATGGAAATGATCGCATGCCGGACGCCGATCAACCGGATCACGGCCGAAACGATGGACTTCGAAAAACCCGAAATCTCCATGAGTTTTCCAAACAACGCGCCGAGGAGAAAAACCGGGAAGTAGAGCTCGAGAAAGCTCGCCGTCTTTTTCATGAAGAGCCCGGTGAACATCGGAGCAACCAGCGTAGGATCGGTCAGCAACACCGCCCCCAGCGCACAAACCGGCGCGAAGAGAATGACGCTGTAGCCGCGGTAGGCCACAAACATGAGGCAGAGGAGCGCCGCGAGGATGATCAGGAAACTCATTGCACAGTCCAGCCGCCGTCGATGGTGATCGTTTGCCCGGTGACATTGCGAGCCAGCGGACTGATCAGGTACTCGATCGCCGCGGCGACCTCCTCGATGGTGATGAAAGCTTTTTTCGGCATCGGCGCGAGCATCACCTGCTCGACCACTTCATCCTCCGAAATGCCGCGGGTTCGGGCCTGGCCGGCGATCTGCGCATCCACCAAGGGCGTCCGGATGTAGGCCGGGCAGACGGTATTACTGGTGATGTCCGTGCTCGCGGTTTCGAGGGCAAGCACCTTCGAAAGCCCCAGCAAGGCGTGTTTCGCCGCGGTGTAAGCGGACTTGTACGGAGAAGCGATGAGGCTGTGAATCGAGCCGATGTGAATGAGCCGGCCGAAGCCGCGTGCCCTCATCCCCGGCAGCACCGCACGGGACATCAGGAACGCACCCTTGAGGAGCACGTCCGTGAGCAAGTCCCATTTCTCCACGGGATATTCCTCGACCCCGGCGACATGTTGCAGCCCGGCGTTGTTGACCAGCACGTCGACCGGAGCATCGCCAAGCGCGGCGAGAAAATCGCGGATGCTTTCTTCCGACGTGACATCGAGTGCGTACGGACGCGCCTGCCCACCCGCGGCCTCGATCTGCGTCGCCGTCTCGCGAGCCCCTTCGATCCGCAAATCCGTCGCCAGGATCGTATGCCCTTGCTGCGCCAGCCCAAGACCAATGCCGCGTCCCAACCCGCTGCCGGCGCCAGTGACGAGGATAGTTCGAGGCGGATTGTTCATGCGGGGCGGGAAGGTAAGTCAGAGGGTTTAACCACGGATTACCCGGATGACACGGATTAAGAGCGCCGTCTGCAATCGAAACTAATCCGCGTCCACAAATTATTTTCGGCCTCCATTTGCGCGATAGCGTTTTGGAGTGCGCCAGTGCTCTGGCGCTTTCGGAAGGGGGCAAAGTGGCGGCAGGCTCGTCTTACCCGCAGACATTCCGAAAGCGGTGCAGCACCGCTCTTCAAAAACGCAAGCGTCCTTACCCGACCTTCTCAAATCCGTGAACAGAACCTAAAGCGGTTCCGAAAATGATGTAACCGATCGACAGTCCCGCAGGGACTTCCGAAAATAGCCCAGCGCTTTCCGCCAGTCCGGCTCGGACCGCTGGGACCCTCCGCAAAAAGCCAACCAGTCCCGAAGGGACGGCAGATCTGCACAGGAACACCCCCTGCATCGAACCTGGGAACCGTCAACACGCTACATCATTTTCGGAGCCGCTCTAATCCGTGTCATCCGTGGTCAAAAAAACGCCTAACTGCTGTGATCCGCGATATACCGTGCGCGAAGTTCGCGCCGCATCACTTTATTCGTCGCCGTCCGTGGCAGCGCATCGACGATCACTAACTGCTGGATTTTAAAGAGCGGATTCAAGTCCCGCCGGATCGCATTCTGCATCTCCGTCATCATCGCCGCGTTACGATTGGCGTCGGTCTCCGGAGACACCGCATAGATCACCAGTTGGCTCGGCCCGCCATCCGGCGAAACGGCAATCGCCGCGCTCTCAAAAACGCCCGGCACCTTTTGCAAAATCTGTTCGATCTCCGCGGAACTCACCTTGATCCCGCCGAGATTCATCGTGTCATCCGCGCGCCCGCGTGCCCGCCAATAGCCATCCGGCAGCGCCTCCATTTCATCCCCGTGACGCCGCAAGATTTCTCCATCCGGGCCCTGCGGCACTCCGGCGAAGTAGACTTCGTGGTGATCCTTGTTCAGCAGGGCATTCGAAAGCCCGATCGACGGCGGCAAAAGATACAACTCTCCGCTTTCCGCCGGACGCCCCGCCTCATCGAGCACCACCACATCGAGCCCCAGTGCCGGAGTGTTGAATCGCCCCGCGACACAGCGCCGCGCCAATGTCCCGGTAATGTAAGCACCCCCGATTTCCGTGCCGCCGCAATATTCCACCACGGGCTTGCCGCCGCCCAGTTGCATCAACCATCGCATGTCGTCCTCATTGGAACATTCGCCCGTCGACGTGAAGAGCTTGATCCCGCTCCAATCGAGCCCCTCCATGCAACCCGACGCTCGCCACGACTTCACCAGGCTCGGCACCAGGCCGAGCACGGTGGTCTTCGCATTCTGCACGAACTCCCCAAACGCCTTCCCCGTCGGCGCTCCGTCGAAGAGGCCCATCGTCGCGCGGTTCATGAGGCTGGCGAAGATCAACCACGGCCCCATCATCCAGCCGAGATTCGTCGGCCAAACCAGCACCTCGCCCGGATGCACATCCTGATGAAAATGCGCGTCCGCCGCGCATTTCATCGGCGTGGTCTGCGTCCATGGGATCGCTTTGGGATCACCCGTCGTCCCCGACGAAAACAGAATGTTCAGCGTATCCTCCGGATCGCGCAGTGTGACCGCGGGGTCCGCGTCGCCTTCCAGGAAATCCTCCCACGCGACATCGCCGGCCCGCAACGCGCATTTCAAATCATCGCGCGCCGTCAGCACGATCGCCGTCGGCGCGTTCGCCGCCATGGCATTTTCATAAAGCGGCAGCGTCTTCCCACCGCGGATGAGCACGTCCTGGGTGAACATCGCCCGGGCCTTCGAAATCCGCAGCCGCGTGGCAATTTCCGGCGGACGAAAGCTGTCGGCGATGCCCACGACCGCGCATCCCGCGGCGACGATTCCCAGGTAGATGGCCACGGCTTCCGCAGTCATCGGCATGAAGATCGCCAGCGCGTCGCCGGGTTGAAAGCCGCGACAGCGCAGGCTGGCCACCACGCGACCGGTCAGCGTCCGCAATTCGCCATACGTCATCGTCATCATCTCGCCGCCTTCCGCCTGGTGGAGGATCGCCGGAGTTTCCGCCCCGCCGAAGAAACAGCTCTCCACGACGTTCAGCCTCGCCCCCGGCAGCCATCGTGGCGATTCCACACCCGCGCTCGAGTCCACGACACCTTCCGGCGGACGTCGAAAGCGAATGCCCAATCGTTCCAACACCAGCGCCCAATATTCCTCGCGATTCCGCACCGACCATCGGTGCAAGTCCGCATACGAATTCACACCCGCACGCTGCATCAGCCAGGCAAGATTCATCTTCGCCATGAACTCCGGCGTCGGCGTCCATTCGGAAGCGCTCATGGCTGTTCCAGGACGACCGCGCAACCCATTCCTCCTCCCACACACAACGTCGCCAGTCCCCGCTTTGGCCGGCGATGCGCCAGATGCACCAGCAGCCGCGCCCCGGATGCGCCGATCGGATGCCCGAGCGCAATCGCTCCACCGTCGACGTTCACTTTTTCTTCATCCATTCCCAACTCCCGGATGCAGGCCAGCGATTGCGCCGCAAAGGCCTCGTTCAACTCGATGAGATCGAAATCCCCGACATCGCGCCCCAGCTTTCGCGTCGCATGGACCGGCCCCAAGCCCATGAGCGCTGGCTCACACCCCACCGCCGCGCTGCTCGCAACCGTCATCATCGGCGTCAGTCCGAGTTCGCGCCCGCGATCCTCGTCACACACCACCAGCATCGCCGCGCCATCGTTGATCCCCGAGGCATTTCCGGCCGTCACCGTTCCCTTTTCGTCGAATGCCGGACGCAGCGTACCCAATGTAGCCGTCGTGGTGTCCGGGCGCGGATGCTCGTCCGCAGTCAATTTGCCCACAGCCACGATTTCATCCTGAAAATGTCCCGCCGCCGATGCCGTCGCATAGCGCTGCTGACTGCGCTCGGCAAATTGATCCTGCGCTTCCCGCGAAATGTGATACCGCTCCGCCAGACGTTCCGCGGTCACGCCCATGTGCTGTTTGTCAAAAGCATCGGTCAGTCCGTCGCGCAGGATGCTGTCAATCAGCACGCCATCCCCAAGTTTGTATCCCGAGCGCGCGCGATCGAGGAGAAACGGCGCGTTCGACATCGATTCCGTACCGCCGCACAGCACCGCGCGCGCCGCGCCGGCCCGGATGGCCTGAGTCGCCAGCATCACCGCCTGCATCCCCGACGCGCACATCATGTTGATCGTGGTCGCGGGCGTGGCGATCGGCAACCCCGCCCCGAGTGCGATCTGCCGGGCGATGTTCATCCCCAATCCCGCGCCCAACACATTGCCGACAAACACCGTGTCGATGCTCGCCGGATCGATATTCGCCAGCGCCGCCTTGGCCGCGGCCACGCCGAGATCCACCGCCGAAAGCTTCGTCAGCGCACCGAGAAATCGGCCCTGAGGTGTGCGTTTCGCCGATACAATCCAGATTGGTTTCATAGTCCCAGCAGTTGGAGGCTGTCGCGATGGATCAACGCTTCGATCTGCGCCGTATCCAGCCTCGGAAGTTTGGTCCCCTCGAGCATCTCATTCAACGCGCGAATTCCGGCGATCGATGCATCCACCGTCGTGAAGGGAAAGTCCGTTCCAAAAAGCACCTTGTGCCAAACGCCGTACTCCTGCACGAGCATCAGGCTGTTGTAAAGCTGCCAGGGGCGATAGTGCAGCGCGCTGACATCCGCGAAGACGTTCGCGTGCTTCCGGATCGTGACCACGCACTCCCCTTCGTACGGATGCGCCAGATGCGCGAGAATGATTTTCACCTCCGGATGCCGCACCGCCACCGGTTCGATCAGCCGTGGCAGCGTGCAACTGAGCGGAGCCTGGGCAACAAACGTCGTCCCCATGTGCAGCAGCACCGGCAATCCACGGCGCGCCGCATATCGCCAGAGCGGTTCGAGCCGTTCATCGTCCGGGCTGAATCCCGCATACATCGGCAGGAGTTTGATCCCGCGCAATCCCAGCTCTTCGTGCCCCTTCTCCATCTCGCGCTCCCAACCATCTTGCGTCGGATCGACGGAAAGAAACCCGATGAGCTTGTCCGCGTGCTGCGCCACATATTTCGCCACGTGCTCATCGTCCACCCACAGCCCGCTCAGCCGCGCCTTGCCGCCAAAGACGATCGTCTTCGTCACCCCACTCGCACTGGCCGCGTAATCCTCGTAACGAACCGTCAGATCCACCGCGACACCCGCGCGGGCCCGTTGCGCCTGCTCAATGAAACCCGCACTGAAATCCCCCGGAAACCGCCACGCGTGGCTATGCACGTCGATGATCATACGCTCGCCGCGATGAGCTCGTCGAAAAGTCGATCCACCATCGCACGGGCTTCATCCGTCATCCGCCAGCCGACGGGACTGCGAACGATCGTGTTGGTGAAAATGCCTTGCCGCATCAGCAGATGTTTCTCCACCGCCAGATAAGCGTCGAGCGTGTTCTGCAGCGCGGTCAATTTCGCCAGCGGCCCGTGAATCGCCTGCGCTTTGGAAACGTCGCCGCGTTTCAGCGCACGCCACAACGGCACGATCGCTCGAATCAAATCCGCACCCGGCATCGTGCCCGCCAGGCCGAAAGAAAAGGTCGCAATCAAGGCGGTCCCACCGCTCCCTTCGTAGCATTGGGCGCGCTGCCCGGAAGTCGCGCGCAATTGCCCCAGCCGTTCCGCCAGCGGCGGCGCTTCCGGCTTGAACTGCACCCGGTCCGCCCCGAACTCTTCCATCAGTCGCACCTGCAGCTCGATGCTCATCGGCCGCCCCACGTAACCGCTCGCATCCTGGACGATCACCGGGATGCCCACCGCGCGAATCAGCCGCCGGTAATAATCGGCGATCGCCTCTTCATCGAGCACCACCGAGATCGGCGGAATCGCCATGAGCATCTTCGCGCCGCATCGTTCCGCATGGCGCGCGTGCTCCTCAGCCACGTGCGAAGACTCCGCACCCACGCTGATCACCGTCACCCCGCGCCCGCCCATCGTCTTGCAGACAAACTCGCACAAACCATCCCGCTCTCCGCTCGACAACCGGAGCGTCTCCGAAACCATCGCCATCACCACCCCATCGGCGCCCTGCTCCAGGAGCCATTGAAATTCGCGTTCCAGCGTGGCGAAATCGATCGACTCGTCTTCGTGGAATGGCGTTTGGAAAACGGGCAATATCATCGGGAGTCTCGAAATCGGCCGAGGTCAGTTACGGCTTCGCCGTCATCTCCCACGCCCGCACATTGCCGATCCGCACGTCGCCCGACATCCCCACGAGGAACGCCAGCCGGGATTTTTTCACGTCGAGCACTGTCCCCGTGCCATGCAAGGCCGGGAGATCGTCCATCTGCGCCGTGACCTCGTTCCCACGCAACTCGATGTGCACGCGGTGCCATTCCCCGTCGTCGGGTTTGGCCGGCTCTTTCGCCAGCGATTCCGTCCGGTAAAATTTCGGATCGGCGAGCTGCTCCTTCGTCGGCGGAGGCACCTTCGTCCCAGCCTGCCGCGCCGCGTCACGCGCCGCCTTCTGCTCTTGTTTCGAACGCGCGCTCCCCCGGTCCTGCGCGATCTGCACCTGGTTTGGCCCGAGCGCGAAACGCAACAGATGCGCCTGCCCGCCAAACTCGCTGTCCCCATCGATCAGAAAGAGGAAGTAGCCGGGCTTGGCAAATTTCACGCGAAACTCCACAGCCAGATTGTGCCCCTCAATCGGCACCCCGATTGCCGGTCCGTGCGCGTCATCCGGGGCGCACACCCCCCGAAGCGCGCCGTCCACGATGCTGAACGAATTGGGCCGTCCACCCGGCACCCATTTTGCCGGCAGGGTCGGTGACGAAAAGTTTTCGTCGATCAAAGGAGTGCCAGGTTCGGCGAGAGCCACGGAAGCAGCGCCAAGCGCCACCATGAAAGTGAGTAGACGAGGGAACATTCCCTCATTCACCCCCATTGGGAGAAAGACTTGGCCTTTTTCCGCCCCGTCGCCAGCCCACGCCCATTTTATCGGTCACCTTTCGAGCGGTTTAAGTGTAGCCGCGCGTCAGGTCGCGCGGAGCGCCTCTAGGGAGCGCACCTCGTCCCGAGTGCTGGTTTCGGCGTCTCGCCGAAACGAACTTTTTCCTCCGCATTTCCATCTTGACATCAACCCCCAAAGTCCCAACGCGATGGACGTGAAAAACACAGCCCTATCTCCCGACCCATTATCCAACTCCCGCCACGAAGCCTTCGCCCGTGAAATCGCCTCCGGCAGAAACGCCACCCAGGCCTACCTGAACGTCTACGGCACGAAAGACCGCCCGTCCGGCCCATCTGCCCGTGCGGCCCGCACCCGCCATGTCGCCTCCACCGGCGGCCACCGCCTCCTGCGCCGCAAATCCGTCGCCGCCCGCATCCGCGCCCTCCAGCAAACCGGCGCCGCCGGCCTCGCCTTGGACCTCCAGGAAATCCACGCATTCCTCACTCGCGTCGTTCGCACCCCTGCCGGTGACATCGTCCCCTCCAGCGACCTCTGCACCCGTGTCAAGCACCTCCGCGACGGCGCCACCGACGTCTGGATGCCCAACAAACTCGCCTGCCTCCGCCTCTCCGCCAAACTCCAGGGCTTCCTCGACAAATCTTCCAGTCCAGCCCCGACACCGGCCGATCCCGCGCCGCCCAAGTCACCGCAGCCCGACACCCCACCCATCCTCACCGAGGAACACCGCCAGATCCTCATCGCCCAAAGACGCGCCATCATCCAGGCCCAGCGCCTCGCCGAAGAAAAGCACACCGCCGAGGAACAGAACCATGCCGAAGAAAATCGCCGTTGCGAAGCACCACCAGTCCAGCCCGAACCCATCCCGCCTCGCCCCAACCGCCCAGGATTCGCGCCTCAACCCTACTTTGGCCAGTCGTTCCGAAACCGATCTCAACTCGAAAACAGCAACGCCAGACCATCGAATCCCAGTCAACAACGCCCATCTTTCACCAGAGTAACTCCCGACAGTTCATCCTGAATAGTCATCATTTAACAACATCGCCCCGCCTAGGGTTTCCGATCTCCGAACTCCCATCTCCCATCTCCCATCTCCGATTTTCCCTGTCCACAAAATGCCCGTCCGGGAGTCTATATTCGTAATGCCCTCAGTCCCGAACAGCCCCTCCAACGACCGCGCCTACGAGCGGTTCGTGCAGCTTCTCGTCCAGAACGAGCCGGCCTTGCGCGCCTTCGTCCGCTCACTCGTGCCGCGGTGGGAGGACGTGGATGAAGTCATGCAAGAAGCCACCCTCGTCGCCTGGCGAAAATTCGCCCAGTTCCAGGAAGGGTCGAGCTTCCTCGCCTGGGCCGGCGCCATCGCCCGCTTTGAAGCCTTGAAAAATCTCCGCAAGCAAAGCCGCGACCGCTTGGTCTTTTCCGACGACGTCCTCGATCTGGTCGCGCAGGAAGCCGTCGAGGAGAGCGCCGCTCTGGAAAGCGAGCGTCGCGCCCTCGAAGAATGCCTCTCCCGGCTCGATCCGCCGCAGCGTGATTTGCTCCGCGTTTCTTACGAACCCGGTGTCCGCCTGCACGAAATGGCCGCCCGCGCCGGCAAGAGCGTGCAGGCTTTTTACAAGACCATTCAACGGCTGCGCCAACTGCTGCTCGAATGCATCGAACGCCGGATGCGGGAGGAAACGATATGACCACCGACGAGTTGCATCATCTCCTCGAAGCCTGGCGCGACGGGACTATATCCGCCGATGATTTTGCCCGGCTCGAAGCGCAGCTTCGCGAGAGCGCGGAAGCACGACGGCTCTGGAGACGCTCGGCCAATCTCGACAGTGCCTTGCGAGATTGGGCCAGCCGTGATGCCGGGCTGGGCTCATGGCTGCACCAACTTCCCCTCGATGTGGCCCGCCCGACCCGATGGCTTTGGCCGCTCGCCGCCGCTCTCGCACTCCTCCTCGGTCTCGCCGCCTTTTATCTCGGCGGACATCGTGCCGCCCGGCGCACCATTGCTGCGGCGACTCCGGCCGAACACACCGACCTCGGCTGTGCGGTGCTCGCGCAGACGGTGAATGCGCAGTGGGATAAAGTCAGCGTGCACGCCGGGGATACCCTGAATACCGGCGCCATTTCGCTTCGCTCCGGCCTCGCCCAGATTGATTTTTTCTCCGGCGCTTCACTCATCGTGGAAGGACCGGCCGAATTGAATCTGGTATCGCCGTGGGAAGCAGTCTGCCGCCAGGGCAAGGCCCGCGTGCGCGTGCCGCCGGCCGCGCATGGGTTCCGTTTCACCGCGCCGGGAATGAAGCTCGTCGATCTCGGTACGGAGTTCGCCATCAACGTCGATCCCAGCCAGCGCCAACCGGAAGTGCATGTTTTCAACGGCGAAGTCATCGCCCACCCCGATGGCGCCGCCGAGATGCACCTTCGGCAGGGGCAGAGCCTGCGTGGAGCAACGCTCGCTTCGCTCGATCCGCAGGCCTTCCTCAGCCACGGCCAACTCGATCAGCTCGTCGCCGAGCAGGATGCGAAACGCGTGGCCGGCTGGTGGCAATGGTCGTTGCAAGCGCGTAAAGACGACCGGTTGCTCGTTTACTATCCGCTCCGGCATACGCCCGAGTGGGAGCGACTCGTCAATAACGTGGCCAATCACGATGACAAATCGCGCAACGGCGGTGCCGTCGGCGCCGTCTGGACCCAGGGACGTTGGGCCGGCAAGGATGCGTTGGAATTCAAACGCCCAGGCTCCCGCGTGCGCCTGATGCTCGATGGCACTTACGATGCCATCACCTTCGCCTGCTGGGCCCGCGTCGATGGAATCGACCGCAAGTACAGCGCACTCATCCTTACCGATGGTTACGATCCGGGCGCACCGCACTGGCAGATTTTTGAAGACGGCAGCCTGATGTTTTCCATCTCCTATCCGGACACCGACAATCCGGCCGTGAAGCGAAACCAAATCTATTTCTCACCGCCGACTTTCACCGCGGCGAACAGCGGACGCTGGCAGCACCTCGCCGTGACCTACGACAACCAAAGCGGCATGGCCATTCAGTACGTCAACGGTCGCGAAGTCAGCCGGGGCGTGAGCCAGTTTCACCAGCCGGGCCGGCCGATTCACTTTGGTCCCTGCGAACTCGGGAATTGGGGTTTGCCCACACCCAATCATCGGTTTCCCATCCGCAACCTGAACGGCAGCCTCGATGAATTCATGATCTATAAAGCCGCCCTCAGCGCCGATGAAATCCGACAACTTTACGAGGTGGGTAAACCAGACTGATATGCTTTCAAAATCGATACCTGTCCGAACGCTTGCGTTTTGCAGCGCTACGCCCGTCCGGCCCGGACCGCTGCTGCGCCGCTTTCGGAATGTTCGCGGGTATGCACCAGCACTGTTGGTTCCCTTGTTCGTGCTCGGCGCCCAGATCGCCCGCGGGGCCGAAGACCCGGAGACACTTTTCGTTCGCCGCGTGTTGCCGATTTTCAACGAGAAGTGCCTGGAGTGTCATGGCAAGGACGAGGCGAAAATCAAATCCGGTTACGATCTGCGCACCGCCGAAACGGCATTCCGCGGAGGCGACAGTGGCGAAGCGGCGATCGTCCGCGGCAAGCCTGAATCCAGCCCGCTCTACATCGCCATCAGTCGCGCGCATGAAGACGATTGGAAGCCGATGCCGCCCAAGGAAAATGACAAGCTCACCGCAGAGCAGGTGGCCTGGATCAAGGATTGGATCGCCGGCGGTGCGCCCTGGCCGGATGCCGCGAAAATCGCACAGTTGAACAAAGCCAATGCCGACCAATGGGCTGCTGCCGATGGCATTCAAGTTCCCACCAGTGGCGGTCTTTCGGAGCAGTGGACAAATCGGCGATACAAACCGGAAAATCTCTGGCCCTACCAACCCGTGCGCAAACCCGCGGTTCCCGCGGGAGAAAACCCGATCGACGCGCTGCTCGCGATCAAGCGCCCCGCCGGACTCGAGGTCGCTCCGCCTGCCGATCGTCGCACGCTCATTCGCCGCGCCACCTTCGATCTGCTCGGCCTCCCGCCTCAACCCGAGGAAGTGGAAGCCTTCTTACACGATCCCGCGCCGGACGACGTCGCCTTCGCCAAAGTCGTGGATCGGCTCCTGGCCTCACCGCACTACGGCGAACGCATGGCCCAGCATTGGCTCGACGTCGTGCGCTATGCGGACACGGCCGGCTTTGCCAACGACTACGCCCGCGGCAGCGCCTGGCGTTATCGCGATTATGTCGCTCGCGCTTTCAACGCCGACAAACCGTACGATCGCTTCGTCTGCGAACAGATCGCGGGGGACGAAATCGACCCGAGCAATCCCGAACTCCTCATCGCCACGGGGTTCCTCCGCATGGGGCCGTGGGAACTCACGTCGATGGAAGTTCCCCGGATCGCCCGCCAGCGTTTTCTCGATGATGTCACCCAATCCGTCGGCGAGACCTTTCTCGCGCACACTCTGCAATGCGCTCGCTGCCACGATCACAAATTCGATCCGGTGCCGACACGGGATTACTACTCATTGCAGGCCGTCTTCGCCACCACCCAACTCACCGAGCGCAAGGCGCCGTTTCTGCCGGAAGAAAACCTCAACGGATTCGATGAGAAAAAATACCTCGATATCCGCCACACCAAATACGTCAGCGAATTGAAGCGGCTCGACGATCAATCATTGGCGGCGGCGGACGACTGGTTCGCCAAAAACGGGCTGGATCGCCAGATGTGGGACAAGGCCGTAGAAGGCGCGCGGACAGCGGCGCCCCGGCCGAATCTGGATTTCCTCGGCATTTTCGAGGACGCACGTTTGCGCATGCAAAAATTCGGCGCACCGGAGAAGAGCTATCCGCCAAAGCTGCTCGGCTTTGCCCCGGCAGATTTCGGCGTCGAACGCATCGCCCGCAAAGGCCTGGAGCGGATGCGGTGGGATCTCGATCGCTACCAACCGTACGCGCTCTCCACCTATTCCGGCCGCACCCGCGATCTCAAATTCGTCAATGCTCCACAGCGAATCCCGGTGAATAAAATGGGCGAGGGCGAGATTGAGGAAGAGCACATCCTCACCGGAGGTAATCCATTTTCCGCCGCGGCCAAAGTAACACCCGCGGTGTTGAGTGCGGCCAATTCGCTCGGTCAGACTGGCCTGGAAAACAACTTGCCCGATGAAATCAGCGGCCGTCGCAAGGCACTCGCGGAGTGGATCGCCTCGCCACGCAATCCGCTGACCGCGCGCGTCATGGTCAATCGCCTCTGGCTCTGGCATTTTGGCGACGCCATCGCCGGCAATCCGAATAACTTCGGCAGCACCGGCAAGAAGCCCACCCATCCCGAGTTGCTCGACTGGCTCGCGGCGACCTTCATCGAGCAAGGGTGGTCGGTGAAAGCCATGCATCGGCTCATCATGAATTCGGCGGCCTATCGGCGCGCCGCGGAATATCCCGACCCGAAAACATTGGCCGAGCGCGATCCGGGGCACACTTCCTACTCCGTGTTCAAGCCGCGCCGGCTGACCGCGGAGGAGTTGCGCGATGCCATGCTCGTGGATTCCGGCGAACTCAACCCGGAGATCGGCGGAATTCCCGTCCGGCCCGAGATCAACATCGAAGCCGCCCTTCAGCCGCGCCAGGTCATGGGGACATTTGCCGAAGCCTGGCAGCCTTCGCCGCTCCCCGCGCAGCGCCATCGCCGTTCGCTTTACGTGCTGAAAATTCGTGGCCTCCCGGACCCTTTTGGCGACGTCTTCAACGCGCCGAACCCGGATTTCTCCTGCGAACGACGCGACGCTTCCACGGTCACACCGCAAGTCTTCTCCCTCTTCAATAGCAAAGCCAGCTACGACCAGGCGCTGGCCATGGCCGCGCGTTTGCTTCACGAGAGCACCGATCACGAGGCGGTGATTCGCCGCGCCTTCGACCTCGCCTTCAATCGGGCGCCACAGCCGGACGAACTCGCCGCCTGCCTGACGCATTGGCAAAGCATGACGCAACGGCATCGATCTTTGAGTTTTCCGCGCGTCGAATTGCCCCACGAGGTTGGCCGGGGTGCGGTCGAGGAAAACACCGGGGGAAAATTCGAGTTCATGGAAACGCTGGAAAGCGCCGGCGATTTCGTTCCCGACCTTCAATTTGCCGATGCCTCCCCGGAGACACGCGGCCTGGCCGAGGTCTGTCTCGTCCTCTTCAACACCAACGAATTTGCCTATCTCTACTGATATGAAATCGCCGTTTCCCTGTGCCGGACATCGCGCCTTGCACGCGCCCACCCGCCGCGAGTTTCTCTTCAATCTCGGCGCGAGCATCGGCAGCCTGGCTTTCAGTTCCATGCTCGCGCGTGCTTCCGAAGCAGCGGCTGGTCCACTCGCGCCGAAGCCGGGACATCTCCCGGCCAAGGCGAAGAGCTGCATCTTCCTGATGATGGAAGGCGGCCCGTCGCACATCGACACCTTCGATCCCAAACCGAAGCTCGACGAGTTGCACCTCCAGGAATTCGTGCGCCAGGGCGAAACGAAATCCGCGATGGAAAGCGGCAAACGCTATTACGTGCGCAGCCCGTTCAAGTTCCGCAAGGCCGGCCAGAGCGGCGCGGATATTGGGGAAAACTGGGAGCATCTCGCGGGCGTCGTCGATGACCTCTGTTTCTATCGCGGGTGCCAGGTGGATTCGGTAAATCACCCGACCGCGATGTACCAGATGAATACGGGCAACCGTTTCGGCGGCGATCCCGCAGTGGGCGCGTGGACCACTTACGGTCTCGGCACGCTCAACCAGAACCTGCCGGGATTCATCGTGCTGCCGGAGATTTCCTATCCCCAGGGCGGCGCGGCCAATTGGAGCAACGGCTTTCTCCCGACGCATTTCCAGGGCACGCCCTTGCGCGCGCAAGGCTCGCCCATTCTCGATCTCCAGCCACCGGCGGGGATCACGCGGGAACATCAGCGGGCCAATCTCGATCTGCTCGCCACCCTCGACCACGAGCATCAGGCGCTCCATCCGCAGCATGAGGAACTCGCCGCGCGCATGGATTCCTACGAGCTCGCCTTTCGCATGCAGATGCAGGTGCCGGAGATTCTCGACGTCAACCAGGAGAGCGAGGCGACGCGCAAGCTTTATGGCATCGGACAGGGACCGTCCGACGCCTTTGGCCGCAAGTGTCTGCTCGCCCGGCGGCTCGTCGAGCAAGGGGTGCGCTTCGTTCAACTCTACGCCGGCACCTGGGACTCGCACGATTACATCGAGCGCGCGCACAGCTCGCTCATTCGCCGGGTCGATCAACCGATCGCCGCCCTCATCGCCGATCTCAAGCAGCGCGGCCTGCTCGAAAGCACGCTGGTCGTCTGGTGCGGCGAATTCGGCCGCAGCCCCGACAACGGGGTTCGCGGTGGCACCGCTTACGGCCGCGATCACAATCCCAGCGCCATGACCATCTGGCTGGCCGGTGGCGGCGTGAATGCCGGGCACACCATCGGCGCCACCGACGAAACCGGTGCGAAGGCCGTCGACTGTGTCCACCACGTTCGCGACCTGCACGTCACCTTGCTGCGCCTGCTCGGTCTCGACGACAACAAGCTCACCTACTTCCACGCGGGGCGATTCAAGCAGTTGAGCCAGTTCGGCGGGCAGGTGATCAAGGAGTTGATTGCTTAGATTTCCGCCAAAGAAATCGGATTCGCTTTTTCTCTATCTGGATACAGCATCTCCCTCTCCCCAGACTATGAATTCGCACCCCCTCTCCCGTCGGAAGTTCCTCAAAACCACCGCCGTCGCCAGCCTCGGCTTCCCCGCGATCCTCCGGTGCCAGTCCCCTAATTCCAAACTGAACATCGTCAGCATCGGCTGTGGTGGTCGCGGCGGCGCGAACCTCAAGGAAATGCTCGGCGAGAACATCGTCGCGCTCTGCGACGTGAACGAGAAGAACCTCGACCTCGCCGCGACCAAGGCGCCAGGTGCGAAAAAGTTCCGCGATTTCCGCAAAATGTACGACTCGCTGAAGGACTCGGAATTCGACGCCGTC
Source organism: Chthoniobacter sp. (assembly GCA_036501065.1). Lineage (GTDB taxonomy): Bacteria > Verrucomicrobiota > Verrucomicrobiia > Chthoniobacterales > Chthoniobacteraceae > Chthoniobacter. Next base: position 9,243 of record DASYAY010000033.1, on the reverse strand, counting down.
GTCGTCAGCACGACCGAGCACACCCACGCCTTCGCCACGCTGCCGGCGTTGCAGCGCAAAAAGCACGTCTATTGCGAGAAGCCGCTCACGCGAGACGTGCATGAAGCGCGCATCATCACCGAAGCAGCGAAAGCGGCGGGAGTAGCCACGCAGATGGGCACGCAAATTCATGCCGGCACGAATTATCGCCGGGTCGTCGAACTCGTCCAAAGCGGCGCCGTAGGGCCGATTCGCGAAGCGCACGTCTGGGTCAATCGCACCTGGGGCCGCCAGTCGCCCGAGGACGCGGAGAAATACAAGGACGTCGTCAGTGTCCAGGAACGGCCCACCGAAGTAATGCCGGTGCCGGCGGAACTCGATTGGGACCTGTGGCTCGGGCCCGCGCCGGCCCGGCCATTCAACACTGTCTATTTTCCGGGCCCGAAATGGTATCGCTGGTGGGACTTCGGCAACGGCACGATGAGCGATCTCGGCTCGCATTGGAACGATCTGCCTTTCTGGGCACTGAACCTCGACGCGCCCCTCACTATCGAAGCCAGCGGTCCGCCGCCGCATCCGGAAATTGCGCCCGCCACGATGAGCGCCACTTACACCTATGGCGCACGCGGCGCCATGCCGCCGGTGAAGCTCACCTGGTATCAGGGGCAGATGAAGCCGCCGCAATGGACGCAAAATACCATTCCGCAGTGGCCCGATGGCGCCCTCTTTGTCGGGGACAAGGGGATGATCCTCTCCAACTACTCGAAACACCTTCTCCTTCCCGAAAAAGATTTCGTCGGTTTCACCCCACCCACGCCCACCATCCCGGATTCTCTCGGTCATCACCAGGAATGGATCCACGCCTGCAAGACCGGAGCACCCACGACCTGCCGTTTCGCATACAGCGGACTCCTCACCGAGGCGAATCACCTCGGCAACGTCGCCTATCGCGCCGGCAAAAAGATCGAGTGGGACTCGAAGAACATGCGCATCCCGAATGCGCCCGATGCCGAGAAATTCCTCGGCCGCGAGTACCGCTCCGGTTGGAAGCTGGCTTGAGGCGAAAAGAAACTCCGAATTATTTCAAAGCATCCGGCGCGATCGGCGCCTCCGTCTCGACCAGCCGTTTCGCCTTCGACCTGCCGCCTTTCCAAATATCGTACTGCGGATCGGCATAACGGGTGAAAAAGTCGTTCAAGCGTTGCGTCATCTCGGCGCGGGCCGGCTCGGTGCCAGGCTCGCCGTAAAGGTTGAACCGTTCGCGCGGATCGGCCTGCATGTCGTACAATTCGTGCGGACCGTTGGGATAACGGAGCACGCATTTCCAACGGTCGGTCCGAATGGCCCGGCAGGTTTCCATCTCGTAAAACATGACGTTGTCCCAGGAAACCTTCTCGCCGCGCAGAATGGGCGAGAAATCGCGTCCCGGCGATTTCGGCTTCTGCGGCATCTTGTCGCCGAGTCCGAGATAACTGAGGAGCGATGGCATGAAGTCGTAGTTACTCACGATGTTATCCGAAGTGGTCCCGGCGGGAATGCGGCCTGGTTGCCGGAAGATGAATGGAACCTGCATCATGAGTTCGTGCGCGCCGATCGGGCGGAAGTGATCGCCCATGCCCCACATCCCATTTTGTCCACCCATCCAGCCCTGGTCGGAGGCATAGATGACCAGCGTGTTTTCATCGAGGCCGAGGCGTTTCAACGTGGCCATGATTTCGCCGACGCCGTCGTCCACGCCGCTGGTCTCCGCAGCCAACCGGCGGATCGCGGTGAGGCTGTTGTGAAACTGTTTATTGTCGTGCTGCCACGGATGCATGGCGTCCCGCGGGAAGCTCGGGAACAGCTTGTCCGCATAGTAGTCCACGTGGCGATTGTGCGCCGGATTGAGCATGAGCGAGCCGAGCGCGTAGGGGCCGTTGTAGGCGAGATAGAGGAAAAAGGGATGGTCTTTGTTTTGCTCGATAAATTCGACCCCGCGCCGCGTCCACAGGTCGGTGGTATAACCGGCTTCACGCCGCACTTTGCCGTCCTCGATCACATCCTGATCGTAAAACTCCCGCGTGCCGCCATCCGGTTTCGTGCACCAGAACGAAAAGCCGTTCGAGGGGTGCAGGCAATCGCCGAGATGCCATTTTCCGCTCAAGCCGCAGACGTAACCGCTGTCGCGAAGGATCGTCCCGAGCGAAGTGAATTCGGCGAGGGCGTCATAGGCTTCCGGTCCCATGAGATATTTCTGATCGAGAAAGGAATGGATGCCGTGCTGCGAGGGGATCAGACCGGTGAGATAAGTGGCACGGCATGGCGAGCACACCGGGTTGCTGGCCAGGGCGCGCGTGAAGCGAATGCCTTCGGAGGCCAGCTTATCGATATTCGGCGTGCGGATGTCGGGATTGCCGTAACAACCGAGAGTCCATGCGCCCTGGTTGTCGGTCAGGATGAAGACGACATTCGGCGGGGCTGCGCCTCGGAGGTTCATCACACTCATGAGGCAGAGAACGGCAATCGCAACGGGGAGAACGCGGTTCATAGCAAGTAGGAAAACTAGCGCGAATGGCAGGCGGCTGGAAAGCGTTCGTTCCGGCATTTCGTGGACGAGTTTGGCCAGACTCTGGCAGTCTCCGTGTATGAACCTTGCGGATCTCCCCTGGACCACCATTGCCGCACTGTCGAAAGACACGCCGGTAATTTTTCCTGTCGCCGCCCTCGAACAGCACGGGCGTCACATGCCGCTGTTCACCGACAGCCTCTTGCTCGGCGAGGTCGTGCGCCGCGTGGCTGAACGCTTCGACGACCGCGCGCTTTTCGCGCCACTCACCTGGCTGGGCAATTCGGACCATCATCTCGATTTTGCGGGCACGCTCTCGGCGCCGCCGCGCGTCTATCTCGATACGCTGAATGCCCTCGCGGAGAATTTCCTCCAGCACGGATTTCGACGAATCGTTTTCCTCAATGGCCATGGCGGGAACGATGTGCCCGGCCGGCAGGCCGTCTTCGAACTGCGCCAGCGGCATCGGCAGCGCGACGATGTCCTCTTCCTCTTCGCCACGTATTGGAGCCTGGGCGCGCGCCCTTGGGAGACGGACACGGCGCTTGCGCAGCGGGAGATGGGGCATGCTTGCGAATGGGAAACGTCGATGATGCTTCGCCTCGCGCCCCACCTCGTCGGCGACTATCGGAATGCGCCGCCCGTCGAATTCGGCACGCCTTTCACACCCGCCTCGCGTGGGTGGATCACCCGCGAGCGGAGTAGTCCGGGCCATATCGGCCACCCGCATCTCGCTTCGACGGAAAAAGGCGAGACGCTGTTCCGCGTTTTTGCCGAGGATGTGGCCGCGCTGCTTGAGCGGGTCATTCGTTGGGATGGAAAATCCTGGAATGGCTGACGTGATGACACCTGGCAGTCCGGTGTCGAGTCACGCCTCCACGCGGAAGTGGACGATTTGCGGCCTGCTCTTGCTGGCCTCGGCGATCAATTACATGGACCGGCAGACGCTGGCCAACGCCGCAGTCCGGATCACCCGGGAATTCCAACTCACGCAGGAGCAGTACGGAAACATCGAAGCGGTGTTCGCCTATGCCTTTGCCGCCGGATCTATCGTATTTGGCTGGCTCGCGGACCGATTCTCCGTGCGCTGGCTCTACGCCGGTGTACTCACGATGTGGTCGCTCGCGGGACTGGCTACGGGCTTTGTTCATAACGAACGCGAGTTGCTTTTCTGCCGGATGCTTCTCGGCTTTTTCGAATCGGGACATTGGCCGTGTGGTATCCGGACGACGCGCGCGCTGCTCGAGGCCCGCGAACGCTCCTTCGGCAACGGCGTTCTGCAAAGCGGCACCTCGATCGGCGCGATCATTACACCACTCGTCATGCGTGCCCTTCTCACCCCGGAGCTCGGCAGTTGGCGGTTCACATTTCAAGCCATCGGCGCCATGGGATTCGCATGGCTGTTGCTCTGGTTTGTCCTCGTGCGAAAGACGGATCTGCCGGCGCCTGCTCACGCGGCTGTCGTTACCGAGGAACGCGGCGGGCGTGATCTTTGGAGGATCATTTTCAGCCGCCGCATGCTTGTCCTGTTCTTCGTCATCGCCTGCATCAACACCACCTGGCAAATCCTCCGTGCGTGGCTGCCGAAGATATTGCAGGAGGGGCGAGGCTACTCCGAAGCAGAGACGCTCTATTTCACTTCCCTCTGGTACGTGGCGACCGATGCCGGTTGCCTGGGCGCAGGTGTGCTCGCCGTGTGGCTGGGGCGTCGCCGGCTCCCGGTGTCCAGCGGGCGGCTCGTGGCCTTTGCCAGTTGTGGTTTGTTATGCGCTTCGTGCGCGCTGACGCCGTTTCTGGCCAAAGGCTGGGTCTTGCTCGCCGTCTTGCTCTTTTCCGGGGCCGGCGCACTTGGCGTGTTTCCCATCTATCATGCCTTCACGCAGGATCTTTCCGGGCGACATCAGGGGAAAATCACGGGTTTTGCCGGTGTGGTGGCATGGGTGGTGCCCGCGGAAGCGCAAAAGCTTTTTGGCCTGCTTGCCGATCGGACGCACTCATTCGATACGGGGTTGATTCTAGCGGCCTTCCTGCCGGGGATCGCTGCCTTGCCGCTTTGGTGGTGCTGGAAGAGGGAGTCCACATTTGCGACGGATGAGGTCAAAGACTAACGGGCCCGCCGGGTCTTTCCTGTAGCGCGTCGGCGCTGCAGTTTCCTCCCATGCCCTCCGAGCCCTGGACCAGACGGTCGTTCCTACGCGCGACTGCGGCCGCCACCGCCGCAGCGACTGCTGTCGGCAGTTCCCCGGCCAGTGCCGCCACCGGCCCTCAGCGCAAGAAAATCGCGCTCATCGGCACGGTCGTTTACGTCCATTCTCACGCCCAGCATTTCCTCGATCGCCTCGCGCTGGGTTACACCTGGGCCGGTCAATGGCACGAGCCGCAAGTCGATCTCGTGTCTCTGTACGTCGATCAATTTCCGGCCAACGACCTCGCCCGCAGCCGCGCCAAGCGCTACAAGCTCCCCATCTTCCCGACGATTGCCGATGCGCTCACCCTCGGCACCGGGAAACTCGCCGTCGACGGCGTGGTCATCATCGGCGAACACGGCAAGTACCCGCAGAACGAAAAAGGCCAGACCCTCTATCCGCGTTACGAATTTTTCCAGGAAGTGATGAAGGTCTTCGAGGCGAGCGGCCGCAGTGTCCCCGTCTTCAACGACAAACATCTCTCCACCGAATGGGGCCAATGCGCGAAAATGGTCGCCGATTCCAAGCGCTTCGGCTTTCCGTTTCTGGCCGGATCTTCCCTGCCGGTCACCCGCCGCCTGCCGGCCATCGATCTTCCGTGGGGCACTCCGCTCGTCGAGAGCGTGGGTCTGGGCTATGGCGGGATCGAAAAGTACGACTTCCACGGACTCGAAACCGCGCAATGTATGTCCGAGCGCCGGCGGGGTGGCGAGGTCGGCATTCGCAGCGTGCAAGCGCTGCGCGGCGCGAAACTATGGGACCGCGTGGCCGGGCAGGAGAAGACGCAGGCGCTTCTCAATGCCGCTCTCAGCCGCAGCCACAGCCTGCCCGTGGAGGATGGTTACCCGACGGCGCCGATCAGCTTCGATTGGGCACGTCGCAGTTTTCCCGATGCCTTCGGCTATTTCATCGAGCATCGCGACGGCTTCCGCACCACGCTCTTCATGTTGCCCATCCGGGATTTCAACTATGCGGGAATGGACGACCACGGCGCGATCACCTCCTGCCAGATGTATCTGCCCATGCCGCCGTCGTGCGCGACGACCGCCGACTTCTTCAATCCTCTCGTCCATCACATCGAGCGGATGGTCCTGGAAAATCGCGCGCCCTATCCCGTCGAACGCACCTTGCTGACGTCCGGCATGTTGCTCACCGCTGTCGATTCTCTCCATCGCGACGGCGCGCTGATCGAAACCCCTGACATGGACGTTCGCTACACCGCGCCGAAAGAGTCGCTGTTTTGGTCCGACTAAATTCCATGACCGCAAGCCGCCACCACCTGCCTTCTTGCTCCTTTTCTCCGGGGCACCCGGTGACCCGTCGTACGGCAATTCAAGCCGGCGCCATCGGATTGCTCGGGCTCGGCATTAATCATCTCACGGCCTTGCGCGCGCTGGCCACGGACAACCCCGCGCCATCAGCGGGCGGTCGCGCGAAATCGGTGATCTATATCTTTCTTTCCGGCGGACTTTCGCAGCACGAAAGCTTCGACCTCAAACCCGACGCGCCGCTCGAAACGCGCGGGGAATTCAAACCCATTTCCACGAGCGTCCCGGGAATCCAGATTTGCGAACATCTGCCCGAACTCGCGAAGCGCGCGCACAAATATGCGCTGGTCCGTTCGCTCACGCACCCGTCCAACGATCACTCGGCCGCGCATCACATCATGCTCACGGGGCATAGCGAACTCCCCCTCGGATTCGATCCCAACAAGCCGAAAGCGACCGACTATCCCAGCATCGCCGCCGTTGCCGGCGCGGTGCTTACCTCCCACAACAATCTTCCGCCGGCCATCGTGCTCCCGGACAAAATCGTCCATCGCACGGGGCGGGTCATTCCCGGGCAATTCGCCGGGCAGATGGGGCGCATTCACGATCCGTGGTTTCTCGAAATGTCGCCGTATCATCCGCTGCACTACGGAGCCTACCCACAATATCTTTTCCATCACGCCACCGGCGCAATGCAGGACGCGAGCCTCCAGTTCCAGGCGCCACACCTTTCCTTGCCGCAAGGTCTCGACCGGGACCGCGTGCTCAACCGCGTGGGCTTGCGCGATGCGCTCGAAACTCAGACCCGCTTCTACGCCAATGCCGCCGAAGACGTCGGCTTCGACACTTACCGGCAGGCGGCCATTTCCCTGCTGACCAATGACACCGTGCGCGATGCCTTCGACCTCGGCAAAGCCGATCCCAAATGGCTGGATCGCTACGGTCGAAATAGCTTCGGGTGGTCCCTGCTCATGGCGCGGCAACTCGTCGAAGCCGGTGTCAGTCTCATTCAGGTGAATCTCGGCAACAACGAATCCTGGGACACGCACCAGGCGGCGTTCCCAAATTTGAAGAACTATCTCCTGCCGCCGATGGATCGCGCGGTGAGCGCCCTGCTCGACGACCTCGATTCCCGTGGGCTGCTGAGCGAAACGCTCATCGTCATGGGCAGTGAATTCGGACGCACGCCGCGCATCACCTCCATTCCCGGGGCGAAACTCCCCGGTCGCGATCATTGGGGTGGCTGCCAATCGATCCTGCTCGCCGGCGGCGGCGTGCGCGGGGGCACGGTCGTTGGCGCTTCGGATCGCATCGGCGCTTTTCCGGCCGAGGCGGCGCAGCGCCCGGAAAATCTCGCGGCAACGATTTACGACGCCCTCGGCATTCCGCGCGCGGCGGCGTGGCACGATCCCCTCGACCGGCCCCACAGCGTTTATGATGCGGAGCCGATCAAAGGGCTTGGTTAGCCAGATGATATTTCTGCGAGCCGATCGCTGAAACGTTTGGGGCCTGCCCTCCATCGGACAGCGATGGCCTAATCGTTGTTGGCGGCAAGTATTTGCACTGGTGAAATGGCGATCTATGAATTCCCCCGCGCTTCACGAGATCCTCGCCGGTCTCATTCGCATCAATAGCGTCAACTCCTCCTACGACGGCGGCCCGGGTGAACGTGAAATCGCCACCTGGGTTCGCCGCTTTTTCGAGCAGCGCGGCATCGAAGTCTGGGAGCAGGAAGTTTTTCCCGGACGCCCCAATGTCATCGCGCGACTGCCCGGGCGCGACTCCTCGCGACGCGTCATCCTCGAGGCGCACACCGACACGGTTTCCGTCAAGGGAATGACTATTCCGCCCTTCGAGCCGCGCGTGGAAAATGGAAAAATGTATGGCCGGGGGAGTTGCGATACCAAAGCCGGGCTCGCTGCGATGATGCACGCCGTCGCTTCTCTGCATGCCGAGGGGATTCAGCCACCGTGTGAAGTGTGGCTCGCCGCCGCGGTCGACGAAGAGTTCTCCTACCGCGGCGTCGTCAAACTTTGCGAAGGTCTTGCCGGACACGCGGCCATTGTCGCCGAGCCCACCGATTTGCGCGCCGTCATCGCGAGCAAAGGCGTGCTCCGCTGGCGCATCGCTGTCCGGGGAAAAGCCGCGCACAGCGGCAAGCCTCATCTCGGCGTCAATGCCATTACACATATGGCGAGAGTCGTTCTCGCGCTGGAGGAAGATCATCTTCGGCTCGCGGCGCATCCGCACCCGCTGCTTGGTCCTGGCACTGTCAATGTCGGTGTCATCACGGGAGGCGTGCAGGTCAATTTCGTCCCCGACACCTGCGCCATCGAAATCGACCGGCGCCTACTGCCCGGCGAAACCGTGGCCAACGTCCTGGCGCACTATCAAGGCATCCTCGACACGCTCCGCAGCCAGCATCCTTCGCTCGATGCCATCATGGAAACGCCCATGCTCACCGACGAAGCGCTGGAAACGGCAGCCGGCTCCGCGCCTGCGCAATTGGCCACAACGGTCCTCACCGATATGGGCCTCGATGGAACTCCCTGTGGCGTCCCGTTCTCCAGCGACGCGAGCAAGCTCTCGCGGCAGGGTATTCCGAGCCTGGTCTTTGGGCCCGGCAGCATCGACCAGGCGCATGCCGCCGTGGAATACATCGACCTCGCTGAAGTGGATCGCGCCTGCGAATTCTACCGGAACTTCATCGAGCGGTTCTCTTAAGGGGACTTCCGCCACCACCTTCGGGGTGGATGCGGTGAAATAAACCTGATCCCCGGATGTTATCCGGGGCTACGGTCCGGGCAGCCCTCCGGGCCGGGAAAGTGTCACCCTAAAAGACGAGACTCAATAGCAACTTAACACGAACGTTGAACCTCTTCCTCACCGGGACCGATACCAATGTTGGCAAAAGCTACGTGGCGGCTTTGATCGTCCGCGCTTTGCGGGGGGCGGGGCGCAATAGCGTGGGACTGAAACCGATCTGCTGCGGGGGGCGCGAGGATGCCGAGTTGCTGCATGCGGCGGCGGAAGGAGCGATTTCGTTGAATGAGATCAATCCGGTGTGGCTGCGAACGCCGGCGGCGCCTTTCACCGCCAGCTTGATTGAGAACCGGAGCATCGATCTCGCTCTGGTGCGCGAGTCTTTCGCCCGCGCGCGTGAGGTTTATGAAAGCGTCATCGTGGAAGGTGTGGGCGGATGGCTGGCGCCAATCACGCGCGATTTCAGCGTCGCCGATTTGGCGGCGGAATTCGGATTGCCGGT
>DASYAY010000032.1:0-30105 GCA_036501065.1 Chthoniobacter sp. | reverse complement strand
GGTCGCCTCCACGATCCGCGGACGATCGTTTCGGGCGCGGTCCGCTCACTTTTCCCTTTTGCCGCGTAAAATTCCCCTCGCCGAATTTCGCCGCTCCTGCAGTTCCGGGTTTTCACACGGTCTCGCAACTTGGGAACGAGAGAATGAGAGCGCGCTGTTTGCACAATTAGTTCCTCTGCGGACCTCTCAAACTTCCTCGGCGCTCTCTGCGTCAAAATCGACGACGCGATTTTCAGAGTTGCGCTCCATTCGAGTGTGGCGCTGCGAATATCCGATCGCTGATCGGAAACCGGGCGCGTGGCCGTTCCCCTTTCCCGACGCCGGGCGCTGTGCTAGCTCTTCCGCCCCATGCGTTTTCTCCGCCTCGCCGTCTTTGTCGCGCTGATCCTTGCAGCGCGCAGTGCGCTGGGGCATCCGCTTTTGCAAAACGCCATGTGGGTGCAATTCGAGCCTGCGCGCATTCGCCTGGCGGTGAATGTTTCCGTGCGGGAGATCACCATCGCCCAAGGTCTAACGGCGAAGGACGATAACTTCGACAGCATCGCGCTCGGAGCGGCTGTCGAGAAACACGGGACTTATGTTGCTGACCATCTGAGTGTGAGCGCCGATGGCCACACCCTCCACGGCAAGGTCGTGCACGTCACCGATCCGCCCATCGTATCCGAGCCGGAGAAGACGTTCTATCAATACGAATTGGACTATCCCTTGGAAGGGCCGCCGCCCGCCACAGTCACGATTTCGCAGGATATGCTGCGCGAGTGGCCGTACGCCATCGGGACATCCTGGGACGTTAGTTACCTGGTCCGCTACAAGCGTTCTGATTCCAACGAAGTCTCCGCGGCCATTCTGCCGAGAGAAAAGCCGACCGATTTTCAAACCGGCTGGAAAACGGCAAACGCACCCTCCGCTTCCCAGCCGGCGCCGTCGGACACGTGGCGGACCTTCGGCGACTATTTCCGCTACGGCGTTCTGCACATCCTCACGGGCTGGGACCATTTGCTCTTCATCTCGGCACTCGTCATTGCGACGATGAATCTGTGGGAGATGGTCAAGGTCGTGGCCACATTCACCGTGGCGCACACCATCACTCTCACGCTCTCCGTTTTCGATGTCTTCCGGCTGCCCGGGTGGGTGGTGGAACCGATGATCGCGGCGAGCATCGTCTTTGTCGCCGTTGAGAATATCGTTTGGCCGCGACGGGCGCATTCGCGGTTGCGGCTGGCCGTGGCCTTCGGTTTTGGACTCATTCACGGCCTGGGATTTGCCGGGGGCTTGCTCGCGGCCATGAGTGGTCTGCCGCGTGTCGGTATTTGGGTCGCCCTGGGAGCCTTCAGCCTGGGGGTCGAAATCGGCCACCAAATCGTCGTGCTGCCACTTTTCGGAACTCTCGCCATTGGCCGGCAACAATATCACGAGCGTTTCATGCGCCCCGCCTCGCGCTACGGCTCCATGCTCATTTCGCTCTGTGGCGTTTATTATTTCTGCGTGGCGCTCCACTCACAGTTCTTCGCGCGGTAGGGACCTGATTCATGTCCATTCCTTCTCCCATGCTGATTCCGCTGGGCTCGGCCTTGGGCTATGCCTTTGCGGCGATCATGCTCAAACGCGGGACCGACGGTGCCGGACCCTGGCGGGTGAACTTTCTCACGAACTGGGTGCAGGCCACGCTCTTCTCGCTCCTCTGGATTTTTCCCGTGGAGCACGCCGCGAGCGTAGCCAATGTCGGCCACGCCGTGCTCTCCGGCGCGGTCTTTTTCGTCGGCCAGATCTTCACCTTTCTGGCCATCAGCCGCGGCGATGTTTCCGTCGCCACCCCGGTCTTGGGATCGAAAGTGATCTTCGTCGCCCTCTTCAGCGCGGCGCTGGGCACGGAAACGATCAGCGGAGCCACCTGGCTGGCGGTGCTGCTCACCGCCGTGGCCACTGTTCTCCTCGGCCTGGGCCATCCGCACGCCCGGCGTGATGCCATTGTCCGCAGCCTTGTCTATGGATTCAGCGCGGCTGCCTTCTACGCGGTGACCGACATTACCCAGCAGCGCTGGGTTCACGAGTGGGGCTTCTCTCATTACGTCGCCACGCTCTTCCTCACGGTGGCTATCCTTTCGCTCACCCTCGTCCCGCTTTTGCGCGACGGCCGCGCAGTGCCTTCCGAAAGCTGGAGGTGGATCATCGCCGGCGCCTCGGTCCTCACTGTCCAGGCGTGTGGCGTGGCCTGGTCGATCGTGACCATCGGCGCCACCTCCACCAATGTTCTCTACAACTCGCGCGGACTTTGGAGCGTCGTGCTCGTCTGGACCGTTGGGCATTGGTTTGGAAACGCCGAGCGCATGCACGGGCGGGCGGTGATGGTCCGCCGGTTCGCCGGTTCGTTGCTTCTGCTGGGGGCGATTCTGCTGATTGCCCGGAGGTAGGGGCAAAAGTGCTTAGTGCTCAGTGCTACTGAGCACTGAGCACTATTCCCCAACTTGCTTCTCCCTCCAAATCACCGTATCCCTTCCCCCTCCCACATGGTTCGCCGTCTCTTTCTCCCCATCTGCATCGCTTTGATCTCCGTGCATGGCCTTCGGGCCGCGGAGACCTTTGCCCCTGGCCAATTGGTTCGCGTGAGCAAAGGGGAGATGCTGCAATTTGAAGGGAAAAATCTCACGGGAACCGCGAAGGGGGAAGAGTTCCCGGTGCTCCAGCAGGATGCGACCCGCGGCATCGTCCTCGTGCCCTATTACAAAAATGACGGCGGACCGATCGCCGCGAGCATCCCAGCGGAGGCGCTGGAAGCTGCTCCGCGCGATGGCTGGCTCGATATGCTCGAGAGTTTCGAGGCCTTTCGCGATCAGCGCTACGACGCAGCGCGCCAGCTTCTCGCCCACGCTACCGAGGACGAAACGTATCGCGCCCTGGCCTCGGCGCTTGGTCCGCGTCTCCAAGGCGCCATCGTCTCCCGCAATGCCGGCTCCCTCGGTGTCCTGCGGGAAACTGCCGCCCAGCTCGAGAAGCTCGGATATTCCTGCCTCGCGCTGGACCTCGACGAAGGCACCGACCGGCTCGGTGGAACCAGCGCGCCTCCCACGAAACTCAACCGCCAGGATCTCACCCAACGCGTGACCATCAGCACACGCGCCCTGGCCCGTACGCGCCAGGCCGTGGCGATGCGCAAACTCATGAACGCCGACGAGGAGATTCGCGCCGGTCTCGCGGCCGAGCCCAACCGTCCCGAATTGAAAGCCTTCCAGGTCAAGGTGGAAAAGGACATCGCCGAAGCTGCGGATAAGTGCGCCGATGCCGATCGGATGCGCAAGTTTCCGAAAGGCACGCCGCATGCGCTCACCGCGCTCGAGATGGGCCTGAAATTGTGCGCCGACCATCCACTGCTCCTGGCCTTGAAAAAGGAGATGTCCAGCGCCTTCGAGGAAAGCACCGCGCCTCCGGTCGACACGGCCTTCATGGCCGCGGCCAAGGGCGGAGACGCGAAGGAACTGACCGAAGGCCACAGCCTCTACACCAATCGCTGCACCGAATGCCACGACTTGGATCTGATCGACTCACGCACGATCGGCAGTTGGGAAAAAATGGTCGGAAGCATGTCCCGCCGCGCGGGTCTGAATAGCGAGCAGCAAGCCCGGATCCTCACCTACATCGCCGCCGCCCAGAAGGTCGTCGAATCCAAGCCGCGGGAGTAGGCGCACAATCGGATCGCGATCGGGTCGCTCCGGACTGCGCCGCGCTGGTTGGGGGCGCTCTGCCCAAAGCGTGGTTCCAAGGCTAAAATGCCCCTCGCAAAACCCTCGGCTCGATCTTGTCGATGCTCCGCGACTAGCCAGCCCGCGAATCATATCGGGGATGAAATATCCGGGCCAACTTTGGGAACGAGAAGGAAAACGCCTTCCTCGCGATGCGGTGCTCTCGAGCGGAGTCCGCAGGGCTCTCAACCATCAACTCTCAACCATCAACCTTCTTCGCTGCCGACGTCAGGCCCGCAAGGTCCCGCGTCCTCGCCACCAAAGCCAGAGATGCCAGCAGAGCAACGCGGCGAGGATTCCCAATAACCCTTGCAGATAGGAAATACTGGGCAATTTCGCCGTCGCGCGCGGCTTCGACGGAGTGGAAAAGCTCACCGCGAAAAGGCGTTCGCCCGGACGCCCGTTGGCATCGACGGGCACGATGCGGACGGTGTAGGGCTGGTTGGGGATCAACGCCTGGAGGATCAGCGCGTAATTGTCTCCGCGGCGCTCGATCGGGTCCTGGTTGTCGTAGAGCCAGGCGGCATGCATGAGGTGGTCCCGGCCGACGGAGAATTGGATCATCTCCGCGCGGAAGTTCGACGCCTTGGACAAGCTGGCCGGCCACTCGATCACCGCAGTCGTCGCCGTGATGCTGTGGACTTGCACGTCGGGAGGATAATTGGGCTCGTACCAGTCGGCTGGGATCACGGAGTGCAAGTCGCTCGCGGGAGCTGCCACCGCCGCCGGGGAATCCGGGGTCTTGCCCGGATCAGCAGGGGTGGGGGCAGGAGCAGGGGCGGCGCCTGCGGGAGCGTGTCCGGGCCTCTGTTCGGCAGCCACCTCGGCCTGCACCGGTAGATCGAAGTTCTGCACGCCGGAAGTGAAGTGCACCCAGGTTCGGTAGTGACCAGTTGTCTTGGTATCGATCTTCAGCGGAAAGCTCTTCTTTTCACCGGGGCGCAGGGGAGTCGCCGTCTGCGTGGCGTGGAACGGTGGAGAAATCTCCCAGTAAACCGTTCCCAAAGTGCCCCCGATATTCTCCAGCTCGAAGCTCGATTCCGCGTCCTTGCCCGTGGCCAGGCGTCCGAAGGAAATGGCCGGCGTGGACAGCCGTATGACGGGCCCGAGAGCGGGCACACGAACCGGCACGCCAATGGAGAAGTCCTTCCCGTTGAGCTGAATTTCCGCCTCCCACGCCTGGGGATTGGTCGGCGCGGCCTCGACCATGACGCTGGCTTTGCCATGCGCCGCCAGGGTGATCTCCGCCGGAATCTTCAATTGGCCATTCGTTGTGAGTTTCAGCGTGCGCGGCTCGTCGAGCTGATTGTAGAGCTCGAATATGCCGCTGCGTTCCGTCTCGCCCGGAGTCGACTGCAGGACCCACTGGGCGGGGTCGGCGGCAATGGCCGCGGTCGCAATGCCTCGCAGTGTCGTGCTGTGCTCAGGGTCTGTGGTATAACGGGCCACACCCTCGTATTCCCGCCCGTCCTTCGGTTCGAAAACGATCTTGAAAACCGCCACCTCGTCGGCTGCCAGATGGTAATCGGGCTTGCCCTCGACTCGCCATGGCGGATCGACCACCACCTTGCCGATGGCAATCATCCCCCCTTTATTGCTGATTTCCAGAACGCGCGAGGCGGTGCCGCCGGCACGGATTTTCCCGAAATCGAGCGCGTCGGCGATGGCCAGTTTCGGCGGGTCATCGACAATGGTGATCGCCACCAGGACGGCCCCCGACACCCCCAGGGAGCCCTGCACCGTGTAGTAGAATTTGTCGCTGGTGATGGAAAGATCCTTGGGTGGATCGTAGACGACCACCGAGACTTCGCGTTCCGTCGCTCGCGGATCGGAGAGTTTCCCGTGTTCCGGCTGCACCCGGATGGCATACTTGAGCGGTTCGTTGGCCTTGCCGTAGATCCGCAGCGGAATCTCGGTTTGGCCCTCCCGATGGATTTTCAGGTGCATTTCCATCGGCTCCGGCGGCGCTGCCCCGATAGCCAGCACCTCCCTGCCGGCAGCAGCGACTGGATTCACCAGCAGCAGGCCGGGCAAGCAGAGAAGCGAGAGCAAACGGGGGATCACTTGGGACACGGCGGCGACAAATTGGCGAGGACACCGGGCGCCGTCCAAAACTTTCAGTCAAATTTACAAAAGCCTTACAATGGACGGGCAGCGCCTTGGGCCTTCTTACCCGCCCTTTTTTAACGGCCTGTCCCACCCTTACCACCCCTTTGGAGACAACGCCATCTCACACCCCGCGAGGCCGGCCAGAAATTTATGTGATTGCCGCGGGGGTTCCCGCTCCGTATGAAACAGCAACTTTTTCCGCTGCATGAGATCCGCTGGCTTCTATCAAACGCTGTGTGCCGTCTTGTTTGTGTCCTTCAGCGTGCTTGGGCACCACGCTACGGCCCAGTTTTTCGGAGCGCGGAATCCGGCGCCGATGAAGAAGGCGACCGACTTGATCCATCGCGGTCAGGCGGCGGCCAAGGTGGACAAAAGTCTCGAATCGGTCATCAACCAGGACAATTCCCACGTCGTCATTTCGCTCAGTAAACAGCGCGTCTACCTCATGGTCGGGGAGCAGGTTTACATCGATTCGCCGATTTCCTCGGGCAAAAGAGGCCACGAGACGCCCACCGGTTCCTTCCACGTGCGCGAAAAAGATCCGGACCATCATTCCAGCATCTACGGCGATTTCGTGGATCGCAGCGGCCGGACGGTGCGTTCGGGAGTGAGCACCCAGGCCGATTCCGCCCCCAGCGGCACACACTACGTCGGGGCGTCCATGAGATGGTTCTGCCGGCTCACCGACACAGGTGTCGGGATGCACGTAGGCATTCTCCCAGGTTATGCGGCTTCGCACGGCTGTGTTCGGCTCCCGTCTGATATCGCCCCGCTCATTTACCAAAAGGTGAAGCTCGGCACCCCCGCGGTCATCGAGCAGTAGGCGGAAGGGTTTCCGCTCTTTGCCTCGACTTCATCGGAGCGCGGGAGCGTTTTGGATTACGGCGCTGCTCCGCCGCTTTCGGAATGTCTGCGGGAATGCACCAACCCCGTGCCATCTATCCCGAAGGCGCCAGACTGCTCTACCCCGCCGGTTTTACATCATCGCCTCCCAGCCGCTGCCGCAAAAGATTGAAAGCCGTGAGGCAAACCAGATCCTTGAACGTCTTCCGATCGGTCGGAAAACGATGATGCTCCACGACCGTCGGCCCGGTTTTGCGGGCTAGTGCAATGAACACCGTGCCCACCGGCTTTTCCTCGCTGCCCCCATCCGGCCCGGCGATGCCCGTCGTCGCCAGGGCGTAATCCGCTCCCGCCTTTTCCCGAGCGCCCACGGCCATCGCTTCGGCCACCAACCGGCTTACCGCGCCCTGGCTTTCGATGAGCACAGAATCGACTCCCAACGCGCCCGCCTTGACGGCATTGGAATAGGTCACGTAACCACCGAGAAAGACCGCCGAGGCCCCGGGAACATTGGTGATCCGGTGCGAGAGCAGGCCACCGGTGCACGATTCCGCGCAGGCGAGCGTTTCCCTGCGCTCCGTCAGGAGATCGACGAGCACCTTCTCCAGCGGACTTTGATCGTGCGACACGATGTGCGGACCCAGCACTTCCACCAAAATGCGTTCAGCCGCCGTGACGGCTTCCGGTGACCCAATGGCGCGCACGTCCACTTCGCCCGGTCGCGCGCAGTAGCCCAATTCAATGCCCAGCGCGAGCAACCGTTCGCCCACCAGTTGCTCGACGTTCGACTCCCCGAGCCCGGCGACCCGCACCACGCGCATCTCGATCTTCGGACCGGGCGGTAATAACCCCGAGAGAAGTGGCAACACCGTCTCCGTGACCATCGGTTGCAACTCCCGCGGCGGCCCCGGCAGCAGAAAAAGATGCGGCGTCAATCCAGCGCCGTATGGCCGCGCCGCCAAATAAAGCCCCGGCGCCGTGCCATTCGGGTTCACCAGCACGATGGCATCTGCCGGCCGCTGCGCCTGGCGACGATTCCGCGGGCTCATTTTCAAGCTCCGGCGGGCAAAGCGCTGCTCGATCGCCGCCATCACCGTTTCATCGTGGATCAACTCCAACCCGAGCAACTCCGCCACCGCCTCGCGCGTAATATCATCTGTCGTCGGTCCCAGCCCACCGGTGATCAAGACCACGTCCGCGCGCCCAAACGTCTCCGTCACCGCCTGGCGAATCGCTTCCCCATCCGGCACCGTCACCTGCCGCTCGATGCGCAACCCCAGCGAAAACAACGCCTGGGCGAGAAATTGCAGATGCGTATTCAGGACGCTGCCCAGGAGCAGTTCAGTGCCGGTATTGAGAACTTCGACGCGCATAAGGAGGTTGGCATCATGGAATGTTCTGACGCCGACACAAGCCGATGCGATCGTTTACGCGCGCGCCGCAGGGAGCCCGAGCTTTCAATGCGTCCCTCCTTCCGCTAGCGTTGGAGCTTTAAAAATGAAAGTGTTCCCCTCCTCCTGTTTGCTGGCCCTCGCTCTGTTGAGCCATGCACGGTCTGCGGAGAAGAACACTCCTTCCATGCTCCCGGAAGAAGTGCGCCCGGTCGTGCGCAAGGAAGTGGAGAATTTCGAACGTGCGACGGACAAAATGAAAGCGGATTTGCAGCTTCCGGCTGCCGACGAGCAAATCCTTCTGCGATTGCCCCAACGCGGCTTCCACCATCTCGGAGATTTGCTCATCCACTTCGAGGATTACTTTTCCTGCAACCTTGCAGCGTTGTTCACGCCGGAACATCATCTCACCACGCACATTCAGGAAGAGGACGTGGCGGCAAATCTGTTGCGCCGATCGATGATCAATCGCGTTTTGGGCACTCGCTTGGCTTGCTATCAAGTGATGAAAGATCTCGCACCTTCACCGGAGGCGATGAAATACGAAGAGCAGGCGAAGGACCTTTTGAATGGTCTTCCGGATCTGGCGGCTCATCCCAACGAGGCCAATTTTGTGGAAAAGCTCGACCAGGTTCGCAAGTTCTACGACTGCCTAAAGGACCTCTCAAAACTCACGCCCGAACAACTCGCCAAGGAGCGGGCGGAAGCCGCGGTCTTGGCTCCCACGGAATCCCAAACTCCCAATGGAGGCATCAAGGAAAGGAAGCGTGAATGGGCGGGCATCCATCCGTTTGCATGGAACGATCTTCACGGAGAGACGAGCGACGATTTTCGCAAATGTGGGGCGGACGCCTGGACTGCCATCGAAAGAATCAACCACGCCTTCCATCTACCCATCGCGGATCAACGAATCGTCCTGCATCTTTCGAAACGAGGTTTTCGCAATCTGGAAGCATTCGTTGATCGGGGGCCTCTTTCGAATGGACCAGGCACTACGCTCTTCATACCCGAAGGCGAACTTGAATCTGGCATTCGCGAAGAGGCCATCGCCGAGGACATATTGGGGCAGGTAATGATCGCTCGCGTCGCGGCCAACCGCATGGCCTGCTATCGGATCATGAAGGGGCTAGCGCCAACTCCCGAAGCGATGAAGTTTGAGGGGCGGGCAGGCGAGCTTTTTCGCAGTCTGTGGGACAGCCGACAGGAGATTACCGAAGCAGATTACCTTCGCGACCTCGACAAGGCCCGAGCGTTCTATGACCAAGCTACCCACCTGCCGAGATTGACGGCTGCGCAGTTCGCCAAAGAACGCGCCGACAGCGCCGTTTTAGCGCTCTCGGAATACAACTCGAGACTATTTCCCGAAGTGCCCGGTGCGAAACAACAGTGGCCCGAAAATCAGTTGGAGTGGCACCGAAAATGGGATCACCACGGTTACCTTTTTGCGTATAGCGAGTGTCTTGGCTTGGACGACTACGAGCAGTTGCACATGGTAGTCAATCAGGGGGGCGGCATCTTTGAGTGGAATCAGGATTACGCTGGGTCTCATTTCGCTCCCAATTCATACGAATCAAAACTTCCCGCGGCGGACCTTCAGACGCTGAAGACCTTTCTGGCAACCACGTCTCCCTCCGACGCCGACGGAAAAGAGATTCATTACGTCATTTCCTTTTTGAAGGACGGTGACTGGCACACCCGCACGTACAATCAACTGCCCGCGGGCAATCCATTTGAAGATTTTCTGAAAAGGATGCGTCGTCAGTCGCGAGAAGATTGGAGTCCGGAAACGCCTCGCGGAGAGGGCCTCCTCAAGCCTCTCCCATCGCAACCTTGAAAGCATCAAGTTATTGCTAAACGAAATTCCTTCGTCATCCGAAATTCGTCATTTGCGTTCTCACCCTCGCTCCGCCTGCACATCAGACAATTCCCCCGGCTCGCACCTGACCGTCAGCGAGATCGGCCGGCAACAGACCGCGCAATCCTCGATCGTGTTGTAATCGCCCTGCGAGGTATCCACCGTCGTCGGGTAATACTCCCCGCACCACGGACATTGCACCTCGGTTTCGACGAGATAGCTCACAGCTTGAGCTTCAGCCGCGGCGCATCGCTCCACAAATCCTCCAGGCTGTAGAAGGGCCGCTTGTCGTGATGGAAAATGTGCACCACGACGTCGGAATAGTCCGCCACCACCCACTGGCTCAGGGGGTACCCGTCCACCGCCATTGGCTTGGTGTGGTGCTCCTCTTTCAATCGATCGCGCAATTCGCTGACGATCGCCTTGAGATGGGGCTCAGACGTGCCGGAGCAAATGACAAAGAAATCCGTGAAGTTGGAAATCCCACGGAGATCGATGGCGATGACGTCCTCGGCTTTTTTTTCGGCAACGAGTTGCGCGCAAAGGCGGGCGAGTGATTCAGAGTTGATTGGTCGGGTCCTGGTAAAGGTGATGACCGGCGATGAGGGAACGCACCGGCTCCGGAACGAGATAGCGGATGGATTGCCCACATGCAACCCGTTGCCGGATATCCGTGGCCGAGATGTCGATCCGCCGTTCGAGCCGTTGAAAGCGGGCGCCCGCCGGGTGATTGATCTCCCCGCGGCCAAGAACGACGAATTCCACGAGGCGGCAGAGGTCCTCGTAGCGGCGCCAGGTATGCAATTCGCGCACATTGTCAGCCCCGATCAGATAGTAGAGCGGCCCTTCCGGATGGCCGGCCCGAACGCGCTCCACCGTATCGATGGTGAAGCTCGGCCCTTCGTTGCCCAGTTCGGAATCGTCGAGGGCAAAGCCGGGCTCATCGGCAATCGCGGCCACGAGCATTTCCCGGCGCACGGCTGCGGGCGTCGGCGTGGAGGCCAGCTTATGCGGGGAAAGGCGCGCCGGAATGAAGATCACCCGATCCAATTGCAACTGGTCCAGGGCCTCCCGCGCCAGCAAAAGATGGCCGTGATGAATCGGATCAAAAGTACCGCCGTAGAGCGCCAGACGCATGAAAGGAGGAAAAGGGCGAAATCATTACTCGCACGTGGCCTGTGTCCAGCCTGCAGGCACCCATTAGCGCCTTAATTTGTGGCCAATCGTGTACCTCGGGTATCGAAGCGGTCCGTTGCAAAACTCTCCTTTACCAGGCTGACTTCCTCAAGGGTAGCGTACTTGTCTTCCCCGGATGAGGTGACAATTAACTCAGCGAGGATCGGGCAACCTTCTGGGGAAATAAATACGCACTCAACCACGGCGAACAGGCCCGAGTCGTTCGGCTTGAAGTATTTCACGATCATCGAGGGGAGAACGGAAGGTTGCCCTTCAGTCGAAGCGCGGTACTGAGCGATGCAGGAATGCAGCTTTTCTTCAATGACGGCGGCTGGACTTCTTCCAAACGCCAAAGCGTAACCAAAGCGATCGACGAGCGATTGAAAGTCACGATTCTCGAGCAGCGAGAGAGCTTCTCTGCCCAAACACGAAAGGGATGCTTCGTCAGTCTGGTCGGGAAGAAGTTTCATGGGCCTTAGATGTGACGAGAGGGAAAATTTCCGCGAAATTTGGCTTCCGACGACGAAAAATAGTAGGCGGTCCGCGGCGAACCGTTACGCTGTCGTCGCTATATGGAACGTTCTTCCCTAGGTCAATTACTCCTCACCGGTGTCCCCGGTCCGCAGCTCGATGCGGCCACCGCCGAGCAGTTCCGCCGCATCCAGCCCGGCGGGTTCATTTTGTTCGGACGCAATATCCAATCTGCCGGCCAGTTGCGAAAGCTCATCGACGATCTGCGCGATCTTAGCACGGTCGAGCCGATCATCACCATCGACCAGGAAGGCGGCCGGGTCTCGCGGCTGAAATTGGTCGGCAACGAACCGCCCAACGCCAACCAGCTTCGCGACAAAGGCGATCTCGGCTTGATCGGCCGGCACGGGACCATCACCGCCCGATTGCTCCGCATCTTCGGCTTCAATCTCGACCTCTGCCCGGTGCTCGACATTTCCTTCGACGACGAGGCCGACAACTCCCTGCGCGGCCGCTGCTACGGCAACGACGTCGCCCAGGTGGTGCGCAACGCCGGCGCCTTCAACGACGCCCTTCGCGCCGCGGGCATTCTCAGTTGCGGTAAACATTTTCCCGGCTATTCCCGCGCCCCGCTCGACGCGCACCACGAGCTGCCGGAAATCGGCTTGAGCCGCGAGGAACTCGACACTCACGAACTCGCTGTCTTCCGCCAGTTCGCCGACAAGGTGGATTCGATGATGATTGGCCACGGCTTCTATCCCGCGCTGGAGAGTGACCGCACGCCCTCGTCGCTTTCCCGGCGCGTCATCACCGACTTGCTCCGCGGCGAGCACGGGTTCCGCGGCCTCATCATGACCGACGACCTCGACATGGGCGCGATTCTGAATCACTACGGCCTCGAGGAGACCATCCGGCTCGCCATCACCGCGGGCAACGATCTCGCCATGATCTGCCATCGCGTGAACATGGTCGAGGAAGCGCGGGGTTACCTCGAGCGTCTGCCCACTGCGGATCTCGATCAGGCGCTGGAAAACGTCGCGCGGTTCAAGACGCGCCAGGCGCCACCCGATCCCTGGAGCGAAGCCGAATTCCAGCGGCGCGATGCCGAAGTGTGGGACCTGCGCGTGGCCACCCTCGGCGCCGAAGCCGCCGCCCGCCGCAGTCCCGACGACGGCAAACGCTCCCCCGTGGAAACCTACTAAAACGCCGTCCTGCATGAGTAGCAACGCGCCGAAAGACGTGGCCGCCGAACTCGCCTTCCAGGCGAACCAAGCCGCGCAAGTGCGGGTCAAAGCCACCCCGCACGACATCATCGACCGCTACCGCCATTGCCGCCGCTGGTGGCTGTATCGCAAGGAATACGTCTTCAAGCTCATCCACGAATGCCGGCCGAAGCACATCCTCGATTTCGGCTGCGGCTCCGGCGACAGCACCACCGAACTCGCCGCGCTCGGCTACGAAGTCACCGGTATCGACGTCTCCCCGGACCTCATCGCTCTCGCCGAGGAACGGGCCCGTCTCGACGGTGTGGTCGATCGCGCGAAATTCCTCGCCATCGACGGCACCACCGCCACCCTCCCGGCCGCGGCCTACGATCTCGTCCTCGTGCAGGCCGTGCTCCACCACGTCGATCTCGCGGAAAGCTTGCGCACCCTCGACCACGTGCTCACCCCCGGCGGCCACCTCATCATTGTCGAGCCGGTGGCTTATTCCCGTGCGCTGCAATGGCTGCGGGACCGCAGCCCGGTCGAAAAGGACATCAGTCCCAACGAAAGGCAATTGAATCACACCGATCTCCGGCAGATCGGCGAGCGCTTCGAGATCGTGCGCCGGCAGCATTTCACCATCCTCCAGCGCGTCATGCGCCTCATCAAAGTGAGCGGCCCGCTCTATGACTGGCCCGCGCGTTTTCTCGCGCTCGTCGACTTTCTCCTGCTTTCCATTCCGGGCATGAGCCATCTCGCCGCCACCGTGGTCCTGCTTTGTCGCAAGCCCGCGGCCAAATCCTGACATGGGCGCCGTCTTCCGCGTGTCCGCGTCCCTCCTGCCGCTCCTCGAATCCACGCAGGTCTACTTCCTCTACACCGGCCTCCTGGAACTTGAGCAAGCCGGCGAGATCGAGCTTTCCTGGGACGCCGCCAGCCGGGTCGAGGATTACGCCATCGTCACCGAAGTCGAGCGCCTTGCCGATGGCAGATCGCTGCGCCTGTGTTTCGATATTCACGACCGCAGCTACCTCTTCAGCGAGGATGAATTGCGGGCCAGCGACGTCTATTTCAAGCGCAGCCATCATCCGCCCGACGTCGAAAAACTCGCACCCGAATTCCGGCAAAAGGTCACGCCATTCGGCCCCATCTTCGGCCCCGGAAATCGCCGCGCCATGCTCCCGCTCCTCGCCGGCTGGCTGCGCTATGGCCTGAAAAAACCGAAGGGTGCAAAGGCCACCCTCACCCGCCTCATCAACTACCTGCGTTTGCCACAGACCCGCGATTTCGAACGCAGCCCGGAGCAGGACCTGCCGAAGCGGGTCATTCTTCAGACCCGTCTATGGACCGAGGCCGAAGTCACCGGCGCCCCCTTCGCGCCGGAGATCAACGAAGAACGTGTCGGCGTCGTGCGGGCCCTGCGCGAGGCCCTCGGCGACCGCTTCATCGGCGGAGCCCTGCCCACCCCTTTCGCCCGCAAGGCCTTTCCCGACGTCGTCTGCGAATGGGACACCCGCCGCTCCGCTTACCTCGAGACCCTCCAGACCTGCGGCATCGGCATTTACACCAAGGGGCTGCATTACGCCACCGCCTGGAAGTTGGGCGAATACTCCGCCGCCTCCATGGCCGTCGTCGCCTCCGGCTTGCGCGATACCTTTGTCGAGCCCTTCACCGCGCCGCGCAATTTTCTCGAATTCAACACCCCCGCGGAATGCGCGGAAAAGTGCCTGCACCTCCTCGCCCGCTGGGAGGAAGCCCGCGCCATGTCCCGCGCCAACCACGAGTACTACGTCCAGCATCTCCGCCCCGGAAAACAGATGCGCCGCTGGATCGATCAGGCGTTCACTTCGGCAAGCTAACCACGAAAGGTCAACGCGCGGTCGCCGTGGCACACCCCGCGCGGCTATCAACCATCAACTATCAACCACGGTCGGCTCCGCCGGGTTGGATGTTGGATATTGCGGCCAAGCCGCCTCATGGTTACCACTCCCGGATGTCGCCCCCGATTGCGTTTATCACCGGCATCACCGGTCAGGATGGTTCCTATCTCGCAGAGCTCCTCCTGGAAAAAGGCTACGAGGTTCACGGCATGGTCCGCCGCACCGCCCTCGAAGCTCCCGATCAGCGCCTCGGCCGCATCCATCATTTGCTCGACGATCTCAAGCTGCACTCCGGCTCCCTCGAAAGCTTCGCCAGCCTTTTTAAGATCATCAACAAAGTCCGCCCCGACGAATGCTACCATCTCGCTGCCTCCAGCTTCGTCAGCTATTCCTTTGAAGACGAATTCGCCACGCTCCACACGAACGTGGATAGCGTCCACTACCTGCTCTCCGCAGTCCACGATTGCGCCCCCGCGTGCCGCTTTTATTTCGCCGGGACCAGCGAAATGTTCGGCGCCGCCCGCGAAACGCCGCAGAATGAGCAATCCGCCTTCGTCCCGCGCAGCATCTACGGCATCTCCAAGGTCGCCGGCTTCGACCTCGTCCGCAATTACCGCACGCGCTACAAACTGCACGCCAGCAGCGGCATCCTCTACAACCACGAAAGCCCCCGGCGTTCGCCTGAATTCGTCACCCAAAAGATCGTCCTCGGCGCCGCCCGCATCCGGGCCGGCCTGGCCACGGAGCTGCGCCTCGGGAACGTCTCCGCGCGGCGCGACTGGGGCCATGCCGCCGATTACGTCCGCGCCATGTGGCTCATGCTGCAACGCGAAGAACCGTCCGATTTCGTCATCGCCACCGGCTCCACGCACACCGTGCGGGATTTCTGCGAGCGCGCCTTCACCCGCGCCGGCCTGGACTGGCAAAAGCATGTCGTCACCGACGACCGCCTCTTCCGCGAGAGCGAAGAACTCGAACTGCGCGGCGACGCTACCCGCGCCCGTACACTCCTCGGCTGGGTCCCCTCCCACGATTTCGAATCGCTGGTCAACGAAATGACCGACGCGGCCCTCGCCAGCACGCGCGAGGCTTCACGCTAGACGAAAAAGACTTCCGCACGATGCGGGAAATTTAGGCCGGGGAAACGGTGTACTTCGTGGACGTCCCCTCTGGCTGCGGCCCGGGTCCACGCTGCGCTCACTCCAGCGCCCAAATCACCAGCGTGGGACTCCCCGGCCGCTGGAGATTCCTGGACAGCTTGATCTTCACCGTCTGGCCTTTTCCCACCGTGACCCGCTCACACGCCCACTGATACTGGGCATCATCGCCGACATACCACTCGCCCAGGCCCGCGACGAAATATTCACCGGCCGGAACATTTTTGAAAACGAAGTTGCCCTGCCCGTCCGTCGTGACGAGGCGCATATACTGACGAAACCGTGGATCCGATGGTGCGAGGTTATCCCCGTTCCCGATCTCCCGATCGACCATCTCCTTGGTGTAAGCTGCGACCGGCAGAAGCGTGACGTGAGTTCCATCCCCGATGTGTTTCTCTCCATCATCCGATGTGACGACGAGCTGTCCGGCCACCGTGCTCGAACCCGTCCCGCGATAAGTCGCAAAATCAGCTTCGTTGAATGGAACCCGCCGAGGCGCCCCGACGAGCGCGCAGGAGGAAAGCAGGAAACCGAGAAGAACCACAGTTCGGGAAACGCGGGAAAGATCGAAACGCATACGCGACGAATTTGTAAAACAGACGTTAGGCAGCCCGGAGACCTGCGCAAGTGGAGAGATTCGCCGGCCCTGGCGCTCAAGAATCGCGCCACCGATCTCTCACCGCTCTTTCGACCCAGCGACCTCGCGCTTCAGCAGTTCAGTCCGCCAGGTACTTATCCTTCCCCACCCCATAGCGGGTGTGAAAGATTCGATCGTAACGCGCGGAGAGCAGGCGTGGCGCGCGTCCTACCTGTTCTTTACTTAACGCGCGGATCCGTAGATCTGAACGTAAGGATGGCTGTATCCATAGGGGTTTCCGGTGCCGAGATAGAACGTTTCGTAGTCACCGGAAATGGTGATGGTAGGCGTTCCCGAGATTTGGGTAGTAGCGCCCTGCCACACTCCCGT
Organism: Chthoniobacter sp.; assembly: GCA_036501065.1. Taxonomy (GTDB): domain Bacteria; phylum Verrucomicrobiota; class Verrucomicrobiia; order Chthoniobacterales; family Chthoniobacteraceae; genus Chthoniobacter. Next base: position 13,314 of record DASYAY010000032.1, on the reverse strand, counting down.
TTCATAATTTGTTATCCCGACGTTTGTGTAAGAACACAGTGAGTTCACATTCATCATGGTGATGCCGATGCCTCCGGTATTGGGGCTGATATAGGACATTTGAATGCCGGAGAAGTTGGTTTGAGTGACATAGGTATCATGGATTCCATCGAAACAGTTCCAAAACGTCGAATTAGTGATGGCCTCGTTCACTCGCACGGCGTTCTGGTTATTCTTTGGGGTGCTCGGGATGCCTTGGATCTCTCCGGCGTAACCGGTTCCAACCTCACCATAGACCGCGGTGCTTTCCTCATTCACAAAACGCATCCTCAAGCCGTGATAACAGGAGTAAGCGGTGTTACCGGAGAATTGGCGAATCGGGATGTCAGCGATGAGCGCCTGCGTGGCCGTGGCGGCGTTGCCGGGCGTGGTATCACTCCAATTCCAGGTACGAGGAGTGACCCCAGTGGGAACACGGCTCATGGGGAAACCCGCGAAAGTGTTGATGTTCACGATGAACTTGCCGGCACACCAGTAGGAGAATCCAGCCCCCTTGCAGCCCGCGGCGATGTTATTCGTGACGGTGAGATCCGGTCCGGAGAACCAGAATCCGTCGCCGGTAAATCCGTGGTCCCCGCGGTTCATCCTCTCGTAATTGGCGAAGAGAATGCGTGTCTCGGGGAACTCGCCGTTACCCACGCCCCCGATCGCGAGGTTGCCATTGAAGGTCCCAGCCTCGTCTCCGCTCTCCGTGACGAAACCGGCGCCTCCGAAGTCGAAGGCGACATTGTTGGTGAAATTGGCATAGCTCGAATGATTCACAAATCCCCAACCAGGTGTGTCCTGCACCACGCAGCCCGAAACTATGCCCGGGCCCGTAGTGAGGTTCGCACCGCATTCGTGAAAGTGGACGGCGTATCTTCCGCGAACGTTGAAAGTGGAGGGGGCGAGCGCCAGGCCTTGCGGATACTGCGTCGACTGGCCGGGAGACAACTCCCAAACTCCCGAGGCGATGTCCGTATCGGTCACATACAATGTCTTGTCCGTGCGGCCCAGCCTCAGGAACTCGGAATTCTTCAGGGTGTTATTGTTGTTCAGCATCAGCAAATGACCGCGTTGCGTGGTATCGGTGAGCGATTCGGATTGAATGACGACGTTCCGGGTGAGATTCGCGCAATGGAATGGCGCTGAATTCGCGGCCGTGGATCGTTGATGGTTATAAGTTAGCGCCGGCGACACGTTGATCGTTCCATTGGCATTGAAACCGGTAAAGGTGCACAGGTCGTTTTCCAGCAATGGACTATTTTCGGTGGTGACCGCACCGGTGCTGGGATTCACGACGAACCAATTGGGGTTATAGTTGAAGTTAGTGCCTGTGATCACGACCTGATCACTGGCATTCCATCCGGTGGGCGCTTGTCCTGGGGTAATCACGCTGGTGCCCTTCAGAGCGTCGGCGGTGACGGTCACATAAGGAGTTTTTGGCGCGCCCTCCATGAGTAACTTCCCTTCGACGAGAACGCCACGGGACATGACGTTGGGATCGGTCGTGGTATTGATCGGGCCCGGATCAATGATCGTAATGGTCGCGCTGTAACCGGCGCCAATCGGAGCGGCATCGGTCCCCATACTCAAAAGGCCTGTGGGGCTGACCAGGACTGTCTCGACACTCAGTCCACCATGGCCGGTGGGGGTGAATAAGAGCGTGCCGTTAATGACCAGCTTCGACATACGGCCTGTAAAGTTGTTCCCGATCTGGACTTCGATGCCGGCCGGAATATCCACGATCGCATTAGCTCCCGGAACGGTGCCGGTATCCCAGGTGGCGACGTTGCCCCAGGCTCCGGAGGCAATGGCATGGTGCGTATATTGCGCGGCGGTCGGATAGACCGGGGCGATATCGCTCGCACAATCAGCGAGACTGAATGAGAAGGCCCCGCCGCAGAGCGTGAGAAGCGCGCCCAGGAGGAGTGATTTGGTCGTCGAGAGAGTCAATTTCATAATCGAGCAACGATGTTTTGGGAGGTTGAAGGCTTCGGCGGGGCGATGCCTCGTGGGGCGAAGCTTCTGCCGGAAGTTGGCGTGAGATTAAGACCGCCGCATCCGCAGCGCTTGGGCGATATCGACAACTCTCCGCACTCATTTCTCCTCGTCCGCGTGGCGCATCAATCCATGAGCGCATGCCCGCGACCTACCACTCGTGCGCGCGTTGTCGCCGCCAGGCGGTGGGTGGGACACCGGCGAGGAACTTAAACTTTCGGTTGAAGAAGGAGAGATCGTTGAAACCCACGTCGAGTGCCACGTCGATGATCGGCTGCGAGGTCTTCCGCAACTTCAACATCGCGTGATGCATTCTCACATCGTGAAGATAGGTCACGGGCGAGCGGCCGGTGACGCGTCCGAACTGCCGAAGCAGCGTGCGGGATGTAAGCTTGGTGAGATCCGCCAGATCCTCCAGGCGCACCGATTCCGTGAACTGCGACTCCAGATGCCGCACCGCCGGGGCAAGGCGTTGCTCGGCTGATTCAAAATGGGCGATTCTGCGCACGCTCCACCGATGATCGCGGGCGGCCAACCGCGCGGAGGCAACGAGTCTTAACAGATCGCGGAGAAACTCCAGGATGCGCGCCGAGCGGAGCGGTTTGGCGTTGACCCACTCCGATTCGATGCTCTCGACCAAAGCCATGGCCGCCACAAAGTTCCTTTTCCCGAGAGCAAAATGCCCGTCGTAAGTACCCTGAAACTCTTGAAACAGTGATTCTTCGATTTCCGGACTCCCACCCAAGGCGTCGCTCAGTGCATCCAGATACGTCGGCAGGAGTAACACACAATGCAAAGCCAGGTCCTGGACTTCGCGGTAGTGATGAACCTGTCCCGCGTGGATCAGCAAGACATCCCCGGCGCTGAACGAATGCGTAAAGTCGTCGATGACATGTTCGGCGCGGCCGCGGAGCACAAAGACAATCTCATGAAAAGGGTGGCTGTGGGGCAGGCAGGCAATGCCGTGTTCCCGTCGAAAGAGCGCCACGGGCAATTGTGGATGCGCAAAATAATCCGCTGTCTGGAGGAACAGAGGCATGGCGGGACTGCGCCGATGATGGCACTCCGTCAAACGGAGCGCAATGTCTTCGTGCCCTCGCCCACGCCCGCCGCGAGAACCCACGGCAACGAGAAACTTTTCAGCCTCTGTGGGAGTCAGCGACCCTTATTGCTCATGGTAATTCCAGAGCAACCCACCATCGACCATGAAAGTCGATCCTGTGATATAAGCCGCGTCGTCCGAAGCCAGGAAGGCAGCCAGGCCCGCAACATCGCTGGGCGTGCCCAGCCGCCCGAGTGGGATTTTGCCGAGGAGCATTTTCAACAATTCGGGATCATTCAGGAGCGCCTTGTTGATCGGCGTCTCGATGGCCCCCGGTGCGATGTTGTTCACGGTGATGCCCAGCGGCGCCAATTCGATGGCCAGATCCCGGCAGAGCATTTTCAGCGCGCCCTTGCTCGCGCAATAGGTGGAGAAATGCGGAAACGGCAATTCCTCGTGGACCGAACTGATGTTGATGACCCGTCCGGGGCGCTTCGTCTCGCGCAAATGTTTGACGAAATCCTGTGTGATGAAAAACGTTCCGCGCAGATTGATCCCGAGGACGAAATCGAAATCCTGCTCGGTCACATCCCAAAAGTCCGCGCGCTTCTCGACGCCGGCATTGTTCACGAGAATATCGATCTTTCCGAGTTGGGCGACTCCCTCGGCGATGACCCGGCGGTCGTCAGCAGGGTTGCTGAGGTCGCCTTGCACCGCGATGGCCCGCCGGCCGAGTTTATGGATGGCGTCGAGGGTCTGCTGGGCGCTCTCGGCGATGACGCGATCATCGACGATGATGTCCGCGCCTTCCTGGGCCAGTCGGATGGCTATGGCCTGCCCGATTCCTTGTCCGCTTCCGGTCACGCAGGCTACTTTTCCGGCGAGTTTTGAAGATGATGGTGTGTCGCTCATAGGAGTTGGTGTTTGGTGAGAATCGCGGTTGCGAGAAACGCTGGAGGGATGGATTTCGCGGGGCGCTGGAGCGATCGAACTGGGATGCTATCCGGGGTAATGCCCCTAACGCAAGCTGGCGAGGGCTTCCTCCCGGGGCGGCAATTTCCGCATTCCCGCCGGACCGAACCAGCCTATTCGATTCGCCCTCCCACCCCTCCGTTTTCCCTAAGAAACTGCTTCGGTTAAGGTGTTTCCCGTTGTGAACCAAACCGACGGAGTCCGCTACACTGGTGCTCCTCTGTAAAGGGATTCCACCCGAAATCATTCAGAATGCTTACCATCCAAGGCCACAAAAATTCCCGTTTCTGCGACGGGGTGTCGCGTAGGGATTTCCTCCGGATCGGCGGTCTGGCGCTGGGGGGTCTGAGCCTGCCAGCCATCCTGCGTGCCGAAGCTGGGGCGGGCGTCGGCCGGTCGCACAAGGCGGTGATCATGATTTATCTCCCGGGCGGTCCCTCGCATCAGGATATTTTTGACCTGAAAATGGACGCCCCGTCGGAAATCCGCGGCGAATTCAAGCCGATCCCGACCAACGTGCCGGGCATCCAGATCACCGAGCATCTGCCCCGGCTCGCCCAGAACATGGACAAGTGCACGCTCATTCGCTCGATGAGCGATTGCGATACCCGGCACGACGCTTTCCAATGCCTCACCGGACGGCCTTTCCAACAGCAGCCGCCCGGAGGCTGGCCCTGTCTCGGTTCGGTCGTTTCGAAGATCCAGGGCGCCATCGATCCGGCGGTACCACCGTTCGTCGGGCTGGCGCCGAAGATGGGCCATATGGAATGGGCGCGCTGCGGCGACCCCGGTTTTCTCGGCGTGCCGTACGCCCCGTTCGAACCGAACAAAGGCGGCGCGGTGGAAGACATGACTTTGAACGGCGTGACCCTCGATCGGCTCGCGGACCGGCGGGCACTCCTGACGAGCTTCGACAAGTTTCGCCGCGACGTGGACGCGAGCGGGTTGATGAACGGCCTGGATGTCTTCAATCAGCAGGCTTTCGGCGTGCTCACTTCCAGCAAGCTGCTCCACGCCCTCGATCTCTCGAATGAAGATCCACGCATCGTCGAGCGTTACGGAAAAGGCGACCCGAAGAACCGCGACGACGGCGGCCCGAAGCTGATGGAACATTTCCTCGCCGCCCGGAGATTGGTGGAGGCGGGCGCCCGCTGCGTCACCGTGGCCTTTAGCCGTTGGGATCATCACGGCGGCAATTTCTCCGCATTACGCCAGGACCTGCCTCTGTTGGATCAAGGGCTCACCGCGTTGATCACCGACCTGCACGAGCGGGGATTGGACAAGGATGTTTCCGTGGTCGTCTGGGGCGAATTTGGCCGCACACCGACGATCAACAAGGATGCCGGGCGCGACCACTGGCCGCGCGTGTCCTGCGCGCTGCTCGCCGGCGGAGGCATGCGCCATGGCCAGGTCATCGGCGCAACCGACCGCCTCGGCGGCGAGGCCATCGAGCGCCCGGTCCGTTTTGGCGAAGTCTTCGCCACCCTTTACCAGCGGCTCGGGATCGATGTGAACAAAATCACCGTTCCCGACCTCGGCGGACGCCCGCAATACCTCGTCGAGCCCGGCTGCAGCCCACTGCCGGAAGTGATTTAGAGTATGATCGGAAAAACTCTGGCGCGAGGCAGCAGTGGTCCGGGGAGCGCACTCGTCTCGAGTGCTGGTTTCGGCGTCCCGCCGAAACGAACTTTTTTCCGATTCCGCAAAGGTAAGACACATTCCCAAGCACTCCAGCTCATGCGCCGTTCTCCCGCGATTCTCCTCGTCGGCTTCTTTTCCCTGGCGACGGTCGCGCTGGCCGCCCCGGCGAGTTTGCAGATCGAGGCCACGGGCCAGCCGGTTCTCGCGCTCCGCGGGAAGGACGCTCATCAGCAGTTGCTCGTCACCGCGAAGATCGATGACGGTGCTTTGCGCGACTGGACCCACCAAGTGAAGTACCACGCGACGCCGGAGGGAATCGTGAAAGTGGATGCCGCCGGTGTGGTCACGCCGGTAGCCGACGGCGCGGCCACCATCACCGCCGAGGGCGAAGGCGTCACCGCATCACTGCCGGTGAAGGTGGACGGCGCCGGCCAGTTGCAGCCCATCAATTTCGCCAATCAAATCGTCCCGATTTTCACCAAAGCCGGCTGCAACGCCGGCGGCTGCCATGGCAAGGCCAGCGGACAGAATGGGTTCAAACTTTCGCTCCTCGGATTCGAGCCGACCGAAGACTACGAGCACATCGTCAAGGAAGCGCGCGGCCGGCGCGTCTTCCCGGCGGCACCGGAGAACAGCCTCCTCCTGCTCAAAGGCGCGAACATCACGCCGCATGGCGGCGGCCATCGTCTCGATGTAAAATCCGAAGACTACCAGTTGCTTGTTCGCTGGATTTCGCAGGGCATGCCTTACGGGCGGGACAGCGACCCGAAGGTGGCCCGCATCGAAGTCCTGCCGAAAGCCCGCACCATGGCGCTCAATAGCGAACAGCAGATCGTCGTCCTCGCGCATTACAGCGACGGGACCATCGAGGACGTGACGCGGAGCGCGCTCTACGAGCCGAACGAAAAGAGCATGGCCGAAGCCGATGACGTCGGCCACGTGAAGCTCTTCGATCAGCCGGGCGATGTGGCGATCATGGTCCGTTACCAAGGCAAGGTCGCGACCTTCCGCGCGACCGTTCCGCTGGGAGCCATGGTGGAAAATCTGCCGCCGTCGCGCAATTACATCGACGATCTCGTCTTCGCGAAGCTCAAGGCCATGGGCATGCCGCCTTCGGAGCCATGCGACGACGCCACTTTCATCCGGCGCGTCAGCCTGGATATTGCCGGCCGTCTGCCGACCCTCGCGGAAACCGATGGTTTCCTCGCCGACCAAGACTCAGCGAAGCGCGACAAGCTGGTCAACCGCTTGCTCACCAGCCCCGGGTACGCGGATTATTTCGCCAACAAATGGAGCGCGCTCTTGCGCAACAAGCGCGCCAAGCCGGGTGACGCGCCGATGAATTTCGCGTTTTACGACTGGATTCGCGAGAGCCTGCGCAGGAACAAGCCTTATAACGAATTTGTCAGCGAAATCCTCACCGCCACGGGTGAGATCGCGGAGAATCCACCGGTCGCCTGGTATCACCAGGTGAAGGAACCGCAGCAGGAACTCGAAGACACCGCGCAACTCTTCCTCGGCATGCGCATGCAATGCGCCCAGTGCCATCACCATCCTTTCGAGAAGTGGAGCCAGAACGACTACTACAGCCTCGCGGCATTCTTCTCGCAGGTCGGCCGCAAGACCACGGTGTCGAAGGAAGATGAAATGATCTTCTCCCGGCGCGGCCTGGCGACGGCGATCAACAAAAAGACCAAGCTGGCGGTGCGTCCCGCCGCTTTGATTACCGGCCCGATGGATATTCCTGCCGATGAAGATCCGCGCGCCGCCCTGGCCCAGTGGATGGGCGATCGCTCCAACCCGTTCTTCGCGCGCACTCTCGTCAATCGCTACTGGAAGCACTTCTTCAACCGGGGCATTGTCGAACCGGAGGACGACATGCGGGAAACCAATCCGCCGTCCAACCCCGAACTGCTCGACGCCCTCGCCCAGCATTTCATCGACAGCGGTTACGACCTGAAAGCGCTGATCCGCGACATCACCCACTCGCAGACTTACCAACTCAGCGCGGTGCCGAATAACTACAACAAGGCGGATCGGCAGAACTTTTCGCGCTACTACGCCAAGCGGCTGACTGCGGAGGTGCTCTTCGACTCGATCAATACCATCACGCGCACGTCGAGCAATTTCCCGGGCATGCCCGCCGGCACTCTCGCTGTCTCCCTGCCGGATAACAGCTTCAACGCCAGCTCCTATTTCCTGACCGTCTTTGGCCGGCCGGAAAGTTCGAGCGCTTGCGAGTGCGAACGCACCCAGGAGGCGAGCCTCGCCCAGGCCTTGCATCTGCTCAACGCGAAGGACATCCAGGAGAAGCTGGCTTCGGATGCCGGCGCGGCCGCGAAGCTGGCGGCGGACCCGCGCAGCGACGACGACAAACTGCGGGAACTTTACCTCTCGGCTTACTCTCGCGCACCTGAGGCCGGTGAGTTGACGCTCGATAAGGCCTATCTCGACAAAACGCGCAAGGGAGCCGACGGCAAGCCACTCGACGCGGCTGGAAGCAAACGTCTCGGCTACGAGGACCTCATCTGGGCGATCCTCAACACCAAGGAATTTCTCTTCAATCACTAGATTCCGTGATTGGCCGAGCAAAGATTGTCCTGGTTCTCGCGTTCTTTTCCGTCGCGCGGGGTTTTGCCGCTGAGCTTCCTGTCATTCGGCTCGATACGATTTTCCCGCCGGGCGGTCAGGCGGGCAAAGAAGTCGAAGTAGCGATCACGGGCGCCGATTTGGACGACGCGAACGCCTTGCATTTCTCCGCGCCTGGCATCACGGCCACTCCCAAGGACAAGCATTTCATCGTCAAGATCGCTCCCGACGTTCCGCCGGGCGATTACGATGTCCGCGTTTCCGGGTTGTTTGGCGTTTCCAATCCCCGGGCTTTCGTGGTGGGCGATTTGCCGGAAGCGGCCAAGGCCCATCCAAACACTTCGCTCGAAACCGCGCTGGATCTGCCGCTGGATTCCACGATCACGGGGACGACGACCGCCGCCGCTGACGACTACTTCAAATTCAACGCGAAGAAAGGGCAGCACTTGATGATCGAGTGCGACGCGATCGGCATCGATTCGCGCTTGGTTCCGGTGATGATGGTCCTCGATGCTGCGGGCGCGGAACTCGACAGCAATCGCCACGATGGTTTTCTCGACTTCACCGCGCCCGCCGATGGCGCTTACCTGGTGAAGCTCCATGACCTGACGTTCACCGGCGGCGCTGACCTATTCTACCGTCTGACCGTCACGACTGGACCGCATCTCGACTACATTTTTCCGCCGTGCGGCAAACCTGGGACAAAAGAGAAGTTCACGCTTTACGGTCGCAATCTCCCGGGCGGCACGCCGGCCAACATTGCCGGTCGCGATGGAAAACCCCTGGAGAAACTGGAGACCGAGATCACCCTGCCGGCCACTGCGGATGCACATGTCGATGGTCTGGCCAATCCCGCGGCTGCCACCGTCGACGGTTTTTCCTACCGGCTCGCGTCACCGCACGCTTCGAATCCGGTATTCATTGGTTTCACCGACCTGCCTGTCGTTGCGGAGCACGAGCCGAACAACAATCCCGCCCAGGCCCAGAAGATCACCCCGCCGTGTGAGATTGCCGGCCAGTTCTGTCCAGCGGGTGATACGGATGTCTACACGTTCGACACGAAGAAGGGCGACGTGTGGTGGCTGGAACTCATTTCGCAACGCCTCGATTTGCCGACCGATCCGTTCCTGCTCATCCAACGCGATACGGCGGATGTGCAGGAAGCCTACGGCGCCGACACCAATATCGGCGGCCCGCGCTTCCACACGATCAGCAACGATCCCGCGGTGCGTTTCGAAGCGAAGGAAGATGGCGCTTATCGCGTGACCGTTCGCGATCTTTTCGGCAGCGGGCACAATGATCCGGCCAATGTCTATCGTCTCGCCATTCGCAAAGAATCGCCGGATTTCCATTTGCTCACCGTCGCCGAGTCGCCGCCGGAAAAGAAAGGCGACACGAAGGCCGAGCCCTACCCGGCATTGCTGCGCGCGGATGGAACGACTGGGATCCGGGTGCTGGCCTTTCGCCGCGATGGATTTGCCGGCGAGATCGAATTGCACGCCGAAGGCCTTCCTCCCGGCGTCACCTGCACACCGACGACGATCCCCAATGGAGCGAACGAAGGCGTGCTCCTGCTCACCAGCAGTGAGAAACCCGAGCGCTGGATCGGCGCCATTCGAATTATCGGCAAGGCGAAGATTGGGGATGCCGAAGTCAGTCGCTCGGCACGCGGCGGCGCCGTTCGCTGGCCCTTCACCGATCCCAATACTGACTTCGTTCGTTCCCGGCTGACACGCGACATCGCCCTCGGTGTGAGCCCGGCGGAGTCTGCGCCAGTCACGGTGGCTGCGGCCGAAGAAAAGCGTTGGGAAATTCCGGCCGGCGGCAAGATCGATATTCCCCTCAAGATCACCCGGCGGGGCGAGTTCAAGGAGGCGATCAAGCTCAAGGCCACCGGTGCGCCGGGCCTCGACGCGGCCAAGGAAATCGAGGTCGCGGCCAATGCCACCACCGCCAGTGTGACGATCGATCCGGCGGCACTGAAAATTCCGGCGAGTGATTACACGATCCATTTTGAGGCGCAGACCAAGGGCAAGTTCCGGGGCAAGGATGTGACCACGACCATTTACTCCGCACCGATCCGGATCGCCGTGCAGTCGCCGCCAGCCAAGTAAACGCCGATGATTTTCGCTCGCACTACTCTCGTTTTCATCCTGACCGGCGGCCTTGCCCTCGCGGCCAAGGCCCCGCTTCCGATCTCCAATCCGAATCGCGCGACTCCGGTCGACTTCGACCAGGAGATCCGGCCCTTCCTCAGCGATAACTGTCTGTCGTGCCATTGCCAGACCACGACCAAAGGCGGGTTGAATTTGGAGACTCCGGAGTCGATGCTCAAAGGCGGTGATTCCGGCGCCGCCATCGAGCCGAAAAAGGGAAGCGAAAGCCTGATTTTGCAGGCCGCGTCGCATCAGGATGATGACCTCATCATGCCGCCGCGCGACAACAAGTCGAAGGCGAAGAATCTCACCTCGGAACAACTGGGCCTTCTCAAACTATGGATTGATCAAGGGGCCAAAGCCTCGGCGAAAACGGAGCGCGTGGTCCATTGGCAGCCGCTCTCCGAGAGCCTCGGCGCGATCTTCGCCGTCGCGGTCACGGGCGACGGACAGTTCGCCGCCTGCGCCCGCGAAAATCGGGTCTTCATTTACCATGTGCCCTCGGGCCGCCTGATCGAAACTGAGGCCGCCCACCGCGACCAGGTGAACGCGCTCGCTTTCAGTCCGGATAGTACGGTGATGGCCTCCGCTGGTTATCGGCAGGTCAAGATTTGGCGACGCACCCCGATCGAAGGCAAACCCGCTTCGGCGCTCAAACCTTCCATCGGGAATTCATCGCGCGCACGCGTCGATGGAAAATTGCTGACCGTGCTGGACGCCAATGGGAAACAGGTCGCGCAATTGGATCACGGTGACACCATCACGGCCTTCGCCGTACGGGGCGACGGACAGCGGATCGTCACCTCTGGCGGAAATTTCGCGAAGCTGTGGAGCGCCGATGGCAAGCCAGTCGCCGAACTTCGCGGTAACCGTTTCGCCCGCGAATTTGCCGACCAACAGGACCGCGCCTTGCAGGTCGCCGCGGGTGATGTCGCCTACCGCAAAGATGCCGTGGAAGCCGCGAAGAAAGCGCTGCAGGCGGCGCAGGATCGCGTCAAAAAATCCACCGAGGCGATTCCCACCAAGGAGCAGGATATCACCGCCAAACAGAAAGCGTTCGATGAAGCCAAGGGAGCGAAGACCACGGCAGACCAGGCCCTGGCGAGTGCGGAAACGGAATTGAAGAATGCCGAAACCAAATTGCAGGCTGCCGCGACGAAGGCCGCGCAGATCACCGCTTCATCCGTGGAAGCGATCAAGGGCGCCGCGACGGTCGATGCCAACAAACTGGCGACGGACGCCACTGCCGCCTTGCAGGACGCGGCGAAGGCCCGTACGGAGCGGGATCAACGGGAGGCCAGCCGGAAACAGGCTGCGGACAAGATCACGGCCGTCACCAAGCAATTCACCGATGCGGAAGCCGCGCTGAAGTCGGCGACCACCGCCAAGGATGTGGCCGCGACTGAACTCACTCTGGCCAAAGCCGAAGAGCAAAAGAACACCGCCGCCGTCACCGAGGCCACCACCGCCGTGGAAACGGCCGAGGCGGTCCGAAAGAAATCCGACGACGCCGTGCAAGCCGCGCGCCAGGCGGCGACTGCGGCCGAGAAGCCGATCCGCGCGGTGGCCTTTTCACCGGATGGCTTGACGGTCGTCACCGCCGGTGACGATCAACTCATCCATACCTGGAGCGCGGAAAGCGGCGTGGCCTGCGACGTCCTGAAAGGCCAGAACGCGGCGATCACGGCCCTGATATTTGCGCCCAACGACGATCTGGTTTCGATGACCGCAGACGGCGCCGCGCTGGCCTGGAATCTCAAGCTGGAATGGAAAGTCGAGCGGACGATTGGTTCGAGCGAAGGCAGTTCTCCGTTGACCGATCGGGTCAACGCTGTGGCCTTTTCCCCCGATGGCAAACAACTGGCCACCGGGAGCGGTGAACCTTCACGCGGCGGCGAAATCAAAATCTGGGATTTGGCCAGTGGACAGCTCGTGCGGGATTTTCCCAAGGTCCATTCCGACGCCGTCCTGAGCCTGGCGTTTTCGCCCGACGGCAAGCTGCTTGCCTCAGGCGCCGCGGATAAAATGGCGCGCGTCACCGAAGTGGCCACCGGCAAGATCTTCCGCAATTTCGAAGGCCACACTCATCACGTTCTCGGGGTGAGTTGGAGCGCCGATGGCCGGACCCTCGCGACCGCCGGCGCGGACGGGATGGTCAAGGTGTGGGACGTGACCACCGGTGACCGGAAGAAGAACATCGAGGGCTACGACAAGGAAGTGACCGCCGTCAGTTTCGTCGGCGCAACTTCCAACCTCGTGACCAGCTCCGGCGACAACAAAGTGCGCCTCGTCGGTCTCGACGGAAAGGAAGTGCGCCAATTCCCGGATGTCGCCGATTTCATGGAATCCGCCGCGGTCAGCGCCAACGGCAAGCTCGTCGTCGCCGGCGGGCAGGACAGTGTCTTCCGCATTTGGAACACGGACGACGGGAACAAACTCGCCACCTTCGCTCCCGCGAAAAAGTAGCACGGTCAGGATTTCGCCCGCACTGGCGACATGCGTTTTGCGGGGCGCAGCGGCGGCTGGTGCGCTAAATTCTGTTCACGAATTCGAAAACGCGCTTGCGTTTTGGAGTGCGGTGCTGCTGCACCGCTTTCGGAGGGTCTGCGGGTAGGGCAAGCCTTCCACCGCTTTGCACTCTCCGAAAGCGCCAGAGCACTGGCGCACTCCAAAACGCTGTCGCGCGTGCTCACGTCTCTTTAGAGCATTTTAACTAAAAGTGTGGTCAATAACGTGAGCGCGAGGCAGCGGAAATCTGGGGAGCGCACTCGTCCGGAACTGCGCCACAGGATGGGTTACACATTCGGGCCAGAGGATGGGTTCCAATTGCTGCAACTAAGGTGGTGTTTTTTTAATCGTCGAGATTCGGTGAAGCCTCGCGGCTGTGGCCGCAGG
>DASYAY010000031.1:0-8481 GCA_036501065.1 Chthoniobacter sp. | reverse complement strand
CCGACTACTCACCACCGCTTCATAAGCCTTCCATCTCCACCCCTCACCCCTCATAAAACCCCGCCAAAAAAAACACAGTTGCTCCGGGGTGAGTCCGATGGGACGAGCCTGATCCCCGGATGTTATCCGGGGCTACGGTCCGGCAGCCCTCCAGGCTGTGAAGCTGTCACCCTATTGCGCGAGACTCAATCAGCGCTGCGCATTTAGAACTAGCGGTGGGATGTCGGGACGGAATGGGCTCAATATTGAAGACGCGCAGTAGACAATCTGCGCCTGCCGCTTTAGCGTCGCCGTTCCCATGCTAACCATGCTCGGGCGCTTCGCGCTGTCGCTTCTCCAGTACCTCGGCGAACTCGCCATGCTCGTCTGCGAGACGTGCGCCTCGATTTTCAAAGCGCCGATTCGCTGGCGGCTGCTTTCGCGTCAGATCGTGGAAGTCGGTTGGCGTTCGCAACCCGTGGTGATTGTCACCGGCGCCTTCACCGGAGCGGTCCTCACCGCCCAGACCTTTTTCCAATTCAATCGCCTCGGCATGAAATCCGCCGTCGGTTCCGTGGTCGCGGTGGCGATGTTCCGGGAACTCGGCCCGGTGCTCACGGGCCTCATGGTTTCCGGCCGGGTAGGGGCGGCGATCGCCGCGGAGATCGGGACGATGAAAGTGACCGAACAGATCGATGCCCTCCGCGCGTTGGGCGTTCACCCGATCGATTACCTCGTGGTGCCGCGGGTCATCGCGATGATGATTTCGATGCCCCTCCTCGTCGCCGAGGCCTGCGCCATCTCCATCGCCGCCAGTCGCTACGTTTCCGCGCAAGTCCTGGGCGTGACTGGCCCGTATGATTGGGCCCACACCCTCCACTACGTCGGTCCGCGCGACCTGAAGATGGCGCTCACCAAAGGAGTCGTCTTCGCGGTGCTCATCGTCTTCATCGCCTGTCACCAGGGTTTGAATACCAAAAATGGCGCGGTCGGTGTCGGCCGCGCGCCCACGGAATCGGTGGTGCTCGGATCGCTGGCCATTCTGATCATCAATTTTTTCCTGACGTTCGCGTTGAACATCGTCTTCCCCGCGGGCCTCTATTGAGCCGATGATCTCCGTGCGCAATCTCGTCAAGACGCTCGGCGACCAGGAGGTTCTCCGCGGCGTGGACCTGGAGGTTCAAAACGGCGAAACGTGTGTCGTCATGGGGCGTTCCGGCGGCGGCAAAAGCGTGCTCATCAAGCATTTCATCGGTCTTTTCAAACCGACCTCCGGGGAAGTGTGGGTCGATGGCGAGGAAATCACCAAGCTCGAGGAGCGCAAACTGGGCAGCCTGCGCAAAAAAATCGGGATGCTTTTCCAAAGCGGCGCGCTCTTCGACTCGATGAACGTGGAAGAAAATATCGCCTTTCCGCTGCGGGAAGCGGGCGTGAAAGATCCCGAAGAGATCCGCGATCGCGTAGCCGAAGCCCTGGAGATGGTCGATCTCGCCGGCGAGCAAAAGAAGATGCCGGAAAACCTGAGCGGCGGTATGCGCAAGCGCGTGGGACTGGCGCGGACCATCGTCTCGCGGCCATCCTGTGTGCTGTACGACGAGCCGACCACCGGGCTCGATCCCATCGCCACGGATTCGATCAATCATCTGATCCGCCGCTTGCAAAAGCGTCTCTCAGTGACATCGGTGGTCGTGACCCACGATTTGAAGACCGCCTTTCACACCGCCGATCGAATCGCTTTTTTGCACGAGGGGCGCATTTATTTTCATGGCCTGCCGGCCGAACTCCGCGCGTCGCAGGACCAAACCCTCGTCAACTTTGTCGAAGGACATTCCGGTGAATCAGACTAGTATGACCCTCTCATCCGCATGGAACGCAAAGGTCTAGAGTTTTTTGTCGGGCTTTTTCTTTTGGTCGGCTTCGGCGTCGTGGCGACGCTGGTCGTCCTCTTTGGCCGCGTCGGTGGGGTCGAGAAGCTCTATCCCATCCGGGTGCGTTTTCCCAACGCCAGCGGCTTGATCAAAGGTTCCGACGTGCTCCTTTCGGGAGCGGCCATCGGCACCGTGACCGCCGCTCCGAAATTGACGGGTGACAATTACGAGGTCGAGGTCGAGTTGAGTATTCGCGATGCCGTGCGCATTCCGCGGAAATCCGCCTTTCAGATTCGCAGCAATGGCATGCTCGGCGATGCCTACGTCGACGTCGTCGTGCCGGCCAAATTCGAACCGAATGATTTCGCACAGCCTGGTGAGTTGGTGAATGGCCAGCGGACCGGTGGGTTCGACGAACTGATGACGAAAGGGACCCAGACCATCGATACGCTGAATACCGAAATCCTCCGCAAGGTCAGCGCGGAACTCGATGAACTCAAAGCCACGACCGTGAACATCAACGATCAACTCCTGAGCAAGACGAACCTGAAAAACCTCGAAGACTCCCTGGCCAATCTCAAAACGACCACCGAGCAGTTTTCCAAAGCGGCGCGTGATCTCGATCTCTTCGTCAACCGAACCGAAGAGACCATGGACACGGCCAAAGGAGCCATGAAGACGATCGATGGCGCCGCTGGAGAACTGAAGCTGGCGGTGGGTGACTATCGCAAAGTGGCCGATTCCGCCCGCATCCTTCTGGGCAAAGCGAGCAACGGCGACGGGACGCTCGGCATGCTCATTTCCGATCACCAGACGGCCGACAATCTCAAGGCGCTCATCGCCAACTTGAAGCGTTCCGGGGTGGTTTTTTACAAGGATCGGCCGATGCAGCCCACGGACGGTCCGGGCGCTACTCCCCTGCCGGCCAGGCGCCGATAATCTGCGGCCGCATGGAAATTGTCGGGTGAATCGAGCGCGGGCGGCATTCCCTGTCGCAGAACCTCAGTAGTTCTCAGAGGGCGTCTAAAAAGTAAGTGCGCACGGGGCAAGCCGGAGGCTTGCCGGACCGTAGCCGGGGGTAACACCCCCGGAATGCGCCCCTAAAAAATAACTCACGCACCCCCCGGCCGGGGTGCCGGAAATTACCCCTGGAAGGCGACTCCGGCACACCCTTCGGGGTGCATCCGTTGTGGGGGTGTGCCTCCGGGGGTATTACCCCCGGCTACAGTCCGTCAGCCCTTCGGGCTGGGCCGCACTTACTTTTTAGACGCCCTCTCAGTCTGCAAACCGTTCACGTTGATCGATTCGCGCCCAAATTCTTTCCGCACCTTTGGTGCATCTCCTGCTTTGGCAGGAGGGAAACGTCCCTGCGAATGACACCTCAGTTCACGATTAACCTTTTGCGCACTCTCTTCGTTACCTTCGCGGCCTGCGTCGGATCGATGATTGGCGGAGAACTGCTCGCATCACCTCTCGCCGGCGTGCTCATCGGAACGGCGTTCGGCCTGGCGGTGGTGCTGGGCGACCGGTTGCTCCATGGAATTTCCCTCCGCGTTTTCTCCTCGGCCACCCTGGGCCTTCTCGTCGGTTTCCTCTTTTCGCGTTTGTTGCTCAGCTCGAAAGTGCTCGAACTGGCTCCCGTGCAAACCCAATGGGTCTGCGGGCTCATCGTTTACGCTACGTTCAGCTATGTGGGCATGATGCTGGCGATCCGGAGCAATCGCGATGAATTCTCGCTCATCATCCCCTACGTCCGTTTTCGCCAGGCGACCGTCCAGGATGCGCCTCTGGTCATCGACTCGAATATCATCATCGACGGCCGGTTGCCCGCGCTTTGCAGCACCGGTTTCTTGAGCAGTTCCCTGGTCGTGCCGCGCTTCGTGCTCGCGGAGTTGCAGCGGCTGGCCGACTCGAGTGACCCGCAAAAGCGCGAGCGGGGCCGATTGGCCTTTGAACGCCTCCAGCGTATGCAGATCGATCCGAACCTGAGCGTCACCATCCACGAGATCGAGGAAGATCCCCACACTCCGGTCGATACGCGGCTCACCCAGATTGCCAAATTGCTGGACGCGCGATTGCTGACCAACGATACCGGCCTGTGCGCCGTAGCCCGCTTGCAAAATGTATCGGTTCTGAATCTGAACGATCTGGCCCAGGCGCTTCGGCCGCATCTCTCCGCCGGCGACCACCTCGACCTGTCGCTGACCAAGGAAGGGCGCGATTCTCACCAAGCGGTGGGTTATTTGTCCGACGGCACCATGATCGTCGTCAACCACGCGCGGGCCCACATTGGCAAAACCATGCCGGTGGTCGTGGCGAGTGCCCTGCAGACCAGTGCGGGCCGTCTATTTTTCGCCGACTTGCGTGCGTGCTAAAGCATTTTAAAAAATAGTGTAGCCGCGTGGCGCGACCGCGGTGGAGGGCGACGCTTCGTCGTCGCCCGCTTTTCCGAGGAAGTTTGGGCGCTGACCAAGCAGCGCCCTCCAACGATGACGCCGCCTACCCGGTCACAGTTTTACTTAAAATGCCCTAAAAAGGGGCGGGAGAAATCCTTCCCTCTGTACGCGGCAAGAGCCGCTTCATCTGGAAAAGAAGCGGCTCAAGTTCATGCCTCGAGAAGAGCCCGCACGGAATTCCGACGGACCCTGAGGAGGAAGGATCGATTGAGGGAAACCGCGCCGATTAAAGCTTGGCCTCGAACTCGACCAAGCGCTGCAGCGCTTCAAGGAAATCCTTAAATGCCGGCGCCGGCAGCATGATGGTGTCACGCCGTCCGCCCACATCTTCGGTGATCTTCAAGAACCGTCCGCGCTGATTTTCTTTGAGGTCGAGGAAAAAGATCTTCCGTTCAATGGCAACCTTTTCGGATGCAATCGGGTCGGATCCCATTCTCTCACCACTTGGATTCTGGTAGCTCATATACAAACAATTACTGACAGATTCGCTCGAGCCGAACCAACGGTTGAGCGAAGAGGGGTCAAGCGTAAGCGGAAATATTAGTGATGCAACAGCAACATTTTTGCATTTCCGCCTTTTTTAGAATCACTATTTTCTCGATCTTTTAAAGAATTCCGTAGCGTCACGCACTACGGGCGTCACTGGCGCAACCCGATCTCCTTGCGAACCCGCTCCATTACTTGATTTGCGGTCGACGAGGCTTTTTCCGCCCCCGCCGCAAGCACACCGTTAACATACGCAGGATCAGCCGAAAGTTCGGCCCGGCGCGCCCGCATCGGGGCAAAAAATTCCCAGATCGCTTCGAAAAGCCGCTTCTTAAAATCGCCGTAGCCCATCCCTCCGGCACGGAAATCCGCCTCCATTTTTTCCACGTCGGCCTTCGGAGCAAAGAAGCGATAGAGCGCCACGATGGAGGAATCCGTCGGATCTTTCGGGGCCTCGACGGGTGTCGAATCGGTGACGATCCCCATGATCTTTTTTCGCAGCGCCTTTTCTTCGAGGAAGAGCTCGATGGTATTGTCGTAGCTCTTGCTCATCTTTTGCCCATCGAGACCCGGAATGGTCGCGACCGTGGCGAGAATGCTCGGTTCCGGGATTTTGAAGATCGGCCCGTAGATCGCATTCATCTTGTGGGCGATGTCGCGCGTGATCTCCACGTGCTGCTTCTGGTCCTTGCCCACGGGAACGACGTCCGAATCGTAAATCAAAATGTCCGCGGCCATCAGCACCGGATAGGTGAAGAGCCCGACCGACGGGGTCTTTTCCTTCGCCACGTAGTCTTTGTAGGCGTGGGCATTCTCCAGCATCGGCATCTGCGAATGGCAACTGAGGATCCACGCCAGCTCCGTGTGCGCCGGCACATCGCTCTGCCGGAAAAGCACGGTCTTCGCGGGATCGAGCCCGCAGGCCAGGAAGTCGAGCGCCACACCGTGGACGTATTCGCGCAGTTTTACCGGATCGAAAACCGTCGTCAGCGCATGGTAATCGGCGATGAAATAGTAGGCTTCACCCTGGTTCTGCCAATCGATGGCTGGGCGCATCATGCCAAAGTAATTTCCAATATGCGGTTTGCCGGTGGGCTTGATGCCCGAGAGGATGCGTTTCATCGAAAGTGCGGACGGGCAACATCCGCGACGCCGCGCGGGGCTGTCAAGGCGGTGCGCGCGGCCGGATCGCCGGTGGGATCTGCGCCAGTGCTCTAAGTGCTCTATTAAGGTGGTTTTCCCCTAACTTTCCTACAGCGCCGCCTCGTGAGGACTTTAGGTGAAAGTGCTCTATTAGAGCACTGTCTCCGCCATTTCCCGGTCACCGGTGGATTCATTTCAGGGCGATTCCCTCCCAGAAGGCTTCGCTATTCGACTTGGTGCGCTGAAATCCCCGCTCACCCAGCCGCCGGCTGAGCTTCTGCTGGCTCATCACCGCCTGCCCCACTCTCTCCGCCCACGTCTGATATCTCGCGAAGACCTCGGCCACGGAGGTGCGTTTCGTCAGCCCGGTCACGATCTCCTCGGCCAGAAAATCCCCGAGGCAGTCCTCTTCCTG
Organism: Chthoniobacter sp.; assembly: GCA_036501065.1. Classification (GTDB taxonomy): domain Bacteria; phylum Verrucomicrobiota; class Verrucomicrobiia; order Chthoniobacterales; family Chthoniobacteraceae; genus Chthoniobacter. Next base: position 2,134 of record DASYAY010000031.1, on the reverse strand, counting down.
GCGATACTCTGCGCCGGCTTCGGTGACGATCGCCGGGGCCCGCAGCCCGTTCTCCTGCCAGGCGCGCACCCCGGCCAGCGCCCAGCGCAGGATGCCCGGCAACTCCTCGCTCAGTTTGGCGGTCAATTGCGGGTCGCGGCGCTCCTCGGGGATTTGCACGGTAAATGGCAGGAGCCGAATGCGCCGCCAGATCCCATCATCCGTCCCGCGGATGCGCGGCTTGTGATTGCCAAACATCCAGAGCTTGAGGGTGGGCGTGAAGTCAAACGCTTCCTGGTAAAGGCAACGCCCGGTGAGCGTGTCCCCGCCGGTGATATCCTTCACCCGGGATTCCGCCAGCCACGCGCCCTCCTCGGTCTCGCTGCCGATGACCAACCGCGCCCCGCGCAGCCGGGCGATCTCGTGCGTCGGCTCGCGGCCGTGGATGCTCGCGGTGAGCAGACTCGACGGCGCCCGCTGCGCGTACTCGCCGAAGAGCCGGTGGAGGATCTCCGTGAAGACACTCTTCCCGTTCTTCCCCGAACCGTAGAGGAAGAAAAAGCATTGCTCGGTCGTTTCGCCGGTCAGTGAATATCCCACTGCTTTCTGAAGATAACTCAGGCGTTCGGCATCACCGCCCAGCACTTCCTCGAGAAATCCCCGCCAGCGCGGACAATCGGCCGCTTCTTCATAACTCGTGCCCGCGCATTTGGTGAGGAGATCAGTGCGGCGTCCGGCGCGGAAGGCGCCGGTGCGCAGGTCGACCACGCCGTTTTGCACCCCGAGCAACCACGGATCGGCATCCAGCTCGGTATGCGGGACGACGATGCGGCCCTCCGCGCTGGCCAGTTCCAGCGTGTGCTGGATGCGCCGGAGATTGCCCATGCTCAGCGCTTCCTGCACGGCGAGCCGCCGGGCCCCGGCCTCTGGAATGCGGCTGGCCAGGGCGATGAGCGCCTGCGAATGCTCCATCGCCAGGCGGGTGATCGCGCCGTCCTCGTCGATCCGCCAGCGGTGTCCGTCCCAGATCATCCATTTCCCAAACTTCGGCACATAGCGCAAGCGATCGACATAATAGTCGATGAAGCGCCGGGCGCGCCCGGTATCATTGGCCGTATAACTCGGCGCTTCCTTCGCCGTGGGTAAGTCGTGATCCCTCGCCCAGTCATCAAAGGGGGAAGAGGATGACTCTTCGCCGGATGTATGCGTATTTTCCATGTTACTGTTCCTTTCTCAAAGTGCCTCTTCGCTGCCCGGCGTCCGCCGCGCCGCGATCCGCCCACGGCTGTTAGTGAAGATCGCGTTAGTTAAGATCGCGTTAGTTAAGACGGTGATCGCGTTCATCGCGCCACGCCTCCTTCCCGGGCCGCCTGCTCGAGATACAAAGCCAGGCTATCGTAGCGGATCAGCCGGATCCCGCGTTTTGCCCCCGGTTTCCGCAAAGGCGTGCTCTGGATCTTCCCTCCGGCGATAAGTTCATAGAGGGCACTGCGCCCCAGCCCGAAGATCCGCATCGCCTCGGGGATGCGCAGCCATTCGGGTTTCAAGCGCTCATTCTCCCGGCTCGGAGTTACCTGCGGGACATCCTTGGATTCGCTCTCATTCATATAAGAACGGCAGTTGGGACTTTGGCCTTCCAAGTCAACACCAATCGCCAAAAAAGTTCGGGTGGGATGTTTCTCTCTCTCGTGAACCTTAAGTGCGCACGGGGCAAGCCGGAGGCTTGCCGGACCGTAGCCGGGGGTAATACCCCCGGAATGCACCCAATAAATAACTCATCCACCCGGCCGGGGTGCCGGAAATTACTCCTGAAAGGCGACCCCGGCACACCCTCCGGGGTGCATCCGTTGTCTGGGGTGTCGCATTCCGGGGGTGTTACCCCCGGCTACAGTCCGTCAGCCCTTCGGGCTGGGCCGCAACTTACTTTTTATTGAGTCTCGTAATATAGGGTGACATCCTCCCAGCCCGGAGGGCTGAAGGACCGTAGCCCCGGATAACATCCGGGGGATCAGGGTCGTCCCATCGGACTCACCCCGGAGCAACTGTGTTTTTTTTGGCGGGGTTTTATGAGGGGTGAGGGGTGGAGATGGAAGGCTTATGAAGCGGTGGTGAGTAGTCGGGGCGTGGTGGTTTTGAGGAGGGAGTTGAGATAGAG
>DASYAY010000030.1:0-27215 GCA_036501065.1 Chthoniobacter sp. | reverse complement strand
AAAGCAGATGGGGGAAGGGGGCAGTGTCTTTGGAGGACCCCGGTGAGTGGAAAAGTCTCCCCAAAAAACCATCACCAGCCGGAAAAACAGCACCGCAAAGTCAATCTCACTTCATCACAAACGATGTATGAGAAATGCGGGCTAATCCCGTTAGCGTATCAGGTTGCCATGATGGACACAGGCGCCTGGAGGCTTGTAACTCAGTGCGTTGCGACCGAAGGAGTAGCGATACGGAACCCCAATACCGTCCGCGCAATTCACGGTCACACCATTGGCGCTGGGGCATCCCCCGGAGTGAGTCCCCATTAAACAGCGACTTCTGCCATCTGGAAGTCCACCGTACAGGAATGGAAAGCCAAAACCGAAATTCTGGCTTCAACTCACTGCAACCGGTAGAATTCTCACAACTCCAAATGCGTAGGCTGAGGGTGATGCAAGTGGTCGGTCAGAACTGGTAGGACTTGGGGCGAGATAGCAGGTGATTGCCAAATTATCTGGAAAGACAATTGGGGTGCCATCATCTCCATCTTTGGCATCTTTCTGAACAACGAGCGACAGCGTGCCTTGATCCTGAATTGGCTGTATCTCAATCGGTTGCGGGCCAACTTCGAAGTAGTTTGGGCCGGTTGGGCGCAGTTCCAGGAATCCCGAACCAGAATCCTTCAGTCGCTGCTTTTCAAATAGCACTGTCAGGGGAATGGAACCCGCGGCGACTGGCTGATTCAAACGCACCTTAACTTGAAATTGCTGCCCTGCTTTCGGACTGGGCGGATCGAATTCAATGCTTCTAAATATGTCCATGTGCCAGAGTTCGCGATGCGATTATTACAAAGTGCCGGCTGCAAATCGGGCCGGGTATTTCAAAAAATCTGTACCCTTACGATTGATTTATCGCGTTCAGAATGACTGGAACTTCCTCGTATTGTGAAACCCAAATGATGTTCAATCCCAAATTCATCAGTGAACTTTCGATGATGTTTTTTTCTTGCAGATAAAGCGCATTTAGCATGGTGGCAAGTTTTTCATCAACCTCCGTCGCGCGGCTAATTCCGCTGCGAGAAAAGCGATTTGCGTAGCGTTTGGCATTGGCATGGATGATTTCGGCGTCACATGACGTAATCATGGGTGCCTCGGGCTCTTTAAGGATTACAAACACATCGTCCAATAGCTTAGTGTGTTGGAGCGCGTACAGCAGACGCCGCAAGTTTCGATCAGTCATGGACATACCAACAACAAGTCCGATGGAAGACGAAAAGGAGCGCACGAGACAAAGATTGCTCCACGAATAAAGATCGTTCGCCGCAGTGTGATAGTGAGCCTCAGTAAGCATTATTTCGTCAAACGCCGAGCCCGGTCGCGCTTGCGCTGGTGGGGGAAGATAGCCATGAACATGGAAAATGCCTTTTTTTTCGCTTCCCGCTCTTCCTTCGCCCTCGGGGAGTTGGGAAGACTTCCAGACTGGCGAGAACCGATGACTTGCCGGCCCCTCCTCGAGAGCGATCTCAAGCAGGCTATCATAGTTAGTAGTGACGACAGCATAAAGGCCTCTGATAGCGGTGGTTGCCTCGCAAAGAGTAGCCACCGAGTTGAGTAACTCATTTCCATTGCGCAGAGCGGAGGATGAGGGCTGCACAAAATTGCCATTTTGCTGCCACGGTGAATATAGTATTCGGAGGAATTCCCGCTCGAAATCAGGGCTCCGGTGGCCGTTTGACTGCCCTCCGTAGTAGCTTTCGACTTTGCCGGCAATCACTTCTGGGGACTCGCCAGACTGCTTCAAAAGCCATTCCCCCAGAGCGAAAAGGTAGTTCGGATATGGAGTCCACGGCCCCATCCAATCCGCCATTACCGCGGAATAGTAGAGTGTGGCGACCAATGTGTTCCAACTCGGCAACCCACTGGCAAGCGAAAGCCCCGCTCCAAGGTAAAGAGTGAGCCGGCCAGCTTTGAAACCGGCGCAAAGTTTCGCTAATGCTCTTTTGATCCCGGCCTTCTCCAGCAGTTGTGTTTGGGATGTGCTATCCATGCGGGTCGTGAATCGAGCATTACCTGCCGTCTCTTTCTATCGCAAGCAGCTTTTCGACGGAAGGTTTATTGCGGGTTTTGAGCACTCGGCACGACGACGGTGAATGCCAGCCCGATCGCGCGGGCAACACGGCCTCGGGCAGCTCACGGCCCAGGAAGCCTAGCGGCTGCTGCATTTCAGCGTAGCTACTAATACCGGCGACGCTGCCGATCTCGCCAACCCGATGGCAACAGGCAACAGGCAGAACAATCTCTTTGAATTCACCGCAGGTCTGCTGCCCAAGGAGGCCACCTCGCGCGTCCCGTTGTGGGTTCGAAACGGTGTCCGGCCAGCCTGGCCAGCGGGCGGTCATTTTCAGTCCGCGGTTTTCGGATCGCACCTACGTAGTCAAATACAATAATTCATGGACCGACGCGGCCTGACTCCCGCTCGGCAATCTGACCATCACGGACAACGGCAGCGAAGGAACCGTTATCGATGTCAACGCTGGCACGGGCATGGGGCCACCTTCGGCACGCTTCGCTACACTCCCAGACTCGCAGTGCCGTCCGCCGCACCTGCCGCCGTTTTGCCCTACGCTCCAATCGAGAATTTGTATGAAATATCAAAGACCACGTGGCCCGCTTCAGTCGGCTCCAAGCCTTCTGCAAGGGGCGGTCCGGACCATCACGCAAGCCTCGCATTGCTTGAAATAATCCTATAGAATGCATTATGGCTTTATCAACGAGGCATAATCCATTGAAGAGGCTCCAAACGGAAACTCGGCGCGGCGGTCGGCTCGATGTTCAGACGCTCCGCTCTATTGGAGTTTCGGCGTCCCACGCCCGAAATTATGTCCATTCCGGATGGCTGCGGAGCCTTGGGCGCGGCGTGTTCGCATTTCCCAATGATACCCTCGATAGGGACGCCTGTCTCAAATTCCTGGCCAAGACCGTCCCCGGCTTGCACGTGGCCGGCAAGACGGCTCTCGATTGGCGCGGTGTGCGTCACAATCTCTCGTTTCGCGAGCATCTGATCCTACTCGGAGATGTCTCGAAGCCCTTGCCGGAATGGTTCACCAGTCGGTTTTCATGCAGCTACGCCGCACGGCATTTATTTACGAGCGAGCTTCCCAAGAATTTTGGTCTGGAGCCGCTGCCGGAAAATCCGGACGGTCCACTCGTTTCCGTTCGTGAACGCGCGTTGCTGGAATTGCTGTCCGAGGTCGGGCTGTCCCAAGGCTTCGAGGAGGCGCGGAATATCATGGAAGGCCTGTTCACGGTGCGCGAGGACGTATTGGGTCAATTGCTCAAGTGCTGTTCCCGCAGTAAAGTGCTACGGCTTTGCGCTCAATGGACTGATGAGTTGGAGCTGACCTGGGCACCACTCGCGCGCAAGGCCTTGGACGCCACGCAGCATCGCGGCCGATGGTCAGCACGCATGAGAAACGGTGGAACACTGGTGCTGAAGCAATGACGCCTCGATTCCCGTACGGTAATATTTACTTGAAATTTGTTCGAATTATTCGGATTTTTACCGCTCGGTAATTTTCTGTTGATTTTCTCTTGCGGGACCGATACTATTACCGAACGGTAATAAATTGGTAATCACCATGACCACACAAACCTTTGGCGAATTCGTAAGAAAACGCCGCAAAGAACTCCATCTGAAGCAAAGCGATCTCGCTTTGGTTTCGGGTACTGGAACGCGTTTCATCAGTGATCTGGAAAACGGAAAGCGCACCTGCGAACTCGGCAAGGCGCTCGACGTTTTGGCCAACCTTGGCGTCGAATTGACGTTTACCCCGAGGAAAGGAGCTTAAATGAAACGGACACTGAACGTATTCTTGAAGAAAGATTTGGTCGGGGAATTGGAGCAGGACAACGATGGAACACTCCATTTTCGATACGCTGAAGGCTGGCTGAATTCGAAACCGGCGATCCCGCTCTCGGCATCGCTGCCACTGCAGAAGGAGCGATTCGGCCGAAAGCTTTGTCGCCCTTTCTTCGCCGGTCTCCTGCCAGAGCAGACAAATCGTGAGCTTATCGCGAAGGCATTTGGCGTGAGCGACAAAAACGACTTTGCGATTTTGGAGAAAATCGGTGCCGAATGCGCGGGTGCCGTCAGCCTGCTCGCGCCCGGCGAAATACCGCCAGCCGAAGAGTCCTCATATCGCGAAATCACCCTTGATGAACTAGCGAAGAAATTTACGGAATTGCCGGCTCACCCTCTTCTTACCGGCACCGAAGGAATACGGCTCTCGCTGGCAGGAGCGCAAGGGAAGTTGGTGGTGGCTATTCGAAATGGAAAATTCAGCCTTCCACTGGGAGGTGCACCAAGCAGCCACATTCTAAAACCACCAAACGCTCATTATGAGCAACTGGTTGAGAACGAATTCTTTTGCATGCGGCTTGCCAAGCGAGTTGGGATGGACGTAGCCGATGTGGAAATGGGCAAGGCCGGCGAGACACCGTTCTTGCAGGTGAAACGATTTGATCGCGAAGAAACGGCTGACGGCAACTTGGCGCGGATTCATCAAGAAGACTTTTGCCAGGCGATCGGAATTCCACCGGAATTGAAATACCAACAAGAGGGAGGGCCAAATCTTAAGCGATGCTTCGCTTTGGTGCGGACAATTTCATCAGTGCCCGGCCCGGACGTGCTGAAGTTGTTCGACGCCGTTATTTTTAATTTCCTGATTGGGAATAGCGATGCACATGGAAAGAATTTTTCCTTCCTCTACACCGTCACCGGCGCTCGCTTAGCTCCGCTTTCTGCGCGGGATTCGACGGAATGTAGTCGCGAGACACGGCATGGGAGAACAGCACGCCCAGCAATCGCTTGTAGTTGTTCCTGGTGACCGGGCTGTGTGGAAGACTTCTGAGCCAGTCATCGATTGCGGGAGCCGTGAATTCCGCGATGCTTTTCTCAGGATGCGCGTCCGCGAATATTTTCAATCGCGTCCGCAGGTCCTTCAAATATCGGTCCGAAGCACCGTCCTTCTTTTTTAGAAGCAAGAGTTCGGCGACGACGGTCGCGATCGGCCGACTGGTCGCCTGCGCTTTGACGTGCGGCAGGTAAAACGCCACCGCGTCGGCGATGGTCTTTCCGTAAGCGTTGAGCTGATCGTGGGCTTGCTGCGCCATGACCCGGAGCCAGGCGGGAAAATCGACCGACTCCCGCCCCTGATTCATCTGCTCGATCGTTTTCTGATTGGCGTAGGTCTTTGCCTCACCGTGGGACTGAAAAAACTTCCGGACCCACCGTCCATCTGGGCCTTTCGACCGAACGACGAACTTGTAGCCGGGATATTTGCAGGGTTTGATCGTAAACGCGAGCTTCGCCACGTAGCAATTATTGCTATTTTTCGACGGGAGCGCACGTGATTTTGCGTCAGTATGCGAATCTACGTGTGAGCACCGTCACCTGCGATTCCTAGCTCGCAAGTCCTTACATCCAAGTAATTTATCTCTTTTTCAGAGAGAATGGGCAGGAGTGGATTCGAACCACTGAAGGCGTAAGCCAGCGGATTTACAGTCCGCCCCGTTTGGCCACTTCGGTACCTACCCGGTTTCGCGAGGGGAGCGTTTTATACGTGCGTCGCTCGCGCCCCGCAAGTGCCTCTTTCGAGAAAAATTTTGCTCCTTTTTAGAAAAGCTTCCACCACGGCTTTTTCTTCGCCGTCGGAGGCGGCAACGGTTGCGCCGGCCCCGAGGGGAGCTGTTCGCGGGGAAGAATCTTGATCGACTTGATCTCGACGCGCTGGAGCGGGTTGTCGTTCGTGTCCACCGGCAACTGGCTGATTTCGTCGAGCCCATCGAGCCCCCAAATGACATCGCCGAAGACGGTATATTTCCCGTCGTAGGAAGGCATTGGTGCGAGACAAATGAGAAATTGGCTGCCGTTCGACAACCGCGAGGGATTGATCTTGTCTCCCAAACGCGCCGCGGCGACCGCTCCCTTGATGTGCTTGCGATGAATCTCCGGGGGAATGGTGTAGCCGGGACCGCCGGTGCCGACCTTGGCACGCTCGCGCCGCCGGCTCAAGGGATCGCCCATCTGCAGCAGCAGATGCGGAAAAACGCGATGAATGGCCTGGCCGTCGTAGTACTTCTTGCGGGCCAGCTTCTCGAAGTTCGCCACCGTGAGCGGCGCGTCCGCGCCGTAAAACTCGATCGCCACCTGTTTGATGCTCTTCTTGTCCTTGCCGGTCTGGAAAGTGAGCAGGGCGACATCATCGGCGCGAGCGGCGGGGAGCACCATCGCGGCGACACAGGCAGTAAAGAGAAGTTTTTTCATGAAACAATTGGCAGTTCCCGAACGGTCACGACGGCAGGAGTGCCGGTCGCGTCCGCCTCGCGGGCGAAGAGCGCGCCCGAGGGCGAACCGCGCCTGAGATAGCCGAGGGCAATGGGCTTTTCAAAGGCAAAACTGTAGGCCGTGCTCGTCAGCAGGCCGACGGGTGGGCCATCGGCGGCGGCAAAAAGGGACATCCCGGGTTCCAAGGGAGCGGTCGCGTCCTCGGCCACGAAGCCGATGAGCTGGCGGTTGACGTGCCCCACGCTTTTCAGGCGGGAGATCACCTCCTGGCCGATGTAACAGCCCTTGTGGTAGTCGATATGCGTCCCATCCAGGCCGGCTTCCGGCGGGAGCGTGTTTTCATCGAGCTCGTATCCCCACCGCGGGACACCGGCTTCGATCCGGATCAAATCAGCCAGGGTTTCATCGAGGATCACCTGGCCAGCGAGCAACGTTTCGCGAGTTTCGGCGAAGTCTTTTCCAGCCAGACGCAGGTCCCAGCCATCGCGGCCGAACCGCCGTGTCGCGAAGGTCTGGCCAATCCCCTCGGGCGGCCGAGCCGGCGCCAGATAGTGCCAGAGGACTTCCTCTTCGGTGGCATCGGCGATCGTGACATCATCGGCCACGATGTACCGCTCCAGGCGCGCCGATAATGTCTCACGCAGGCTCGGTTCCGCATCGACGATGAGCGAATTCTCCCGCGCCGTGATGCAAACGTCGGCGCAAAGCTTTCCCTTGGCCGTCGTGACACAAGCCATCTGGGTCTGGCCGGGAACCAGTTTGCGCACGTCGCTGGTGACCTGGCCGTTCAAATAACGGAGGCGATCCGGACCCGCGAGAATCAACTGGGTTCGGCCGGAGAGATTCACCACCGCGCCGCGCTGGCGGAACTGGTGGTAGGTATGGGAATCGCCGCGAATCATGCGTATGAGGTCAACGGTAGGCGTGGCACGCGCGCCTTGCCCAACGAATTTCCCGAATGAGCGCGAGATTCCGGGCGGCGGGCGTTCTCCCGCATGGCTAGCTCTGGGCCCGTCCCACGAACCAGCGGCGAACGAAATTCTGCTTCTTATCCAGCTTCGACTCCCCGGGTGCCACTTGGGCGCCATCGGCTACTTTCACTTCGGCCACCTTTTCCAAAGCGCCGGTCGAAACTGTTCCGGTTTCTTCTTCCATCGACTTCCCCTCGGCAGGCAAAACAACCTTTTCCGACGGCTGCGTGACGGGCGCAATATGGCGAACGAACTGGGGCATCGCTCCCATGTCTCCACGCTGCCCAGCCACATGCGTGAGCACAGCTTCAATGATGCGCGCGGCTTCTTCGCTGGGGACCGTCTCGCGGACCGGGCTGCCATTGACTCCGGCAAAGGCCACGGAGGTCGCTTCGACGGGCAGCTCCGATTTCTCCGGCGCCACCACCGGGATGGGTTCCACGTTGGTCTGCCCGGCGGAAGGCTCAGCGGTCGTATTGAGCGCAAGAGGCAGCGGTTGGACGATCGGGGGCTCTCCACCGGCTTCGAGCGATTCGGGCCCACCCTGCCCGAGCACATGGTCGAGCGCCGGCAATTCCTCGAAAATCTCGGCAGGTGCGTAATTCTTGAAAAGGGCCGAAAAATCGAGGTCGCCCCACCCCTGGTTCAACGCGCCGTACATCACCCCCGCCGTCACCGTGGTGGCGGGGATTTCGATATCGAGAGCGTTGGCCATGTGGATGCCGAGCTGCACGTCCTTGAACATGTGCTTCAGGGAAAAGTGCGGCTCATAATCGCCCGCCATCATCTTGGGCAGCTTGAGATCGATCACCCCGGAGCGGCAGGCATTCTGCTCGATGGCCGAGACGAGCATCTCGGGCTCGATCCCCGCCTTCTGCACGATGGAAAGGGCTTCGGCGAGCACCTGGATGGTGACCCCCGAGATCATATTGGTCACGACTTTGATCGTGGACGCATGGCCGACCTCGCCCATGCGAATGATGTTCTTGCTCGTGAGTTCGAGAATGGGACGCGCCCGCACGAAGGCCTGCTCGGAACCGCCCACATAATAAACGAGCTGGCGCTTCTCCGCGGCGACTTTGCTGCCGGTGAAAGGGGCGTCGAGAAATTGCGCCCCACGGGCTTCGATCAATTGCGCCGCCTCCAGCACCGCCTCGGGACCTACGGTCGAGTTGCAAACGATGACGTGTTTCGGGGTCAACGTTTCGCTCATCGCTTCGACGACGTCGAAGAGCGCCTGGGCGTCAGAAACAAAGATCTGGATGATCTCCGCGGACTCCGCGATTTCCGCCGGCGAGCCGAGGAAATTCGGCGCAGGCTTGGCGCTGCGATTCCAGACGTAGACCTGATAGCCCGCGGCCCGAAGTCCCGCAGCGACGCGGGATCCGATAATACCGAGGCCAATCACCCCAACATTTTTCCGAACTTTGCGTGACATGAAGGTTACTCGATGTGCGCTGCAACTGGCGCGGTCGATTTAAAAGTCTGCGCGGAAAAACGCACGCATCAATTCATAATTCCGCGCACGCACGCTGGACGCAAACCGTCCGTCGCGCAAAAAAAACATCCACCGATGCCCTTATTTCTCAGGCGCAGGGGCCGGGGCGGGAGCGGCAGCCGCAGCCGGAGCCGGAGGTTCGGGCAGGTTGATCTTGACGTCGGCCTTGGAGCGAATCTCCTGGATCACCTTTTCGATGGCTTCTTGCTTTTTCTGCTTTTCGAGGAAGGCGACCAGTTGCGGTTTGACCTTCTCGAGCGAAATGGTTTCGGCCTCCTTGCGGTCGGTCACTTTGATCACGTGATAGCCAAACTCGCTGCGCACCGGATCGCTGATATCGCCCTTCTTCATGGCGAAGGCGGCTTTGGAAAACTCCGGGACCATGGCCTCGCGGGTGAAGAAGTTGAGATCGCCGCTGTTCTCCTTGGCGCTCGGATCCTCGGATAATTCCTTCGCCAGTTTCGCAAAATCCTCGCCTTTCTTCACGCGGTCGGCGATAGCCTGTGCGGCCTTTTCCTTCTCCACCACGACCTGCGGCGTCGCGTCGGTCGGCACTTTGACGAGGATGTGGCTGGCTCGCACCTGCTCGGGCATTTGGAATTTGTCCGGGTTCTTCTTGTAAAAATCTTCCGCCTCGGCGTCGGTCACCTTCGCCTTGTCCTTGACCTGGGAATCGATCCAGTGCTCCTCGCGCAGACGATCCCGCAAGCCGGTCTTCACTTTGTCGAGAGTCTCGCCCGCCGCTTCCACTTGCTTCTTCAGTTCCGCTTCGGACCCAAAGTTGCCCTTGATGCGCTCGAACTGCGCGTTCACTTCGTCATCGCTCACCTTGGTGTCGGCCGAGGCCTTCGCCAGCAGCTTGTTCGTGATGATGTCATCGAGCAACATGCGGTAGCCCTGAATGCGCTGGTCATCCGGCAGCGACGAGGCTTGGATTTTCTGGGCCGTCAGCACGTTGTTGAACTCCTTTTCCAGCTCCTCCTTCTTGATCTCGGAGCCATTCACGGTCGCGACCGTCTCGGGCAGGACAAAGGCCTTTTGAGCAGGTGCAGCCGTCGGCGCTGGGGGTGCGGGAGGCGTGGCATTCTTTTTGGCGTCCGCCGCGACGAGAACTGCCGGGGCGGCAAGGCAAAGGGAAAGCGCGATGAAGAGGGAACCGTGGAATTTCATGAAAGTCGGCCAAGCTGGCACGGGGTGCCCGCCTTGGCGAGCGGTTATTTTCCGGAGAAATGCCCTTAATTGCCGTTGTTCTTGTCCTTCTCCTTATCCTTGCTGTCTTTGGAGTGATGCCCGGATTGCGGTGAACCACCCGGAGGCTGGGCACCGGGAACCTGAATGCCACGCTGCACCGGCGGCGGGACTTGATTCGCGCGCGGCGATTCAAATTTCTCGTTCTTGTGGTCCTTCTCTTTCTCCGAATCCTTCCCGCGCCCACCCTCGACGACGCGCTGCTGTTGCGGCGGCTGCTGCTGGGCCTCGAATTCGCGACGGCGCGCATCCTCTTGCTGCGGGGCGATTTGCTTGTCCTTCCCCTTCTTGTCCTTCATGTTGCGTCCCTCGTCGCCGCCACGGAATCCGCCCTGTTCTTGTGCCGGATTTTCGACAATGGCCGAGCCCTTGCCCGCAGGCGGAAGTTGCGACCCTGGTTTGCCGCTCGGCGGCACATTCGCCGGCGCCACGACGACATTCTCCGGATGGCGATCCTTGCCGGCCTTTTCATGCGGTTCGCCCGGCACGTTCAAGCTCGACTTGGCATGCGCGTCCCCGACCGACGGGACGACTTTCAGATCCGTCGCTGCGACGGCATGGGCGGGAGCCGATTCCGGCGTCAACCCTTTGGCCTGCCGATGAATCTCGTCGCGCAACTCCTGCCGCGTCTCCGGGCTCTTCACACCGGCCCATCCCTTCGAGACGCGATCCGCGGTGTAGACAATTTTCGCTTTCGCCTTGAACGCCGCCGGATCGGCCGGCGGCAGCACTCGCGGCGCGGCAACGATCAATTGATTCCCCACCGTCTGGCTGGCGAATCCGTTGACTCCCTTGCCGCCCTTGTGATTGCGCCAGCTCGCCGGGTCGATATTCGCGTTCGTCACCAGCTTGAGCCTCGGTATCGGATGCGCGACCACGGCGCTCACCGCTTCAAACCTGGGGCCGCCATTGAAGACGACGCCACCGCCGGCAAAGCCGGAATTGAAGGAGATATTGGTCACGTTCACCGTGCCGCGGATGATCGCCACATTTTGTCCGGGATCGATCAGGACCGGACGCAGGACCGGGGCGCCGAAATCGCGGACGTGGCAAAAGCTGTAGTACCCCGGACCGATGTCGTAGGCGCTGTCCGCCCACACGCCGAACCCGACGTCGTGACGCCAGCGAGCTTCCGGGGGCAGCGGCGCCCAGCCCACGTAGTCGTCGCTCGTCCGCCAGGAAACCCAAGCCGGCCCCCATTGATAATCCGGCGACCAGCACCAGCCTTCACCATCGACCCGCAACCAGCGGCCGTAGTGGTAAACAATGCCGCCGAACTCCTCATAGCTCACCCAGGTCCAACCGGCATCGGTGTAAGCCCAATAGCCATCCGAATAGGGCGACCAATTGACGTCCACATTGGAAGGTTGCCAGCACGGTCCATAACCGTCGACCTCCACCCACTGCCCGTAGGGTGCAAGGTTCTCTTGGAAATAGTCGAAGGAAACATCCGCCCGCGCAGGTGAGGGAGACATCACCAGCAACGCGGCAAATGTGGCAAGAAAGACGGCAGAAAGTCGAAATAGTTTCATAGAGAGGGCACGGGGTTTGAGACTTCACCGAACCGGGATTCATTCACACGAATTGCGCGATTCGACGTAACCATGGGCCAAAGAGCCGGAATTACACAACCAAAGAACGTCCGCGGCATGCGGTCCGGTTGTCCCAGTGGTCCCATTCTTCCTATGACTCCCATTACTCCCATTCCGAAAAACCTTCGCCCACCGATGCGATAAGAAATCCCCGCCCCAGCTTCGCTCCGGCGAAATTGGATGTTGGATGTTGGGCGTTGGATGTTGGATGTTCCCCTCCGTGCTGTTTTCCCCATTTCTTCGCCGCCCTTGATGAGCCCGCTGATCCTTTTGCTCATCGGGATTGTCATCGTGGTCGGCGGGATTCTGCTCCTGCGGTTGCACGCTTTTCTGGCGCTCGTTCTCGGAGCCTTCGCCGTGGCCCTCCTCACTCCGCAATCGGCCCTCGAGGCCTATGCCAATGACCGCGTGGCGAAAAGCGAGTTGACCCCGAAGGCCGCCACCAAGTGGGTGGCAGAAGCCGCCACCACGCGCGTCGCCGAGGAGTTTGGACGCACCTGCACCACTCTCGGTCTGCTCATCGCCATGGCCTCGATCCTCGGTGAAGCCATGCTGCTTTCGGGTGGCGCGGAAGCCATCGCCACCGCCCTGCTCCGAGCCATGGGTGCTGCCCGGGCCCATTGGGCGTTTTTCATCTCGTCGTTCTTTCTCACCGTGCCCGTTTTTTTTGAAACGACATTCTACCTGTTATCGCCACTGACCAAGGCGGTCGCGCGCCAGACCAAACGCGACTACCTCCTGCTGGTCATGTGCACGGTCGCCGGTGGCACCATCACCCATTCGCTCGTCCCGCCCACCCCGGGGCCGCTCTTCGTCGCCCACGCCCTCGACGTCCCGATCACGCGGATGATGGGCATGGGATGTCTCATCGGTTTCGGCGCCGCGCTCTTTGGCAGCGCTTTCGCCCTCTGGTCGAATCGCCGGAACACCCTCGAAGTCCCCGCCGAGGATGCCGCTGCCGTGGACGACGCCGTGCATCGCACACTGCCGCCGCTGGCTCTCTCCCTCATCCCGGTGACATTGCCGATTTTTCTCATCGCGCTTTCGGCGTGGATCAATTCCCCGGCTCCCGCTCCCGGCCTGTTCGCCGCGACTGTCCGCGTGCTCGGAGAAAAGGAAATGGCCCTCACCCTCGGCGCCTGTTTCGCCCTGATCCTCCTCGCCTGGAAACGAGATCGGGCGACGACGAACAAGGCCGTGGGTCACGCTCTCTCCAGCGGCGCCGTCATCCTCCTCATCATCTGCGCAGGCGGCGCTTTCGGCGGAGTATTGCGCCAGACCGGCATCGCCGCAGTCCTGGCCAAGGCGCTCGGCGGCGCCGAGGGTATTGCGCTGCCGGCGCTCTTCCTCATCACCACTCTCGTCCGCACCGCGCAAGGCTCAGCCACAGTGGCCATGATCACCGCCGCACCGATTGCCAAGGCGCTGACCGAGGGCGGCCACAGCCATGTGAACCCGGTCTATTTCGCGCTCGCCATCGGCTGCGGCTCGAAACCGTTTTCGTGGATGAACGACGCCGGTTTTTGGATCATCTCGCGCCTCAGCGGCCTGCGCGAAGATCAGACCCTCCGCACCGTCTCGCCAATGATGGCTCTGCAAGGAGTGGCTGGCCTGGTATTGACGATGATCGCGGCCTGGCTCTGGCCGATGACGTAGCGCGGCAGGAAGATCCCTTACCTCCCCGGCTCAGCTTTCATCCCAAGCTGATCGAAAAGAAACGCAAACACGTCCGCGTCCTGGGCAATCCGTTCGGCGAGTGCCGTGCCCATCCCATGGCCGGAATCGGAACTCATCCGCAACAGAATCGGCAGGCCGGAAGTCGTCGCCGCCTGCAGCCGCGCCGTCATCTTCCGTGAATTCGCCGGGTTCACGCGCCCGTCATTTTCGCCCGCGAGGAAAAAGACGGCGGGATATTTCGCGCCGTCGACGACGTGATGGTACGGCGAATAAGCGTACAGTGCCTGAAACTGTGCCGGATCTTTCACCGTGCCAAACTCGGTGACATTGAAAGCGCCATTGGGATCCAATTCCACACGCAGCATATCGTAAATGCCGACGTGTGAGACGACCGCGCGCGCATCGCCAGGGTGTTGCGTGAGGAAAGCGCCCATGAGCAATCCGCCATTGCTCCCGCCTTCGACCGCGAGACACCCAGGTCGCGTGTACCCGCGCTCGACGAGATATTTTGCGCAGGCCGCGAAGTCATCGAAGACATTCTGTTTCTTTGTGAGATTGCCGGCGAAATGCCAGGCCTCGCCATACTCGCCACCGCCGCGAAGATTCGCCTCAACGAAGACACCGCCGCGATCGAACCAAACCCGTTTCGTGAAATTAAATCCCGGCCTCATGCTGATACCGTAACCTCCGTAGCCACTGAGAAGTGTCGGATTGGTCCCATCCAGCTTGGTCCCTTTCCGCCGCAGGATATTCAGCGGGACTTTCGTCCCATCCTTCGAGACGGCAAATTCGCGCACCGTCTCAATGTCACTGAAATCGACCGGCGAAGTTTCATCCAGCGCGGTCTTGGTGACACTGCCGGCACTATCACCCTTCCCGGTATCGCAGAGGTACCACGCAGCGGGCGCGGTGTAACTGGTCTCGAGGAGCAGGAGACGGTTGTCATCCGGGCGATCCTCCAGGGGAGTTATTCCCTCAATCCCGGAATTGGCGGGAACGGGAACTTCGACGCCATTCTTTCCGCTGAGATCGAAACGCCGCAGCCGGGACGGTCCGCCGACCAGGTCCGGCACATACAACCACGAAGCCGTCAGAGCCATGCCTTCGATGACTCCATCGCTCTCCGGCACAATGACCGCCGCGTCCTTCAACGTCGCCGAGGCATCCAGCGACAACCGCAGGATTTGGCCACGCGAAGCATTCTTCACCGAGTGCAGATAGAGCGTGGCGTCATCGCAACCGATGCCCACCTGCTTAACCCCGTCTTCAAAATGCGTCACCTGCCGCCATGCGGTGTGATCACCACCGCCAAGATCGCACACGTAGTGGGCAAATTCTCCGCCATCGCCATTCGCCACCGTCGCGAGCAACCATCGGCCGCTGCGCGAGGTTCCAAGCTCGATCTCCGCAATCCGCGGAAAATCTTTTCCGATCGAATACCGATCCTGCGAATCCGGCGTGCCGAGCCGGTGCACATAGACCTGCTGGTAAAAATTGAGATCCGCCTCGGGTCGTTCGCCCGCCCGCGGAAAACGCGTGTAATAAATCGACTTTCCATCCGGAGCCCATGCCGCACTGCCGCCCGCCGTGGGAAACTGCACATGCGCGATGACGTCGGGCAACGCCTTGCCGGTGTCAGTTTCATAGAAATGGAGCGCGCCATCTTCACTGCCATTCTCGGAAAGACAAACGGCCACGAATCGGCCGTCCGGAGACGGCACGTACCAGTCCATGGACACGCGCCCTTTCGGCGCGAGTTCATTGGGGTCGAGCACCACTTTTTCCGAACCGAGATCATTCGCGGAAGCCAGCACCACCAGCAACCGCTGCTGCTTCGGCGGCTGAGATTTGAGGGCAAACAACCGGCCCGGACGCGACCTCGGCCATCCATAGCTCGGCGATTTTTTGTCAAACCACTCCGTCAATTGCGCCCGGATTTTCGCGCGTTCCGGAAGGCCGTCGAGATAGGCTTGCGTCCGCTCGTTCTCCATCGCCGTCCAGGCTTTGACCTTGGGCGAGCTGCCGTCCTCCAGCCACTGATAGTCGTCGACCACTTTGACGCCATGGTAAACGTCGGTCACCGGATGCTTTTCCGTAATCGGTTCGGTCGCAGAGCTCATGCCGAGAAGCGCGCCGGCCAGTCCGAGCGGAATCACCAATCGCGCCCATCGGCGCGGACACAATACACACATCATTCGAGGGAGCCTAAATTTCGGACTCCCGCGAGGCGAACCAAACTTTCCACATCGCCCGACCTCTAATCCGCGTATTCGACCTCACCGGTAAGGCACAGATTGTCACCCAGCTTGGCATACCTCGGGTGCCGAACGTTCGCCGATTGCGCCGTGGAAGCGGCCCCAAGTCCGCCAACGGCCACTACCGGACCACCGCAGAGCAAGGGCGCGACGTAGAAATGGACTCGATGGACGAGCCGCCGATCGAAAGCCTCTCCGAGGACCCCGCCGCCACCTTCGATGAGCACACTCGTGATCTGCCTTCGGCCAAGATCCCGCAGCACCATGCGCAGCGATTTTCCACGGTAAACCAAAGTGCGATCGCGAAATTCATCGGTGAACAGGTGGGCGTCCTTCGGCAGACGGCCGCTGCGCGTGACCACGATCCGCCATGGCTGGCGGGCGCCGCGGATGCCCCGCACGGTCAGCTTGGGATTGTCCTTCCGCAAGGTCTCCGCACCGATGAGGATGGCATCCACTTCGGACCGGAGCCGATGCGCATCGGCACGCGCCGCGGCATTGGTCAGCCATTGGCCCTCGCCCGGCGGGCGCGTCAGGCGGCCATCGAGAGACATGCCCGCTTTGGCAATCACCAGGGGCGTTTTCGTGACGATCCAATGGTTGAAAGCGGCATTCAGCGACTGGCACTCCTCCTCCAGCACACCCGGCGTGACGTCAATCCCAGCCTCCCGCAAGAGATTCACGCCGCGGCCGGCGTGAGCCGGATTGGGATCGATCGTCCCGATGACCACCCGCCGAAAGCCCGCGGCGACGATGGCATCCACACAGGGCGGAGTGCGGCCATGGGTCGAGCAAGGCTCCAGGGTGACGTAGATCGTCGTCCCCTTGGCCAGGCGAGGATCCTTCAAGGCACGCAAAGCCTCGATCTCGGCATGCGGCAGCCCGGCCCGATGGTGAAATCCCCGAGCCACCACCTGGCCACGGCGCACGATCACAGCGCCGACCGCCGGATTCGGGCTCGTCCGGCCCAGCCCACGGCGTGCTTCGGCCAGCGCCGTCCGCATGAAATCTTCGTCGTGCATTCCTTCGTTAATAAACCTTGCGAACCCGCCTTTGAACCCGGAACTTCGCGGCGTGTCACTGTCCCTGCGAAAAAAACAGGATCTCTACCACAACCTCGGGCAGTTGGTGCGAAACGGCGTCCCCTTCCCCACGGCCCTCGATAAATTGGTCCACGCCACCCGTGGCGAAACACGCCGCCTGATCGAAGCGGCCCGGCAATCGCTGGCCCAGGGACACACCGTGGGCGAGTCTTTCGCCGCCCAACCGGAAATCGTCACGCCACTGGAAGCCGCCGTGATTTCCGCGGTGGAAAAGAGCGGCCAACTGGAACGCGGCCTGCACGAACTCTCGGTTTATTTCGGGGCGCTGAACAAGGCCCGGGGGACCATCATCCGGCACAGCGCCTACCCCGTTTTCGTCCTTCACGTTTGCATCCTCATTGCCGGCGTTCCAAAGCAGGTAATCCAGAATGGCAGTGTCGGCGGGTATTGCCGGGACGTCGGAACGACCCTGCTCTTCGTCTACGCGACGGCCTTCGTGGTCGGCGTCGGTGCGATCCTCTTGCGGAAAATCGCCGCGGAAAATTCCATCCTGGACCGGCTGCTCATCACGATACCCGTCCTGGGCACGATTCGCCGCTCTTTTGCCCTCTCCCGTTTCTGCACGGTCTACGGCATTCAACTGGACGCGGGAATCAACGTCATCGATTCCGTCCTTTCCGGGGCACGTTCCAGCCTGAGCGGACTGGTGCGGTCGGCGGTGGACTGGGCAGTGCCGCGAATTCGCTCCGGCGAGCAGGTCGGTCCGCTGCTCGCGGCCAGCGATGCCTTTCCCACCGATCTCACACAGGCATTGATCGTCGGAGAAGAGACCGGTTCTTTGGACGACGAATTGCGCCGCCTGGCTGAAGAGTTTCGCGACAAAGCGATCACCACGTTGGAGATTTTTGCGGAATGGCTGCCGAAGATGCTCTATGTCGGCGTGCTGATCTACGGCGGTTGGCAATGCATCAATCTTTTTCAGATGATCTACATCGCGCCGCTGAAAAGCTTGATGCAGTAGAGCGGCAGGTTGGGCGTATGGGGGCTAGTGTCAGATCGGCGCTGGCTGTGGTTTCTTATCGACGCACTCACTGGGTTATTATGACACACTTCAAGCCGGTGTTCGAAGCCACCTATTCATGCATAAGTATTTTGCTGTTAATTGATTACGATTAATCGGTCGCCTTGGAGAGTATTCGGCACCTCTCAAGCTCATAATGGAAAGCGGCGAAAGCCAAAATCCGATTCTAACCAATTCCAAATTATGAGCCTTATCCGTTATCAATTCCCTGAATTGTCCAACCGGTCCTCCTTCGACCATCTCAACTCGCTCCGCGATGAAATGAGCCGTTTGTTCGACTTCTCGTGGCCGAGCCGCGACACCGGCCTGTTCAGCGGCTGGTCCCCGTCTTTGGACGTGTGGGACGACAAGGACAACCTCGTCGTCAAAGCTGAGCTGCCCGGCCTGAAGAAGGACGAGATCAATCTCTCCCTGCACGAAGGCGTGCTGACCATCTCCGGCGAGCGCAAGCATGAAGTCGAGAAGAAGGAAGGCCAGTCGTTCCGCAGCGAACGCTATTTCGGCAAGTTCCAGCGCAGCGTCACCCTGCCCACCGCAGTGGACGCCACCAAGGTGAACGCCTCCTACAAGGACGGCGTCCTCACCGTGGAACTCCCGAAGGCCGAGGAAGCCAAACCGAAACAAATCGCGGTGAACGTTTCCTGACGCCGACGCGCGGTCGCTGAATTCAAATCCCGGCGGGCCGATTCGGCCCGCCGAAAAGCCACACCAAAAACAAACCATCTTTCTCCAAAATCCATGAATACCACTCTGAACCAAACTCAATCGCAACCGACTGCCGCGCAAAATCGCCGCGTCGAATACCTGACTCCTCTGGCCAACATCCTGGAAACCAACGACGGCTACCTTCTCGAAGCGGAAATGCCGGGCGTGAATAAGGATGGCCTGGACATCACCGTCGAGAATGGCGAGCTGACCATCGTCGGCCACCGCGCCCCGGTCGAGAATCGCGGCCGCGAAGTCTATCGCGAATCACGTTCCTTCGACTACCGGCGCACTTTCGAACTCGATCCTTCGATCGACACCACCAAGGTCACCGCGAAGATCGACCAGGGCGTGCTCAAGCTTCACCTGCCAAAGGCCGAAGCCGTGAAGCCGCGCAAGATTTCGGTCCACGACTAAGCCAGCGACCAGGCCGGCGATCACCATCGGCGGCCAGGCCACCAACCATTTTGGTTTCGGTCCCTCACGACCCCATGGGTACACCATGGGGTCGTGTTCGTTTGGGTTTTCCATCTTCCATCAGTCCCCAGCCCAAGCCATCGCGCTTGCCACGGACGGCCATTCCGCGCCATTAGGGCGCGTGCCGTCTCCCTCCTCCATCTTCTGGATTGGCTACCTGCTTACTTCGTGGGCGATTATTCCGCACATCCTCTCGCGGAATAAACCACCCGTCTCCACGTTGGCCTGGATTTGGGCGGTCATCCTCTTCCCCTTCATCGGACCGCTCTTCTACTTTGTCTTCGGCACCGAGCGCATGGAGCGCAAAAAATTGCGGGCCAGTAAGGTGCTGGCGGCGTTCGGAGCCCGTCCCGGGCACCAAATCTCTCATCATACCCGCGCGCTCATGGCCGCGCTTCCCGCGGCCGAAGGCGCCATTTTGGAAGTGCTCTCCGACATCAACGACGTCGCGGTCTCGTCCGCCGAGACGACGCGTCTGCACATCGGCGGGAAGCAATTCTTTCCCGCGCTCTGCGAGCGCATCGACGAAGCGCGCCAACATGTCCACATCGAGTTTTTCATCTGGCGCGATGACCCCCGCGGACGCGAACTCCGCGACCACCTCATCCAAGCCGCGCGCCGCGGAGTCGAAGTCCGCGTGCTCCTCGACCAGGTCGGCAGCCTGCATCTTTCCAAATCCTTCTTTCGAGAACTCATGGAGGCCGGCGGAAAATTTGCCTGGTTTCGCACGTCGCGTCCTTTGCGCAACCAGTGGACCTTTAACCTCCGCAACCACCGCAAGCTGCAGGTCATCGACGGCCGGATCGTTTTCGTCGGCGGGATGAACATGGGCTGGGAATACGCCAGCGAGGATCCCCTGGTCGGCCCCTGGCGGGATGTGCAGATCGAGCTGACCGGCAGCGTGGCCAAAAAATTCCAGATGATTTTCGCCGACGATTGGTTTTTCGCGACCGAGGAAAAGTTGCTCGACGACCGCTACTATCCCCTCCCGACCGAGCCGCAGCGGCTCCTCGTGCAACCCATGCCCGACGGCCCGGACTCGCTCGACGATCCCATCCAGATGTCGCTCGTCTATCTGCTCAATTCGGCGCGCCATCGGGTCTGGCTCACCACCGGATACTTCGTGCCCAGGGAACCGCTCCTCACCGCGCTGGAGCTGGCCGCGTCGCGCGGGGTCGATGTCCGCCTGCTCGTTTCCGCGAAGTCGCAACATCCGCTGCTCATCTACGTCGGCCGTTCCTTCTACGACGAGTTGCTGCGCTACGGCGTGAAGATTTTCGAATACGCCAAGGGCATCAACCACTCCAAGGTCGGGCTGATCGATGACCAATGGCTGCTCGTGGGCTCGACGAATTTCGATGTCCGCTCGCTTCGCCTGAATTTCGAACTCAGCGCCTTGGTCCGCGATCCCGAACGCGCCGCGGAATTGGAAATAACATTGCGCCAGGACTTCGAACAGGACTCGCACCGGATCGACCTCGAACAATTCCGCCAGCGTCCATCTGCGGAGCGCTGGAAGGAACGCGTCCTGCGCCCGCTGGCGCCGCTGCTGTAAGTCAGGCGATGATGTCCTTCGCCACGACACCTTTGACATCCGTCAGGCGAAAGTCGCGCCCAGCGTAACGGTAAGTGAGTTTCTCGTGGTTGAGGCCGAGGAGATGCAACATGGTCGCGTGCAGGTCGTGGATGTGCATTTTGTTTTCCACCGCTTCGTAGCCGTAATCATCGGTCGCGCCGTAGGTGAAGCCGCCCTTCACGCCGCCGCCGGCCATCCAGGCGGTAAAGCCTTTGTTGTTGTGGTCGCGTCCGTCGGCGCCCTGGGCATGTGGCGTCCGGCCGAATTCTCCGCTCCACACGACCAGCGTGTCCTGCAAGAGGCCGCGCTGTTTGAGATCGGTGAGGAGGGCGGCGATGGGCTGGTCCACGGAGAGGCAGCTTTCGGGCAGGGCTTTGGAGATATTGAAATGGTGATCCCAATCGGCTTGCGTCACTTCGACGAAACGCACACCCGCCTCGATCATGCGCCGTGCGAGGAGGCATTTGCGACCCATGTCATTCGTTGGCTCGCTGCCGGCGATGCCGTATGCCTTGAGTGTGTCCGGCGTCTCCTGGGAAAAATCCATGACGCGCGGCATTTCGCTCTGCATTCGGAAGGCCAGTTCGAAGGATTCGATAACGCCCTCGACCTGCGGCTGCACCTGATCGCGCGCGAGTTTTTCGCGATTGAGCGCCTGCATGAAGTCGATCTCGCGGCGCTGCACTTCGGCGGGATTGGCCGGCGCGATGTCGCGGACGCGCGCTCCCGCGACCGGCCGCGTGTCCGTGCCGATGCGAGTCCCCTGGTAAATCGCCGGGAGAAAGGCCGACCCGTAATTCTGCGCGCCGCCATTGATGGTCGTTGGCGCGATGGTCACGAAGCCGGGAAGGTTCTCATTGGCGGTGCCGAGACCGTAGAGCGTCCAGGCGCCCAGCGACGGGCGCACGAACTGCGAGTTGCCGGTGTGCAACATGAGATAGGCCTGCGGATGCGCGGGCAGATCGGTCTGCATCGAATGAATCATGCACAGCTCGTCGCTGTGTTTGGCTACGTTCGGGAGCAGTTCGCTGACCCACCTGCCGGACTGGCCGTATTGCGCGAAACGCCACTGCGAGCCAAGAAGTTTGCTTCCCGGCGCACGCCCGGGCGCACCCGAATCCGCCTTGAGCTTCGGCTTGTAATCGAAGGTGTCCACATGCGAGGGCGCGCCGCGCATGCAGAGAAAGATCACGCGTTTGGCTTTCGCGGGAAACTGTGGCGCTCGCGGCGCCAGTGGCGAAGTGGCGGCTGCCGCGGAGGCGCGCGAGGCGAGCGCAGCGAAGGCCAGGTAACCAAAACCGCACGAAAGTGAACGCAGAGCGTCGCGACGGGAAAAAAGGGCGGAGGGCGTATTCATGGACAGTTTAGTCGAGGATGCGAAACTCGGCGCAGCCGAAGAGCGCGCGGCAGAAACTTGTCCACGCCGCTTTCTCGTCACGGGTCGGATATCCGTCGAAAAGAGCGCGCGCCGCCGCCTCTTCCGTGGCGGTCGGCGGACGCGAAAACGCCAGTTGGAAGGCCTGGGCTACTCGTTGCTGCGGAGGCAGTGCGAGCAACCGCTCGGCAAAATGCTGCGCCTGTGCCGTGACGAATTCGCTGTTCAACAAATAAAGAGCCTGCACCGGCACATTCGTCGCATCCCGATTTCCACCGACGGTGTTCGGTTCAGCAAAGTCGAACGCGGAGAGCGCATCCGGCAAAGCATTGCGGACGACCGGCAGATAAACACTGCGGAAGTTACCGGGTGCATCGACGAAGAGTTCTTCACTAAACGGATGGCGCATGCTCGGGATTTGCCTCCCGCCCAACGCGCCGTCGCCCGCGAGAGCCACCGCGGAACCGACCGGCGGTTCCAGTTGCAGGGCGCCGCTCACTGCCAGCATTCCATCGCGAATCGCTTCCGCTTCCAGCCGCCGCGGGCTATGGCGCCACACCAGCGCATTTTCGGGATCAGCCGTGAAACCTTTTTCGTCGTAAACGGACGAGAGCTGATAACTCCGGCTCAGGACGATTTCGCGAATGAGCTTTTTCACCGACCAGCCTTCATCCTCAAAGCGCCGCGCAAGATAATCGAGCAAGGCGGTGTTGGTCGGAGTGGTGCCGGTGGTACCGAAATTGTTGACGCTCTCGACGAGGCCGCGCCCGAAAAGCCAGTGCCAGACCCGATTAATAAAGACGCGCGCCGTGAGCGGGTTATCGCGCGCCACCAGCCAGTCGGCCAGTTCCCGACGCCCACTCTCGCCAGCCGGGATCTGCGCCGGCCCCGTGGCACCAAGAACGGTGAGAAAGCCGCGCGGCACGGTGTTCGCGGGTTTGGCGGCATCACCACGGACGAAGAGCGGGCTGTCGCCCACGGCACTAAAGATCACCGCCCGCGCCTGGAATCGCGCGAGGCCCTCGGCGTAATTGCGCGGCGGGCCAACAGGGCTGGCAGCCCTTTCCGCGGGCAAATCGAGCACGCCAACGGCCATCGGTTTCTGATTCCCCTCGGCATCGTAGCTGTCGAGTTCCTTCTGCAGTTGGCCAATCCGCGCCGAGGAACCGAGCGCGACAACGCGCCTTTTGATATCATTACCGATGGGTGGCGTCCCGACGCCAAACGACCGGTCGTAAAAGGCCTTGGCCCTGGCCAGGTTGCCTTCCAGCGTCGCGCGTTGCTCCGCGCTCAGTTTTCGGGACGGCACCGGCACACCGGCATCGGCGGGCAACGGAATCTCCTTCCCAGGATGGCCATTCTCGAAAAGCGGCGCCGTCCCATAGCGCGTGTCGGTGCTCAGGAAAATACCCGCCATGGCGTAATAATCCCGCTGCGGAATGGGATCGAATTTGTGATCGTGGCAGCGCGCGCAGGCGACGGTGAGTCCGAGCACCGCCTGCGACACGGTATCGATTTGCTCATCGGCCAGATCGAGCGCGAATTGCCGTGGATTCCGCTCCGTGAGGTTGATCGAACCGACAGCCAGAAAACCGGTGGCGATGAGATGTTGCGCCCGCTCGCGGTCGTCCTTCGCCGGGAGCAAATCACCCGCGATCTGCTCGCGAATAAATTCATCGTAGGGCTTATCCGCGTTGAGAGCGGCGATGACGTAATCCCGGTAGCGCCAGGCGTGCGGCTCGGTCGCGTTCACATCGCGCCCGCTGCTTTCCGCGAAGCGGGCCACATCGAGCCAATGACGGCCCCACGTTTCCCCAAAGCGCGGCGAGGCGAGCAATTCATCCACGACTTTCTCGACTGCATTCGGACTCGTATCAGCAAGAAAGGCGTCGAGTTGCGCCGGCGTCGGCGGCAGACCGGTGAGATCAAAATACAACCGCCGCAATAACACGGCTCGGTCGGCATCCGGCACCGGCTTCAGGTCCTTTGCTTCGAGCGCCGCGAGCAGAAAACGATCGATGTCCAAACGCGGCCACGAAGCATCGCGCACCGCCGGCGGCTTCTGCGCCTGCGGCGCTTTGAAGGCCCAATGGCTCTTCGCTTTTTCCATATCCCAGGAGGGCTTGGACACCGCGACGGCGGCCGTGGCTTCACGCGGATCTGGCGCCCCCATTTTGATCCACTGCTCGAAATCCGCGATCACGCTGTCCGGCAGTTTGCCGCCGCTCTTCTCGGGCGGCATTTGCAAATCCTTGTTCGTGTAGCGGAGCGCTTCGGCGAGCAGACTTCCCGCGACGTCACCGGGCACGACCGCAGGCGCCGTGTCGCCGCCCCGACGAATCCCCTGCCGTGTGTCCAGCACCAGGCCGCCTTTGATTTTTTCCGAATCGGCGGAGTGACATTTGTAGCATTTGTCGGTGAGCACCGGCCGAATCTTCTTCTCGAAGAAAGCCAGCCCATCGGCGTTCGGCGTTGCCGAAGTCGGCGACGACGCGGTGGGCACAGGCGGTTTGGCCGGCTCGACGTGGGCGGTTTCCGGTTTCGGCGCGGGATTCGGCTGCGGCGTGGCATTCGCAGCTTGAGCGCGCTTTCCCAAGTTATAGACCTCGCGATATTCCTCGAAGGTCAACTGGCCGTCCCCCTTCAAGTCGAGTTTCTTGAATACCGGATCGATCGCCTCGGGATGCGCCCGAAAATACGGGCTGTAATCCTTGACCTTCGAGAACTCCTCTTCACTCAGCGTCCCATTTCCATCCGTATCGAAAAACTTGAATGCTTCCTCCGGAGAGACCCGCGGCTTGTATTCCCCCGGGAGCTGGGCGCCAGCCACGCCGACGAGCGCGACCAGCAAGATGAGAACGAGTCGATGCGGTTGCATGGGTGATTGTCGGAGAAGACGGAAGCCCGCGCGAGAATGTTACATGGGGGGTGGAATTCGTTGAATGCCTCCCGGGAAGACCAGTGCAAATCAGAAACGCAGCAGCGGGAGCAGGCTGCTGTCTTCGTCGGTCCACATGCGGATGGCCGGCGAAAATTCGGCCGGGGCAGTGCGCGCCTCGACGATTGGCTTGGAGTTCATGAATTCCTTGTTCGACGAGAGCAAAATCCAGTTCGAATCGGAACCGCCGAGGACAGCGGCGGGATCATCGACGAATTCCTCGGGAGAATCGTCGATCCGCGCCGCGGCGTAGCCAAAATGGCGGGCGACGAGCATGAGGACAGGTTCGAGGTTGACCGAGCGATTGGAGATGTGCACGGCGATGACCCCGTCAGGTTTCAGATGGCGGCGATAGACCTCGAAGGCCTCGCGTGTCAGGAGATGCACCGGAATGGAATCGCTGTTGAAAGCGTCGAGCACGAGGATGTCGAATTGCTGGCCTTTCTCGCGTTCCAGCGAAAGACGTGCGTCGCCCATGGCAATCTCCACGGTCGCCGCTGTATCCTTCAAAAAAGTGAAGCGCGATTCGGCCAGCCGCCGGACATCGTCATTGATCTCATAGAAACGGAAGCAATCCCCAGCCCGGCCGTACGCGGCGAGCGTCCCCGCGCCAAGTCCGACGATCCCGACGCGCCGGTTGCTGTGTCGCGGAAAATGTTTCATGACCAGTCCCACACCGCTGTCAGGGGTGTAGTAAGTCGTCGGCTGATCGCGCAGTTCCGGAGATAGAAATTGCACGCCGTGCAAGGTGGCGCCGTGCTGCAAGGCAATCCGATGCAGCTTCGGATCATCGCTGTCCGCTTCAAAGACTTTGACCACGCCATAAAAGTTGCGCGATAACTCGATGGAGTTTTGAACAGTCGATTGTGCATCCCGATAGAAGGTGCAGCAGACAGCCAGCAGGCCGGCCCCGGTGAGCAACCAGGCATAGCCTCTCGATCGGCGGGAGAGGACAAGCTCGCCACCGCCGAGAATGGCGAAAGCCACGAGCAAAATGGCCACCAGCAGACCGAAATGGAATTCGAAATAGCTCCGGAAGATCAACGGTGCGATGACCGCAACGAACAGTCCACCACAAGCGCCTCCGGCGGAGATGAGGAGATAGTAAGCGGTGAGATGCTTCACCGGTGGCCGCAGCCGGAAGACTTCACCATGGCAAACCACGCAGCAGGTGAATAACAGGAAAAGATAGATACCGATCTCGGCAAACATGGAGAGGCCTTGCGCCTTGCGCAGCGCCCAAGCCACTGGAAATAGCCACGGCTGATCCGGCGTGACGATGCTGTCGCCCAACATCCGCCAGACGATGGCGGCGACAGCCAGGGCAAACGCCGTCACCCAGAAAGGCCGCCAGTACCACCGCGGATGGTCGAAGCATATGACGAACGAAAGAAGATACAGGACCAGCGGGAGCACCCAGAGAAACGGAACCACGGCGATGTCCTGGCAAACTTTATTCGTCACCGCGAGGAGCAGAACGGAAGCGCAAGCGGGCAGCCCGAAACAGAGCCAGGCCCGATTGATTCCAATCGGCTCCGGACGATTCCTTTTCGAAGTTGCCTTCACCGTTTTTGCGACAACGGCGCCGGCCGCACCTTTCCAAACCATGACGCCGTACCCGCCGATGATGACCGCAAAGAGCGCGAAGCCCACCGACCACCAACCAGCCTGCGCATGACGGGAAAAATGCGGCTCGATCAGCGTCGGGTAACAAAGGAGGCCGAGGATCGAGCCGACATTGGAAAGAGCGTAGAAGCGATACGGCGATCCGGTCAAAGGGAGGTGGCGCGACCAGGCCTGCACCAGCGGCGCGCTGGCCGAGAGCACGAAGTAGGGCAGGCCCAGGCAGGTGACGAGAAGGAGGAGAATCCGCCAGGTCGGGGAGGAACCAGCGACGGGCATCCAGGATTCACGGGGGGCGATGGGAAGAAAGCAGAGCGCCAGCGCCAGCAGGAGCAGGTGAAGGAGCAATTGACGCCGGGGCGGGAGCCAGCGATCGCTCGCGTGCGCATAGGCGTAGCCGCCGAGGAGCAGGACCTGAAAGAAGAGCATGCAAGTCGTCCACACTTCCGGACTGCCGCCATACCAGGGCAGGATAAATCGGGCGATGAGTGGTTCGACGAGAAAGAGCAGAAACGCGCCCGTGAAAATGGTCAGCCCGAGAAGAAGCATTCGGACAATGTTGGAGTGGCAGGCATTTGAAAGCAACCGTCGGCCCGGATGGACACCCACTTTGAAGAATAAGACGTCAGCTTTACCGCAAAGGCGCCGAGGAGTTTGAGAGGGCCGCAAAGGGATGGGCCTTGGATTGTTCCTCGTGCCCAAACTCCGAGACTGTGTGAAAAGCCCTTGGCTCCCGAGGGTTGGCGGGTTGAAGAAGAGCAAGATGTCCTACATTCAGGGAACCGACCGAAAGCAAGCGATGCTGTTGCCGGAAAGTTTGGAAGATTATGT